>JAIEPH010000022.1 GCA_019749805.1 Mycobacteriaceae bacterium | reverse complement strand
AAGTCACCCATGAAGACCGTCTGGCTCTTGATCTCACCGGTGTTGTTGTTGATGAACTCGGCCGTGACGAACAGCGGCGCCGCGTACGTCATGTCCTTGTCTTTGCACTCGTCGACCGGCGCCTTGACTTCGTCGAAGCGCGGATCCGAGAAGGACAGCGACATGGAGCCCGAGAAGTCCTCGATCGGCGAGAGTTCGGTCAGCACCTCTTCGAGGCCACCGACCGGATCGACGGCGTCGCCGCGGAGCTTGGCGTTTTCCTTCCAACGCTCCGAGCCGATCAGCCACTCGAAGGAATCGGTCTGTACGTCAAGTAGCCCCGGAACCTCGAGCGGTTCACGGAGCTTTGCAAAGGAAATTCTGTTTGGTGCTCCTGGTACGGAGTTGGTTTCTACTGCTGACTTGGATTGGCGGGACCCTGCCAAGATGCATCCTTCCAGCACCTCATGCGACCGTCCGGGAGGGCCTCAAAGGGGCTTGAGCGCCGCTTCCTTCGTTATCGCGATATCTGCGTCGGTTCGGCTGGCTTTCTCAAGCCCAAAGCCCCCGGACGCACGACACACGACTAGGTCACTGAGCGGACTCAGGCTAGGAGGCGTCAAGAGCCAGGTTTAGGAGGGCAGGATGCAGCCAGCGCAACGTCCAACAGTACCGCAGGACGGCGTATTCCTCAACATCGGCATGCAAAAGTCACTGGGCGCTGGCTGGCGTCCTGAACCCTCACACACATTCTGCCCAACAGATTGACCCCTCGGAGCGTTTCCGTCAAGAGATAACGCGGTGTTTGGTGTGGAGTTTTGCGATGAGACTCGGTTTGCGGCGCATCAACATCAACGTCAGGCTGCCACGGATCCCGCGCAGCTGGCAGCCGTTCCGGTCGGCTCGCGCAGACAGCCCGGCTGGAGAGTGAAGAGGCCTGTGCTGCCCGCCATGAACGGTTCCAGGAAGTTGAGCAGATACGGCCTGCGCAGCGAGTTCGGCAGGTCGACGAGGGTGGCCTGGCCTGCTGGCGTGTCGAGAGTGAAGGTCTCGCCGCTGTCGAGGTAGATGCCGTCGGCCTGATCGCCGTCGAACATGTCGTTCACCCACCCGACCATCAAAATCTCGGCCGCCGAGACGTTCTGCGGCTTCGAGAAGCCAGACACCAGTTGCTGCGCGAACTGGATCAGGAAGTTGCCGCCGCGCATCGTGTCGACGTGGGAGCCGCCGGCCAGCGTCACACCGTAGAAGGGGGCGTCGGGTCGCGCCTCGATCAGCGCATCAGTGCCGCTACCGAACATGTTCCACATGTACTTGGGCGCGGCGAGTTGGTAGACCGGAATGCCGTCGGGAACCATCGAGAGGTCTTCGGCCATTTTGCCGCCCATACCGACGCCGTCGAGCAGCACCACGCCCGCCAGCCGATCAGCGTCTCCGTTATCGGTCATGTAGCGGGCGATGCCCGAGACGGCGCCGCCGCCGGCTGAGTGGCCCATCAACACCACCTGCTCCCACTTGAGCTCCCCTTCATAAGGGGTGGCGCCGAGGCTGTCGGCAAGCGCTGTGTTGTTGGGATCGAACAGGCCGGCCATCGCCTGGTGCATCGGCGCCCCACCGAGCCAACACTGGTCGTACGCCAGGAAGTTCGACGTGATCGACGGTGCGACGACGATGCTGTTCGTCTGTTCCGCCAGCGTCGCGGCGGTGTAGCTGTACCACGGACCGGCCGCCAGGAACCCGTGCTGCAGGTAGATGATTCGGTCCGGATCGGGGTTCTCCGGGACGTACCAGTCGGCGGGGACTTCCTCGCCCTCCCCGGGTGCGCATCCGCAGTCGATCCGCAGCCTCGAGCTGTACACCGTCACGGTGCTGTTGGGCGGAAGAACCGGCGGGCCGCCGATCAACCGAGTGACGAACCCGTACAGACCGAAGACGATCGTGCCGATCACGTCCAGCACGATGTTCAACGGTCTTGCGGTGGCGAGGGAGTTGATCTCCGCGGCGGCAGGGGCCGAGAACGCCACCGGAGCGAACTCGGGCGTCTCCGTCTGCTTGGTCAGTTCTTCGAATTCGGTTGTCAACGGGACAAGTGCGTGTTCCTCACCCGACTGGGAGTTGGTGCCGAACAAGGCGTTTCTCTCGACATTGTCGAGTTCGGAGTTCAACGAACCATCAAGATCGTCGACCAACGTCTGGTCCAGGCTCGGCGATTGTGATTCGTCTTGGCCGTCGTTCGAACGCGCGGCGTTGCCGAGATCAGGCTGCTCGACGGTGTCGACGATTGCGCCGGCGTCTCCGTCTGCGGCGATGTTCTCGTCGATCAGCTCGTCGCCGATCGTCTCGTCCTTGACGTCCTCGTCCTTGACTTCGTCGTCCTTGAGGTCGTCGTCCTTGAGGTCGTCGTCCTTGAGGTCGTCGTCCTTGACTTCGTCGTCCTTGAGGTCGTCGTCCTTGCGGTCGTCGTCCTTGAGGTCGTCGTCCTTGCGGTCGCCGCCGATCTCGACGGCGCCGACCTTGGGCTGATGGCCTGCGGGATCGTCGCCTGTCTTGTCCCCGTCGTCCTTCAGAGTGCTCCCCGGGGCGACTCCCGCGCCCTGGTCGTTCTTGGTTCCGTCGGGATCCGCCGATTCTGAAGTTTTCGTGCCGCCGCCGTCTGCCGAGTCGCCATCCGTTGCCGTCGCGACACCCGCCCCGACCAGCAACGCCGCTGAAATACCTGCGGTGACGACACCCGTGCCCAACCACACCCAGAACCGGTCGACCATGACTTCTCCTGTTCGCTGATCGCGTGAAAGATAGCGCGCATTGTCAGCGTGCACGGTCGTTTCCACGATCCCGTCAATATATAGGAGTTTGCTCCGCTGCTGGCAGTGCGCTACGAGGAGGCTCGCTCGACGCGGATCGGCACGCCGGTCAGGCGCGCCATTCCGGCCAGCGCCTCGATGTCCTCGGGGTTGCTGGACATCAGTGCGTTGACGTTCGCCCCGCCGGCGCGGTTGGCCAGCCGCCAACCGGCGGTGCCCTTGTGCCCCCATCCGTGCGGCACCGCCACGACCCCGGCGACGATGTCCTTGGTGACGATGACGGGCACCTCGATCTCGCCGTGCTGCGACGCGATGCGCACGACGTCGCCGTCGGCGATGTCGGCTGCCGCCGCGTCGTCGACGTGAATGCGGGCATGCTGGATGCGGTCGCCGCGCATCAGCAGCGGCGCGTTGTGCAGCCACGAGTTCTCGGAGCGGGCCTCACGCATTCCGATCAGCCGCATCGGATAAGCCTCGGGGGCTGCGCGACGCGCGAGCTTGGCGGCCTCGGCGGCGATCTCGTCGTGCCGCAGCCTGACCCGCCTGCCGCGGTACGCGACGGTGTCCCCGAGCACGCCCTCGCGCAGGTTCGGCGCCAGCACGACGCCGTGGGGATGTTCTGCGGTCAGCCGGGCGAACGACAATCCACCGCGTCGCAGCCCGAACCGGTCGCCGGCCTCCCCCAGCCGGATGACGGCGTCGACCACCGCGCGCGGACTCAGTCGAACACCGAACAGCGACAACATCTTTCGAGCGCCGGCCAGCACCGCGAACCCGGGCGTTCGGCGTCCCAGCCGCGAGGAGAGATCGTCGATGATCTCCCACTCCGGGCGCGCCTGTCCGATCGGGGCGATCACGGGCTCGGTGGCCTGACGGAACGGTGTCGGCTGCAACGTCTGGAACGGCAGCGGAAAGTCGTCGCGCTCGTACATCGACGCGGCGGGCAGCACGTAGTCGCAGTGCGCAAGCGTCTCGTTGACGTACAGATCGATGCCGACCATCAGGTCCAAGGACTTCAGCGCCGCTTCCAACTCGTCGCCGTTGGGGACCGATAGCACCGGGTTGCCCGCGCTGACGATCAACGCCTTCACCTGACCGCGTCCCGGCGTGGTGATCTCCTTGGCCATCACCCCGGCGGGCTCGGATCCGAGCACCGAGGGGAATCCGCCGATGCGCGAGCGCCTGCGGGAGTAGACCGTGCGCAACAGCGCACCGCCCGCCATGCCCAGCCAGCGCTCGCCGGGCAGCCCGATGCGGCCGAACATGCTACCGCCCGCGACGTCGAGATTGCCCGCCACCAAGTTGACCGCATCGAGCAAATATGTTGTGAGCGTGCCGTTTTCGCCGATACTTGTGCCGACGCGTCCGTACACCGCAGCACGTTCGGTGCGGACCAGGTCGCGGGCTAGCGTCCGCACGGTGTCCGGGTCGATGCCGGTGCGCGGCGCGGTGGCCTCCGGGGTGAACGGGCGGGCGAGCTGTTCGAGCCAAACTCCGCCGTCGGCTTGGCGGGTGAGCCGGGTCCGGTCGACGAGGTTCTCACCGAACATCACCTGCAGCAGCGAGAGCAGCAGGTACGCGTCGCCGTCGGGAATGATGCCCAACCATTCGAACTGTGCGGCGGTTTCGGTCTTGCGTGGGTCGACGACGAGGACGCGACCGCCGCGCTTGACGATGTCATGCATGCGGTCCTTGATCCGCGGCACGGTGAGCACACTGCCGTGGGACACAACGGGATTGGCGCCGATCACGACGAGAAGATCGGTGCGGAGGACGTCGGGCACCGGCAGCGCCAGCGGCGAGCCGTACAACAGTTGACTGGCGACGAACCGGTTGTTGACGTCCTGGCTGCCGGCGGTGAACACGTGCATCTTCGGTCCGAAGCCGAGCATGAGGCTGGTCAGGCTCAGCGTGTGGCTGTAACTGAATGCGCCCGGGTTGCCGAAGTACCAGCCGATGGCACCGGATCCGTGCCTGCGATGGATGTCGATCAGCCGGGCGGCGATGTCGGACATCGCCTCGTCCCAGCTGACGGGTTCCCATCCACCGCTACGCGTGCGACGCAGCGGTTCGGTGACCCGGTCGCGATCGTTGACGATCTCGGTGAACGCGACACCCTTCTGGCACGCGAAACCCGCCGAAAGCGGATGGTCCTTGTCGGGACGCAACGCGGTGAGGCGGCCATCCTCGACGGTCGCGATCATGCCGCACAGCGGCTCGCAGATCCGGCAGAACGTGGTTTTCTGAACGCCAGGCTTGTGCTCGGTGCTCATCTTCCGACGTTCACGAGGGCCTACCTCTCGACGGTCCTGGTCTCGACCGTCGGGCTGTCGACGGTCGGGATGACGCCCGTCGGAGCGTCGTCATCATGGCGACCCCGCGGCGAGGCTTCCTGAGTCGCGAACTCATGCGCCTGGTACTTGTGAGTGCCTTCGAGGTCGTCGCGGATCGCCTCCTGCGCGGCCGGCGGCAGCGTGTGCAGGATTTCGCGAACGCGGGCCTGGCGACGGGCCACGGCCTGACGCTCCGGCATACCCGGGGTCGCCTGAATCTGCGGCGGCACACCCTCGATCTCCTCGACACCACCGTCGTGGTGGCCGGCGTCGAACATGGCCTGCTCCTCGGCCATCGTCGACTCGTCCTTCTCCTCCGACATACCGATCGGGCCGATACGACGGCCGTTGAGGAACTGCCGCACCACCGGCTCGTCGGAAGTCAGCAACACCTCACGCGGACCGAACATCACCAGCTTCTTACGGAACAACATGCCCATGTTGTCGGGCACCGTGCGCGCGATGTTGATGTTGTGCGTCACGATCAGGATCGTGCAGTCGATCTGCGCGTTGATGTCGATGAGCAGCTGGGACAGGTACGCGGTACGAACGGGATCCAGACCGGAGTCCGGCTCGTCGCACAGGATGATCTGTGGATCCAGCACCAGCGAGCGGGCCAGGCCGGCACGCTTGCGCATACCGCCGGAGATCTCACCGGGGAACTTGTTCTCGTCACCGCCCAGACCGACGAGGTCGAGCTTCTCCATGACGATGTTGCGGATTTCGCTTTCCTTCTTCTTGGTGTGCTCACGCAAGGGGAAAGCGGTGTTGTCGTACAGGCTCATCGAGCCGAACAGCGCACCGTCCTGGAACATCACACCGAACAGGGTGCGGATCTCGTAGAGCTCCTTGGCCGTGCACTCGATGATGTTGGTGCCGTCGACGATGATCTTGCCGCGCTCAGGGCGCAGCAGCCCGATCAGCGACTTCAGGAACACCGACTTGCCGGTACCGGACGGGCCCAGCAGAACGCTGACCTCACCCGCCGGAACCTCCAGCGTGACGTCTTCCCAGATTCGCTGGGGCCCGAAGGACTTGGTAAGCCCCTCGACCTGTATTCCAATGCCCACGCGGGGATCCTTCCGCCAATGTCGCAGGCCACAGGGCTCCCGCCTGTGGCTTGAGTCACTGTAGCGTACGCCGCTGCCGAGCACCGGCGATGTGTCACGTCCGATACCGCCCTGTGCGGAAAATCGCTGTATACGTCAACCCGGATGCTGTCGTCGGCTGTGACGCAGGCACAGAGCGAGTCACCGCCCGCCTAGTCGATGATCCGCCAGTTGTCCTTACCGATTTCGACGGCTGTCACCTCGACGGTTTTCTCGACGGAATTCCTGTCGACGGCTGTGCAGGTGAAGCTGTCGCCGATTGGGACGATCTTCACACCGCTACCGCATTGCACCGTGACCGGGAATCCCACCTCCGATTCGATCTCGCCGCCCAACATCCGCTCTGTGCGGGCCATGTCGTAGACCACGTCCAGCGTGGTGAAGTTGACGTTTCCGTCGTCGTCGGCCACCTTGACCTCGACCCGGACCGGTTCCCCTTCGACGTCGGCGGTGCAGATGAAGGTGTCGCCCTTCTCGGGCTCCGGCTGGTCTCGCGGGCATGTCACTTTCGGAGCATCCGGAGTGATCTCCGAATAGGTGCCTTTGAGCTCGTCGGAGATGGACTTTTCCAGCTTGTCGTAATCGGGACCGCCTGCGGAAAAGGAGAAACTGCACGCGGTCAGGGACAACATAGGTACCGCGACGGTGAGGACGACACGTCGCACGGCGACAATCACGAATTTACGATAAGCGCAATTGACGCTTGTGGCAGTGGTACGGCGGGGCTCCGACAGCTATCCCGCGACTTCAGATACGACAAACCGCCCGGGATCGTGCTGATCCCGGGCGGCTCGTACGGTTGAACTACTTGACGGTGACCGTCGCGCCGGCAGCCTCGAGCTTGGTCTTGGCTTCCTCGGCGGCCTCCTTGGCGACCTTCTCGAGCAGCGGCTTGGGAGCGCTGTCGACGAGGTCCTTGGCCTCCTTGAGGCCCAGGCCGGAGACGATCTCGCGGACGACCTTGATGACGCCGATCTTCTTGTCGCCGGCACCCTCGAGGATGACGTCGAACTCCGACTGCTCCTCGGCGGCCTCGGCCGGTGCACCACCGGCGGCGGGGCCGGCGGCCGCGACGGCGACCGGAGCGGCGGCGGTGACGTCGAAGGTCTCCTCGAACTTCTTGACGAACTCAGAGAGCTCGAGCAGCGTCAGTTCCTTGAACGCGTCGAGCAGGTCGTCGGTGGACAGCTTGGCCATGATGGTCCCTTTCTTACTTACCTAGGTACTGGATTGGTGGTGGGTTATTCGGCGGCGTCGTCGGACGCTGCCGGGCTTTCGGATGGCGCCTCGGCGGGTGCCTCGGCGGCCTTCTTCTCCTGCAGCGCCGCGAACAACCGGGCTGCCTGCGACTGCTGTGCGGTGAACAGGCCAGCGGCCTTGGACAGATTCGCCTTCATCGCGCCGGCCAGCTTGGCCAGCAGAACCTCGCGCGATTCCAGGTCGGCGATTCTTTCGACCTCGGAAACGCTCAGGGCGCGGCCGTCCATGTAGCCGCCCTTGATCACGAGCGCCTTGTTGTCCTTGGCGAACTTCTTGATCGCCTTGGCGGCGTCGACGGCTTCACCCTTGACGAACGCGATCGCGGTGGGTCCGACGAAAAGCTCGTCGAGGCCCTCGATGCCCGCCTCCGCCGCGGCACGCTTGACCAGCGTGTTCTTGGCGACTGTGTAGGTGGCGGATTCACCGAGCGAACGGCGCAGGTCTTTGAGGTTGGCAACCGTCAGCCCGCGGTACTCGGTGACGAGCGTCGCCGTCGAGTCCTTGAACTGCTCAGCGATGTCGGCAACCGCGGTGGCCTTTTCAGCCTTGGCCATGCATGCCTCCTCGTAGATGGGGACCGCGGCAGCCGAGGAGGGATCACGTCCGGAAATGACGAACGCCCCGACGCAGACAGGTCGGGGCGCACAAGAAACTGCACTAGCCTCGTCCTCCTGCGTGGGCCGCCGGACAAAGCCGGACCTTCAACCGATCTCTCGGTGACCAACGGTCTTCGGTAGAACGCCGCCAAGAATAGCCGACGACCCGCCGATCAGCCAAAACGTCTCGCGAATCTGGCGCGCAAACCGACCGCAGCGGTGCGTCAGCGCGCCGAAATCACCAGTGCCGCGGCGCCGACCAGCCCGGCGTCGCCACCCAGTTCGGCGGGCACCACGTGCAGATCGCGGATGAAGTCCAGCCCCGCGTAGGTGTCGAGCGCCGCGCGCACGGGATCGAACAGCAGTGCGCCGGCTTTGGCGACGCCGCCGCCGATGACGACGAGGTCGAGGTCGCAGACCGCCCCGACGGACGCGATCATCGCGGCGACGGCCGTCGCACCCCGGGTGAACGCGCGCAGGGCGACGGCATCCCCCGCGGCCGCGGCGTCGGCCAGTTCCTTGGCGTCGGCGTCGGGGGGCGCATTCCACCCCTGCTCCCTGGCCCACTGCGCCATCCGTGGGCCGCCGGCGATCGTCTCGACGCACCCGCGACCGCCGCACGTGCACGGTCGACCTTCGGGGTCGACGACCACATGCCCGACGTGTCCCGCGTTGCCGGTGCGACCGTCGTAGGGCGCGCCGTCGAGTACCAACCCGCCGCCGACCCCGGTGGACACCACCATGCCGAGCAGGAACTCGGCGTCGCGGCCCGCGCCGCGCCAGCGTTCCCCCATCGCCATGCACAGCCCGTCGCCACCCAGCCGCACGGGTGCGTCGACCATCGCGGCCACCCGGTCGACGACCGGAAAGTGTTGCCACTCGGTGATGTTGATCGGGCTGACCGTGCCGGCGGGCACATCGATCGGGCCCGCGGATGCGATGCCGACGCCACCCACCGCGCCGCCGGCCGTCGACAGTGCCTCGGCGACAAGCGATTCCACCACTGCCCAGATCGCCTCGGCATCGCCGTCGGGCGTCGGACGCTTCGCATGGTGGACCAAAGCGCCGTCGTCGTCGACCAGACCGGCGGCGATCTTCGTTCCGCCGATGTCGATAGCGAGTGTCGGATGGGCCATCAGTGCCGGTGGGTGTTGTCGGGCTGGCGGGGATCGCCGGGATGTTCGTAGCCGGGCGCCAACTCGACGAGTTCGGCGCAGCGGGCATCCAGCCACAGCCGGAACGCGCGACGCCGAGCCGCCGCGCGCAGGTGTTCGGCGACGTGTGCGGTGTCGGGGAAACGGGACGGGTTCCGCGCTTCATACGCCGCCACGGCCTCGTGGGTCACGTCGACGGATTCGGTGACGCTCACGAACAGCGCCCGCGCCAACGGGTCGCCGAGGACAGCCGCCGCCACGCTGCCCATCTCGAGTCGCGCGGTCATGTCCGGCAGCAGATCGTCCTCGGTCGGCGCACCGTCGGCGCCGAGCCCGCGAGCACCGGCCTCGGCAGCCACCACGCGTTCGGTCACGAGAAGCTGTGTCAGCCAACGTCTTAGCTGCCGTCCCTCGCTGGTGCCGGGCCGCGGCAGCGACGACGCCGACCGTGACGAACGCAGCCGCGCTTCGCGTGCGTCCACGTCGTGCACCGGCACGGGCACCCCACCGACGATCGCGGCGGTCATCGGACCGTCACCTTCACTGCGGGCGTGTACAGCAACTGACCGGCGGCCGCGACCCGGATCAGCGCCCACCATTCGCCGGGTTCCACCCACACCGGTGGCGCCACGTCGAAGTTGAGTTCGACCGTGCCTCGGGCCGCCACTTCGACGCCCGTCGCGCCGGGTCCGATCCACTCCCACGTGCCCCACGGACTGATCAGGTGTGCTTCGACGGCGAGGTCTGCATACGCGTCGGTGGCGACGCCGACGGTCAGCGTGGCGCGTTCGCCGGCCTTGATGTCGACGGGCTGCGGGTCGGCCACGATCCGCAGCAGTCGGTCCTCGGTCGGTGCGGCCACCGAAACGACGCACACGTCCTCGACCATCTGGCGCCACGACGGCGGCATCGATACGTGGTTGCCGGTCAGTGCGAGTTCCGCCCTGATCGGATACAGGCCCGGTGGCACGGCCGGCGGCGCGCTCACGACCACATCGGTCGCGAGGTGCTCACCCGGCGGCAGCATGAACGGCAGCTCGTGTGGATCGGTCGTCCAGCCGTCCGGGCATCGCAACCGCACGTGGCCGTGCAGCACCGTGTCGCTGCAGTCGCTGGCGATCGTAAGTCGCAGCTGCCCATCGGAATTCGGATCGACGGCAATATGCTGCGGATGCAGGTGTGCGACGGCGGGCAGGCCGCCGAGCGGCGCGGGCCCACGGTTGTGCAGCCAGTACCGGGCGTACAGCGGTTGCGCAGCCTCGACGTCGGGCCCCAGGACCGTGTGGTCGGCGTCCAGAACCTTCGACAGGTTCAGCCGGGTCAGGATGGTGGCGATCTCGAATCCGTGCAGGGCGAGTCCCTCCGAAGACAGCTGCTGGACCCTGGGCTGTTCGAGAAGGTCGACACGGGCGGCCGCCGAGACGCGGCGCAGGCCCGAACGCACTTCCACCTGGGTTGCCGTACCGGAGGTTTCGACCAGACGTACCGCGACACCGTCGGTGGGATGGACCTGCCTGCCGCTGCCCGCCGCCACCGGGTTGCCTGCCGCCTTCAGTGCGCCGAGCTGCACGACGCCCGCGGGCTCGATCTCCAGCAGCGAGCCCCACGGCGGCAAACCGCCTGCGGTGCTGGTGTTCTCGGTGACCGCCAGCGGTGGACGGGAGAACTCCGCACTGCGGGCCGGGATCGCGGCGTCGCGCCAGTCACCGTCGCCGGAGACCACCGCGTATTCGAACGTGTGAGTCCAGTGCTGGAGCTGGAAGTTGGAGCCGTCGGGTGCGGTGCGCCGCGGCGGGTCGATCCAGGTTCCCGACGGCCAACCGGAGCACGAGCGCATCAGCGACGTGTGCAGCGTGCCGTCCGAATCGACGGCGAATCCCGGTATTCCGCGGTTGAGCACCGCGACGGTACGCGCCTCGAACGGTTGCAGACCGGTGGGCGCGTTCTGGTCGACGGCGATCTCGAAGTCGGCGAGGTCCTCGACCACCGACTCCACGGCAACCTCGAGTTCCGATCCGGCGACGACGAGCACCGGCAGCGCCCGCACCGGACGGAGATCCGCGCCAGGCACCCAATGGTCGGCAAGCGGCGCGTTGGCGGGCACCCAGACTCTGGCCCGGCCGCTCGCCTGCAACTGGCGCTCCAGCTCTTCGCGGTAGACGGCGTCCGCATCGGCTAAAACCGCTGCGGTGAAGGCGTTCTCGTCAGGGCCGCCGAGCGCGATGCGGGCATCCGGCAGGTTGGAGTCCACGCCGAGGTCGCCGTAGCGCGGGCGGTCGGCGCCGCTGCACGTCGCGGTGACGCCCGCACGTGCGAGCGCGACCATCAGCGGGCGCGCCAGCGGTGCCGACGCCGACTCCGTCGGGGACACGACCTCGGCCACCGATATCGCGCGCACACCGTCACCGACCCGGATCCGCACGGCAGACGACAGGCCGAACCAGCCGTACGCCGGGTTGTCCAGAGTCCACGGATGTACAGCGGCGTCGACGGCCGATTCCTCGCCCCTGTCGTGCAGCAGGCCGAACCCGCGCCCGATCACCGCATCTCCGACCTCGCTGACCGGTAGCGCGCCCGGCACCGGACACGGCCAGCGCAGCCGCAGCAGGCGGTCTTCGCCGGTGAACTCGTCGACGGTCGTGCTGCACTCGACCCGCGCGACATCACGCCACAACGTCAGAGTCTGCTTGTAGCGCAACAGAACCCCGATGCGGCCCGTCACGACCAGCCGCTCACCGAGAGGGCCGCGGTAGGCCTGGATCTCGGCTCGGCCCGCCGACGAGCAGACGACGGGCCCCTTCGGCAGCAGATGCCATGGGCCTTCGCCGGCCTCCGGATGCGCGGGGTATTCGTCGTAGACCGCGAGTTCGTTGCCGACCTTCCCGTCGGCGATCAACTCGCGTTCGGAAGCGGTCTCGATCAGCGAGTCCACCCCACCGCCACGTTCGGGGTCGACGCGAAGGCGATAGTGGCCGTTGCTGATCTCGTTCCCGTCCAACGGCTTCCAGTCGTCGGAGCCCGAGCCCGGCGTCAATTGGTAGGACTGCCACCCCAGCGACGGCACGTCGCGCGCGAGCCAGCGGACCACCTGTCCCCCATGTTCGACGTGGACGGGCAGCTCGGCGCCGTCGGAGTCGAACACCTGCACACCGGGGCCGACGGGCCCGTCGAACCGGGCCGTCACGATGTCACTGCGTTTGTGCGCCAACGCGTTCCAGACGACCACGCTTCCGTCGACGGCACGCGACAGCAGTGCCAGCGCGTTGTCGCGGATCGTCGTACCGAGTTCGTACGCGTCGCGCCACCCCGTCAGCAGGTCGAGATAGACCTGATCGGATTCCGAGCCGGTGATCGCATCGTGGTGTGCGCCGTAGACGAGCTGCACCCACGCCTTGGCCAGGGTTGCGTCGGGGTACGTCGCACCGCCGAGCAGACCGGCGAACACCGCGAACTTCTCGGCGTCGAGCACCGCGTCCTCAGTCGCCCGGTTGGCCTGTTTGGTGTCGATGTAGGAGACGTGGCAACCGGTGTAGATCGGGTTCATGTCGCGCGTCTGCGGTGAGGCGTCGACCCCGCGCTCCGTGAGCTCGTCGCGCACCGCGGCGAAGAACTCGTTGGGCAACGCGCACACGAACTTCGGCCACGTGTAGCGCGCATTCCAGTCCCGGTGGATCTCGGTGACCCATTTGTTCGGCGGCGTGTAGTCGGTGCCGACGGGCAGCAGCACGTTGCGCGTGAGCGCCACCTTCTTCAGACCCGTGAAGAGTTCGTACGTTGCGGCCTCAGCCTCCTCGAGCGTCGCCGCCGAATCCATCCACCACCCCGCGGCGTAGTGCGCGGGCATGTAATGGGTGAGCAGTCCGCGCCCCGACGGAGCGATCCACTCGAACTCGCTGTTGAACTGCATGCGCTCGGGGTCGCCGCCGCCGGCCATCGGGCCCCACTGGTGGTGCGGCCCACGCGCCCAGGAACTCGAGGTCAGCCCGGCGTCGGCGGCCATGCCCGGAAACTGGGGGTCGTGTCCGAAGGCGTCGAGCTGCCACGCGGTCGCCGGGTCGGCGCCGAGTATGTCGCGCTGAAAACCGATGCCGTGCACGAAGTTCCGGATGGTGGTTTCGGGACTGGTCAGATTGGTGTTGGGTTCGTTGTAGGTGCCGCCCATGATCTCGACCCGGCCGTCGGCGATGAACCTGCGCAGGTCGGCACGCTCCTCGGGGTGGGTGTCCCAGAACGGCTTGAGGTAGTCGACCTCGGCGAGCACGAACTTGTATTCG
This sequence comes from Mycobacteriaceae bacterium, assembly GCA_019749805.1. GTDB lineage: Bacteria > Actinomycetota > Actinomycetes > Mycobacteriales > Mycobacteriaceae > Mycobacterium. The sequence continues at coordinate 232,364 of JAIEPH010000022.1, read as the reverse complement.
GGTTCACGGCGTGCCATCTCGAGATGGGCGCGTACGAGGTCGAAGCCGTTGGTCTGCCGGCAGCGCCCGGGCGGGTCTTCGGTCCACACGCTGGTATAAGCCGCCTGGGTGTTCCACCACACCGGGTCGTAGTGGAAGTGGCTGATCATGTGCATCGTCCAGCCGGGTTCGGCGACGGTGAACACGAACCCGGTGATGCTGTCCCCTGCGATCACCCGCGCGTCGCGCTGCTCGCCGACAGTCGGATTGGTCACCACGACGGGCACCTCACTGATGCCGTCGCCGGGACCCGCCTGCGTGCGCCCGGTCAGGCCGTCGCCTTCGATGCGTACGTTCCCGCCGCCATCGGTGTAGGCGACCCGCACCAGTTGCTGCGGCGCATGCGACGGCCCGGTGAAAAGCTCCGTCGACTCCGCGGAGATCACGTGCACCCCAAAACCCTACGGCGTCAGCGCCTCGATATGTCGATGACGAGCGCACGGTGATCCGATATCGACAGCCTTGGCGCAACGCAGCGCTCCACGCACAGCCCGTCGTCGTCGGTCAGGATGTGGTCGAGTTGTGTCTCGGGCGCGTCGGCCGGGAACGTCGGCGCTTCGCCGAGCGCACGCAGCTTGCTCAGCCGCCCGACTTTGGCCGGCACCATGTTCAGATCGCCCATCAGCACGTGCGGGCCCGGGAAGCCGTGCAGGTCGCGCATGAGTAGGCGCAGCTGCCGCCGATTCCAGCCGGGCACGAACGACAGGTGGGTGTTGGCGACGGTGAGCGGGCCGACGGGGGTGTCCAACCGGGCGAGGACCGCCGCCCTGGGCTCCTCTTTGACCACCCGCACACGATTGGGTCCCCGCAGGTACATCGGGAACTTCATCGGGATCCGCGGCAACCGAACCACCTGCCAGGCGTCGGCGGGATAGCGCGACAGCAGGGCGATGCCGTAGGCGGCGGTGCCGGGCTGCTCGCGGCCCGTCGCGGCCATCCACGTTGCGCCGGGCGTACCCGCGATCGCGGCGACGAAGCGATGGCTCGTCGCCTCCATGGCCATGGCGGCGACGGCCGTCAGATCGGACATTCCGGAACGGGGCTGGTCGAGGTCGACCTCCTGCAAGGCGAGGATGTCGGGATCGATTTCCCGGATCGCGTCGACGAGCCGGTCGCGGTGCACCAGCCCGTCGTGAACGCTGCGTCCGTGCAGGATGTTGAAGGTGGCCATCCGCATGGGTACTCCATACCCGAAATGGCCCCCTGCCGATCAGGAGAAACGTGCCCGCACGAAATGACGACCTGCGCGACGCACTGAAACGTGCCGCATCGGCCCTGCGCGCCCAGGGTCCGGACTTCGCGCTGGCCGGCAGCTACGCGCTGTGGGTGTTCGGCGGTCCCGAACCTGTGCACGACGTGGACTTCGTCGTCGCCGAGCTGGACACCGAGAAGGCGGCCGCAACGCTGAAGGACGCTGGTTTCAACATCGAGCGAACGCCTGAGGACTGGCTGTTCAAGGCGTGCGTCGGCGACGATTTCGTCATCGACGTGCTGCACCGTCTCAACGGTGTGCCGGTCGAGCCGCAGGCGATCGAGGACGCAGAGGAGCACGACGTGTTGGCGGTCCGGATGCGGGTGCTCGCGCCGACCAACGTCCTGACCGAGAAGCTCAACGCACTCAACGAGCACAACTGCGATTTCGCGGCACTGATACCTGGCGTTCGCGCGGTCCGCGAACAGCTCGACTGGGACCATTTGCGAATCGCGACAAAGGACAACGACTTCGCGACGGCCTTCCTGTTCCTGGCCGACCGCCTCGAGCTCACGTTGTGACGGTGGCCGAGGCTAAGTTCACTCACATGCGCTCAGGGTTGACCATCGGGGACTTCGCCACGTTGACGCGCTTGAGCGTGCGGACGTTGCGGCGCTACCACGCGGCCGGACTCCTGGAGCCGGACACCGTCGACCCGTCGACGGGCTACCGGTATTACACACCCGAGCAGATCCCGACCGCGCAGGTGATCTACCAGCTGCGGCAGCTCGACGTACCCCTGGCCGAGGTCGAGTCCATCCTCTCCGCGGGCGATCCGCAGCAGCGCGCCGAGGTGATCGCGGGTCATCTGCGCCGTCTCGAAGCCGAGCTGGACCGCACCCAGGCGGCCGTGGTGTCGCTGCGCCGGTTGCTGCGCCCCGACGCCGACGAGTTCGACGTCGAGCTGAAATCTGCGCTGGCGCGCACCGTCGTCGCCATCAAAGATCATGTGCAACTGGATGATTCGTTGGAGTGGTACGACTCCGCGATGGCCGAGTTGGATGCGGGGTTTTCATCCGCGGAGCGGACGGGACCGCCCGGCGGGCATTACGCCAACGAATTGTTCACCGACGGCGCCGGAGAGATGACCGTCTACCGGCCGGTTCGAGCACCCCGCCCATCCGGCCGGATCGGGGTCGTCGAGCTGCCCGCCGCCGAACTCGCTGTCACGGTTCATCCCGGTCCACACGACGACATCAATGTCACCTACGGTCGCCTCGGGACCTGGGTGGTCACGCACGCGCTGGCGGTGGACGGCCCCATTCACGAGGTCTACACGGTGGGGCCACGCGACACCGCCGACTCGGCACAGTGGCGTACCGAGATCGGCTGGCCGGTGTTCCGGCTCACCCCGAGTGCCAACTAGGCATCGGGAAAATCGGCTCCGCGCGAGAGTGTTTCGCTCGACCGGATGTCGGCCAGATTCTGCTCCAGGGAGGCGTCCACGACGTCGAACGCGTCGCTGCCGAGCACCAACCGCCGGGGCGGATGTTCCTGGGCCATCGCGGCGATCACCGCACGTGCGCCCCGCATCGGATCCCCCGGCTGCGCGCCGTTCTGGTCGATGAACCCTTGGCGCACCTGCTCCAACATGGACCGGTACTCGGTGATGGTCTCGGTGATCGGTTCGTCGGCGAAGCCGGCATAGGCCCGGGTGCGAAACGCCCCCGGCTCGACGGCCAGCACGCGGATGCCCTGCGGCGCAACCTCTTCCCGAAGCACTTCGGTGACAGCTTCGACGGCGAACTTGGTGGCGCTGTAGTAGCCGAACCCGACCGCCCCAAGCAGACCCGCCACCGACGACATGTTGACGATCCACCCGCTGCCGCGGGCGCGCATACCCGGCAGAACCGCCCGGATGACCGAGAGCATGCCGAAGAAGTTCAGGTCGAACATCGCCCGCACGGCGGCCTCGTCCATACCTTCGATCGATCCGTACCAGCCGCGGCCTGCGTTGTTGACCAGCACGTCGATGCCACCGAAGTGCGCCTCGGCCGCCCGTACTGCCTCCTGAACCTGCTCGGCATCGGTCACGTCGAGGGGTACGACGAATGCGCGTTCCCCGTAAGCCTCTGTCCACGAACGCAATTCGTCGGGTCGACGTGCGGTGAGCACGACTTGGTCGCCGATCTCGAGCGCAGCTTCGGCGAAGGCCATGCCGAACCCGCCCGGGGTGCCGCCGGTGATGAACCATGTCTTGGGTGCAGGCAACTCGTCCCGCGACGTCGGCATCTGTTGCTTGTCGATTGTCATGCCTCGACGATGGGGTCTCCCGTGGGGAGAGAGTCAAGCCGGCCGAGGCTTCGGATCAGGCGCGCGCCTCAGTCCAGGAACCGGTACTCCACGCCGAGTGAGCGGTACGTGCGCTCAGCCCTACGGTCACGAGTGAGCAGGGCACGGTGATTCGTGACGGCGGCGTGGCCCACCAAGGCGTCGTAGACCGACCCCCCGACGATATCGAGCCGCGCCAGTCGCCCTCGAAGATCGCGTGTTCCCTCGACGTCGAGCCAGCAGTCGTCCGGGAACGCGGCGGCCAAAACCGACGCCGCCTGACCGGCACTGAGGCGCAGCGGTATCGGTAACCGGGTCAGCACCGAATAGGTCTCGAACACGGCATGCCCGGCAAGTGCAGGACGCAGCTCGACAAGGGCGCGCCGACAGACCGGATGCGCTTCGTGGGACGGATCCAGTGCGGCGACGGCGACGCTGGTGTCGCACGCCCAGAGGTCACCGCTGGGCGTCATCGCGAAGACGACGGACGTCGTCATCGGTCAGGACAGCACCCTCGACGGTGCCGAGTATCGGCAGCCCGTCACGGTTGTCGATCGCGCGCTGTTGCCGGCCGACGGGTTCGATCCTGAGCCCGGACCCATCTGGAATGAGTTCGAGCTCGGTATCCGGTGTGATTCCCAGCGCAACGCGCAGAGCCTTCGGGATCACCACCCGCCCCACTCGGTCCACTGTCACGCGCATGGCACCAAATTACCATCGAATTGGGACTCTCTGCCCAGCGCAATACCAATATGGAACTACTGCCGTCCGGCGCGGAGCAGTCGTTGCGCGACGACGTCGACCGCGCGCACCACCTCCGGCGGTTCGAGCACTTCGAAGTCTGGGCCGACGGTGGCAAAGTAGAAGATCATCCGTTCGGGGTCGTCGGCTCCCGTGGTGACGATGCAGGCGTCGGGACCGTCGGCTTCGATGCTCACCGATGCCGGTGAGAAGTGTTGCGCCAGGGCTTCTTCTGGTGCGTGGAAGCGAACCCGCGCCACGTAGCGGTACGGCGAGCTGCTGATCGACTTCTGAACGTATGCCGCGGCATCCGGTGCGTCGCGGGCGCGGAACGTGCTGCCGAGCGCGCGGACGTCGGCCATGCGGTCCAGTCGCAGGCTGCGCCAGTCCTGCTTGTCGCGGTCGTAGGCCAGCAGGTACCAGCGCTTGCCGGTCGTCACCAGTTGGTACGGCTCCAACCGTCGTTGGGTCGCATTGCCGCGAATGTCGACGTAGCCACAGGTCACGTGCTCCCGGTCGCGGGACGCGCGCGCCAGCGTCATCAAGACGTCGGGTTCGACGGCTTCGGTGGAGGATGGCGAGGTCAGCGTGACGGTGGCGTCGTGCACCGCGGCAACCTGGGACCGCAGCCGCGACGGCATCACCTGATCGAGCTTGCTCAGCGCCCGCAGGGCGGACTCGCCGACGCCGGCGACCGTGCCGCCCGCCGCGAGCCGGAGGCATACGGCCATCGCGACGGCCTCGTCGGGATCGAGCAGCAACGGAGGCAATGCGGCGCCCGCGCCCAGTTGATAGCCCCCGCCGTGGCCCTTGCTGGCGTGCACCGGATAGCCCAGGTCACGCAGTCGGTCGACGTCGCGGCGGACGCTGCGGGTCGTCACGCCGAGCCGCCCGGCGAGCTCTTCGCCGGTCCACACCCGCCGCGACTGCAGCAACCCAAGGAGCTGCAGCACCCTGCTGGTCGTCTCCGCCATGTCGTCGACTCTGTCGTAGTCATAGGACCGAATCTGTCCTATATGCGATTCAGGGTAGTCGTATGAACATGACGACGAACATGACCACGGAGTTGGCGTTCCAGCTCGACTTCCACTGGACGCAAGCTCTGCGTCCGCGGTTGGAAGGGCTGACCGATGACGAGTACTTCTGGCAGCCGGTGCCGGACTGCTGGACCGTGCACCCGGATGGCGGGGTCGACTTCGTATATCCCGCACCGGAGCCGGCGCCGTTCACGACGATCGCGTGGCGGCTCGCGCACGTGATCATCGGCGTCTTCGCCGTGCGCAACCACAGCCATTTCGGCGCGCCTGAGGCGAGCTACGAGACCTGGTCGTACGCCACTGACGCCGCAACGGCTCTTGGTCAGCTCGACGAGCAGTATCGAGTTTGGACCGAGGGCGTGCGCGGGCTGTCCGAGGATGACCTGTGGCGGCCGTGCGGTCCCGCGGAGGGGCCGTACGCCGACTATCCGATGGCCACGCTTATTCTGCACATCAACCGCGAGGTCATCCACCACGGCGCCGAAATTGCTTGTATCCGAGATCTTTACGTCCACACCAACAAGAACGGAAAGTAGCGATGCCAGGAATGCCCCCACCCGCCGCCGACGAGCGACAGACTTTGATCGAGTTCCTGCGGTTCAACCAGGACGCGTTCTTTTCGGCGGCCTACGGCTTGACCGATGAGCAGGCGCGATCGACGCCGTCTGTCAGCGCGCTGTCGATCGGCGGACTGATCAAGCACGCCGCCAACGTCCAGAAGGGTTGGGCGGAACGAGCGTCCGCGGCGCCGGAAATGCCACCGCGCGACGATCGCCCGATGGACGAGGTCATGGCGGAGTATGCCGACCAGTACGTGATGCGCGACGACGAAACACTTGCCGATTTACTCAGCGAGCTGGGCAAGCAGAATGCCGAGACGCTACGCGTCTTCGCCGAAGCAGACCTCGGAGCACTGGTTCCCGTCCCGCATGAGGTGCCGTGGTTTCCGCACGACATCGACAACTGGTCGGTGCGCTGGGTGGCCATGCATCTCATCGAGGAGCTGGCACGCCACGCTGGGCACGCCGACATCATTCGCGAAAGCATCGACAATGCAACGATGTACGAGCTGATGGCTGCCAACGAGGAATGGCCGGAGACCGACTTCATCAAGCGATGGAGGCCGCGTCAGGACGCCGCGACCTAGTCTCGAGGAATGCACACGCGCAGTGGGACGGCGGTCTGCGGGGAAGTCGAGCTCTATTACGAGGAACTCGGCGACTCCGGCAACCCTGAAGCTCCGCCTGTTCTGCTGATCATGGGCGTGGGCGCGCAGCTGCTGATGTGGCCGGACGGCTTTTGCGAGCAGTTGGTCAGGCGCGGCTATCGGGTCATCCGGTACGACCACCGCGACATCGGGCTGTCCACCAAGATGACCGGCCACCGCGCCGAGGGATCGGTGTATCGGCGTGTGGCCCGCTATGCGGTGGGCCGGGGTAGTGCGGTCCCGTACACGTTGGTCGACATGGCCGATGACGCCAAGGCGCTACTGGACTTTCTGCAGATCGAGCGCGCTCACGTGGTCGGCGCGTCGATGGGCGGAATGATCGCGCAAGTGCTCGCGGGCAATCACCCCGACCGGGTGGGCTCGCTGGGCATCGTCATGTCGAGTTCGGGCAAGGCGTTTTCGGCACTGCCGCGGTGGCGGGTGATCAAGCTGGCGTTCGGCGGACCGGGCAAGGACGCGCCGTGGGAGGACAGGCTGGCGTCGGAGGTACGCAACATTTCGATCATCAACGGGCCGAATTTCCTTCCGCCCGTTGAACAGCTGCGGCGCCGGGTAGAGGATCTGCGGGCGCGCAGCGATTACCCGCAGGGCATGTTGCGACAGTTCGACGCGATCCTGGGCACGGGGAGCTTGATTCGATACACGCGCAGCATCGTGGCGCCGACGGTGGTGATCCACGGCTCGGAGGATCCGATGGTTCGGCCGCGCAACGGGCGCAACCTGGCGCGCATCATCGACGGTGCTCGCTATGTTGTCGTCGACGGCATGGGACACGATCTGCCAGAACCGGTCTGGCGTCCGGTCGCCGAGGCGTTGACGGAGAACTTCGCGGCCGGGGCGCCTCAGGAATAGTCGGGCGTGGCGGCCCAGAAGGCGTCGTCGTCACGACCCATGCTTCGATCGGCTTCGTCACGGAGCGCGGCAGCTCGTTTGTGGATGTGGTGCTCAGTGGAGCGCGGCATCAGCCCGGGGCCGTAGACGCCGCGCCGGAGCCGACGAACCCGGCCGCGGCGCATTTCCCATCGCAGGGCATCTGACACTGATTTCGATGCCCGCCCAGGGATCGCGAAGCCCTGGTACTGGAGAAGCTCAATCATCTCGAAGATCGACGCTGGACCGTGTATGTCGAGATTCACCGTGAGCATGTAGCGAAGCTCGATGCCTTGCAGCACTTTTCGGCGTCGCGAATACTGGGCGTCCACGAGACGACGATGACAGTCGATTCGGACATCTGCGACGTTGTCGCAGGCACGCAGGGGTCGTCTGTGGATCGACTCGCCATTGGGGATACTTGCCGGCCTCCCGGCCCAATATGCCTTCGTGCCAACCTCACAGCGACTTTGTCGCTCAACTACTACCGCCACCACCAACATCAGCGACTTTGTCGCTCAGAGCTTGGCACCACGACATACATACTCCCCCACAGAGACCTCACCGCAGGTTCAGCGCGAAAGCCGAGCAGGCCGGCCCCCTAAGCCTCCAGGCCCACCGGACCCCCATGCCGTCCGGCCCACCAGCCGTCCCGGCCGCGCTCCCTCTCGACCCAATATGCCTGTGTGCCAACCTCACAGCGACTTTGTCGCTCAACTACTACCGTCACTACCAACGTCAGCGACTCTGTCGCTCAGAGCCTGGCACCACGACATATTCCCCCAGAGAGACCTCACTCCAGCTCGGCGAGGGCCTTGCGGGCGGCTTCCAGTTCGGCTTCGAGGGCGGCGACCTTGGCGGCTTGCTGGGTGCGTGCCTCCTCGATCAGTTCGTCGATCGGGACCGAGAGATCCTCGTGTAATTCCTTCGCAGCGCGCGAGACGGCTGCGGCCGCGACCGCGAGATTCCGCGCTCGATAGGTGGTCCCCTGCTTCAACTCGGCCCGCCATTCACCATCGGCAGTACCGGTGACCGTCAACGTCAGCTCCAGCGTCTTCGGCTTCTTCGCACCCGGCTTCTTGGCCGGGGCCTTCTTCGGCTTCTCCTCGACGGGTTCTTCGACGGCGGCCTTTTCAGCGACGGCCTCTTCGGCGACAGGAGCCGGCGTGTCGAAATCGGTGGACTGCGCTTCGGGTGCCAGAGTATCTAGGGACATGGCCTCATTAGAACATACGTTCGACGCTCAGCGCAGGACCGTCTGCACCGCGTACTCGACCACCGAGTCGAGATCGTCCCCCAGGTTCCCGGCAAGCCACTGCTGAGCAAGCTCGGCCATCGCGCCGGTGTACAACGCCGCACCCACTTGCGCCGCAACGGGATCCGAGCCCGGATTCAACCGCCAACCCTCGGTCAGCACGCCCTCGCGAAGCAGATCCTGGGTCGCCGTCCGCCGCGCGGCGAGCACCGGATTGGCGCGCGCGTCGGTGAACAGAATCCGTCCGCGCCGCGGATCGGCCGAGCTGAACCCGAGCACCGCGGCGATCCCGGCCCGTGTCCGGTCCCGAAGCGAATCGCCCGACCCTGCGATCGCCGCCTCGACCACCGCCCCGAGCTGCGCACTGACCTGGTCGTAGACCGCACCGAGCAGATCGTCGGTGTCCGCGAAACTCTCGTAGAAATAGCGCGTGTTCAGCCCGCACTCGCGACACACCGAACGCACGGCGATCGCGGCCTCACCCCCGTCGCCGAACAGGCGGAACGCCGCGTCGATCAGCTGCGCTCGGCGTTCGGCGCGCCGGTCGGTCAGCGGCACGCCGGCCCATCGGGTCGGACTGGACATCAACTCAGGGTAGGCCGAGCCGGTCAACTCTGGTCACATCCGTGTCCAAATAGTATTCTGGCTACAGCTGTGACCAGAACCTCCGGAGGGAGCCGCCGTGTACCTGCCGCACCAGATGGTCGGGCAGTTCGTCAACCAGCGCTTCGACGAGGGCGTGCGCAAGCACTTCTTCCGCGGCATGGAGTTCGCCGCACCCGTCGCCGATCCCGGCTGGTTCGGACCCGGCAGCGCCGTCTGGCACGTGCATTCACACATGCACGCGCTCATCTTCGGCCTGCAGTGCGCGGCTTACCTCGAGCGACTGGACCCGTCGATCTATTGGATGGGCATGCACCATTCGCGGCTGGTCAAACGCGACGAGAGCGGAACGGCCGTCCCCGAGATCGATCCCAAGGGCGCCTCGGTGCGACTCGGTCATTCCGTGGCGTTCTTCATCGGGACGGCGTACGGCTCCAGCGAGACCGCCGAGCGACTCGCCAAGTCGGTGCGCTCGATGCACCACACCATCAAGGGCACCCGTCCCGACGGTGCCACCTACGACGCCGACGATCCCGAATGGCTGCGCTGGAACTATGCGACGGTCGTCTGGGGCCTGGCCACCGCACACGAGCTGTATCATCCGAACCCACTGCGCGGTAAGAAGATCGACGACTACTACGGCGAGTTCGTCCGCGTCGGACATGCCCTCGGCGGCACGGACCTGCCCACCACCAAAGCCGACACCCTGGAGTGCCTGAAGTCGTATCTGCCCCGGCTAGCGGTCACCCACGGCATGGCGATGTCCACCGGGTCCAATCTCCCCATGCCGCACAGTGCGATCGATTGGGCCATCCGCGACACCATGCCGAGGTGGGCCAAGCAGCTGATCCAGCATCGCGATCCCAACATCGTCGAACGCACGGCCAGGCGCGCCGTCGTGTGGAGCATCATCAACGGCCTGCACGTCGCGGCCGGCCCGGCTCCGGAATTCCGGCAGGCCCAGGCCAGGGTCAAATCCGGGACGACAATCAAGCACACGCTGCCGGAATACACGCTCGGCGACGATCCGGTGCTCTCCCGCAAAGAGGTCGAGCTCAGTTTCAATTAACGCGCCGACTGTGACCCGATCCACACATTTTCGCGGCTCATCGCCGATTTTGAGACACTGGCCCCTATGAGTACCTCGAAACCCCGCGAGGTGGCGAAGCTGGACCGCGTACCGCTGCCGATCGAGGCAGCCCGCGTCGGCGCGACCGGCTGGCAGATCACCCGCACAGGCGCACGAGTCCTCAGCACGCTCACCGGCAAGGGCTCGCTGCAGCAGAAGATCATCCACCAGATTCCACAGACGTTCGCCGACCTCGGCCCCACCTACGTCAAGTTCGGCCAGATCATCGCCTCGAGCCCGGGCGCATTCGGCGAGCAAATGAGCCGTGAGTTCCGCAGCCTGCTCGACGCGGTTCCGCCTGCCGACGAAGACGAAGTGCACAAGCTATTCCAGCAGGAGCTCGGCGACGAGCCGACCAACCTGTTCGCGAAGTTCGACGAGAAACCGTTCGCGTCGGCATCGATCGCCCAGGTGCACTACGCGACGTTGCACAGCGGCGAAGAAGTCGTCGTCAAGATCCAGCGACCCGGCATCCGTCGCCGCGTCGCCGCCGACCTGCAGATCCTCAAACGTGGCGCGCGTCTTGTGGAGTTCGCCAAGCTCGGGCAGCGACTGTCGGCTCAGGACGTCGTCGCCGACTTCGCCGACAATCTCGCCGAGGAGCTGGATTTCCGGCTCGAGGCGCAGTCGATGGACGCGTGGGTGTCGCACATGCACGCTTCGCCGCTGGGCAAGAACATTCGCGTGCCGCAGGTCTATTGGGATCTGACGAGCGCGCGGGTGCTCACCATGGAGCGCGTCACCGGTGTCCGTATCGACGACGCCGCGGCCATTCGCAAGGCCGGTTTCGACGGCACCGAACTCGTGAAGGCGTTGCTGTTCAGCGTCTTCGAGGGCGGGCTGCGGCACGGCCTGTTCCACGGCGACCTGCACGCGGGCAACTTGTTCGTCGACCCCGACGGCAAGATCGTGTTTCTCGACTTCGGCATCATGGGCCGCATCGACCCTCGCACGCGGTGGCTCCTCAGAGAGCTTGTGTACGCGCTGCTGGTGAAGAAGGACCACGCCGCGGCGGGCAAGATCGTCGTCCTGATGGGTGCGGTCGGGACCATGAAGCCCGAGGCCCAGGCCGCCAAGGATTTGGAGAAGTTCGCGACGCCGCTGACCATGTCGTCGCTGGGCGATATGAGTTATGCCGAGATCGGGAAACAACTTTCGACGCTGGCCGACGCGTACGACGTGAAGCTGCCGCGCGAACTGGTGCTGATCGGCAAGCAGTTCCTCTACGTGGAGCGCTACATGAAGCTGCTCGCACCCAAGTGGCAGATGATGACCGACCCGCAGTTGACGGGGTACTTCGCCAACTTCATGGTCGAAGTAAGTAGGGAGCACACGGAAGAAGTCGAGGCGTAAGTGCAGACACGCACCGGCACGGCCAAGTCCGGCGAGCTCGACATCTACTACGAGGACATGGGCGACCCGAACGACCCGGCGGTGCTGCTCATCATGGGCCTCGGTGCGCAATTGTTGTTGTGGCGCAAGGAGTTCTGCGAGATGCTCGTCAATCAGGGTTTGCGCGTCATCCGCTACGACAACCGCGATGTCGGGCTGTCGTCCAAGGTGACGGGGCAGCACTCCGGCGCGGCGCTCGCACCACGAATGGTGCGGTCCTTCCTCGGACTCAAGAGCCCGGCGGCGTACACGCTCGAGGACGTCGCTGATGACGCCGCCGCCCTGCTCGACCACCTGAGGATCGACGCGGCCCATGTCGTCGGCGCATCGATGGGCGGCATGATCGCGCAGGTTTTCGCCGCCCGGCACAAGGTGCGCACGAAGACGCTGGCCGTCATCTTCTCGAGTAACAACCAGCCGGTGCTGCCGCCGCCCGGCCCCAAACAATTGCTGGCCATTCTGCAGCGGCCCAAGGACACGACCCGCGAGGCGATCATCGAGAACGCGATCCGCGTCAGCAAGATCATCGGCAGTCCCGGCTATCCCGCGCCTCACGAGCGTGTCCGCGCCGAGGCGATCGAGGGATATGACCGCGCCTACTACCCGGCGGGCATCGGTCGCCATTTCGCGGCGATCATGGGCAGCGGCAGCCTGCTGCACTACAACCGCCAGATCACCGCGCCGACCGTCGTCCTCCACGGCAAGGCCGACAAGCTGATGCGCCCATTCGGCGGACGTGCGGTGGCCCGCGCGATCAAGGGTGCGCGGCTGGTGCTTTTCGACGGCATGGGACACGAATTGCCGCGCGAACTGTGGGACGACATCGTCGGTGAACTGAAGACGAATTTTTCGGCAGCGTAGCGGTTTCCAGCGGTGTCAGCGGTGTGATCTTTCACTCGCAATTCGTGGCCGAGAACGATCAGGTCTAGATTCGAAGCCGAGTGCTTCAGGGCTTTGCGTGCGTCAACGGCGATGACGATAGGGCTGCTGATACGCCCCAGAAAGGCACCGAAACCGATGGCTGTTGCCCGCAAGTTAGAACCGCATTTCGACGACGTACAGGCGCATTACGACCTGTCCGACGAGTTTTTCCGCCTGTGGCTGGATCCCAGCCAGACCTACAGCTGCGCCTATTTCGAGCGCGACGACATGACGCTGGAAGAAGCCCAGCTCGCCAAGATCGACCTCGCACTGGGCAAGTTGGGTCTGCAACCCGGCATGACGTTGCTCGACGTCGGTTGCGGTTGGGGCTCGACCATGGTGCGTGCACTCGAGCGCTACGACGTCAACGTCGTCGGGCTGACCTTGAGCGAGAACCAAAAGGCCCATGTGGAAAAGGTTTTCGCGAACTCGGACAGTCCACGCGAAAAGCGGGTGTTGCTGCAGGGCTGGGAGCAGTTCGACGAGCCCGTCGACCGCATTGTGAGCATCGGAGCGTTCGAACACTTCGGGTTCGACCGCTACGACGACTTCTTCGCGATGGCCTATCGGGCGCTGCCCGACGACGGTGTGATGCTGCTGCACACCATCACCGCGCTGACGCTGCCGCAGATGGCGGATCGCAAGATTCCGCTGACGTTCGAGGTGGCGCGGTTCGTTAAATTCATTCTCACCGAGATCTTCCCCGGCGGACGGCTGCCGTCGATCGAGAAGGTCTCCGAGCACGCGACCCCGGCCGGATTCACGCTGACCCGCCGCCAATCGCTGCAGCTGCACTACGCACGCACGCTGGACACCTGGTCCGCCGCGCTCGAGGAGCACCGGGACGACGCGATCGCTGTGCAGTCTGAGGAGGTCTACGACCGCTATATGCACTATCTAACGGGCTGCGCCAGGGGCTTTCGGATGGGCTATATCGACGTCAATCAATTCACGCTCGCCAAACGGGCGTCGAATTAGGGCCTGACCCGCGCCAAACGCTAGGGTGGACGACCAGATCACAAGTGACGAATCCGTAGACGTCACCAGGAAGGCCAACTAGCGAATCATGTCTGACAACTCCACCGGCACCAAGGATATGACTCCTCACTTCGAGGACATCCAGCATCACTACGACCTGTCGGACGACTTCTTCGGCGTGTTCCAGGACCCGACGCGCAAGTACAGCTGCGCGTTCTTCACCAGCCCCAACGTGACGCTGTCCGAGGCCCAGATCGCCAATGTCGACCAGCACCTCGACGCATTGGACCTCAAGCCCGGCATGACCCTGCTCGAGGTCGGCTGCGGCTGGGGCCTGACCCTGCAGCGGGCGATGGAGAAGTACGACGTCAACGTCATCGGCCTGACCTTGTCGAAGAACCAGAAGGCCTACTGCGACCAGCTGCTGGCCAAGGTGGACAGCGAGCGCACGTTCGACGTGCGCCTGGAGGGCTGGGAGCAGTTCCACTCCCCCGTCGACCGCATCGTGTCCATCGAGGCGTTCGAGCACTTCGGCTTCGAGCGCTATGACGATTTCTTCAAGACCTGCTTTGACATCCTGCCGGACGACGGCCGGATGACCATTCAGAGCAGTGTCGGCTATCACCCGTATGACCTGGCCGAACGCGGTAAGAAGCTGACGTTCGAGTTGGCCCGGTTCGTCAAGTTCATCATCACCGAGATCTTCCCGGGGGGCCGCCTGCCGACCACGCAGATGATGGTCGAGCACGGCGAGAAGGCCGGCTTCGTGGTGCCCGAACCGAAGTCGCTGCGCAACCACTACATCAAGACCCTCGGCATCTGGGCCGACCGCCTGGAGCGCGACAAGGAAGCGGCGATCGCCGCCACTGACGAGGAGAACTACCACCGCTATATGCGGTATCTATTGGGCGCGCAGTACTACTTCATCGACGAGTCGATCGATGTCAGCCTGGTCACCTACCTGAAGCCGGGCGCCGCAGCCGCGTAGTCCTGCGGGCTGCCGAGTAGTCCTCGCCGCGGGTTGTCGGATCCCCGCGGCATGGTTCGTCGTCTTGGTAGAGAGTAAGACACAGGGTTTTGCTCGCAACCGGAAGGTGACGCCATGTACTACTTCGCCCTACTGCTGGGACCCGAGTCCACCGACGAGCCCGACGCCGCCACCCAAGCCGAGATCATGTCGGCCTATGAGACCTTCCACGCCAATTTCGGCTCCGCGATCCGCGCCGGCGACGCCCTAGTCCCGTCAGCCACGGGTGCCCGGATCACGGGCGGCGCCGACGCGCCGGTGATCACCGACGGACCGTTCGCCGAGGCGGCCGAGGTGGCCGGCGGCTATTACGTCTTCGAAGCTGAGAATCTCGACGAGGCGTTGACCATCGCAGCGGCCATACCCGCCTGCCAGAACGGCGCCGTCGAGGTGTGGCCGATGGTGGAGTACATGCCGCCCACCAAACCGCTCGACAACAACTGGATCGCGCTGCTGCTCGAGCCCGCCGACTCCGTTCTCGCGCCGGGTACCCCCGAATGGAACGAAATCGCCGCACAACACGGGAAGTTCGCCGCACAGGTGGGCGATCGCGCCAACGGCGGTGCGCCGCTGCACCTGCCATCGACGGCGACGACGGTGCGCGTGCGTGACGGTGAGGTCGTGCTGACCGACGGACCGTACATCGAGGGCGCCGAGGTAGCCAACGGCTACCACATCCTCAACGTCGCCGACCGAGACGTGGCCATCTATACTGCGGTGATGATTCCGGCGACCACCGTCGAGCTACGTCAGCTCATGGGTGTCTCTGGCCTGTAGTAGCCGATGACCAGCCTGGACGGCGTCTTTCGACGCGAGTGGGGTTCGGCGGTGGCGGCACTGGCGCGCTGGTCGGGTGACCTCACCGTCGCAGAAGACGCCGTTCAGGAGGCATTCGCCGACGCGCTACGCTCCTGGCCCCGCGACGGCGTGCCCGACAACCCCGGCGGATGGATCGTCACAGCCGCGCGCAACCGCGCGCTGGATCGGCTGCGCCGTGAATCCGCGAGGCCCGGAAAGGAACTCGCTGCGGTGATCGACGACATAACCGCCCGCGCCGACCGCTCGGGCGTGCCGCACCGGATTCGCGACGACGAGCTGAGGATGATGTTCACTTGCGCGCATCCGGCACTCGATTCGCAG
This sequence comes from Mycobacteriaceae bacterium, assembly GCA_019749805.1. Taxonomy (GTDB): domain Bacteria; phylum Actinomycetota; class Actinomycetes; order Mycobacteriales; family Mycobacteriaceae; genus Mycobacterium. Next base: position 216,481 of record JAIEPH010000022.1, on the reverse strand, counting down.
TCGCAGTTGGCCCTGACGCTGCGATTGATCTCCGGGCTCACGGTCAGCGAGGTAGCCCGCGCGCTGCTACAGTCCGAGGCAGCCGTCGGACAGCGAATTACCAGGGCCAAGAACAAGATTCGGCATGCCAATATCCCGCTGCGGGTGCCGCCGCCCGAGTTGCTGCCGCAGCGCACACCGCATGTGCTGGCCTGCATCTACTCGGTGTTCACCGAGGGCTACTGGTCGACGGCGGGACCGTCGGCGATCCGCGACGAACTGTGCGATGAAGCGGTCCGACTGGCCGGTGAGGTCTGTTCGTTGATGCCCGGCGAGCGCGACGGGCACGCGCTGGCAGCGCTCATGCTCCTGCACGACTCCCGACGACAGACCCGTGTTGAGGCCGGCGGCGCGCTGGTCCCGCTGGACGAGCAGGACCGCAGCCAATGGGATCGGAAGAAGATCGCTCGTGGCCTGTATCGCCTTCGATGCGCTGCGGGGTCGACCGGGCACTACCTGCCGCAGGCGGTGATCGCGGCGCTGCATGCGACAGCACCTAGCTGGGAGGACACGGACTGGGCAGGTATCTGTCGTGCGTATGACCGGCTTATCGCGATCACCGACTCTCCCGTCGCGAAGGCGAACCGCGCCGTCGCGGTCGGATTTCTCGACGGGGTCGATGCGGGTCTGGTGGCGCTGGACGACGTCGCCGCCGATCCGAGGCTGGCCCGCTCGAACACCGTCGCATCGATTCGCGCCGACCTGCTGCGTCGGGCGGGTCGACATGTCGAGGCGCAGCAGTGGTATCTGCAGGCGTTGGACCGAGCCGGTTCGGACCCCGCCCGGCAGCTCCTGCGCAGGCGCTACGGCGAATGTGGCGGGCAGCCGGCCGCCGCGGATATATCAGCCCGCGACTAAGTCAGGCAGCGGCCGGCTCTGCGCCCTCCGCAGGCTCTGCGCCTTCCGCGCCGTCGACGTCCTCGGGGTCGACGGGGTCGAGCGGATCGGCGTTCTCCCCCCCGGCCGGCGCGCCGTCGGGCTTGTTCGGTGAGAAGTTAAACGACACGCTGCCACCGTTTGCGTCGACCCTGTTGTCATCCAGGTCCTGGTTCTCTTCCGGATCCTTGACGACTATTTGGGTGCCCTCGTTGGGGTCGAGCTGGTTGGGGTCGAGCTGGTTGGGATCGCCCTGGTTGGGGTCGCCCTGGTCGGGGTTGTTGCCTTCTTCGAGCAGTCCGTCCACATTGCCCGCGGGGTCCTGCTGGAGCCCGGCCCCTTCGAGTCCGGCCGTGTCTTCGGGTTTGGGCGTCTCGACGATTTCGGGCAGCGTGACCTTTTCTTCGTTGTCGAGACCGAGGGGAACCGTCTTTTCGTCGCCGTCGAGCTGCTGCTCGACCCCTCCGTTGTCCCGCACCAGCGACAATCCCGATTCAGCCCCGGAAATATCGTCGAAGTTACTGAGCAACGAGAACTGCTCGAGATTTTCGTCTTGCTCCTCGCCCTCCTCAGGAACCGGTATCGGCGGGGTCAGCGGGATCTCCGTCGCCAAGCCGAAGTTCGCGAGGAAGTTGTTGATGCCCTGGAAAATTGCCGGGATCAGCTTGACGATGAGCGTGAACGGATTGAATAGCGGGAACAGCCCAATCGGCGTGGCTTGACCGTAGGGGATGTTGCGGTTGTAGCCGGTCTCCTCGATGATCACGCGCAGGGCGGGCTCGAAGAGGTCCGCGATCGGCTTGCCGATGAGCGGAATCGAGTGCAGCGGAAGGACGACCGGCAACACTTTCGGCGTAATGGTGTAGTAGGTCGTGTCGCTGCCGGGCACCTTCTGGATCTGGACATTCTGGGGATAGAGCTCAGGGTTTGTGGTGAGCTCACGCCATTCGGCAATGGAGTATCCGGCGGGCAGTTCACCGGGGTCGCTGTCGTCGTTGATCGCCAAGTAGGTGCCGTGGTCGTAGTAGAAGCCGAGGAGCGAGTTGACCACCGCGAGCGGATTCAACAGATACTGCGGGAAGTCCGCGATGCCCTCCCACCGGATCGCCCAGTCTTCGGTCTCGAAAACGGTGTCCGTCGGCGTGGGCTGGCCGGTCGTCACATCCAAGATCGGAATGGTCCCGAGGATGCCGAAGCGCGACAGGATGCCGCCGTTCGGGCGGTTCGGGTTGCCGATGAACACAAACTTGATGGAATCGATGTCGTCGAGCACGTCGTTCCATTCGCCGTCGGCGATTTTGGTCTTCGCGATGCTGACGACGCGGCCGCCCTGCGAATAGCCGGCGATGACGACGCTGCCGTCGAAGTCGGGGTCGAGTGTCGAAATGGTCCCCAGTGTGGTGCGGAGGCCCTCCACGCCTCCCGCAACCGACACGTCGAACTTCTCGCAGCGGCCGGGATCACACCACCCCGGCAAAGGTATCGGCCAGAACGATGCGTCGTAGTCGATGCCGTACAACTGGTCGTCCGCGCACCCGTTGGGCTCACATGGTGTCTGCATGTAGTAGTCGCGGAAGTTCTCTAGGTATCTTCCGACTTCGTTCGCGTTGGGCGTCCCGGTCCCCGGCACGATCAGCGCCGTCGCGGCCAGACTGACGGCCGCCATCAGGGCCGTCATGGCGCCGAGGACGGCGGTGCTCAGCAAGCTCAGAAGGAATAGAACGACAACCCGACCGGCCTTACGCATGCGACAACAATCACATAACGCACGGGCGCGGATCGGCCGAATCGCAAATTTGCCCAGTGAAATTCGGCCGAGCCCTGCTGGTCCGTGCGAAGTGTTGCCCCCGGCCTGGTAGAGATTGGGACGCGGGTTCTATTCAGACGCGAAACGCGGCGCCGGCGTCCTGTTGCTGGATCAACCGATCGTCGCCGTCGCGCGGCTACGCTTCGGTGAAGTTGCGGGTGACCGCCGGGTCCACGGGGATGCCGGGACCGGTGGTCGTCGACACGACAACCTTCTTCAGGTAGCGGCCCTTCGACGACGACGGCTTGGCGCGCAGCACCTCGTCGAGCGCGGCGCCGTAGTTCTCGGCCAGCTTCTTCTCGTCGAACGATGCCTTGCCGATTACGAAGTGCAGGTTGGCCTGCTTGTCGACACGGAAGTTGATCTTGCCGCCCTTGATATCCGAGACCGCCTTGGCGACATCGGGAGTCACGGTGCCGGTCTTGGGGTTCGGCATCAGGCCACGCGGGCCCAGTACACGGGCGATCTTGCCGACCTTGGCCATCTGATCCGGCGTCGCGATCGCGGCGTCGAAGTCCAGGAACCCGCCCTGAATCTTCTCGATCAGGTCGTCGCTGCCCACCTCGTCGGCGCCTGCGGCCACCGCCGCCTCGGCCTTGTCGCCCACCGCGAACACCACGACGCGCGCCGTCTTACCGGTGCCGTTGGGCAGGTTCACGGTGCCGCGCACCATCTGGTCGGCCTTACGCGGGTCGACACCCAGCCGAATCGCCACCTCGACGGTCGCGTCCTGCTTCTTCGACGACGTCTCCTTGGCCAGGCGCACAGCCTCGATCGGGGAGTACAGGTTGTCCTTGTCGATCTTCTCCGCGGCTTCGCGATATGCCTTGCTGTTCTTGCTCATTCGTATCTCCTAGTTGATGAGTTGTGGTGCGATGAGCGCTCGCGAAGAGCGTCCACCTAAGCGAGCCGATGCCAGCTCTCCCACGGGACCGGCCGAACTATTCGACCGTGATCCCCATCGACCGGGCGGTGCCGGCGATGATCTTGGACGCCGCGTCGATATCGTTGGCGTTCAGGTCTTCCTTCTTGGTCTCGGCGATCTCGCGCACCTGATCCCACGTCACCTTGGCGACCTTGGTGGTGTGCGGGGTTCCGGAACCCTTCTGCACGCCTGCGGCCTTCAGCAGCAGCTTGGCGGCGGGCGGGGTCTTCAGCGCGAACGTGAAGCTGCGGTCCTCGTAGACGGTGATCTCCACGGGGATGACGTTGCCGCGCTGGTTCTCCGTCGCGGCGTTGTACGCCTTGCAGAACTCCATGATGTTGACGCCGTGCTGGCCGAGCGCCGGACCCACTGGCGGGGCGGGGTTGGCCGCTCCGGCCTGGATCTGCAGCTTGATCAGCCCAGTGACCTTCTTCTTCGGGGCCATGAGTGTTCGGTTCCTCTCTCGTTTCTCTACGACTTCGGTGCGCATACGATCGCTCAGCGAGCGTTAGCGCACCGAAATCGCCTTTAGATCTTGGCGACCTGAGTAAAGGTCAGTTCGACAGGTGTTTCGCGACCGAAGATCGACACCAGCACCTTGAGCTTCTGCTGCTCGGCGTTGACCTCGCTGATCGATGCGGGCAGCGTCGCGAACGGGCCGTCCATGACGGTGACCGACTCGCCGACCTCGAAGTCGACAAGGATCTCCGGACGCTCCAACGACGCCTCGGTCGACGCGGCCGCCCCAGCCGTGCTCTTGGCCGGCTTCTTCGCCGCAGCCGGCGGCAGCAGGAACTTCACCACGTCGTCGAGGCTCAGCGGCGACGGCCGCGATGTCGCCCCGACGAAGCCGGTCACGCCGGGCGTGTTGCGCACCGCACCCCACGACTCGTCGTTGAGTTCCATGCGGACCAGGATGTAGCCGGGCAACACCTTGCGGTTGACCTGCTTGCGCTGGCCGTTCTTGATCTCGGTGACCTCTTCGGTGGGCACCTCGACCTGGAAGATGTAGTCGCCGACGTCGAGGTTCTGCACGCGGGTCTCGAGGTTGGCCTTCACCTTGTTCTCGTAGCCGGCGTAGCTGTGGATGACGTACCAGTCACCGGGCCGCAGGCGCAGATCCTTCTTCAGCGCGACGGCCGGGTCCTCGTCCTCGTCCTCGACGACCGCCTCGGGTGCGGGCGCGTCATCGGGGGCGTCGGTGCCCTCGACGGTCTCGTCGCTGACGACGTCGACCGTCTCCGTCGCAGGGTCGGTGGTGGCGACGTCGACGGCGTCCTCGTCGGTCTCGGCCGAAGGCGTCGCGCCCTCGAAGCTAGTCACTTGTCAGTCCTCTCGAAATTCTCTGTTTCGCGCGAGCTCTGGATCCGTCCCCTGCCCTTCGGGCGTGGGCCCACGTCAGCTGAACACCAACATCACGAGCTTGCCCACGCCCAGATCGACTCCACCGATCATCGCCACCATGAACGCCAGGAAGACCAGCACCACGATGGTGTAGCTGACCATCTGCTTGCGGTTCGGCCAGATGACCTTGCGCAGCTCGGCGACGACCTGCTGCAGGTAGTTCCAGACGAAGACGAACGGGTTGCTCGAGGAGCCGTCGCCGCGCTTCTTGGCCGTCTTCTTCGCCGCGCCCGAACCGTTCTTGGTCGGCGACGCCTCGGTGCCGGTCTCCAGGTCGACGGCGCTGCTGACGTTCTCGCCGCTGGCTACGCGGCGCGACCGCTTGCCACTGGGCCGAGTAGGCCGGGTTACGACCGCGCCGCTACCGCCGGTGTCGTCGGACCCTGCGGAGCCGTCACGATCACGCTCGTCGCTCACCGCATGCCTTCCTTGTTCTGGTCGTCTAGTTGTGTGGACACCTTCCAGTGTCCACGCCGTGTCGAGTATTCAGTTGAGCAGGGGCGACAGGACTTGAACCTGCAACCTGCGGTTTTGGAGACCGCTGCTCTGCCAGTTGAGCTACGCCCCTTTACCTTGACACCGCTGGCGCTGCGATATCGCCGGTTTCCGGGGCTCACACAAACCGCGCGCTCCCCGTTCGGTCGATCTGAAACCGACGGACAGCGCGCTGGACTGGGGAAACCCCGAGTAGCGAGTGTAGCGCGCCACCCATGCCAGGTACTAATCCGCTACGTGGCCGTTCTCGCTGCCAGCTGTGCGGACGACCTGCCCCGTCTCCGGGTCCCACTTCACCGAGATCGAGTTGTCGCCCTCATGACCCATCAGGGTGGTGAACGCCTCCATCACGACCGTGCCGTCCAACTCTGCGCAGACGTTGCGGGTCGTGACGATGTCGGCGCCGAACTTCTCGACCACCGACTCGATGTGCATGGTTCCGGTCAGCTCGTCCCCAACCTTGATCGGCCGGTGAAAGAAGAACTTCTGGTCGACCTGAACGATCTGCATGGTCTCCAGGCCGACGTCCACGTGCTGGAAGAAATGGTTCTGGATCATCACCGCGAAGATCGACGCGAAAGTCAGCGGCGCGATGAGGGCGTCGTGCCCGAGCTCAGCGGCCGCGTCCTCGTCGACGGTGGCGGGTGCGGCCGACTTCACGGCCTTGGCGTACTGGCGGACCTGCTCGCGGCCCACCACGAACGTGTCGGGGTACTTCCAGACCATCCCCCGGATGTCTGTCTTAAGAGCCATCGGTCATGCCAGCTTCGCGGTGGCGACGGCGCGACCGAAGATCTTCTTACCGCCAGCGGTGGCAGTTAACGCGATGGTGACCGACTTCGTTTCGGGCTCAACGGATTTCACTCTCCCATTGAACACGATTTCGGCGCCGACGCCGTCGTTGGGAACCGGCACCACCGCGGTGAAACGCACGTTGTATTCGGTGACCGCCGCGGGGTCGCCGACCCAGGAGGTGACGTATCCGCCGCCCAGTCCCATGGTGAGCATGCCGTGCGCGATCGCGGTGTCCAGACCGACCTGCTTGGCGATCTCGTCGTCCCAGTGGATGGGGTTCAGATCGCCGGACACGCCGGCGTAATTCACCAGGTCACCTCGGGTCAGGGGGATCGTCTTTTCGGGGAGTTGGTCGCCCACCTTCACCGAATCGAACTCACGCAATGCCATCGCTGAAACCCTCTTCTCCTTCTTCCCCGGTTCGCCCCGCCAGGGTCGTATACGACTCCTGGACGACTTCGCCTTTGTCGTCGGTGACGACGTTCTTGGTCACGATGATGTCGGTGCCGTGCGCCTGCCGGACGGAGTCCACGTAGACGTCGCAATACAGCGTGTCGCCGGCATGAATCGGCTTACGGAACTTCAACGTCTGGTCGACCTGCACGATTTTCATGTCACTGATGCCGATGTTGGCGTTTTCGAAGAATGCCAACTGAGCCATGTAGCCGAACACCGAGATGAACGTCAACGGCGCCGGAATCGCGGAGTGCCCGAGCTGCGCAGCGACGTCTTCGTCATGGTGCGCGGGATGGTCGTTCTTCACCGCGACGGCGTACTCGCGCAGCTTCTCTCGCCCGACGACGTAGTGGTCGGGATAGCGGTAGTGCATCCCGACGATCTGCTCTGACAGCGCCACGTTGGAGGTGAACCTAGCCCTAGCGCGATTCCTTGTGCGCCTGGTGCTTGCCGCAGTTCGGGCAGAACTTCTTGATCTCGAGCCGGTCGGGATCGTTGCGACGGTTCTTCTTTGTGATGTAGTTGCGGTGCTTGCACACCTCGCACGCCAAGGTGATCTTGGGCCGTACGTCAGTACTGGAGGCCACTTCTCTGTCCTTTGTCTTACGGTTCTAACGTCTTGTAGCGGTGGGGGGACTCGATCCCCCGACCTCACGATTATGAGTCGTGCGCTCTAACCAGCTGAGCTACACCGCCCCGATAGTCCGGTCCGGCGAACCGGTCCGTCCACCGAGCCCCCTAACGGAATCGAACCGTTGACCTTTTCCTTACCATGGAAACGCTCTACCGACTGAGCTAAGGGGGCCGTGCCCCGACAGTCTCGTCGTGGGCCTTAAAGAGGGTACATTCTCGGCGATACCCTCGCCAAACCGCTGGTGGTGATAGGACGGACAAGTGACCGAACCCGGCGCCCCGCGCGTGGCCGTCTATTTGGATTTCGACAACATCGTCATCTCCCGATACGACCAGATACACGGTCGAAGCTCGTTCCAGAAGGACAAAGCGGCTGGATTTCACACGAAACCCGGCCGGCTCACCGAGGCGACCGTCGACGTCAGCGCGATCATCGACTTCGCGTCCTCGTTCGGCACTCTGGTGTTGACGCGCGCCTACGCGGACTGGTCGGCCGACGTCAACGCCGAATACCAGGGCCAGCTCGTCGGCCGCGCCGTCGACCTGGTTCAGCTGTTCCCCGCCGCCGCCTACGCCAAGAACGGAGCCGACATCCGGCTGGCGGTCGACGCGGTCGAGGACATGTTCCGGCTGCCCGACCTCACCCACGTCGTCATCGTGGCCGGGGACTCCGACTACATCCCGCTGGCCCAACGCTGCAAGCGACTGGGCCGCTACGTCGTCGGCATCGGAATCACCGGTTCGATCAGCAAGTCGCTGACGGCCGCCTGCGATGAGTTCGTCACCTACGACGCGCTGCCGGGTGTGCCGGTGACCGAGCCGCCCAAGAAGAAGCCACGCAAGAAGGCGGCCGACGGCGACCAAGAGCCCGACTCCCCCGATCCGCAGGCCGCCGCGACCGCTCTGCTCGAGCGGGCCCTGCGGATCGGTCACGAGAAGGACGACGCCGACTGGCTGCACAACTCCGCGGTCAAGGCGCAGATGAAGCGGATGGATCCGTCGTTCTCGGAGAAGTCGCTGGGATTCCGCTCGTTCAGCGATTTCCTGCGCTCACGCGCCGAGGTGGCCGAACTCGACGAGAGCAGCACCACCCGCATGGTGCGGCTGCGCACCAACGACTGAATAGTCTTACGGCATGACCGACCGTCTGTATTTCCGCCAGCTGCTGTCCGGCAGGGATTTCGCCGCCGGCGACATGATCGCCGAGCAGATGCGCAACTTCGCCTACCTGATCGGCGACCGCGAGACCGGCGACTGCGTCGTCGTCGATCCGGCGTATGCCGCTGGTGATCTGGTCGACGCGCTGGAGGCCGACGACATGCACCTGTCCGGCGTGCTGGTCAGCCATCACCACCCCGACCACGTCGGCGGCTCGATGATGGGCTTCGAACTGAAAGGCCTCGCCGAGCTGCTGGAACGGGTCAGCGTACCCGTCCACGTCAATAGTGTTGAGGCTGAATGGGTTTCACGTGTCACGGGCATCGCCCGCAGCGAGCTGACGGACCATCAGCACGGCGACGTGGTCAAGGTCGGAGACATCGACATCGAGCTTCTGCATACTCCCGGCCACACCCCCGGCAGCCAGTGCTTCCTGCTCGACGGCCGACTCGTCGCGGGCGACACACTGTTCCTGGAGGGCTGCGGGCGCACCGACTTCCCCGGCGGCGACGTCGACGAGATGTTCCGCAGTCTGCAGGCACTGGCACAGCTTTCTGGCGATCCGACAGTCTTTCCTGGCCACTGGTATTCGCAGGAGCCCAGCGCGACGCTGTCGGAGGTCAAGCGCACGAATTATGTATACCGGGCTAGCAATCTGGATCAGTGGCGCATGTTGATGGGCGGTTAACCCCGTCTGACGTCGGAGTTTGCCTCAGCAAAACTCGCCGGGTCGCGCCGAAACTGGGTTATTCTCCGCCTCAGCGCCTACGGTGCGCGGGAGGGGGCCCCGACGCGATGACGACGCCGCCGACCGGACCAGACGTCCCCCCGAAGACGCCGCGGCGACTCGAAGCCGTCCCGAACCCGCCCGCCATCGACCCCGAACCCGTCCCGAAACCGCCGGACGGTAACCGCAGTCTCCTCCTCCGCTTCGGCGCCGCATGCGCGGCCCTGCTGGTGGTGCTCGTCGGCCTGGCCGTCTACGGGTTTCTGATCAAAGAGAATGCGGACGTACAACTTTCGTTACCGGGCAGCGACGAGATCGAGGCACCCCAAGACGAACCGGACGGTTTGGGTGACCCGTCCGAAACGCCGGCCGCAGCACCGACGACGAACGCGCCACCCATACCCGGCGCCACCGACGGTCCCCTGTCGTTCACCGTCGACGGCGTAGAGATCGGGCCGAAGGTCGTCATGTCCGACGCGCCGCTAGAGAAGACCGCGGACGGCGTGTTCATCGTCGTGCACATGACCGTGGCGAACGTCGGCACCGGGCCCGCGTCATTCGTCGGCTCGTTCCAGAAACTCCAGGCCAGCGGCGCCATCTATCCGTTGGCCGACGAGGCGACGGCCTACCTCGGGGGCACGGCGGCAACACTCGATCCTGGGGCGACGACGGTCGTCTCGATCGCATTCGACGTGCCGCCGGGCTCTGTGCCCGAATTCATCGAGCTGCACGGCGAGCCCGGCGGTCCGGGCATCCAGGCTCCGTTGCCCTAGCTGGCAAGGTTGCCGCAAGCCTCTATAAGCACTCCCGTCTCTGCTTACCCACCTTCCTGGGATTTTCCAGCAAATGACGTTGATGCAAATTTCTCTGATGCGGTAGCGGCGCGCTGACCGTGATATACACCGGGACGTGGAAACCGACCTCCGGGCACTGAGCGTGACCGACGTCTCGGCCCACGGGTGGATTGCCGTGGCCGCCTGGGTGGCCGTCATGGTGCTCGTCGCGGCGTTGATCTACGCGTGGCGGGCATACCAGCGGGCCAGAGCACACGCCGAAGAGCTCATGCAGCCGAACGTGGCGATGTTCATGGAGCCCGCCGCCCACGACTGGCACCTCGTCGAACTCGTCGTCAGGAACTTCGGTCAGACACCGGCGTACGGCATCCGATTCGAGTGGGCCCACCCTCCCACCGTCGGCAAGTACGAGAACGTCTACGAGGATCGCTACGTCGACATCGTCCCGCTCAATCTGCCCGCGGAGATCCCGTATCTGGCGCCGTCGCAGGAATTTCGCATCGTGTGGGATTCCGCGCTGGACCGCCGCGAGCTCGGAGAAACCATTGCGTCGAGGTTCGACGGCGCCGTCACCTACTCCGATCAGCCGACGACCAAGGGATCGAAGCCTGCCGGTCGCCAGTTCCGGTCCGCAGCCGTATTGGATTGGGCCACACTGCATCCCGTTGAACGGCTGGAGCTGCTGACGACGCATGACCTCGCCCGACAGGAGAAGCAGAAGCTCGAGCTGCTGCGAAACCTGTTGACCTACTATCACTACGCCGCGAGCGAGAGTCGCGAAGAGGTGCTGCGCAGTGAGATCAACAGAGTCCGCACCGCGGCCGACAAGATGCGCGAGCGCCTGACGACCGCGAAGGTGAAACCGCGCACTGAAGAACCGGCTCCGCAGCCGCCGCGCCCCGCGCCCCCGCCGTTCAACGGGCCGCCGCGTCAGGTGCCGTTCAGCACCGGCCCGCAGGAGGTGCCGTTCATCACGCCACCGCGCGAAGCGCAGTTCAATGGGCCGGCACCCCAGGATGTCGTTCACGACGACGGCGCGAACTATGACGACGATGAAGCGCACACCCAGGTGATCAACGGACGACCGAGGCACCGACGCGATCTCGGCTAGCGCGGGTCTGTCCGACTGAAGCTTTAGGAGCCCGACACCCTACGCTGCCGGGCTGAAACAAACCTACAACGGTGGCCGTCAGGTTGGCTTTCGTAACACTGTTACGTAACATCGGTCCAAATCCATGACGTACTCAAAGGAGAGGCGATGACCAGCTCGGTTGGCTACGAAATCAATGACTCAGTCGCGACGATCACCATGGACGACGGCAAGGTCAACGTCTTGGGTCCGGACATGCAGGCCGCGATCAACGAGGCCCTCGACCGCGCGGAGAAGGACGTCGCGAAGGCCGTGGTGCTCGCGGGCAACGATCGCGTGTTCAGCGGCGGGTTCGACCTCGCGGTGTTCCAGTCCGGTGACGCGAAGGCCGCGCACGACATGCTCGCCGGTGGCTTCGAGTTGTCGGTGCGGTGCCTGACGTTCCCCGCGCCCGTGATCATGGCCGCGACGGGTTCGGCCATCGCGATGGGCTCGTTCCTTTTGCTGTCGGGCGACCATCGCGTCGGGCAGCCGAAGACCAAGTGTCAGGCGATCGAGGTGGCGATCGGGATGACGATTCCGATCTCGGCGCTCGAGATCATGCGGATGCGGTTGACGCCCGCGGCGTTCCATCGCGGCGCCGCGCTGGCGTCGATCTACGTCGGCGACGAGACGATCACGGCGGGCTGGCTGGACGAGATCGTCGAGAAGGACCAGGTTCTCGCCAAAGCGCAGGAAGCCGCCGCTGCTGCGGCGCAGTTGCACACCGGCGCCCACGTGGCGACCAAACTGAAGGCGCGCGAATCGGCGTTGCAGGCGATCCGGGCCGGAATCGACGGATTGGCAACGGAATTCAGCCTCGGCTAGGCCGCTGAGATGCCGAGGGCCAAGCAACGCACGCCGGAACTTCGCGAGCATCTGCTCGAGGTCGCGATCGCGACGCTGGCCGAGGACGGCTTCGCCGGTTTCACGACGCGCCGGGTCGCCGAGCGGGCCGGTACGTCGGTCCCTGCGGTCTACGAGCTGTTCGTCGACAAGGCCGGCCTGGTGCGGGCGATGTTCTTCGAGGGCTTCCGGTTGCTCGGCGCCGAGCTCGCCAAGGTCCCGGTGAGCGACGACCCGCTGGCCGACCTGGAACGGCTGGTGCCGGTGTTCCGGCTCTTCTGCCGGGCGTACCCGCGGCTGGCGCAGGTGATGTTCTCGCGACCGTTCACGGACTTCGAACCCGGGCCCGACGAACTGGCGGCAGGTGCGTCGGTGCGCGAGGTGTTCATCGGCCGGATCCAGCGGTGCGTCGACGCCGGGTTGCTGTCGGGAGATGTCACGGACATCGCGCACGTCCTGCTCGCGCTGGCGCAGGGTTTGGCGGTGCAGGAGCTGGGCCGCTGGCTGGGGCCGACGGGGCCGTCGGTCGAGCGGCGCTGGAAGCTGGGCGTCGGGGCGGTGCTGGCGGGCTTTCGGGGTCCCTGAGCCGGGCGAGCGCACGCTTGTTCACACCGCTACTCGGCCGATGCGTACAACAAGCGTGCAGTAGCGAAGAGGGTTATCAACAGTGTGCGCACTTGCTGCGTCTAGTACTCCATCGGCCGCCTGATGATCGACAAATGCTGCCGCGGATCTTCGTCGCGACCGAAGCCATCGCCGCTGGCGCCCTCACGCGGCGTGATCTGACCCGCAGTTACGCCAAGATTCATCGCAACGTCTATGCGCGGGCCGACGTCCAGCTGTCAGCACTCGACCGCGCATATGCCGCATGGCTGTGGTCGGGTCGAGGGGGAACGCTGGTCGGCCACTCTGCTGCGGCGCTACTCGGGAGCAAATACATTCCTGCGGATCTGCCAGCAGAACTCGCGCACTCTCGCCGTGGAGTCCCGAAGGGAATCACTATCCGCAGCATGCATATTCGCGACGACGAACTTCGCACTGTCAACGAAATTCAGTGCACGACCGCCGCGCGAACTGCGTACGACCTAGGACGAAGCGTCCCCGGCGACCTCGCTGTCATCCGCATCGATCAATTACTCAATGCGACGCGTTGTCCCGTCGCCGACGTCACGTCGATCGCCGTGCGCTACCCGGGTGCACGCGGTATCCGACGACTACACGCGGCACTCGACCTCGTCGACGGCGGCGCCGAATCTCCCCAAGAGACGCGGCTACGTCTACTCCTGGTGCGATCCGGATTTCCACGGCCTGTGACCCAGATTCCCGTGCGCGATCAATGGGGCGACGTCAAGAGGCGAATCGACTTGGGATGGCCCGACAAGATGGTCGGCGTGGAGTACGACGGGGAACAACACTTCAAGAATCCCGATGATTACGCGAAAGACATCATGCGCTTGGAGTTTCTGGCCAACCTCGGATGGACAATCGTGCGAGTCAGTTCACGACAGCTCCGGTACGAACGCTCCGCGATCGTGCGCCGCGTCGCCCGCGCCCGCGGCGAATGACTCGCCCAGCGCACGCTTGTTCACACCGCTACTCGGCCGATGCGTACGACAAGCGTGCTCGCGCCACCAGAACTTGGGGCAATTGCCCCATGTGATTCCTCCTGCCGCCAACAAATGATGACGGGCATGACCACGACACCCGAAGCGGCCGCGACCGCCTCCAAGACCATGCCCCTGCCCGACGGAGACGAGGAACGCGTCGTCGGCTTCGGCGTCATGGGCCTGCCCTTCGCCAACGGGCACTACCTCGCCTTCCGCGACTTCCCCGAGACGTCCTTCTCCCCCGCCTACCTGTCGGTGTGGCATCGCACCCCGGAGGGCGTGTGGACGTTTTACGCGACCACACCAGGCCCGCAGAGCTGCTCGCGCTACTTCAGCTCGGCGACCCCCGTCGACCCGGTCGTCTGCGACATCACGTCGCGCTGGGTCACCCCGTGGTCCCTGGCGATTTCCATTGACGGCGTGCTGGATTGGCGCGTCGACATCACGACCACGCCCGCGACGCGACTGATGAGCCTCCTTGGCTCAAAGCTGCCCGCGACGATGTCGCGCAGCCGCAGAGTGCTCGCCGCGATGAGCCCGGTCGTCGGCCCGCTGCTGGGCATCGGCCGCGTCAAGCTCACCGGCCACCTGCCCAACGGCCAGGAATTCCGCATCGCTCCGCGACGGGTGTGGGCGGTCGCCGACTCCAGCGCCGTCGTCAAGGGCGAGGACCTCGGACCCGTCGGCCCCCACCCGGTCCAGGGCAACCTGGCCGACTTCCAATTACCCCAACGCGGCATCTGCGTCATCGCGCAGGGCCGTTTCGAGGCGTTCGACGTCGCCCGGCATCGCGATGGCGACCGTCTTGACCTTTCCAGCTGACCAAGCGATGACGACAGCGCAGAATCGGCACATGCTCCCTCGGCAGCCGCCAGCCCTTCCGACCCGCGCGGAAGTGCTGGCGGCGCTGTCGGTGGCCATCGACCTCGGGCTGGGACAGCCCGCCGAGCACATGCTGCGGTCGGCGCTGATCGCGACGCGGATCGCCGACCGGCTGGGACTCACTGCCGCCCAGCGCGATTGCATCTACTACTCAACGCTGATCATGTGGATCGGCTGTCACGCCGACTCGCACGAGTATGCGCGATGGTTCGGCGACGACATCGCCGTGCGCCGCGGCTCGTATCTCGTCGACTGGTCCGGCCTGCCGTATCAACGATTCCTGCTCACCAACGTCGGCCGTGGTGAATCCCTGCTGTCGCGACTGAAAATCGCTGCGACGCTGTACGCCAATGCGCGGGGCCATATTTCGCAACTCATCCACTCCCATTGCACCTCGGCGGCCCTGCTGGCCCAGCGGATCGGGCTGGCCGAGGACGTGCAGACCGCCCTGCGGTTCACCTTCGAGCGATTCGACGGTGGCGGCCTGCCGAGCGGCGCTGCAGGCGACGCCATTCCGATCGAAATGCGTGTCGCCCAGCTCGCCGACATGGTCGAGGTGCATCAACGCGAATACGGCACCGACGGTGCGGTCGCGATGGCACGCAGCCGCCGCGGTGGGCAGTTCGATCCCGCAGTCGTCGACGCGTTCGTCGCCGACCCGTCGGGGGTGCTCGCCGTCCCGTCGGCGGGCGACGTATGGGCCACCGCGCTGCAGCATGCGCCGGACCGCAGCACCCGCCTCGACGGGCCCTCGCTGGACTCGCTGCTGATGGCGCTCGGCGATTTCGTCGACCTCAAATGCCCGTTCACCCTCGGGCATTCACGCGCGGTCGCGCAGCTCGTGGCCGATGCCGCCGTCACCGCAGGATTGGACGAGGACGCCGTGACGTTGACCCGGCGCGCCGCGTGGGTGCACGACATCGGCCGCATCGGCGTGTCGAATCAGATCTGGTCCAAGTCAAGCGATTTGACCATGGCGGAGTTCGAGCGCATGCGGCTGCACCCCTATCTGTCCGAGCGCATCCTGTCGCGGGTGCCGGGCCTGAAGGACGTCGCGACCGTGGCCACCAACCATCACGAATGCCTCGACGGCTCCGGGTATCCGCGTGGGCTGGCCGCGCGGCAGTTGACGATGCCCGACCGGTTGTTGGCGTGTGCGGTGAGCTATCAGAGCGCCCTGGAACCGCGGCCCTACCGTGAGGCGCTCGGGCCCGCTGGTGCGGCACGTCGGCTGCGTGAACGGGTCCGCGACGGGCAACTGGACTCGGTGGCCGCCGACGCCGTGCTGTACGCCTCCGGTCACGCGCCGGCCAGGCCGAAAGCGCGCCCACACGGGCTCACGGCGCGAGAGGTCGAGGTGCTGAGGCTCGTCGCGCAGGGGGTCAGCAACAGGGAGATCGCGACCAAACTGGTCCTCAGCGAGAAGACGGTCCGCAATCACGTGGAACGCACGTACACCAAGATCGGTGTCTCGAACCGGATCGGGGCCAGCATGTATGCCCTCGAGCACGGTCTGGTCGCCGAAAGTTGAGGCATCCGCCTCACGCGCCTGCGCACCGCTGCGGCGAAGAGTCGAACCATGAAACGAACCATCGCCGTCGTCTACGGCACACTCTGCTACACCCTGTTTCTCGTCGTCTTCCTGTACCTGATCGGCTTCGTCGGCGGCTTCGTCGTCCCACGCAGTGTCGACAATGCGCTCGTCGCCGCGGCTGGCTGGGCGGTGCCGATCGACGTCGTCCTCGTGACGCTGTTCGCGGTGCAGCACAGTGTCATGGCCCGTCCGGCGTTCAAGCGATGGTGGACACGCATCGTGCCGGCGCCCGTCGAACGAAGCACCTACGTGCTGATCGCGAGTCTCGTTCTCGTCCTGATGTTTTGGCAGTGGCGCGAGCTGCCCGCGGTTGTCTGGGAGGTGACGTGGCAGCCCGCGCGTCTCGCGGTGTGGACGATGTTCTGGCTGGGCTGGGCGATGGTGCTGGCGTCGACCTTCATGATCAACCACTTCGAACTGTTCGGGCTGAAGCAGGTGTTCACGGCCTGGCGGGCGCGGCCATCCGCGGAGACCGGTTTCCGGGTGACGCTGTTGTACCGGGTGGTGCGCCATCCGTTGATGCTGGGCTTCCTCATCGCGTTCTGGGCGGCCCCGACGATGTCTGCGGGTCATCTGCTGTTCGCGGCGGTGATGACGGGATACATCCTGCTCGCCCTGCAGTTCGAAGAGCATGACCTGACCGCGGCGCTGGGGGCACGCTACGCCGAGTACCGGCAGCGGGTGCCCATGCTGATCCCGGGCCTACGTAAGCGCTACGCGCGCAGCAGTTCTTCCGCGTGACGGAGGTCCTCATCGGCGTTGAGCGTCAGCACCCCGACGACCTCGCCGTCGGACTCGTACCAGACCGTGAACCCGTCGTGGTGGTCGACGAGTCGACATGTCTCGTAGCTGCCCCAGCCGCGGTACTTGAACACCGAATCGCCGATGGTGGACGAGAATCCGGGAACTTGATCCCAGGCGGCGGAGAAGCCGGCGGCCGTGAGTCCGGCGACGAGGCCCTCCTGCGCGGCGTCGCGCCAGTGCTCGGCGCGGATGCGGCGCCCGGCGGTGACATTGTGGGCGAGTGCGACGTCGCCCGCGGCGTAAACGTTGCGCGCCGACGCGTGCATGTGCTCGTCGACCACGATGCGGCCGTCTCGGGTTTCCAGTCCGGCGGATTCGGCCAGCCGGATGTCCGGCCGCACACCATTGGCGGAGACGACGAGATCGGCCTGGACCGCCGTGCCGTCGTCGAGCACCACGCCCGAGCCGTCGATTTCGACAACCTTTCTGTCACCCACGAAGCCGACCCCGTTGTCGGCCAGAATCTTCACCACACGCTCACCGACCTCGACACCGAATCGTCGTTGCAGGGGAACGCTTTCCGGGGCCACCAGCGTGGTTTTCACACCGCCTGTCGCCAGCGCCGCGGCGGCTTCACAGCCGATCAGGCCGCCGCCGATGACGACTGCCGAGTCTGCGTATCGGGCTGCCATCTTCAGCGCAACCGCATCGCCGAACGACCGCAGCATGAGCGCGGACTCGGCGCCGGGGATCGTCAGCTTGATCGGGGTCGAGCCCGACGCGACTACGAGATGCCAGTAGGGGTAACGCCGCCCACCCGCCGTGACCACCTCCTGGCTGTCGGTGTCGATGTGGTCGACGGTGACCCCCCGAATGAGATCGACGTTGTTGCGGTCGAACCAGCCGGCGCTGTGCAGCTCGCGGGCGCCCTCGCGGCCGCACAGATACCCCTTGCTCAGCGGCGGCTTGGCGTAGGGAAGCGCAGGATCGACGGTCAGGATGCGCACCGGAATGCCGGGGTGCTTGCTGCGGAACGTCTCCGCCGCGCTCACCCCCGCGGGACCACTCCCGATGACGATGAAAGTCATGGCTCATGGATTGCCGTTCTCGCGACACGGCAAACGAGAATCAGCCCCCGCAGTTCGGCGTCGAACTCTTCGACGCCGCCACCCGCGTCGCCGCTTCATTGACGCGATCCATGCTCAGCTGACCCGAATTGACCGCCTGTTCAAGCGAATCCAATACCGCGGGCACCTCGTCGGTGGTGATCCACAGCGCGACGTCGGCGCCGGCCTGCAACGCGCGCAGCACCGCCTCCGGCACACCGTACTGCTCGTTGATCGCGGCCATGCTGGACAGATCGTCGGTGTACACCAGGCCGGTGAAGGGCGGGCCGCCGTAGCCTCCGGATCGCAGCAGGTCGTATGCCGGCTTGGACAGGCTGGCCTGATCGGTGCCCGTCAGGCCCGGCACCTGCACGTGACCGAGCATCACGGCGACGGGATGCTGCGTCGTCAGCGTCCGGTACGGGATCAGGTCGTCGGCCTGCAGTTGCTCGATCGGCGGGACAGTCACGCCGCCGGTGTGCGAATCGCCCGAGCCGTGGCCGTGCCCGGGGAAATGCTTGAGCACCGGAAGCACTCCGGCGTCGCGCAGTCCGCGCGCGTACGCGCCGGCGTAAGCGGTGACGGTTTCGGCGTCGGAGCCGAAGGAGCGGTCCCCGATGACGGTGTCGTCGGGAGCGTCGGTCACGTCGACCACCGGGGCGAAATCGACTGTGATGCCAAGCTGTTTCATTGCGCTGCCCCGCTCGAAGGCGATGGCGTACACCTCGTCGGGCGAAGTGGTGGCAGCCAGGACGCGCGGCGACGGCTGCTCGCCGATGATGGTGGCCAGCCGTGACACGCGACCGCCTTCCTCGTCGACGCTGACCGCCAACGGCAGCGACCCCGTGGAGGCGGCGATCGCGGGCAGGGATCCGTCCTGCAGCATCGACAGGTCGGTCCAGCTTCCGATCATGATGCCGCCGATGCGGTGGTTGGCGGCGACGGCGCGGGCGTCCTCGGGGCCGGTCACCCCGACCATCAGGAGCTGGGCGAGCTTGTCGCGGGTGGACATGGAGTTGACCAGGGCTTCGGCCTCGCCGCAGGGCGGCGCGACCGGCGAGGTGGGCGCCGGCGAGCTGGGCGCCGAGGCCTCGGTTGAAGGCGCTGTCGACGTTCCCGACAGCCGGGGCTTGATGACGAGGACCACCGCGGTGCCGAGCAGCGCCACCGCGAGCACGGCGAACGCGATCGTGATCCACCTCGATGCCTGCATACGTTCCTTGAGGCTCGGCGACATGGGAATGAAGTTACCCGGCGTGGTTGCTTCGCCGCCCGCGCGTCATCTCGATATGTCAGGATCTGCGCATGACCTCCCCGGACGACCCCGAGGAACGCATCCGGCAGCTCGAGCAGTCGGCGGCCGCATACGGGGCACGGGAGCTGGGCACCGACCCGCAGTACGGCGAGGGGGTGAACCCGTCGTCGCCGCTGCCGCCGCCGGCCTACGGCATACCGCCACCGGCCTACGGAAGCCCACCGTCCTATGGTCAACAGCCTTACGGCCAGCCGCAGTATGGTCAGCAGCCCTACGGCGATCCATACCAGCCGCCGTTCGGCACGCACTACACACCGATCCAGAAGAAAGCCGGCGTTCCGGTCGGAGTGGTCATCGGGCTCATCGCGGTCGTGTTCGTGATCCTCGCCGGTATCGGCGTGGTGGTGTCGTTGATGTCGTCGACGATCCAGGAGTCGGGCGGTGGCGGAACCGTCGGCGAGCCTGGCGGGACGCGAACCTTCGTCCCGCCGACGATCACCTTCCCGGACTTCCCGGACTTCACGGGCCTGCCGAGCGACGACACCGAACAGACCGCGACACCCGGCACGCCGACGAGCGTCTCGGGTGTCGACGAGACGAGAACCGTCGTCTGCCAAAACGGCGACGTGAACATCAGCGGCGTCAACAACACGGTCACGCTGACCGGAAACTGCGGCACCGTCTCCGTGTCCGGCGTCGAGAACAAGATCACCGTCGACAGCGCCAACGCGATCAGCGCCTCGGGCTTCGACAACGAGATCGTCTATCTCTCGGGTGATCCGCAGATCGACACCACCGACTCCAACAAGGTCACCCGCGGCTGAGCGGGCGCCGTTGGGTGGCCCAGGCGTGCCGTCCCGGGGGGCACTACTCGAGTTGCCAGGCTCTCAGCGACTTTGTCGCTGAAGTTAGGGCCGACGGTAGTAGTTGAGCGACATTGTCGCTCCGAGCTTGGCACCAAGGGCATATCACCCCCGGACTATGGTCGGGCTGTAGAGAGGAAGCGACGTGAGTGAACAGACCTCGACCCCCAAGCTGACCGGCCAGTTCTCCAAGGCGCTTGTGTACGCCGAGCTGAAGCATCACAACCAGGTCCGCAAGGGCGGCAACATCCCCTATTTCGGGCACCTGCTGTCGGTGGCTGGTCTGGTGATCAACGACAACGGCTCCGAAGATCAGGCCATCGCGGCGCTGCTGCACGACTGTGTCGAGGACGCCGGCGGCCCGCCGACGCTGGAGGAGATCCGGAAAAACTTCGGTGCGGGCGTCGCCACCATCGTCGAAGAGTGCAGCGACACCGACGTGGAGCCGAAACCGCCGTGGCACGAACGCAAGAAGGCCTATATCGAGCACCTCGCCCAGGTGGGCACGGACACGCTGCTGGTGTCGGTCGCCGACAAGCTCGACAACGCCCGGTCGATGCTGCGGGACTACCACGAACACGGCCCCAAGCTGTGGGAGCGCTTCACCGTGAAGGACCCGCGCGATCACCTCAGGTACTACGGCGGGCTGCTCGACGCGTACCGCAAGCGCGGCCTGGACAGCTGGATGGTCGACGAGCTCGGGCGCGTCGTCGACGAGTTGAAGCGCCTGGTCGAAGGCGGCGACCGAATCGTGCTCGTCTGACGGTCAGCGCCTCCTAGAGTGGACGCTGATGGCACTGCACCTGCACCGTGCTGAGCGCACCGATCTGCTGGCCGACGGTCTCGGCGCCCTGCTCTCGAACCCCCTGCCCGACCCGTTCGCCGAGGAAGTCGTCATCGTCCCCGCCAAGGGCGTCGAACGCTGGCTGAGCCAGCGGCTCTCGCACGTCCTCGGTCGCGGCAGCGGCGCCGACGGCGTGTGCGCAGGCATCGCGTTCCGCAACCCCTACTCGTTGATCGCCGAGATCAGTGGCACCGAGCGCGACGATCCGTGGACGCCCGACGCGATGGTCTGGCCGCTGTTGGACGTCATCGACGAAAGCTGCGATCAGCCCTGGTGCAAGACCCTGTCGACCCACCTGGGCCACTTCGAGTCAGGTGACGAACGAGAACTGCGGCAGGGCAGGCGCTACTCGGTCGCACGACGGCTCGCCGGACTCTTCGCGTCCTATGCTCGCCAACGACCGCACCTGCTCATCGACTGGGAGAACGGTGCCGACGGCGGCATCGGCGACGACCTGCTGTGGCAGCCGCCCCTCTGGCGCGCCCTGGTGGACCGCATCGACGCCGACCCGCCACACATCCGGCACGCCAAAACCGTTGCTGCACTTCGGGAGTCCCCCACCGATCTGCCGCAGCGCATCTCCCTGTTCGGCCACACGCGGTTGCCGAGCACCGAGATCGAACTGCTCGACGCCCTGGCCACCCACCACGACCTGCACCTGTGGCTGCCGCACGCCAGCGACCAACTGTGGACATCGCTCGGCGGAAACCACGGAGCCATCCCCCGTCGCGACGACACCACCCACCGAAGCGTCCACCACCCCCTGCTGGCGACGCTCGGACGCGATCTGCGCGAGCTGCAGCGCAGCCTGCCCGCCGACCGGCAGACCGACGAATATCTCGGCGGGACCACCCATCCCGAAACACTGCTCGGTTGGCTGCAATCCGACATCACCGCCAACGCCGTTCGCGCGAAGGGCCGCACACTGAAGTCCGACGACCGCTCGGTGCAGGTGCACAGCTGCCACGGCCCCGCCCGCCAGATCGATGTCCTGCGCGAAGTGCTGCTCGGCCTGCTCGCCGACGACCCGACCCTCGAACCACGCGACATCCTCGTCATGTGCCCGGACATCGAGACGTACGCGCCGCTGATCGTCGCGGGGTTCGGGCTCGGCGACATGATCAAAGGCGTGCACCCCGCCCACCAACTGCGGGTGCGACTGGCCGACCGGTCGCTCGTGCAGACCAACCCACTGCTCGGCGTCGCGTCACAGTTGCTCACCCTCGCCGGGGGGCGTGCGACCGCGAGCGAGGTGCTCAACCTCGCCCAGACCGCGCCGGTGCGTGCCCGCTTCGGCTTCACCGACGACAACCTCGAGGACATCACCCGCTGGGTCCGCCAGTCGAACATCCGCTGGGGCTTCGACACCGACCACCGCAAGCCCTACGGTGTCGACTTCATCCAGAACACCTGGCGCTTCGGCATCGACCGCGTCCTCGCCGGTGTCGCGATGTCCGACGACTCACACGCCTGGATCGACACCACACTCCCGCTCGACGACGTCAGCAGCAACCGCGTGGAGCTCGCCGGCCAGCTCGCCGAGTACGTGGACCGGCTACAGCGCGCTGTCGAATCACTCACCGGTGCAAGGCCACTCAGTGACTGGCTGACGTCACTGGCCGACAGCATCGATCTGCTCGCCAAGGTCGGCGACGATGACGCCTGGCAGAACAGCCAGCTGCAACGCGAGTTCGGCGACGTGCTCTCCACCGCCGGCACCCGCGCCGACAGCCTCATGCGACTCCCCGACATCAAGGCGCTGCTCGACCGCCACCTGGCCGGCAGGCCGACGCGCGCGAACTTCCGCACCGGCACGCTGACGGTGTGCACGATGGTGCCGATGCGGTCCGTACCGCACCGCGTGGTGTGCCTGGTCGGGCTCGACGACGGGGTGTTCCCCAGGCTCGGGGTGGTCGACGGCGACGACGTCCTGGCCCGCGCGCCGATGACCGGTGAGCGCGACATCCGATCCGAGGACCGACAACTACTGCTCGACGCCATCGGCGCCGCCACGGAATCGCTCGTGATCACCTACACCGGCGCCAACGAATACTCCGGCCAGGAGCGTCCACCCGCAGTCCCGCTCGCCGAACTCCTCGACACCCTCGACCTGACCACCGAGACCAAGGAACGCAAGGTTGTCGTCAAACATCCGCTGCAGCCCTTCGACACTCGAAATGTCATCCCCGGCAAGCTGATACCGGGCGAACCCTTCACCTTCGACTCCACCGTGAAACGTGCCGCGCTGGCCCGCGCAGGCGAGCGCGCCGAACGGCCATTGTTCATCTCCGGTCTGCTGCCCGCTCCCCCGGCCGACGACGTCGTCCTCGCCGATCTCGTTGCGTTCTTCCGCGATCCGGTCAAGGGGTTCTTCCGCGCGCTGGACTACACGCTGCCCTGGGAGGTCGACGGCGTCGAGGACGCGATGCCCGTCGATATCAACGCCCTCGAGGAGTGGACCGTCGGCGACCGCATGCTGCAGGACATGTTGCGCGGCATGGATGCCGACCAGGCGCGCCAGGCCGAATGGCGTCGAGGGACCCTCCCGCCGGGAAACCTGGGGTGGCGCAAGGCCAACGAGATACGCGACCAGGTCACCGAGATCGCCGACGCCGCCAGGCCCTACCATGACGCCCAACCCGGCGCCGTCGACGTGGACATCGACCTGGGCCGGGGGCGGAGGCTCACCGGCACGGTCTCGCCGATCTACGGTGACCGGCTGGTGTCGGTGACCTATTCCAAGCTCGACGGTCGCCATCTCCTGCAGCCGTGGATTCCGTTGCTGGCGTTGATCGCTCACCGACCCCGACGCGAGTGGCGGGCCATCACGATCGGACGTCCGCCACGGGGAACCACACCGCGGGTGGAGACCATGAGCCGACCCGAACAGTCGGCCGTCGAGCTGTTGGCCGATCTCGTCGCGATGTATGACGAAGGTCGCCGCGCGCCGCTGCCGTTGCCCGTCAAGACCTCTTATGCATGGGCGGAGGCCAAACACGGTCACGGCGATCCCGAACAGCGGGCCGGCTTCAAGTGGCGCTCGGGGAGGTACCCGGGTGAGGAGGACGAGCCCGCCTACCAGTTGGCCTTCGGGAAGGGCACGTGGCTGAAGCACCTCGTCGAGCGCGGCCTCGACGCCTACGCCTGCCGGCTGTGGCTGCCGATGCTCGGAGCGCTGGAATGACCATGCAGCCGTTCGATCTCGTCGGGGATCTACCCGCCGAGCGGTCGACCACCGTGCTGGAGGCCAGCGCGGGGACGGGGAAGACGTTCGCACTCGCGGGTCTGGTCACTCGGTACATCGCCGAGGGCGTGGCGACGCTGGACCAGATGCTGCTCATCACGTTCAGCCGCGCGGCAACGCAGGAGCTGCGCGACCGTGTGCGCCGTCAAATCGTCGACGCGGT
Organism: Mycobacteriaceae bacterium; assembly: GCA_019749805.1. GTDB lineage: Bacteria > Actinomycetota > Actinomycetes > Mycobacteriales > Mycobacteriaceae > Mycobacterium. The sequence continues at coordinate 192,095 of JAIEPH010000022.1, read as the reverse complement.
ACGCGCTTTCGACGATCGCGAGGTGGCCGGCAACAATGAGGTGATCACGCACCTGCTCAACGCGAGTGCCGAGGAGCGAAAGGAGCGGCAGCGTCGGCTCCGCGACGCCCTTGCCGCTTTCGACGCCGCGACCATCGCGACCACACACCAGTTCTGCCAGTTGGTGCTCAAATCGCTTGGCGTGGCCGGCGACACCGACAGCGGTGTGACACTGGTGGAAAGCCTCGACGAGTTGATCGCCGAGGTCGCCGATGACCTCTACCTGCGACACTTCGGCCGTGAGAAGGACAACCCGCTGCTGGCTCATCCCGACGCGCTGCGACTGGCCCGGGAGGTGGTCAATCATCCGGCGACCGAACTGCGCCCGAAGGATCCCGACCCCGATTCACGGGCCGCCGTGTGTCTCAGGTTCGCCGCGGACGTCAAGGACGAGCTGGAGAAGCGGAAGCGGCAGCGCGGAATTCTCGGTTACGACGATCTGCTCACCCGGCTCGCCGACGCACTTGAGGACAGCGATTCGGCGGCCCGCTCGCGAATGCGTCAGCGCTGGCCGATCGTCATGGTCGACGAATTCCAGGACACCGATCCGGTGCAGTGGCAGGTCATCGATCGGGCATTCACCGGCCAATCCACGCTGATCCTGATCGGGGATCCCAAACAGGCCATCTACGCGTTCCGCGGCGGCGACATCGTCACCTACCTGTCCGCATCCCAGACCGCGGGTAAGCAGATGACGCTCGACACGAACTGGCGCAGCGACGCCGCGCTGGTCGATCGTCTCCAGGCGGTGCTGCGCGGTGCCCAACTCGGACACGAGCGGATCGTCGTGCACGACGTCGCCGCGCACCATCAGGGCACCCGACTCGCAGGTGCCCCCAACCCCGATCCCTTCCGGCTGCGGGTGGTGCGCCGGGATGCGTTCGGCCGCAGTGGAACCAGCGTCATCCTCATCGACCAACTGCGCAGCCACATCGCCAAGGACCTGGCCGCCGACATCGGCGTCCTGCTCGACTCGGGCGCGACTTTCGGCGGCGACAAGCTCCACGCCGGCGAGATCGCGGTGATCGTGGAGAAGCACCGCGATGCCCGGGTCTGCTACAACGCGCTGTGCGAGGCGGGCATCCCCGCGGTCTACACCGGCGACTCCGACGTCTTCACCTCCGACGCCGCCGAGGACTGGCTGGCGCTGTTGGAAGCCTTCGACCAGCCGCACCGCCCCGGCATCGTCCGGGCCGCTGCGGCGACGATGTTCTTCGGCGAAACGGCCGAGTCGCTCGTCACGGGCGGCGACGGTTTGACCGACCACATCGCGGAAACGTTGCGGGAGTGGGCAAGTCATGCACGCGAACGCGGTGTCTCGGCGATCTTCGAAGCCGCCCAACTCAACGGTATGGGTGACCGGGTGCTGTCGTGGCAGAACGGCGACAGGATGATGACCGACCTCGCACACGTGACGCAGCTGCTGCAGGAAGCCGCCCATCGCGAGCATTTCACCCTCCCGGCCTTAAGGGACTGGTTGCGCGCGCAACGGGAGGATCGCACCGGTGCGGCCGAACGCGCCCGCCGGCTCGACAACGACGCGGCCGCTGTCCAGGTCATGACGGTCTTCGTTGCGAAGGGCCTGCAGTTTCCGGTCGTGTATCTGCCGTTCGCGTTCAACAACAACGTGTTCGATCCCGACTTGGTGCTCTACCACGAGGGTGACACCAGATGCCTGCATGTCGGCGGGCCGGACAGCCCGGACTTCAACGCCGTCGCGAAACAGGGCCGCGAAGAAGACGCCAGCGACGACAGCCGCCTGATGTACGTCGCGATGACACGGGCGCAGGCGCAGGTGGTCGCGTGGTGGGCACCGTCGAGAGACGAGCCCACCGGCGGGCTGTCACGTCTGCTCCGGGGCCGTTCCCCCGGCGAGCCGGTGATACCGGACGTTGTTTCGCCGGTGAAGGTCACCGACGAACAGGCGATGGCGAGATTCAAGGAGTGGGAGGCGGTCGACGGGCCGGTGATCGAGGAATCGGTCGTGCAGCCCGTGCCGTCGCAACCGTCGGGTGAAGCGCCAATCACCCTGCAAGCCCGGCACTTCCACCGGTCGATCGACACCGCGTGGCGGCGCACCTCCTACAGCGGCCTGATCCGGGCCAGCGAGTCGACGCCGGTGAGTAGCGAACCCGAGGTGGTCGAGCTGGACGACGAGATCGCCGAGATCCCACTGCTGACCGCCGCGGTGGGGACGGATGTGCCCTCTCCGATGTCTGACCTGCCGAGCGGCGCGAAGTTCGGCACCCTGGTGCACGCCGTGCTGGAGACCGCGGATCCGTTCGCGCCCGATCTCGCGGCGGAATTGGAAGCGCAGATCAAAGAACACGCGCTCTGGTGGCCCGTCGACGTCGCAGCGGCCGACCTGGCCGCCGCGATGCTGCCCATGCACGACACTCCCCTGGGTCCGCTCGCCGCCGGCCAGACGCTGAGGCACATCGGTCTGCCCGACCGCATGCGGGAGATGGACTTCGAGTTCCCGCTCGCGGGAGGGGATCTGCGGGGATCGGCACCGGAGATCCGGCTCGCCCACGTCGGCGAGCTCGTGGGGCAGCACCTCGCCACGGACGACCCGCTCGCGCCGTACGCGGACCGACTGAAGGGGGCGACGCTGGGCGGCCAGTCCCTCAAGGGCTACCTGTCGGGTTCGGTCGACGCCGTGCTACGGATCGGTGAGCGGTACATCGTCGTCGACTACAAGACCAACTGGCTGGGCGACCAGAATCAGCAGCCGCTCACTGCCGCGGACTACGCGCGCCCCAGGCTGACCGAGGCGATGCTGCATTCCGACTACCCGTTACAAGCATTGCTGTACAGCGTTGTGCTGCATAGGTTCCTGCGATGGCGGCTGCCGGGATACCTGCCGGACACGCATCTGGGCGGCGTACTGTACCTGTTCCTGCGCGGCATGTGCGGACCGGACACACCGGTGGTCGACGGACACCCGGCGGGGGTGTTCAGTTGGCAGCCGCCCACGTCACTCATCACCTCGATGTCCGACCTTCTCGACGCAGGCAGGGTGGTGGCATGACGAGCGTCGAGTGGCGACGCGCGGTCAGCGCGACCGGACTCTTGCAGACCTTCTCCGATGCCGAGGTGATCGATGCATCGGATGTGCATGTGGCACAGCGCCTCAGCGCGATGGCGTCCGAGACCGACGACATCGTGGCACTTGCCGTGGCGCTGGTGGTGCGCGCGCTGCGGAACGGATCGGTGTGCCTCGATGTGCGCTCGGTCGAGGAGCAGGTCGGCGTCGAGGGGTTGCCGTGGCCTGCAGTCGACGCCTGGCTGGCGGCGATCCGGGAGAGTCCGCTGAGCGGGCAGCCACCTGTGCTCCGGGTCGACGGCGACCTGCTTTACCTCGACCGGTACTGGCTCGAAGAGCAACAGGTATGCGGCGACATCCTCACCCTGATCGCCACCAAACCGGCAACCGCCACCACCGACATCGACCGCCTCTTCCCGAAGGGCTTCGAGGAGCAGCGCGCGGCTGCGGAAGTGGCTCTGGCACAGGGGTTGACGGTGCTGACCGGCGGCCCGGGCACCGGCAAGACAACGACGGTGGCGCGACTGCTCGCGCTGCTGGCCAGCGGGACACAGCTGCGGATCGCGCTGGCGGCACCGACAGGCAAGGCGGCCGCCCGACTGCAGGAGGCGGTTCAACTCCAGGTCGACAAGCTGGAGGACGCCGCGGACCGGCAGGCGCTGTCGGGTCTGCACTCGACGACGTTGCATCGCCTGCTCGGCAGCAGACCGGATACCTCGGCGAGGTTCCGGCACAACCGGGCCAACCGGTTGCCTCATGACGTGATCGTCGTCGACGAGACGTCCATGGTGTCGATGACGATGATGGCGCGATTGCTCGAGGCGGTCCGTCCCGACGCGCGTTTGATCCTGGTCGGTGATCCCGACCAGTTGGCGTCGGTGGAGGCGGGTGCGGTGCTCGCGGATCTCGTCGACGGACTCGGTGGTGCTCGCATCGCCGAGTTGACGACCTCGCACCGGTTCGGCGAGTCGATCGGCAAGTTGGCATCGACCATCCGGACCGGCGATGCCGATCAGGTCATCGAGGTGTTGCGCGCGGGTGGAAAGCACATCGAGTGGACAGACACCGAAGAACCGGCCGATCATCTGCGGAGAATCGTTCTGCCGCAGGCGAATGCGCTGCGCCAGGCAGCCGTGCTCGACAATCGGAAAGCGGCCTTGGCATCACTCGATGAGCATCGGCTGTTGTGCGCGCATCGCCGGGGCCCGTACGGCGTGCGGTACTGGAACCACCAGATCGAGCGATGGCTCGCGGAGATCACCGGCGACCCGATCTGGTCGGAGTGGTATCCGGGGCGTCCGGTATTGGTGACGGCCAACGACTACGGACTGGGCCTGTACAACGGTGACGCCGGTGTGACGCTGCTGCGCGACGGGGCGATGCGGGTGGCCATCCCGGGGTCCGATGCGGTGGAGTTCGCGACCAGCCGGCTCTCCGATGTCGAGACCATGCACGCCATGACGATCCACAAGTCGCAGGGCAGCCAGGCCGACGAGGTGACTGTGCTGATGCCGCCCGAGGATTCGCGGCTGCTGACCCGCGAGCTGTTCTACACGGCGGTGACGCGGGCCAAGGAGAAGATCCGTGTCATCGGTTCGGAGGATTCGGTGCGCGCTGCGGTGCAGCGGCGGGCGGTCCGAGCGTCGGGCCTGGCGCAGCGGCTACGCGCCTGACGCGAACTAGTTGTCGCGCACGAGTTCGAAGACGGGGATCACGCGGTCGGTCCGTTTCTCGTACTCGGCGAACCCTGGCGCGCGCTCCACGATGATCTGGTAGATGCGGTCGCGGTCCTCCGGCGTCAGTTCTCGGGCGACTACCGGGCGTTTGGGTTCCGCGCCGATCTCGACCTGGACGTGCTCGTGGGCGCGCAAGTTGAACACCCAGGCCGGACTCTCCTCGCGGCCCGCCGCGGAACCGACGACGTAGATCTTGTCGTCGATGTCGAAGTAGGCGATGAGATTGACCCGCTCAGCGCCGCTCTTGGCGCCCGAGGAGGTCAGAATCAGCAGCGGAAAGCCTTCGAACTGCCCGCCGACCTTTCCGCCATTGCGGCGGAACTCGTCGATGTTGCGTTCGTTGAATTCGCGTTCTTCGGCCATTGCGTCGTCGGACATGCTCCCATCGTGGCACTTGCACGAACCAGGCGAGCCGAAACGCGTAGCGTGAGGCGGTGGCCCGGATCGACCGCTCGCGCACCATCGCAGCTGCCCCGCAGGACGTCTGGGAGGTTCTTGCGAATTTCGGCACGCTGAGTACGTGGGTCGACCGCGTCGACCATTCCTGCATCCTGGTGCACGGCGCCGACGGTCCCATCGGCACGACGCGGCGGGTTCAGATGGGACGCCAGACCCTTGTCGAGCGCATTGTCGAGTTCGACCCGCCGCACGCGCTCGCCTACGACATCGAGGGCCTGCCGAAGCAGCTCGAGAGGGTCAACAACCGCTGGACGTTGCGGCCGTCGGGGCAATCGACCGCCGTCACCCTGACGAGCACCGTCGAGATCGGTTCCGGCCGAATACGGGAGCTCGCCGAACGTGCCATGTGCCGTCTGATGACGCGAGAGTCCGACGGCCTGCTCGATGGGCTCGCCAAACGATTGGAGAACACTCGTGTCTGAGCTGTCTGGGCTTTCTCAGCGTCCCGACATCGTCATCCTGATGACCGACGAGGAACGCGCGATACCGCCCTACGAGTCACCCGAGGTGCTCGCCTGGCGTGACCACACGCTGCCCGGCCGCAAGTGGTTCGACGAGCACGGGGTCAGCTTCGGCCGCCACTACACCGGCTCGCTGGCCTGCGTGCCAAGTCGCCCAACGATTTTCACCGGCCAGTATCCCGACCTGCACGGCGTCACACAGACCGACGGCATCGGCAAGGTGTACAACGATTCCCGCATGCGCTGGCTGCGTCAGGGCGAGGTGCCCACGCTTGGAAATTGGTTTCGTGCCGCCGGATACGACACCCATTACGACGGCAAATGGCACATCACCCACGCGGATCTCACCGACCCGGCCACCGGTAAGCCGCTGGCGACCAACGACGACGACGGCGTGGTCGACCACGACGCGGTGCGGGCCTACCTCGACGCCGATCCCCTTGCGCCGTTCGGGTTTTCGGGCTGGGTGGGTCCCGAACCGCATGGTGCGCTGCTGGCCAACGCCGGAGTTCGGCGCGACGGGTTGATCGCCGACCGCGTCGTCGCCTGGCTCGACGACCGGTATGCGCGGCGCCGCGCAGGTGACGCGGACGCGCTGACACCGTTCCTCTTGGTGGCTAGCTTCGTGAACCCGCACGACATCGTGCTGTTCCCGGCGTGGTCGCGCAGGAGTCCGCTGCAGCCGTCGCCGCTGGATCCGCCGCACGTGCCCGCTGCTCCGACCGCGGACGAAGACCTCTCGACCAAGCCCGCCGCGCAGATCGCGTTCCGCGAGGCCTACTACACCGGCTACGGCGTTGCGCCCGCGGTAGACCGGACCTACAACCGCAACGCCCAGCGCTATCGCGACCTCTACTACCGGCTGCACGCCGAGGTCGACGCACCAATCGACCGGGTGCGTCGAATGGTCACCGACGGCGGTTCGGACAACGCGGTGCTGGTGCGAACCTCCGACCACGGCGATCTGCTCGGTGCCCACGGCGGCCTGCATCAAAAGTGGTTCAACCTGTACGACGAGGCCACCCGCGTTCCGTTCGTGGTCGCGCGCACCGGGGCGGGCGCGACGTCGGGCCGCACGGTGACGGCGCCGACGTCGCATGTCGATCTGGTGCCGACTCTGTTGGGTGCGGCGGGTATCGACGTCGCAGCAGTGGCGGCGGCGCTGCGTGATTCGTTCTCCGAGGTGCACGACCTGCCGGGCCGCGATCTGATGCCTGTCGTCGACGGCGCGCCTGCCGACGAGTCACGTCCGGTGTATTTGATGACGCGCGACAACATGCTCGAAGGCGACACCGGCGCATCGGGCGTGGCGCGTCAATTGAAGCTGACGGTGAATCCGCCCATGCCACTACGCATTCAGATACCGGCGCATGTCGGATCCAACTTCGAAGGGCTGGTCGTGCGGGTCGACGATCATCTGTGGAAGCTGGTGCGCACGTTCGACGATCCGGCGACCTGGACGGAACCCGGGGTGCGGCACCTCGCGGCCAACGGACTCGGCGGCGAGGCGTATCGAACGTCGCCGCTGGACGATCAGTGGGAGCTCTACGACCTCACCGACGACCCGACTGAGGCCGTCAACCGGTGGGACGACCCTGCGCTGGACGACCTGCGCCGCCGCCTTCGGATGCAACTGAAGCAGGCGCGGACCGACGCCGTTCCGGAACGCAACAACCCGTGGCCGTACGTGTCTCGACGACCACCGGCGGCCAAGCCCTCGATACTCGCCCGGGTGAGGCGACGAAGCCGGTCCAGCAGCACTGACTGAGCCCCGGCAAAGCACGGGTATAGATCGATCCGCCTAACCTAGACGGTAAAATGTGAGGTGGTTGGCACCCCAGCCTCACGGAAACGTCACGGCGGCGACTTCGCCTCCCCGCCGATCAGGACTTTGACCTGCGACGTCGGCCGAAAACTCACGGGTGCGAATCGTCGGGCTGGGGGGCTCGGTTGCCTGCAGGTACAAAGTTGGTAACGACTTGGGGCGGTGTCGGCGCGCAAAGGTGTCCGGCAACGGTCGGGTCTGTACAGTCAGTGCGTCCGTCATGCAAAGCACGTCGCTCCGACCGGTGCGGCGAACCATCTGGGGTGAACACAGAGGAGACCGCACCTCAACAGTCATCGTCGGCCCTGAACGGGGCTGGGCGACGGCCGAACCCCAGCGGCTTCCACATCACCTGGCGCATCAGCAATTTCGCGCCAGGTCTACCAAAACAGCCAAAACACGGCGTCGTTGCGCCTAGGCCAAAGGGATTGTCGTGAGCCGATTTACCGAAACGATGTACAGCAACGCCCTATCCAGCAAAAAGGGCATGGTCACCGGGGAGCCCGGCGCGCCCGTGCGCCATACCTGGGCTCAGGTGCACGAACGGGCCCGCCGCGTGGCCGGCGGCCTGGCAAAGGCCGGCATCGGGCCTGGTGACGCCGTCGCCGTTCTCGCCGGCGCCCCGGTCGAGATCGCGCCGACCGCTCAGGGCATCTGGATGCGCGGTGCCAGCGCGACCATGGTTCACCAGCCCACTCCCCGCACTGACCTGGTGCGATGGGCCGAAGAGACCACCGCCGTGATCGAGATGATCTCGGCGAAAGCCGTCGTCATCTCCGACCCGTTCATGGCCGCGGCATCAGTGCTCGAGGGACTCGGGATGACGGTGGTGACGATCGAATCGCTGCTGGCCAACGACCCCATCGAGCCGCTGGAGACCTTCGACCACGATGTGGCGCTGATGCAGCTGACGTCGGGCTCAACGGGCTCACCGAAGGCCGTCCAGATCACCCACGCCAACATCGTCGCCAACGCCGAGGCGATGGTCGTGGGCTGCGACTTCGACCTCGACACGGACGTGATCGTGAGCTGGCTGCCGTGCTTCCACGACATGGGCATGACGGGATACCTGACGGTGCCGATGTACATCGGAGCCGAGCTGGTCAAGGTGACGCCGATGGACTTCCTCAGCGATACCTTGTTGTGGGCCAAGCTCATCGACAAGTACAAGGGCACGATGACGGCCGCGCCGAACTTTGCCTACAACCTGTTCGCCAAGCGATTGCGCAGGCAGGCCACGCCCGGTGAATTCGATCTGTCCTCGCTGCGGTGGGCACTGTCCGGCGCCGAGCAGGTCGACCCACTCGACGTCGAGGATCTCTGCGACGCCGGCGCACCGTTCGGGTTGAAGCCCGAGGCCATCATCCCGGCCTACGGCATGGCCGAGACGACGGTGGCCGTGTCGTTCTCCGAGTGCGGCGGAGGCATGGTCGTCGACGAGGTGGACGCCGACCTGCTGTCGGTCCTGCATCGCGCCGTCCCGGCGACCAGGGGGAACACCCGGCGGCTGGTATCGCTGGGCAAGCCGCTGGAGGGCCTGGATGTCCGCATCGTCGACGAAGACGGCAGCGTGCTCGCACCACGTGGCGTCGGCGTCATCGAGGTCCGCGGCGAGCCGGTGACCAGGGGTTACACCACGGTGGCCGGATTCATCCCGGCCCAGGACGAGCGCGGCTGGTACGACACCGGTGATCTGGGCTATCTCACCGAGACCGGTGAAATCGTCGTATGTGGGCGCATCAAGGACGTGATCATCATGGCCGGGCGCAACATCTATCCGACCGACATCGAGCGTGCGGCCACCCGCGTCGACGGCGTGCGGCCCGGCTGCGCCGTCGCGGTCCGACTCGACGCGGGGCTGTCGCGCGAGACCTTCGCCGTCGCGGTGGAGTGCAAGGATTTCGCCGATCCCAAGCAGGTGCGCCGGGTCGAGCGACAGGTCGCCCACGAGGTGTTCGCCGAGGTAGACGTACGCCCGCGCAACGTGGTGGTACTCGAACCCGGGATGATCCCGAAGACGCCGTCGGGCAAATTGCGTCGTGCGCACGCGCTGTCACTCGTGGACTGACGGGGCGGGTTATCCGGCCCGCAACGGCGGGTACATTGCTTAGGCACATGGCTGATTACGACCCACAGCCCGGCCGATCATCGACTCCGGAGCCCGATCTGTCTGCCGCCCAGCGCGAAGCGGACGACGTCGACCTGTATGCCGGCCTCCGAGGCGTGGCGGGACTGGTGGCCGGGGGGCGCGGGGTCACCGACCTCCTGCGCGACGTGGCAGAGTTCGCGGCTCGTGCCATTCCCGGTGTCGACGGCGCAGGCGTCACCTTGATCGACATATGCGAGGGGTCTACGACTGTCAAAGCCTGGGCGGTCACCGTGCCGTTCGTCGAAGACATCGACAGGCTGCAGCACGCCGAGATCAAGGAGGGGCCGTGCGTCACCTGTATGCACACGCGCCGTTCTACGGTCAGCGGGTCGCTGGGAAGTGACAGCCGGTGGCCGCATTTCGGCGGACGAGTGGCGCGGATGGGTGTGCATTCCGCGCTGGCGTTGCCGATGATGGTCGGCGATCAATTGGTCGGCGCGATCAACACCTACGCCAAAAGCCGCGACGCATTCGGCGACCACGCCGTCGAGCTGGGCTCGCAGTTCGCCGGACCCGCGGCGGTGTCGGTCCACAATGCCCAGCTGCTAGACCACGCCCAGGCCCGCACGAGGCAGTTGCAGAGCGCACTGAGCACCCGCGCGACGATCGACCAGGCGATCGGAATCATCCGTGCCCGCTCGGGGGTCGGCGCCCAGGTGGCGTTCGATCGGCTCGTTCGGATGAGCCAGACCGACAACGTGAAGCTCCACGTCGTGGCGGAGCGGATGGTCGACGAAGCGGTACGACGCGCGAAGGCCCGCCAGCGCGAGTGAATCAGCTTGGCGGCGTGGCGAATTCGGCCATGGCGGAGACCAGCACCGGACGCGCGTTCCGGTCGGCCATCAGGCGCCTGGCGACGTCGGTCATGTGCTCGCCGTTGGCGCGGGAGTAGGACCGCAGCAGGATGAAGGCGTCCTCGATGGAGACGTCGAGGGTTTCGCGCAGCAGCCCCTTGGCCTGTTCGACAATCACTCGGCTGGCCAGCGCCGAGCGCAACTGCGGCATGACGGTGGCGGGAGTCGGCGCATGCTCCTGCAGGATCGCCACGCACGCGATATGCGCGAGCGTCTGCGCGACGAGCCGGTCCGCGTCGTTGAGTTCGCCGGAGGTGGCGCCGAAAAGCCCGAGTGCGCCGAACACGACGCCGGCCGCGCGCATCGGGACGGCGTGCACGGAGGCGAAGCCGGCATCGAGCGCGGCCGGAACGAACCGGGGCCAGCGCTCGGCCGCGACGGTCAGATCGGCAACCGAGACGGGTCGGCCGCCGGCATAGCACTCGACGCACGGCCCCTCGTCGGCCTGCAGTTGGAACAGTTCCAGTTCGCGGGCTTGCTCGGTGGTGGCGGCCAGCAGTCTCAGTTGGTTGAGCGGGTCGGCGAGCAGGAAGGCGGCGGCCTCGACGTCGAGCAGTTGGGCGCAGCGCTCAGTCAGTTCGGTCAGCAGATCGACCACGTCGAAGTCCTCCAGGAGGGTGTCGACGAGGGATACGACCGCGTCCAGGACGCGGGTCTCACGGGAGGATTCGGTCATGCCACACTCCTTTCCTCGGTGTTCATCAGTCGGCGTCGAGCCGGAGTCGACGTTCCAGGATGTCCCGGGCGACCTCGGTCGAGGTGCGTCCCGTGGCGTAGGCGTGGGCGCGCAGGCGGACCAGAGCCTCGGCAGGCTCGATGTCGAGTTGGGCGACCAGCATGCCGGTCGCCTGGCTGACCTCGGCGCGCGATAGTGAGTTCAGATCCGCCCAGGCGTTGCTGAACGGGTCGGAAGCGGCCGCGGAAAGGTCTCCGTCCAGGAGGTCCAGCACGGGAGCGCCTGCCAATTCGGCGGCGGCGACGGCACCCGACAGCTGCTCGCGGTCGAGCTGGCCGGGCTGAATGCGGAACAGGTCGAGCGCGCCGACGTATTCGCCGGCGACCAAGACGGGCATCGCGAATACCCCGCGGATGTGAAGATCGAGCATCGCGGGGCCGTAGAGCGGCCAGCGGCCTTCGTCGGGATCGGCGAGATCGATGACCAGGACGGGCGCGCGGCTGCTGACCGAGTCGAGGCAAGGTCCCTCACCGATGAGAAACTGAAGCTCGTCGTATGTCCGCGCGGGCTCACCACTGCAGCCCAGGGTTCCATTGTTGGCGCCGTCGAACACCAGCGAGATCGCCGCTGCATCAACGTCGAAAAGCACTACGCAGGCCTCACACAGCCGGTCGGCGGCGTCGGTCCCGCGGCGACCGTCGATCGCGGCGAGCAACTGATCCTGGATCGCCACATCTAGCCGAACAGCGGCGGGACAGTGTTGCCCGCGGGTCGTGGCGAGGTCGTCATCCTTTTAGCGTCCTCTCCATGGGAAATCGTGCAAACAGCGGGGTCGCCGTGGACGGACGCGTCGTCAGCATCGGTCCGCGGAAGTCGATCGGGGAACGCCAGCGTATGAATCGTGCGCAGCACCTGAAAATATTGGCGCGCAATGGATCCGGTGGTGTAGGGCAAATCGTACTTTTGGCACAGTCCTTGCACGCGCACCGCGATCTGTGCGAGGCGGTTACTGGGCAGGTCGGGGAACAGATGGTGCTCGATCTGGTAGCACAGATTCCCGCTCGAGAAGGCAAGTAGCGGCCCGGCCCTGAAATTCGCGGCACCCAGCATCTGCCGCAGGTACCACTCGCCTTTGGTTTCCTTGTCGAGCACGTCGGCGGTGAATTTCTCCGCGCCGTCAGGAAAATGACCGCAGAAGATCACCACATACGCCCAAAGGTTGCGCAGCAGGTTGGCCGCCGTGTTTGCGGCCAAGGTTCTGCGCCAGCGGGACCGGCTCAACGCCGGGAAGAACACGTAGTCCTTGAGTGATTGCCGGGCGATCTTGCCGACGAACGCGCGCCTGGCCGCACCGACCTTGACGGCATCCGGGGCCAGCCGATCGCGTTCCGAGTGAATACCGTGCAGTCCGATCCCCCACTCGAAGATACTGGCCAACAACAGGTTACGAAGTGGCTGCAGGAGATGTTCACGTTTCCAAGGCTGGTCGCGGGTCATCCGTATCACGCCGAACCCGAGGTCGTCGTCCACCCCGACGACGTTGCTGAACATGTGGTGGCGGTAGTTGTGCGAGTACCTCCACTGCGACGACACGCCGACCATGTCCCACTCCCAGGTGCTCGAGTGGATTTCCGGGTCGTTCATCCAATCCCATTGGCCGTGGCCGACGTTGTGGCCGATCTCCATGTTCTCGACGCTCTTCGCGAAGGCCAGCGATGCGGTGCCCAGCAGCCAGCCCGTCCTCGATCGCGAGCAGGCGATGATCAGGCGCGCGGCGACGTCCAGCGCCCGTTGGAATTTGATGGTGCGCCGGATGTAGGCCGCGTCGCCCTCGCCGAGGGACTCCTCGACGTCGCTGCGGATGGCGTCGAGCTCGCGACCGAGCGCCTCGACATCCGCGTCGCTGAGGTGCGCGAACGCGGCAACATCGGCAATCGCCATTAGAGAGTCCCCGTGGAGCCGGCGGTGAGTCAGGTCTGGGCTCCTGAGCGAACCCGAAGATAAAGCGGACGAGCGGTCGTGATCGAAAAGGACGACGGTTGCGCGTCGGCGTACTGACAGCCTACCCCGTCGAGAGGTCGGGTAATCGCGCCGTTCAAAGGGTAGGGTCAGGTAGATCGGGACCAATCAGGCCCCACTATCAAGGGGCCATCGATGTCTGATAAATCTCCTCGACAAACCATGACAAAGAAATCCGGAAAGTCGCTGAAGGAGAAACGCGCGGCGAAGCACCAGAAGGCGGCGGCCAAGGCCTCGTCTGCCGAGGCCTTGTTCCATGACAAGAAGCGCTGAAGGCCAACCGCTTTCGCTTGGTATTTTCGCCCGCTCGCGTAAACCGAATGAGCGCAGATTGCCGATTCACCCGGCACATTTCGACCGGATTGATCGCCGGCTGGCGCAGCGCATCGTGCTGGAGCATGGCTATGGCTCCGATTTCGGCGCCACGGACGACGAGCTGGGCGCTCTCGTCGGCGGGATCGGACCCCGCGAGCAACTGATCGCCGATTGCGACGTCATTCTGCTGCCCAAGGTTCAGTCGGAGGACTTGGCCGAATTCCGTACGGGCCAGATTGTTTGGGGCTGGCCGCACTGTGTGCAGGACGTCGAGCTGACTCAGATCGCCATCGATTCGCGATTGACGCTGGTCGCCTTCGAGGCGATGAATCACTGGCAGTCCGACGGCGGGTTCGGGCTGCACGTCTTTCACAAGAACAACGAGCTGGCGGGCTATTGCTCGGTCCTGCACGCGATGCAATCCGTGGGGATCACCGGCATCTACGGCCGGCGGCTGCGTGCTGCCGTCATCGGGTTCGGCGCGACCGCCCGCGGTGCCGTCACCGCGCTGAACTCCCACGGCGTCGACGACGTGCGGGTGCTGACCAACCGGGACGTCGCCGCCGTCGGATCGCCGATCCACTCCACCCAGATCATCCAGATGGGGCCCGATCCGGACGCACCCGATCAGGTACTCGCGGACACGCCGGACGGCGTCATCCCGGTGGCCGAACTGCTCGCCGACAACGACATCGTCGTCAACTGTGTCCTCCAGGACCCCAACGCACCCCTGGTCTTCGTCACCGAGAAGGACCTGGCCGCCTTCACCGCGGGCAGTCTGATCGTCGACGTCTCCTGCGATGAGGGAATGGGCTTCAGCTGGGCACGGCCCACGTCGTTCACCGAGCCGACGATCGAGGTGGCGAACCGCATCCACTACTACGCCGTGGACCACAGCCCGTCGTACCTATGGAACTCGGCGACCTGGGAGATCAGCGAGGCGCTGTTGCCTCACCTCGACGCGCTGCTGGCAGGGCCGCCGGCGTGGGATGAGTCTCCGACGATCGCTCGCGCGATCGAAATCCGCGACGGTGTCGTCCTCAACCCCGCGATTCTGTCGTTCCAGCACCGCGACGACGCCTATCCGCACGCGATACGCGAGGCCCGCTCCGCGACGTGATGGGCGGTCAGGCCAAGACGGGTGTTCCGGCGGTGTGTCGTAGCGCCAGCTTCAGGTACGCGGCGGCGACCACCGGCCACGCGACCTCCGGCGCCCGTTGACGAACCTCGGCCGCCATGGCACCGGCGAGCCGCGGCTGCGTGATGATCTGGCGCAGCGCCGCCGCGAGTGCGACGCCGTCGTTGTGCTCGACGACGATGCCCGCCCCGCTGCTCAGCAGCTCGATGGCATGCGGAAACGCCGTCGCCACAATGGGTCTGCCATTCGCGACCGCGTCGACGAGCACACCCGAGCTCACCTGTTCCGTGGAGTCGAAGGGCAACACGACCACAGAGGCCTGCTGAATCAGTTCGGCCAGGCTCGACTTGTCGTAATAGCGGGGGTCGAACGACACCGAATCGGCCACACCCAGCCGCCTGGCCTGGTCGATGCGCGCATCCCGATACGCCTCGGCTTCGGTTTCCGAGATGGCGGGATCCATGGGCCCGGCGATGACATAACGCGGCCGGCCGGGGACATCGCCCAGCGAAGGCATTGCGTCGATGACCCTTTCGATGCCCTTACCCGGACCCAGTAGTCCCCACGTCAGAATGGTGGGTCTACTCGGGCGCTTCACCCGCGGGGCGGTCGGCAAGGTCGCGCCGTGCGGGATCATGCTGACCTTTTCGCGGTCGACGGCATATCCGAGATTGAGCCGCTGTCGCGCCGCTTCGGACATCACGACCACATGGTCCGCGGCGGCGGTGAGCGCCCGGAGCACCGAACGTTGCTGCGAAGTAGGGGCTTTCGGAACCGTGTGGATGACGACGATCGACGGGACGTGCAGGGCCGCGACGATGTCGACCACATCGTGAGTCGTGCCGTCTTGGTATTGCAGGATCGCGATGTCGACCTGATCCGGGAGCAAGCCGCCAGCCACCCGATCGGCGCTGGATGCATCGGTGCTCAAGGCGGCGGCCAGGCCGGCCGCGAACCGCGCAAGGCCGCACGGTGGGGGCGTGTGGGTGTCGAAGACACCGAATCGGACGGTGCGCGAGATTCGTTGCGGCGCAGCATAAGGAAGGATCGGCTGATAGTTGGGTAGAGCAGTCAAGGGCAGTCCAGACTTTGCGGTCAGTACCGGCATGTCCGGCGTGAGCGGTCTGCTCGGCGGATCAGCGAGGATCGGCTGAAACATTCCCGGACTGGCTGGGCTCCCAACACCTCGACGTTACACCCTGACCGCCGACGACCGTGTCCAACCCCGGCATGTTTAAGGTGCGCGGTTTACAGGAACTCCCCCCGTCACGAGTGTGGTGTAGAACACAGCTGCAGCGATGGAGCCGCCCCATGACCACGGACAGCCCGGTCAAACCGACCGATGTTGACAAGGCACTACTCGGGAGCGCAACGTATCGAAGCCTCGGCGAACAGAAGCTCTCCCCCAAGGAGGAACGGTTCGAGAAGGGTCGACGGACCGTCGGCCTTTTTCTCGCTCCACTGCTGACGGTCGCCTTCCTCGTTCTCCCCATCGACATCCCGCGCGAGCAGCAGATTCTCGGGGCTGTGTTGCTGGGTGTCATCGCGCTGTGGATCAGCGAAGCGATACCGATCCCCGTCGGCGGTCTGCTCGGCGTCGCCGTCGCCGTGTTTCTCGGCGTCGCCCCGGTCGACGACGTCCTCGGGCCGTTCGGCTCGTCGACGATCTTCACCTTCATCGGCGCGTTCATCCTGGCGCAGGCCATGCTCAAACACGGTCTGGCTCGGCGGTTCGCCTTCCGAATCCTGTCCCTTCCCGGTGTCGGCAGCTCCACCACCGGCGTGATCCTCGCATTCGGTGCGATCACCGCACTGCTGTCGGCGTTCGTGTCCAACACCGCGACCGTGGCGATGCTGCTTCCGACGGCGATCGGCATCCTCGCCGTCATCGCCAAACTTCTGCAGAAGCGCGGGGACGTCGAGCCCGACTTCGATCCGCAGCGGCTGCGGGTCGGCGCGGCGATCATGCTGATGCTCGCCTACGGCGCCAGTGTCGGTGGCTTGTTGACCCCGGTCGGCAGCCCACCCAACCTGATTGGCCGCGGCTTGATCGAAGAGGCCACCGGGGAGCGGATCAGCTTCGGGCAGTGGATGGTGATGGCCATCCCGATCTGCCTGCTCATGTTCGCGCTGCTGGCGCTTATCCTGTTGCGGCTCAACAAGCCGGAGATCAAGAAGATCGAGGGCGTGGCCGAGTATGTCGCGCAGGAGCGCGAGGCGCTCGGTTCCCTGTCGCGGGCCGAGAAGAACACGCTGATCGCGTTCGGCATCACCGTGACGCTGTGGATCCTGCCCGGCATCTTCGCGCTGATCACCGGCACCGATTCCAGTACGTACGAGCTCGTCAGTGACCGCCTCGACGAGGGTGTGGTGGCCGTGTTCGGCGCGGCGCTTCTCTTCCTGCTGCCGACCGATTGGAAGGAGCGCGAGTTCACGCTGCGGTGGAGCGATGCCGCCAAGATCGACTGGGGCACCATCATCTTGTTCGGCAGCGGCATCATCTTCGGCTCACTGATCAGCTCGACCGGGCTGGCCGAGACCATCGGCACCTCGATCAATGACGCGCTGGGCCTGTCCAGCATCGTGCCGATCACGATCTTCGCGGTGATCCTGGCGATCATCGTGTCCGAGACGACAAGCAACACGGCGTCCGCCGCGGTGGTGGTCCCGATCATCATCCCGGTGGCGGTGGCCGCAGGCGTCAACCCGTTCGTGCCGGCCCTGGCGGCGACGTTCGCGGCGTCGTTCGGCTTCATGCTGCCGGTGTCGACGCCGCAGAACGCGATCGTCTACGGCTCGGGCGTCGTCAAGATCACGACGATGATCAGATCCGGGATCACGTTCGACATCGCGGGCGCGATCCTGATCATCATCCTGCTGCCGATCATGATCGGTCTGCTGGGGCTCGGCGGATGAGTTCCATCGCGGTGATCCCGGGCGACGGGATCGGACCCGAAGTCATCACATCGGCTCGCGCAGTGCTCGACGCTGTCGGCCCCAAGCACGGAATCGAGTTGTCCTACACGGACTTCGACTGGTCATGTGAGCGCTACACCCAGACCGGGGCGATGATGCCCGAGGATGCCATCGACACGCTGCGCGGCTTCGACGCGATCCTGCTCGGCGCGGTCGGCTGGCCGGGAGTACCGGACCACGTGTCGCTGTGGGGACTGCTGATCCCGATTCGGCGGGCGTTTCGCCAGTACGTCAACCTGCGCCCGATCAAGGTCTTCGACGGCGTCGAAAGTCCGCTGCGGGCACCGGGTGACGTGGACTTCGTGGTGGTGCGGGAGAATGTCGAGGGCGAGTACAGCGAGATCGGCGGACGGCTCAACCGCGGCTTCCCCGAGGAGATGGCCGTGCAGGAGTCGGTTTTCACGCGTGTCGGGGTCAGTCGGATCGCCGACTATGCCTTCGAGCTGGCGCGGTCGCGGCGCGGATACGTCACGTCGGCGACGAAGTCGAACGGTATCGTGCACACGCTGCCGTTCTGGGATGAGGTGGTCGCCGAGCGCGCTGCGCACTTCCCGGATGTCCGGATGGACAGCGAGCACATCGACGCGTTGGCCGCGAAGTTCGTGTTGCAGCCGCAACGCTTCGACGTCGTGGTGGGGTCAAACCTGTTCGGCGACATCCTGTCTGACCTCGCCGCAGCCGTCGCGGGGTCGATCGGGATTGCGCCGTCGGGCAATCTGGATCCGACCAAGAAGTACCCGTCGATGTTCGAGCCGGTGCACGGTTCGGCGCCCGACATCGCGGGCCGCGGGATCGCGAACCCGATCGGCGCGGTGTGGTCGGCGGCGTTGATGCTCGAGCACCTGGGACATATGGACGCGGCCGCTGCAGTGATGGCGGCGATCGAAGCGACGTTGGCGAAGCCGGAGACCCGCACCGGCGATCTGGGCGGGTCCGCGTCGACGGTCGAGGTGACGGCGGCCCTGGTCGCTCAGTTGGGTTAGCGGACTACACGATCGGATTGTGTCGAGCCTACACGTGAATCGGTATGCGTATCAGGGCATATGAGCGACATCGGGCGGTTCGGTCGTGTCCGGATGCCTTATCGTTGCGTCCCGAAGCCGGCGGTTGTGCATCGGTTCGCGCTCCGACTTCTGGTGTTCGAGCTGCCCGATCAACTCGCGCTTCGCATCGCTCAACGCGCGGGTGAGGTCCGGGTTGTCGGCGACCGCCACCAGCTGTGGACGGCCGGGCAGGCTCGTCCGCAGGGTGACCCGCTGCTGCTTGCCGCCGCGGTCCTGCAGGGTGACTTCGATGTCCACCTGGCTCGGATCCCACCTCCCCAAATGGGGCGCTAGCGTCGCCAACACATCCAGCACGTGCGGATGCTCCTTCGCTAGGAAGCCTGATCCCACGTGGATCACGTTCTCGCGAAACGCCTTTTGTCGTTGGTCATCAGCTTCGCTCATCGTGCACTCCGTCTACTCAGATGGTGATTTCAGCGGTTCATTGCGTCGAGAAGTTCTGACAGCGGGACGGTCGCGAAACCGATAGCCGCATCCCCGATTCCATAGGGCACCACCAGGATTCCGGCATGCACAAGGGCGCCACACGAGTAGACGACATTCGGAACGTAGCCGTCCTGCTCGTCGGCACCCGGACTCACCAGCGGATCTTTGAGCGCGGCGATTATCCGCGAGGGATTCTCCAGATCGAGCAATATCGCTCCGATCCGGTATGTCCGCATCGGTCCGACACCGTGCGTGAGCATCAACCACCCCGCGTCGGTTTCGATGGGCGGCCCGCAGTTTCCGAGTTGCAGGGCCTCCCACGCCTGAGTCGGGTGCTGACAGGGCACGGATTCGGTCCAGATCTGCGGGGAGTCCGAGTACGCAAACGAATTCGATTCGCGGTCAGACCTCGACATGGCAGCGAATTGACCGCGGAAGCGGCGGGGGAACAGCGCCAAACCCTTGTTGGCGGCCGCAGAGCCGACCAACGGCGAGGTGCTGAACGATGCGAAATCCTTCGTCGCGAGCAACTGCTGGCTGATATGCGTTCCGCTGTACGCCGTGTAGCTCGCGTAGAAGGTGACCGACTCGTCGTCATCAACGAACCGGACGAAGCGCGCGTCCTCCATACCACCAGCCTCGGCACCCATTGCCGGCCACAGAATCCGCTCGACGAGCGGGATGGCCTCGGCGAAATCGATGCCGTATGTACGGTCGGCGATCGTCCGAATCCGCGAAATCGTCTCGGACGCATGACCACGCGTCCTCCGATGCTTCTGAAGTCTGTCGAGCTGCTCTTCGAGGTCGTTCCGTGTGAAGCGGTCGCCGAGCGCGTTGAGGACGTAATCGGCGCCTTCTCCGGCATCGTGCAGACGAGAGAGCTCAGCACGTAGGACCGCGGCGTCCAGCAGCACCGGCACCGCCTTGCCCGCGGTGGCGAACGGAGCCGCAGCATCGATCGTCACCGCACCTGTGGCATCGATGAGGCCGGTACGGAAACCGATCGACGATACGTGCCCCTCCCCGATGCCACGCACGCTCATCACGAATCTCAGGCTGCCGGCCGGTGTGCCCGCCTGGTCCGGGTGGGCCACCATGCTGGGATTGCACAGGGCCGCCCCTTCGATGGCGTACTCGCTCGTGAACGTCGCGCCCAGCAACATCATTCGTGCTTCGGACAGTTCGCGCCCCGCGTCCAGCCGATCGGCAAGTTCACGAGCATGGGCATGAAATACGCCGATCAGGTCGCGGTGCCGCCAACCGAAGCGCGTGACGACATCGTCCAGCGACACGCGGACGTCGTTCTCGTCCAGCGCCAGGATGCGCCGCAGCACCGCGCCCGCGCGGGAGTCCTCATGCTCGAAGCCCTCCTGCCCGGGGACGAACAATCGGGTGATGACCCGCGACGAATCGGCGGCGAGTCGGAGCGGGCTGCGTGTGACAAGCCCGACCTTCACCGAAGTCATTGCGGCACTGCGGAAAAGCGTTGCGCGTGCTGCAGCGTCGAAAGCACGGCGAGCGTCGACTCCGCGCCCTGGTTGCGGTTCACCGCGTCGGCCTGCAAGCCGTCGAACCCGCCACCGGTGGCCGGGTCCCACATCAGCTGTCCTGCGTCGTTGGCACCCTGGAACCATGCCGCCGCGGTACGGACGGCATCCGGCCACATCGCATCGTCGTCGACGGTGGCCGCACGGGCGCAGGCATCGGCGAGCGTGGACACCTCGATCGGCTGCTGATCGAACGCGGGCCCTTTCTCGCCGGGTCCTCTGCCTGCCACCGGAGTGACCGAGAGCTGACCGTGGGTCGTTTCCACATCGAGCAGCCACGCCAACAGATCCAGGCCGCGTTGTCGCAGCGACTCGTCCTCGAGCACGGCCCCTGTCGCGATCATCGCCTCGGGCAGGACCGCGTTCGCATAGGTGAGTCGCGGCTCGGGCCACGGCCACGCCGGGTCACCGTTCGGTTCGGCGAGCGAGGCCGCGTAATCGATGATCAGTAGCCGCGCCGCCCGATTTTCGGGATCGAACGCGAGCATCTCGGCGGCGCCCAGCGCGGCGAACGCCATCGCCCGCGGCCATGGCGACCGCTCCTGTGCACCGCGCTCGAACTGCATGATCGCCGATTGTCGGGCCCAGGCGACGTCACTGTGCGCGGCTGCGGTTCCCAGACCCCACAGGCACCGCCCCCAGGCGTCCTCCACGGCGGGCTCGTCGGTCCAGATGCCCTTGCTGTCCATCCGGTTGCGGCAGGCGCCGGTGAGAGCCTGCGCCTCGCCGAGGAACCGCAGTGCGACTCCCGCGATGCCGTTGAGTGTGCGTTCGAGTCCGGGCTGTCGAGTCGTGACCACCAGCACCCGCGCCACGTCGTCGGTGCAATAGCCGTGCTCCGGATCAGGCTCGGTCAACCGCGCGTGCTCGAACGTGCCGCGATGGTCTGTCATCCGCTGCAGGTGGTCGAATACCGGGGCGGGGATGGTGGCGGTCACGCGAACACCGGCCGTTCGCCGAGCACGCGGTGCGCCAGGTGCAGATACGCACCGGCCACCACTCGCCACGACATCGTCGGCGCGAGTCGGCGGGCCTCGGCGGCCATGGAGCCTGCCACGCGAGGGTCGGTGATGACCTTTCGCAGCGCCTGCGCCAGCGCCTCGTGATCGCTGTGGTCGACAACGATGCCCGCCCCGCTGGCCAGAAGCTCGTTGGCGTGGGGGAAGGCCGTGGCGACGACCGGCCGGCCACTGGCGATGGCGTCCACCAGCACGCCGGAAGTGACCTGATCGGTGGAGTCATAAGGAAGGACCACCACGCTTGCGGACTGAGCGAGAGCGCTCAGGGAAGCAACGTCGCGATAATCGGGGTCGAAGAAGACGGAGTCGGCCAGACCGCTGCGACGCGCCTGCTCGATACATCCGTTGCGGTACGCCTCGCCCTGTGCGACAAGCACTTTGGGATGCGTCTGCCCGGCGACGAGGTACCGCGGGCGACCGGAAAGATGCGCAAGCGAACCCATTGCGCCGATCACCCTCTCGATACCCTTACCCGGGCCCAAGAGACCCCAGGTCAGCAAGGTGGGTCTGCCCGCCTGCTTCACCGCAGCGTTGTTTGGGACGGCCGCGCCGTGCGGAATGGTGACGATCTTCCGGCGGTCGACATTGAAGGTCAGGCACAGTCGTTCACTGGCCGCCTCCGACATCACCACCACGCGATCCGCTGCCGCCGTGACGGCCTCGAGAACTGACCGCTGGTGTGCCGTAGGCTCTTTCAGGACAGTGTGAGCGACCACGATCGACGGTACGCGCAGTCCCTCGATGACGTCGACGACATCGTCCCCGTCGACACCGCCGTAGATGCCGTACTCATGCTGGATGATCGCGACGTCGCTTTGGTTGAGCAATTCCGAAGCCGCGGACACAGATGCCGGGGAGTCGGCGATCAGCTCCCCGACGACGCGGGCGCTCGAGGATGACGATCCATCGGCCACACGCACCACGCTGACCTCGGCGCCATCGGCGGTCAATCCTTTGGCCAGTGCCGCGCTGAAGGTAGCGAGTCCGCACACAGTCGGTGGATACGTGGTGAGGATTCCGAAGCGCACTGGATGGGAAAGTGGTTGTTCGACAACGGAATCAGTCAATGAAGGAAGAGTCGCTATGAGTTTCAAGTTGATCCAGACGTGCGGTTGGTACCGGCGTAACCAGACCTTCTGGTCGCCGTCGACCGTCATGGTCGCTGCGTTCAGCGCATCTTCTCGGGAATTGAGGTCAACGCCTTGAGGATGTCTGCAGCCAGGTCGGCTGCATCTTTGTCATCGAGCTTGGCGCGCTCCATGATGGTTTCCTTGACGAGGTCGACACGAATGTCGTAGGGCGTGCGGAACATTATCGGTGAAGTCATCACATCTTCCTTGTCTGTTCTGCATGACGCGCGGTCATGAGTAGAAGCCCGTCGACAGTCGAGGTGTCGTGCGGTGTCGCGGCGGCCATCAGCGTGGCGTGCGCCTCGTCCGGGTCGCAGTCCGCGGGAACGACGAGTAGGGCGATTTTGCCCCCGCCGCTTAAGCCGAGAACTTCGATCGTGTGGACCGGCTGACGTTGGTAGCCGTCAAGTCGAACCGCTCTCCCGCCGATGGAGAGTTTCTTGGGCGGCGTGACCCATTCATTGATGTTGAACAACACTCGATCAATGGGACCGAGGCGAACGGAGAGCACTGCCAACAGATCTGGCAGCTGTGTGGAGAGGTCGTCGCTGTGCGGCCACCACGCGCCGTCTACGTATCCGCTTATGCGGCCCTTGGGCTTCAAGCGCAATCGGGGCGTGTGTTCCGGAGAAGAGCGCGGCGCACTGGTGACATCGTTGGGGGAAGGCTGGATCAGCGTCATTGCGACGCTCCCGTCTTGACCGTTAACCGGCCAGATACTGCGAATCGACGACGACACGATCTTGAACGATCATATGACGAAGTACCGCCGATTTCCTGAGCATACGCCGGGAGCCGGTTCGTCAACGTCGGATAGCGGTCACCACAGCACGGCGATGGCGGCCGCGGCGAAGGACAACACTCCGACGCTGACGAACAGCGGACGCGGCACGGGCCCTCCGGTGCGCTTCTGCCGAGCACTGCCCATGCCGAGCACGCCGCCGATCACGATAAGGATGACGAGCTTGATGCCGATCTTCGGATAGTTCATTTCGATGCCCGCGGGCCACGGCGCGGCCAACGCCAGGCCGGTGAGCAGCGAGAGCAGCAGCCCATAGTCCATGACGCGGGTGAAGCTGAACCGCTTGGCGACTGCCTCGGTGACCCACGCGCCGAAGGTGACGGCGAAGCCGACGATGTGCAGCAGTACAACTACGTCGCGTAGTAGCTCCATCGACTCAGCGTACGACAAGGCGGGCGTACCGTGCCCCTGTGTATGTCGACGCGATGATCACGCCGCAGCCGTTGCAGACGATCGGGGCGCTCGCCGCCCGCACCGAAGCGGCGGGGTTCTCCGGACTGTTGTTCACCGAGACCGGCCGGACCGCCTATCTCAATGCAGCGGTGGCTTCGCAGGCCGCGCCGGGCCTCGCCCTGTCGACGGGTGTGGCGGTGGCGTTCCCGCGCAGCCCGTTCGTCACAGCGGCGGCGGCGTGGGAACTGCAGGAGGCGACCGACGGCAAGTTCCGGCTCGGCCTGGGCACCCAGGTGCGCACGCATGTGGTGCGGCGCTACGGCGTGGACTTCGAGCGCCCGGGCCCGCGGCTGCGCGATTACGTACGGGCCGTCAAGGCGTGCTTCAGAGCATTCCGGACAGGCAGGCTGGACCACCACGGCGACTTCTACGACATGGACTTCATCACGCCGCAGTGGAGCGCGGGCCCGATCGACGCGCCGGATCCGAAAGTCGACATCGCGGCGGTCAATCCGTGGATGCTGCGCATGGCCGGCGAGGTCGCCGACGGCGTGCACGTGCATCCGTTGGGCGAGCCGGGCTACATCACGCGGCATGTGGTGCCGAATATCGCTGAGGGAGCGGCGAAGACGGGCCGCTCGACGGACGATGTCGCGGTGATCGTGCCGGTCATGACGATCGTCGGCGACAGCGACGAAGAGCGGGCCCGCGAGCGTGAGCTCGTTCGGACCAGCATGAGCTTCTACGGCAGCACACCGAACTACGCGTTCATCTGGGACGAGGCCGGGTTCGAGGGCACGACGGCGCGCATCCGCGAGAAGCAGAAAGCCGGCGACTTCAAGGGCATGGCCGCGCAGATCACCGACGAGCACATCGCTCAGTTCGCGACGGAGTCGACGTGGGAGGGGCTGGCCGACGCCCTGGTCTCGAAGTATGGGGAGCTCGCGACTCGCATCGTGTTGTACAACGCGTTGGCGGACCCCGAGCGCATCGAGCGCTATGGCGAAGTGTCACGACGGATCTCATCCCGATAACAGACTGATCACTGCCGAGCGCGGGAGCGCAAGAGTATGCAGCGGCGTTGTTAGTTTCGCGGCGTGGTGGAGGGATTCGCGCGTCGTGTCGGCAGGCTGGTCGTCTGTGCCCTGATGATGGCTGGGGCTGTGATGGTTGTTCCGTCGCCGCAGGCGTCGGCCTATTCGCGGGAGGGCCTGCCGGTCGAGACGCTGATGGTGCCGTCGCCGTCGATGGGCCGCGACATCAAGGTCCAGTTCCAGGGCGGTGGGCCGCATTCGGTGTATCTGCTCGACGGCCTTCGCGCGCAGGAAGACTTCAACGGCTGGGATATCAACACCGCGGCGTTCGAGTGGTTCTACGAGTCCGGCGTGTCGGTCGTGATGCCCGTCGGCGGGCAGTCGAGTTTCTACAGCGACTGGTACGCGCCGGCGCGCGGCTTCAACGGAACGGTCACCTACAAATGGGAGACGTTCCTGACCAACGAGCTGCCGAGCTGGCTGATGGCCAACAAAGGACAGGATCCGCGTGGCAATGCCGTTGTGGGACTGTCGATGTCGGGTGGGGCGGCGCTGACGCTGGCGGCTTGGCATCCGCAGCAGTTCTTCTTCGCCGCGTCGCTGTCGGGATACCTGAACCCGTCAAAGGGCATGTGGCCGACCCTGATTGGCTTCGCGATGATGGACGCCGGCGGGTATAAGGCAGCGGATATGTGGGGGCCGCCGAACAATCCGGCGTGGCAGCGGAATGACCCGATGCTCAACGTCAATCGGCTGGTGGCCAACCGCACCGCGATTTGGGTGTACTGCGGCAATGGTGCGTCGTCGGACCTGGACGCCGGCGGTGGTGGTTTCGGAACGCAGTTCAGCGCGTCGTACCTGGAGAACATCACGCTGAGCACGAACAAAGAGTTCCAGGAGAAGTACCAGGCCGCGGGCGGCCGCAATGCGGTGTTCAACTTCCCGCCGAACGGCACGCACAGCTGGGGCTATTGGGGTGCGCAGTTGCAGCAGATGAAGCCGGACATCCTGCGCATCATCAACACCCCGCCTCCCCCACCGCCTGCGCCGTTGCCCGCGGTGCCCGGTGCGGTCCCAGGCGTGGCGGCGGTGCCGGCAGTCGTGCCCGCGCGGTAGTTACTGCACTTCGCAATTACTAGGCCGACTTCGTTCTAACTACCACGTCAAAACCTATTTGCATTTATTGATGGCTGGCGCAACAAATTTGCTGCCGCTCTGCGCTGCCCTATTGACACTCCGTCTAATTAGGCGTATGTCTAATAAGCATCTCGCGCTGGTTCGGGCCGGCGCAACGGACAGCTGGGGTGTGCCATGGATGTCGATTACTGCGTGGTGGGTGCCGGGTTCGGCGGACTGACCGCGGCGCTGCGGTTGAAGCAGGCGGGGCATTCGGTCGCGCTACTGGAGGCGCGCGACCGGGTGGGCGGCCGCACGTGGACGGAGACTCGCGACGACGGGTTGTGGATCGATCGGGGCGGCGCGTGGATCGGCCCGGGCCAGGACGCCATCTATGCGCTGATGAAGGAGTTCGGCATCCCGAGCTACAAGCAGTACACCGACGGTCAAGCGATGATGTACATCGACGGTAAGGCCTACAAGTACAAGGGCACGATCCCGTTGTCGATGAGCCCGTGGGCGGTGGCCAACATCGGCAAGGTCTTCCTCGAGCTGACTTCGATGTGCAAGCAGATCGACCCCGAGGCCCCGTGGGATGCCCCGAAGGCGAGGAAGTGGGACCAGATCACCTGGGCGGAGTGGCTGGACCGCAATACCCTGTCCAAGCCCGCTCACCAGTTACTCGACTACTCGGTCTCCGGGCTGTATACCTCTGCGGCATCGGAGATTTCGCTGCTGTTCGTGCTGTATCAGATGGCCTCGGCCGGCGGGCCGAGCTTTGTCCTCGGGGTCAAGGATGCGGCCGAGGATGAGCGAGTGGTCGGCGGGATGGGCGCGATCCACCGCGCGATTGCTGCCGAGCTGGGTGACGTGATCCAATTGTCGCAGCCGGTGCGGCGCATCTCGCAAGACGACGACGGTGTGACGGTCCGATCCG
The DNA here is from genome assembly GCA_019749805.1 of Mycobacteriaceae bacterium. Taxonomy (GTDB): domain Bacteria; phylum Actinomycetota; class Actinomycetes; order Mycobacteriales; family Mycobacteriaceae; genus Mycobacterium. The sequence continues at coordinate 164,934 of JAIEPH010000022.1, read as the reverse complement.
ACGACATGGTGGTGCGTGCACGTCGGGCCGTGGTGGCCGTGCCGGTGAGCATCGCATCGCAAATCCATTATGAGCCAATGCTTCCGATGGATCGATCGTTCCTGAACCAGCGCATGCCGTCGGGCGCGGTGTACAAGATCGCATTGGTTTACGACGAGCCGTTCTGGCGAGCCGATGGCCTGTCGGGTCAGTCGTTCGCGCCGGGGTCGATGGCCAATTTGACCATCGATGCCAGCACAGACAATCCGTCACCCGCGATTCTGTGCGTCATCACAGAGGGACCCCTTGCACGAGAGATGACGGAGCTCAGCGAAGAGGAGCGCAAGAAGGGGGTCATCGACGCTGTGGTCGAAAGGTTCGGCGAAAAGGCGCGGATGTTGACGGATTACGTCGAGCAGAACTGGACCATCGAGCGGTATTCGGGCGGCGGGATGATCGCGCACTCGCCGCCGGGGGTGTTGACGGAGTTCGGGCCGGCGCTGCGGGAGCCGTGCGGTCGGATCCATTGGGCGGGCACGGAGAGTTCGGCGATCATGTACGGGTTCATCGACGGAGCTGTCCGCTCGGGTGAGCGCGCGGCCGTCGAGGTGATGGAGCATGACAAGGCGATGACGACCGCCTGACTCTTGTGTCAAGAGCTTCGAGCCTCCGGCGCTTGTGTTGAACATCGCCTGCGCATGTCTGTCTGCAGGCATATATGCCTAGTGCCAAGCTCGGAGCGACAAAGTCGCTGACATTGGTGGTGGCGGTAGTAGTTGAGCGACAAAGTCGCTGTGAGGTTGGCACACAGTCATATTGGTAAGAGACGCCGAGACCATTGTCACGGGCAAAGTCACCGCTGCTCAACCCAACTCATCAGGTCCGATCGGAATGACGATCACGGTGATGTTGTCGTGACCGCCGGCATGCAACGCATGATCGACCAGCGCGCGAGCGGCCTCGTCCGGTGCGGTTCCGTTGCAGAACCGAGCGATGTCGGCGGCCTCGGGCAGGTAGTTGTGCAGTCCGTCCGAGCACAGCACCAGGACGCCTCGGTCGGCGGTGGTCATCGTACGGACGCTCGATTCGTCCCACTCCCGATCGGCATCGCGACCGAACCACCGGGTGAGAGTGTGCTCCCCTCGGAGCACGGCGGGCGAGTCCGCCGGTATACCCGCGGAGATCAACTGCTGCGCAACGGTGTCGTCGACGGTCAGGCGTTGCGGCTGCGCGGGCGGCTCGGGCAGCCAGTACACCCTGCTGTCCCCGACGTTGGCGATCGCGATCTGCACCTGTCCGCCGTCGGCCGGAACGACGACCGCGGCTGTGTAGGTGCACGACGCAGGGCTGAATCCTTCGGGCGACGTGGATTCCGCAGCCGCCTTTGCCCCATCAGTGAGTCCGGCCAGCATCACCGACGGGATGTCGCGGGATGCGGCCAGTGCCTTCAGCATTGCGTCGACGCCTGCCGCCGACGCGGCCCTCGACGCATTCTGTGCGTCGGCGGAGGTGGAGACGCCGTCGCACACCACGGCGGCGATCGCACGCGGCCGGTCCCCCGCGCTGTTGACCACGACCCCCGCTGCGCCGGCGTCTTCGTTGCGCGTGTGCTCGATACCGCGGTCGGTGATCAGCACGATCGCGCCGATCTGATTCTCATCGCGATCCGGCTCCCGGCCGTCGGGGTCCGGATCCGACCGGGGCACCGTGAGCTGTCGGATCGCCGTCAACGCGGCACCGCAGTTCTCTCCGTACACGTCGACACCGCGCCCCTCACGTATTCGCCTTCGGGAACAGCTTTGCACTCATGCGAGAACGCTGGGCCAGAAGAGGTCGAACAACCGTCGCTCCCATCCCGCTGTGATGCGGCCGGTGCGGGCGCGTTCGGCGACGTGCGCACCGACGATGGCGTCGATCAAGGTCGCGCCGTCGACATCGGCGCGAAAGGACTCGTCGTCCTTGGCGTCGTCGATCACTGACTCCAGTTTCGCCCGCTGGCGGGCCAGGATACGGCGGAAGAGCTTCGTGAAGTCGGGGTCGTCATCGGTGAGCAAGGATGCCAGGCCACCGAAGCCGATTCCGTCGTCGATCGCCTTGACGGCTTCCTCGATGACCCACCGCAACCGATCTGGCGCCATCGCGTCGTCTGCGAGCGGTTCGGGGTTGGCGATTCCCGTCAACGCGGCGGACAGCATGGCGCGGCGGTCGCGGTGCCGTCGATAGATCGTCGTCTTGGCTATACCCGAGCGCGCCGCCACCGCTTCGACCGTCACCGCGCCCGCGCCTTTGGTGCGCAGCAATGCCAAGGTGGCGTCGGCGATGCGTTCGTCGGCGGTTGGGCGTTGCGCCATCGACCTCCCCTTCTTCACCGGGAATACCCGGGGCCCACGAAACGCTACACTAACCGTAGCGCTACGATACGCGTAGCGTTTTGATAGACAGCAGAGGTGAGAGAGATGAGGACGGTGTTGGGGCGGATTTCTCCGACGAATGTGGCGTATGTGTTGTTCCTGTTGACGTTCGTCGCACTCGGGACGTTCGTCTACTCACTGGCGGCCGGGAGTCCGCTGGCCGGGATCATCGGCGCCGGATTGGTCGTCTTGATGGTCGCGACGGTCGCGGGGTTCCGCATCGGTGCCCGCAAGCGCGCGGCTTCCAACGACAGCGGCATCGAGATCGAGGGTTCGAACATCTGGGCGCAGCCGCTGCGGCGTGAGCAGATCGACAGGTATCTGCAGAGCTATCGCGCGACACGAGAAAGCCACGAGCGGCTGCTCACATCCGCGAGTAGCGTGCCAACGCAAAGCTGTACACGCCATATGCCGCGAAACCCGTTGCGGCAGCGATCAAGATCGCCGTTCCGAACTGCGCATGCCCCAGTGATTTGACCGCCGCGTCGAGACCGGTCGCTTTGGCCGGATCGCTCATGTAGGTCGCCGCAATGACAGACAAGCCCGCCGCGAACAGCACGAGGCCTTCGGCGACATGACCGCAGATGCCGAGCACCGTGATCAGCCGGCCACCCGGAACCGTCAGGTCGTCGAGGAATTTCCGGGTCGCTCCCTTGTGCACGTAATAGGCGCCGATTGCGGCGACGACGAATCCGACGATGACGAGTACGGTCTTGCCGCCGCCGGACTGCATCAGCCGCGCGCTCAGTCCGGCGGTCGTGTCCTTGCCCCAGCGCGACACGTCCAGCGCGAACTGGATGGCCGTGAATGCGACGGCACAGTAGAGGAGACCCAGCCCGAAGGCCCTGAGCCGGTCGCTGATTGGCGAATCGCGATGGTGGGCATGGGCGCTTTCGCCCGGATACAGGCCCAGTATCGCTTCCGCGAACCGCCACATCGCCAGTGCGCTGAGTCCGGCGGCCACGATCCACAGCGGCAGCGCACCGCCGCCACTGCCGGCAAGCGTCGCCAACGCGCCGGTCTGGTCGGCGTCACCGCCGAAGCCCAGCGCAATCCGGACGATCAGGTAGGCGATGAGCAGATGCAGTACTCCGCTGACCGGATAGCCGGCCCGCGCGATCCATTCGACGACGCGCGTCTGGGTGGCTTCGTTGACCGCGCCCTTGACACTCGTCATGCAGGCACTTTCTACCCTCGGGGTGGACTGCTGAAACGCCGCCGATGAGTGCGAATTCGGCGCGCTGACGCACCCTAAACGGTGGGTTTGCGCGCCCGATTCGCCCGCCCGGCGATGAGCGGCCAGCGAGCACCCGGTCAACCAGCAGGTGATATCGGAGATGCTCGACGGCATGGGCGCAACCATCATGGGCCGCAACACCCCACACACCCTCTTGACTCGACCTACGGCCAGCTAGCGCCCCGGCGGGAGTTCCCGGGGGCCGCGACGCCCATGCAGTTCACGCGTGCTGCTGCCGGCGAGTTCGGCCCGATCCTCGTCGTCCGCCATTGCGGGTGACACCTGCTCGGTGGCGAGCCCAACCTCCTCGGCCTCCTCGATGTGAGAACTCACCCGGTGGGTGCGTCGCATCGAGATGTGAATCTCTTCCGTCTCCTCGAAGATCTGTCGCACACCCCGCAGCGGCCTGGTGGTGGTGTCGATCGCGTTGACGAGGATCGGCGGCACCAGGGGGCGAAGCCAGCGCGCGGCAGCCCGGGTGACGTCCGGAATGGCCGGGATCAGCGGACGCCCGGACCGCTCCACCGAGCGGTCGTCCTCTGATGCCTCGTCCACACTGTCGGGCACGTCGACCACCGCGGGCGCCGCCGGCAACTCGGTCGCATGCAGGCTGGCCGCTTCGGCCTCGGCGGCGATCGGCAGGTACACGTCCTCTATTGCGGTCTGGGGCATGCGCTCCGACCGTGCGGTCACCGCCGGCCCGGTCGCGTCGATCACCCGGCGGCGTTGCTGCTCGCGATCGATCTGGAGTTGGGCCTCGACGGCCATGCGGGCGCTGGCCAACTGCTGTTCGGCCCACATGGTGTCGATGGCTGCGCGCACCTCGGCCCGCTTCACCGCGACGGCGGTGTCGGCTTGGAGTTCCGCTCTATCCCGCTCGACGTCGGCGGCGATAACGCGGTCCTGCGACGTCTCGCCCCGCCATAGCGTGAGGATCAGCGGCAGCAGGCTCAGCAGGACGAAGAACCCGTCGACGAGCAGTCGCATGACGAGAGCACCCGAATCAGCCAGCGTGTGATCGTTCATCGCGACCCACCGAGCGCCCAGCCCGCGATCCGCATCGGCCATCGCCGCCTGCCTGGCCTGCGCCAGCGCCTGCTCGCCGTCGGCGATCTGGGCATCGAGCACGGCTGCCTGCCGGTCTCGCTCGGCCAACGCGGCGTCGAGCGTCCGCTGGGCATCGGCGAGAAAGTCGTTCGCCGTGCGGGTTTCCGGGCCGGCACCGGGCACGCCGGTGATGGTGATTTGCGGGCAGTCGGGCCGAGGGTTGAACTCGCAACGGGCCACGACCAGGGCCTCCTGGCGGCGTTGCACGGCCTGCTCCACCGCCTCGTCGAGCCCGCGGCGCGCCGTGCGACTCCGGTCGAGATCGGCCGCGGCTTGCGATGCGGCCGGGCTGGACTCGGCGGTGCGCGCCGCCTGCTCACCGAGCAGCCGATCGATCGACCCGGAGAACACGACGACGGCGGCGAGTTCGCCGACGACGACCCCGATGGCAATCGCGACGGCAGCCCGTCCCACGACACCGGGGCCGCGACGAATCGCACCGGAGGCGATCGCGAGGCTCACCGCACCGACCAGCAGCCCGAACCCTGACGTCACGGCGACGACGGCCGCTATCGGCCACGTCGTCGACTCGGTCAGGGCGACGGCCGACACCAGCCACGCCAGCATCGCGGCGAGCGCCGCCGCAATCGCAGGATTGTGCTCAGAAACCCTATGGGTGGACATGGAAACTCCAAACATCTTCCGGGCTTTTCCAGACGTGACCGATGCGCCCACCGACAACCCTGTCAGTGGTTTAACCAGGCGGAACCCCCCGCGCTCGCATCGTCACGCCGACGCGAATGTCTTGAATCTTCCCACAGCGGTCGGGACCGCGCGGCGCCAGTGCTCAGGACACCGTCGCGCGAAGCTCGGCGTAGACGGCGGCCTCGAAGGCGAGCGCGGTCTCGACCATCTTCTTGTCGAAGAACGGCAGCAGTTGCGTCGCGATGACGGCACCGATCCCTGCCTTACGGTCGACCCAGAAGTACGTGTTGAACAGGCCCGACCAGTCACCCGAACCGGCACTGCGCATGCCTGGCAGATCGATCGAGTACACGTGGAACCCCAGGCCCCACCCCTGCGGGACGTCGAGCAGCTCGACCGGGTTGGCCAGTTCGGGGACAGTCGGGTCCAGCTTCTTCGGCAGCGGTACCCCGTCGAGGTGGTCCCGCAGCGCGAGCTGCACCGTCTCCTCGTTGAGGATGCGCCTGCCGTCGAGCTCGCCGCCGTTGACCCACGCGCGGACAAACCGCCCATAGTCGCGAATCGTCCCGTAGGACCCGTGGCCGCCCGAATGCCATTCCTGCTCGACATCGAGGTCGATCTCGGTCGGCACCAGGCTGCCGTCCGCCGCCCTGGTGAGGACGGGCATAAAGCGCGCGCGATGCTCGTCGGTCGGGGTGAACGTCGAGTCCGTCATGCCGAGCGGGCCGTAGACATTCTCGGCGACGTAGTCGCCCAGCGCCTGGCCGCTCACGGCCTCGACGACCTGGCCGACCCAGTCGGTGCTGACGCCGTACTCCCAGACCGTGCCGGGATCGTGGACCAGCGGCGAGCTGATGCTCTGTTTGAGCCCGGTGAGCACGTGGGGGAATCCATGGTCCATGCAGTACCTGTGGAGCTTTTCGTTGAGGAAGAAGTAACCGCAGCCGGACGTGTGGTTCATCAGCTGGCGGACGGTCGCCTGGGTCTTGGGCGGGCGAAGGACCGGCTGCCCGTCCTCGAACCCGTCGAGCACCTGAAGCTCGCCGAACTCGGGGACGACCGAGGCCACGGCGGCGTCGAGGTCGAGGCGGCCCTCCTCGACGAGCTGCAGCGCGGCAGTGGTGGCGACGGCCTTCGTCATCGATGCATTGCGAAACACGGTGTCGGGCCGGGCGTCTCCGGCCGCGCCCTCGTAGAGGACGCCGTCGCGGCCGACGACCGTGGCGGCGATGCCGTGCAGGGACCCGTCGGCCGTCACGCCGTTCAGCAGGCTGTCGATTCGTTCGAACCCCATCGGAATCTCCTTCACATATGGCGTGCGGGCATCATCCCACGATGGGTGGAGACGCCGCGGGCAGAACGAGCCCAGGGGTTTACACCCCGCCAGCGCGGAAACACTGCCCGCATGGGCATGGCTGTTCGGGCGCTCGCGGCCGCGGCCGCCTCGACGGTCGGGGCCGTCGTCGCGCGCGACCTGTTCCAGCGCAAGCACGCGTTGCTGCGGAACTATCCGCTGCTCGGACACGCTCGCTACCTGATCGAAGCGATCGGTCCTGAGCTTCGGCAGTACATCGTGGCGGCCAACGACGAGGAGCGCCCGTTCACTCGCGATCAGCGTCGTTGGGTGTACGCCTCGGCGAAGAAGCAGAACAACTACTTCGGCTTCGGCACGGACAACGACCTCGAGTACACCGCCGGCTATCCCGTGATCAAGCACCGCACATTCAGCAGAGCCGACCCGCCGTCGGCGCCAAAGGCCGGGCACGAACTCGAGGTGCCGTGCGCCAAAGTGATAGGTGCAGCGCGCAACCGCCCCAAGGCATTCCGACCCAAGTCGATTGTCAACATTTCGGCAATGAGTTTCGGCTCGCTGTCAGGCAACGCGGTCGAGGCACTGAACCGCGGCGCCGCCCTGGCGGACTGTCTGCACAACACCGGCGAGGGTGGCATTTCGCGATATCACCGGCACGGCGGCGAGCTCGTCTTCCAGATCGGCACAGCGTATTTCGGCTGCCGGGATGACGACGGTCGTTTCGATCTCGACAAGCTCAAGGCCGTGGTGGCCGGCGCTCCGGTCCGTGCTCTCGAGATCAAGCTCAGTCAGGGTGCCAAGCCGAGCCTCGGCGGGCTGCTGCCCGCGCCGAAGGTGTCGGCCGAGATCGCCGAGGCGCGCGGGGTGCCGGCGGGCCGCGACTGCATCAGTCCGTCGCGGCATGCGGAGTTCAGCGATACCGACAGCTTGCTGGACTGGGTGGAACTGCTCGCGGCCGAGACGGGTTTGCCGGTCGGGATCAAGTCGGCCATCGGTGATCTCGAATTCTGGTGCGAGCTAGCCGATCTCATGCGGGAGACCGGGCGCGGGGTCGACTTCGTGACCATCGACGGCGGCGAGGGCGGCACGGGCGCGGCGCCGATGATCTTCACCGATACCGTTTCGCTACCCTTTCAACTCGGTTTCGCTCAGGTGTACCAAATCTTCGCCGAGCGGGGTATGCACGAGCAGGTCGTCTTCATCGGTGGCGGCAAGCTCGGCCTGCCCGACAACGCGATCATCGGCTTCGCGCTCGGCTGCGACATGGTCAATGTCGCACGGGAGGCCATGCTCGCGATCGGCTGCATTCAGGCGCAGAAGTGCCACACCGACACGTGTCCCACGGGCGTCGCCACTCAGAACGCGTGGCTGGCCCGCGGCGTGGTGCCGGAAGTCAAGGCCGAGCGGATGGCGAACTACATCAAGACATTGCGCCGCGATTTGGTCAAGGTGGCCGAGGCCTGCGGCGTGGAGCATCCCGGCCTGATCAGGACCGAGTCGGTGGACATCCTTCACGGCCGGACTGGCTCGACCCCGCTGCATGAGGTCTACGGGTATGCGCGCGGGATGGGCCTTCCCTCGGCGGCCGACCGCGAGGAGATCGTCGCGTTGATGACGGACCGTGAGCCGGAGGGTGGCTCGGCGCCGCCGTCGGCGTCTGCCGTCGGCTGACCCGGGTGATTGCAGTGACGGCTGATGTCGAGTGAGGCATGCTCGAAGCATGAAGAAGTGGCACCTGGTGATTGCGGTCGCGGTAATCCTCACCGTGGCGGCGTGCGACAGTTCGACCGAACCCGCAGCATCCTCGGAGGCTGTCACGACGCCGTCGACAACCGGGACGTCCGGGACGGCCACCACGTTCGCCGCGCCGACCACCACGGCTGCTGAGTCCTCCGCGTGTACCGAGCTCGAGGGAACGGTTGGTGCTGCCGGCCTCTGCACCGTCCACACCGAGACCCCCGACTACACGATCGATATGAGCTTTCCGGTCGACTACCCCGACCAGGACGCCGTGGATGACGTCCTGACCGACCAGCGCGACGAGTTCATCGACTTGGTCGAGGAGCAGCCGGTGCGCGACGTGCCCAGGGCGCTCGACATCAAGACGCAGTCGTATCGGTCGGGGACTCCGACGTCAGGTACCGAGAGCCTGGTGTTCGAGGAGTACGTCAACTTCGGCGGCGCTCATCCAGTGACGAACTACGACGCCCTCAATTACGACCTCGGTAAGAAGGCGCCGATCACGTTCGATGAGTTGTTCAAACCGGAAGCCGATCCCGTCGCGATGCTCGACCGTCTGGTGGCGGCCGATTTGGAGAAGCAGTTGCCGAGCGTGACCGTCGGCGACAACCCCATCGGCGCGAGGATGTACAAGAACTTCGCCCTCACCGATGACGCGGTGCTGTTCTTCATCGGCCAGGGCCAGTGGACCATCTCGGCCGCCGGTGCGCGGACGGTCTCGATACCCCGCACCGAACTCGCATCGATCCTGGCCTGACCTCGCTCGATTACGGGTTTGCGGTCTGGAGCCAATACCATCGCGGGTGCTATGACCGAAAACGCCCTGGCCGTCGCGCCGCCCGCTGCCCGCATCTCCGCTGAGGCGGGCCGTCGGAGGACGTTCGCGGTCATCAGCCATCCCGACGCCGGCAAGTCCACGTTGACCGAGGCGCTGGCGCTGCACGCGCGGGCGATCACCGAGGCCGGCGCGGTCCACGGCAAGGCGGGCCGCCGGTCGACGGTGTCGGACTGGATGGACATGGAGAAGGCCAGGGGCATCTCGATCACCTCGACAGCGCTGCAGTTCCCGTACCGCGAGTGCGTCATCAACCTGCTCGACACCCCGGGCCACGCCGACTTCTCCGAGGACACCTACCGGGTGCTGACGGCGGTGGACTGCGCGGTGATGCTCATCGACGCGGCGAAGGGTCTCGAGCCGCAGACGTTGAAGTTGTTCCAGGTGTGTAAGCACCGCGGGATCCCGATCATCACGGTGATCAACAAGTGGGACCGGCCCGGGCGCCACGCGCTGGAATTGATCGACGAGATCCAGTCGCGGATCGGCTTGCGGCCCACTCCCCTGACGTGGCCGGTCGGCATCGCCGGAGATTTCAAGGGGGTGTTGGACCGCCGCACGGGTGGTTTTATCCGGTTTACCCGTACCGCCGGCGGCGCGACCGCGGCGCCGGAAGAACACATTGCGGCGGCCGACGCTTTCGCTGCTGCGGGCGTTGATTGGGAGACCGCGGTGGAGGAGTCCGAACTGCTGTCGATGGACGGCTCCGATTACGACCGTTCGACGTTTTTGGGCGGTGAGTCGACTCCGACGCTGTTCACGTCTGCCGCGTTGAACTTCGGTGTCAATCAGCTGCTCGATGTGCTCGCCGAGCTTGCGCCGGCACCCAACGGGGCAGCTTCGGTTGACGGGGCGCTTCGAGAGGTCGAATCTCCCTTCAGCGCTTTTGTTTTCAAGGTGCAGGCCGGGATGGATTCCGCACACCGCGATCGGATCGCGTATGCGCGGGTGGTGTCGGGGACGTTCGAGCGTGGGGATGTGCTGACGCATGCGGCGACGGGTAAGCCGTTTGTGACGAAGTACGCGCAGTCGGTGTTCGGTCAGCAGCGCGCGACGCTGGACACGGCGTGGCCGGGTGATGTGATCGGGTTGGCGAACGCGGCGACGCTGCGCCCGGGTGACACGTTGTATGTCGATGTGCCGGTGCAGTATCCGCCGATTCCGAGCTTCTCACCCGAGCATTTCGCGGTGGCGCGCGGCGCAGATCCGAGTAAGCACAAGCAGTTTCGGCGTGGGATCGAGCAGTTGGAACAGGAGGGCGTGGTGCAGGTGCTGCGCTCAGACCGTCGCGGTGAGCAGGCGCCGGTGCTGGCCGCGGTCGGCCCGATGCAGTTCGAGGTGGCCACCCACCGGATGGCCACCGAGTACAGCGCGCCGATCTCGCTGGAGTCGCTGCCGTATCAGGTCGCGCGGGTGGTGGATCCTGCCGACGCCGAATTCATGAACCGGCAGGTGTCAGCCGAAGTCCTGACCCGCAGCGACGGCGTGATGCTGGTGCTGTTCTCGACGCCGTGGCGGCTGGAGGGCTTTCAGCGGGACAACCCGGACGTGAAGCTGGGGTCGCTGGTCGCAGCAGAGGGATAGTTCGAGGCCAGCTGCCCGTCACTGCGAAGGTCGGTCGAGCCAGCCCCTTACTTCCCTTGCGTCAGAACGAAGAGACGCCGTCTACGGCGACGAACATGCCGCGCCCGGTGCCGTCGTTGGTCAAGCGAGTTCCGTCGAAGGTCGAAACAACGGTCCACCCGTTGAACCGATACGTCTGGCCGTAGGTCAGCACCTGGTCTTGGTCATCACCGACGCCGATGTTGCCTTCCGTCCAACTGAAGTCGCCGTTGGCATCGACTTGGGCGATGTTCGAGTGCTCAAGGGCCTGACCCGGCGGGGCGTCGGGAAACCCCTCAACGCCAGTCCGCTCACAAGCTGCATCACCCGCATTGATGACACATCGCACCTTGCCGGACTCGGTTTGGACGTACTGGCTCGGCTCTGCGTGGGCCGACGGAATCGTAGCGGCCATGAGCGCCGCCGACACCATGCCGATGACTGCAGCGGATCGTTGCATCACACACCCCCTATCCAGGCTCGACGGTGCTTAACTCGTTGTGCGGGACTTTCGTCGATGTACCTATTAGCAAACAACGCGAGGGCCACGCTGTCCCCAGAACGACCGATGTCGGGGCCCCCGTGTCGTGGACCCCGCCGACAGGATGTTGGGGTCAGACGTGGATTATCGCGAGACCCGAGACACCTTCGAGGGCATCGAAGTCCCCATCCTGCGTGACGACGGGCAGCTGCTTGGCGGCTGCGATTGCAGCGATCCATAGGTCATTGGCTCGGACCCGTCGCCCCGCCTCAGCGAGGTGGACGCGTAGCAGCGCCCACATTTGAGCCGCGTCTTCGTCGACCGGCAACGCGGTCATGTCGGCGACGGCATCCAAGGTGCGAAGTCGACGCGCTCGGATTTCGGAGGTTTTCGCCGCGAGCACACCGGCGTTCAGTTCGGCCACGGTCACCACAGTCGTGGCGAGTTCGTCTGGAAGCAGCGACGTCTCGAGTTGACGCCCGCCCTTGTTGGCGATGAAGACCGACGTATCGAGGACGCCGGCCGCGGGCTGAGCGATTGTCACAACTCGTCGAGTTCGTCGGTGGTTTCACCGGCGAGCTCCGCGAGGTCATCGCGCAAGCCGGGGTCGGCCTGGCTGGTCTCGAGCCGCTTGACCAATTCACCCTTCGACACCCACCGCCGACGCCTGGGCTGCACCGCGGTGATCATCGCGACGGCTCGCCCATTCACCGTGATCGTCACCTCTTCGCCGGCTTGGACCCGACGAAGCACGCCCGCCGTGTCGTTTCGCAGTTCGCGGGAGGCGACCGTAGACATGCTACGACTGTAGCACTTCTGTAGCACATGGGCCCGGTCATGCCGCTGCTTGGCGGTCGTAGTATCCGTCGAGCAACGCCGACACGTTTCGCGACTGCCATGCCCGGTCGTCTGGGGTGCGTTGACCCGACGAGTTCAGCACCCTCGCGGCCGCCGCACGAGTCACACCGCAACCGTCTACCAGCCAGCGCACATAGCCCATGACGGCCTGGCTACGCTGGGCCCACTGCAGGCCCGCCTGGGGAAGCGTTGGTGGCCAATCATTTTCGTGTGGGGTCGCCGGTACCGCGTGGGCGGCCTGTTCGACGACTCTCTCGAGACTGTCCACCCCGGCAGCGGCCAGTGCTGCGCGATCGAGGTCGTCGACGGTCTGCACCTCGCGGCGCAACGCGTAATCGATTTCGTTCATGCCGCCTGTGTCCGGCATCGGCCAGAGATCATGACCTACCAGCAGATCGAGTCCGTGCCGCTGCAGTACCAGACTCAGCCGACGGTAGTGCTGCTCGCGCCTGAGGTCCGCCATCGGCTCTGGCATCCATATCGGCAGCCGGAGCGAGATCGCCCGGGCCAGTGCTGCGACGACTGCGTCGACCTCGGTCAGGTCGTCGTGTGAAGCGGGCGTACCCGGCGGGAACGCGAACATCGCGACGACGGTCGCCGATCGCAGCGGGGCGCGAGCCGTCAATTGTTCACAGCGGCGGACAGTTTCGTCGTCACCGAGAACAACGACCGCGGTTGCGGTCGCATCGTGGGGTCGAATCACGGCAAGCTCCCCTCAGCAGGCGAGACGCCGGGCCGGGCTGAGGCTGCGGCATCTATTGACTTGATTCGACGCTATCGGCAGGTACCGACATTCAGGCCGTCGACGGCAGTGCGCCGCTCGGAAGACCTCCGGACCCAGCTCGGCGTAGACCGCGAAAAACTCGTGCACAGAGCTACAGCGCAGCTGGTTTAGTCTCGGTTGCGGCGTGTGAGGCCGATGGGAGGTTGACGTGGGGAACGAACTGGAAGTCGTTTCGGGCGATCTTCGGGCGGCGGCTGCCGACAGTGACGCCGTCGCGGGGACGCTGGCGGGTGTGGCCGGGGGCGGCTCGACTGGCGCACAGCCCAGCGCCGCGGGTGTTTCGGCTCTGGATTACGCGATCAGTGGGGTACGTGCTCGCCAGTCCGCGCGGGTGTCGGGCCAAGCCGGTGACCTGACGGCGGCTGGTACTCGATACGACGACACCGATGGCGTTAGCGCGAAAGACATTTCGGCGACTGTGTGAGCCCTGACGGCGGAGCACACGGGGTGCCGTCGCGTTCAGCGATCGAGGAATGGTCGACGCGCCATCTCGATGCGGCGGCGGGGCGGTGGCGTACGTCAGCGACGAAGTCCGGCGAAGCTTTCGCCCAACATCGCGCGAACATCGTGAACACGAACTGGGCCGGCGACGCCAAAGACGCCGCGGTGAACCGGGTGACGACCGATGCCGTCGTGGTCGCCGGTCAGACCGCCGTGCAACGTGCGGGCGCTCAGATCGCCGAGGGCGGCAGCCGCGATATTCAGGCGGCCAAACAGGAAGCTTTGGGTGCCATCGCCGAGGCCGAGGCGAACGGGTTCGAGGTCGGCGAAGATCTGTCGGTTACCGATACCCGCGAGGTAGATGAGACCGAGATCGCGGCGCGGACGATGGCTGCACGCGAGCACGCCGAGGACATCCGCTGGTTCGCCGAGCGACTGGTGCAAACCGATGAGTTCGTCGGTAAGCGTCTGCAGGAGAAAGCTGTTGAGCTGGAGGGCATTCGGTTCGACGGTGAAACAGATGACCGGCCTGACAGCTCGATCCAGCTGGTGGACAACAAGACCGGACCCGATGCCGGGGACAACCCGGAAGACAAGAAGGATGAGCATTCCGGCGACCGCACCTGGCAAGACATGCTGCTGCCCCCAGAGGAATCAGACGCTCCCGACGCCGAGAGATCGGAGGGCGGGCCGGACACGCCAACAGGCGAGGACGCCGACCCTGCCGACGAAGGGCCGCCAAACCCACTGGAGGCGTTGACCGGAAAGGGATCGGGCGCCGAACCTGACGCACCCGCCAACCTGGATGAGGCGCTGTTCGGGCCCGGCGCCGCCGCGCCGCCGAGCGTGCTGGACCGGCTGGCCGCACAAGCACGAGGCGAAAAGACCCCCACCGACGTGCCCTACACGCAGTCCCCGTTGGAAGGCCCGATCGGGGCGGTGGACCCGTCGATCGTGGATCAGCAGCTGGGGCGGGTGGAAACCGCCCGGGAAGCCGTGGCCGCCGCCCAAGCCGATCTGGATGCCGCCGCCGCGCAGACAGTCATGCAAGGACCCGGCGCTGGTCCCGGGCGCGACGTCACCGAGCCGTTGACGCAGGCGCTGTTCGACGCCCGCGCTGACCTGACCACACAGACCGAGATCCTCGAAAACCTCAATGAGGCCGCAGCCGAGACAGGAGGCAGGCAGGTCGGTGTGCCTGCGCTTCCGCCCAACGCCGATGTGCAAGCATTCCCCGCACCGCCCAGCCTCGCCGAGCAAGCCGCCGAGGGGCTCACCGAGTTCAGCCACGACATCAGCGAGAAAACGTTCGGAATCGTGCCGGATGTCGCTGAGATCGCCGATGTGTACGCGAACTGGGGTGAGCACTCCGGAGCCGAGCAGCTCGGAGCCGTGCTCGATACCGCCGGCTCACTGCCTCTACCCGGTGCCAAACCGCTCGGCGAAGCGCTGCAATATGGACTCGACGCCTTCACCGCAGGCCGCCACACCGATGACGTTGTACAGCATGGTGTTCCGAACGAGGTTGTGGACGGCGGTGGTGGCGGTCACAGCGGGGATGCGCACAGCGCAGAGGCACCGAGCGGCTACTACAGCCATGCCGACGCCGGGCCAGCCGGGCAGTTCGGGTTGGAGGAGACCGCCGCGATCCTTGCACACAGCGAATCCAGCGGTGGGCACCTCATCGAACGTCACGTCGCCCAGACCTCCGCCGACCTTGCCGCGCGCCTAGAAACGACCCGATTGCCATTGGTCTCGTCCTTCAGCACCGCCGACGAGGCCGCCGCGGCCGTCAGTACCGCGCTCCAAGGCAATCAGCAGGCGATTGACGAATGGCTATCGAGCGGGGCTGTCCGTTATCTCGAACTCGATGCACCCTTCAATGGCGGAGCAGTGCTAGAGCGTGGCAGCGCGGAGGGGGTGGCAGGAACCGGCGTTAGGGTGGTGCTCAAAGGCGACGGAAACGGCGGGTGGTACGTGCTGACAGGATTCCCCACACCATGAACGATGGCTCGATCTCGACGGACTTGTATCAATTCTTCGCCGCATACTTCCACCAGGACTGGGATCTGGAAGCCGACGATTGGCAGGGAGTCGTCGACAACTATGTCAACGCCGATCCCGTCGCCGGGCCCCTGCGGACGCTGGCCCAGGAGATCGACGACCTGCGCGGGGCCCGTGCGGAACCGGACTTGGAACATTATTTGGTGCGCACAGTCGGTGTTTACTACGGTCCCCAGCCGCTGACATACAAAGAGTGGCTGGGTCAGGTCGCGGATCGCCTGCGCCAGCAGGCCGCCGCGTTCGAAGACGGCAGCAGTGACTGACGAAATGCCCGTTTACGCTTCACAAGTGAAGCGGTGGACCGAGGTGACCAAGCTGGTCGCTGCAGGCTCATGGGAGGGTATCCGCTGCCCGCAGAACGGCGATGCCGACTTGGTGATCGACAAGCGTTTATGGGTCGCAGCGGGGGATGTTGCCGACAGGAGGCACGAGTACTGGATCCATTGCCCTGGATGCGGTGCTGAGATCGTCTTCCACAGCAGGGACGACTACGAACCACAACTGCCCGAAAGCAACTGACTGCCAACTGAGCTAATCGCCGCCGTGCCAGCGGAGAGAGTGAACACCACACGCGCTGGGACACATCCTTCCTAGTCACGACGGTTCACGCCCAACCTCTGCCTAGAGAACCTTCGACAGAAACTCCTGCAGCCGCGGATGTTTGGGGTTGTCGAAGAGTTCAGCAGGCGGGGCGTCCTCGACGATGTTGCCGCCATCCATGAACAGCACCCGTGAGGAGACTTCCCGCGCGAAGCCCATCTCGTGGGTGACGACAACCATCGTCATCCCGCCGGCGGCGAGTTCGCGCAGCACCTCGAGCACGTCACCGACCATCTCCGGGTCCAGCGCACTGGTGGCCTCGTCGAACAACATGATCGACGGGTTCATCGCCAACGCTCTGGCGATCGCTACGCGCTGCTTCTGACCGCCCGACAACGTCGACGGTTTCACGTGAGCCTTCTCCTTGAGCCCCACCTGCTCCAGAAGTTCGAGCGCCTTCTTCTCCGCTGCGGCCTTGTCCATCTTCTTCGTCAGCAGCGGCGCCATCATCACGTTGTCGATCACCGTCATGTGCGGGAAGAGGTTGAAGTGCTGGAACACCATGCCAATCCGCTGGCGGACCTTGTCGAGGTCGACCTTCTTGTCGGTCAGGTCGTACTCGTCGACCGTGACCGTGCCCTCGGTGATGTCCTCCAGCTTGTTCAGGCAACGCAGGAACGTCGACTTACCCGATCCCGACGGGCCGATGACGCAGACCACCTCGCCCTTCCTGATCGTCGTGTCGATGCCCTTGAGCACCTCGAGATCGCCGAAGGATTTCTTGAGTCCCTCGATGCGGACCTTCACGGCCCCTTCGGGTTCGGCGACCGCGGCCTCCGGGACGAGTTGGCTCATTGGTTGATCCTCTTCTCAACGCGATCCGAGAGCTTTGTCAACGCCATGATTACGATGAAGTAGACGATGCCGATGATCAGCCACATCTGGAACGACTGGAAGTTGCGGGCGATGATGATCCGGCCCGTCTGGGTCAGCTCGGCGATGCCGATGACCGACAGGATCGAGGTGTCCTTCAAGGTGATGACGAATTGGTTGATGTAGGACGGGATCATCGTTCGGACCGCCTGCGGCAGAATCACTTTGCGCATCGTCGGCAGATATCCGACACCCAGGCTGCGCGATGCCTCCATCTGCCCCTTGTCGACAGACAAGATGCCACCGCGCACGATCTCGGTCATATAAGCACCCGCGTTCAGCGACAGGGTGATGATGCCCGCGGTGAACGCCGACATCTCGAAGCCCAGCGCGGCGGGGATACCGAAGTAGATGAAGAATGCCTGCACGAGAAGCGGTGTGCCACGGAAGATGTCGACGAAGGTGGTGCCGATCGCGCGCAGCCAGATCGACCGGGATACCCGCATCAGGCCGAAGATCACGCCGAGCACCAACGCGCACGCGATCGAGATGATCGTCAGGATGACGGTCATCTGCAGGCCTTCCATCAACAGCGGGAAGGTGCTTTTCAGCAGGCCGAAGAATGAGTTGTCCGTAGCTACCGCGTCTTCACCGAGGTAGGTGTCGAGCACTTCCTGGTAGCGGCCGGACTCTTTGAGGTTCTTCAGGCCGGCGTTGAACTTCGATAGGAGTTCGGCATTTTGGCCCTTGTTGACCGCGAACCCGTAGCTGGCCCCTTTCTCCTTCGGCGTCACGGTTTTCAGGCCGTTGCCCTGGGTGATGCCGTAGGCGAGGACCGGGTAGTCGTCGAAGACGGCGACGGAGTTTCCGGTCTTTACCTCGTCGTACATCGACGAGGAGTCGGCGAAGTAGACGGTCTCGAAGCCGTACTTGGCCTTGATCGACTCGGCGAATGTCGCGCCTTCGGTACCGTTCTTCACGGCCACCCGCTGGCCCCGGAGGTCTTCGTAGTCGTTGATCTCGTTGTTGGTGTCCAGCACGGCCATCTGCACGCCGGACTCGAAGTACGGGTCGGAGAAGTCGAAGACCTTCTTGCGTTCGTCGGTGATGGACATGCCCGCGATGACGCCGTCGACCTGGTTGGCTTGCACTGCTTGTAGCGCCGCGTCGAAACCCAGCGGTTTGATGTCGACCTCGAAGCCCTGGTCCTTGGCAATGTCGCGGAGAAGATCCATGTCGATGCCGACGAATTCGCCGTCCTCGTCCTGGAATTCGAACGGCGCGAAAGTTGTATCGGTGGCGATGACGTAGGTCTCGTCGTCTTGAGCGTGTGCGGCTGCAGGGTTCAGCAGTCCGGTGCCGAGGAACGCTATGAGGACTGCGGCAAGCAGGGCCGCCAATCGATGTGGGCCACTTCTGTCAGTCACGTACTCGGCTCGCATCCTCGCCTCCCAGCGTCCGCTGTTACGGAGAATTCACGCTAGTAGTCCTGCACTGTTCACGGTCCATTTCCGGCGCGGTTGTTCCCAACGCAAGCGATTCCTGAGGTGCCTTACCCGTGGGCCGGGCGGCAATGCGAAGATTCCTAGTACTTACAGACAAAGGAGTCTTTGTAAGCCATGAATGTGCTGAATGCCTGGCGGCGCCCACCCGGCGTGCCTGCGATCGAGAATCCGCGCGCCGAAGGCCGCTTCCATCTGCCCGACGGCCGACGCATTGGATATGCCGAGTACGGCGATCCGAACGGCCCCGTCGTCCTATGGTTCCACGGGACCCCAGGGGGTCGACGCCAACTTCCGCTGGTCGGCCGGCGCGCTGCCGAAGAGCTGGGCCTTCGCGTCGTGCTGATCGAACGACCCGGCTCCGGGTTGTCCGATCCACACGTCTACGAGTCGGTGTCGGACTTCGCGGACGACATGGCGTGTGTGGCCGACGCACTCGGCGCCGCTCATCTCGGGGTCGTCGGCCTCTCCGGCGGCGGGCCCTATGCGTTGTCCTGCGCGGGGACCGGAGCGCTGGCCGGCCGCGTCGTCGCCGTCGCCGTCCTCGGCGGGGTTACGCCGTCCTTCGGAGAGGACGCCACCGCCAGCGGCGCCATCGTCATGGCCCACCGCTTCAACGGGGTGCTCTCAGCCCTGCGCGAACCCTTCGCCCGGATCACCGCCGGCTTGCTGCTGCCGATCATTCCCCTCGCCCATTTCGCGTACCAGGGTCTGACGAAGGTGATGCCCGAGGGCGATCAACGCGTGTTCAGCGATCCCGACATCGAGGCGATGTTCATCGACGACATCATCCACGTGCTCGGCGGCAAGGTGCCATTCCAGGCGCTGCTCGATGATGCCCGACTCTGCGGGCGCGACTGGGGATTTCGGCTCGCGGACGTTCGGGTGCCGGTGCGGTGGTGGCACGGCGACGCCGACTCCATCATCCCGTTCGACGACGCCAGGAAAGCCGCCGAACGTCTGCCGAACGCTGAGCTCATCCTCATGCCCGAGGAGAGTCATTTAGGTGGCTTCGCGGCCGCCGACGAGGTGCTCGGCTACGTCGCCTCCCACCTGTTGACCGCGGGGGAGCCGGTCAGGACCGACGCGCTGTAACCCACGTCGTCAACCTGCCATGTCCGCGGGCATCGGGTGCGGCATGCTCCATGCACGAAGCATCTCGTGATTGCGGTCGTTGTGTTTCTCGCAGCGACGCCGGGCTCTCGATGACTGTTACTGAACGCCGTGCTCTACCCGTTATGAAAAGCACTGTGCATCGTGACCAGGAAACGCCGTCGAGCCCGCTTGGGCGTCGACGGTGCTGCTGCATCATTTACTCACTGCGCGCTACGGGGGATAACGCACGACGAATCGGTTGCGCACGTCTGGACGGGAGGGAATATGCGCCAGCTCACGGCCGCACTGGCGGTTGCAGTCATCTCCGTTCTGGTCACCGGCTGCGTCAGCAATGTCGGCAATGCCGAGTCGGTGACCACCACCCGAACGATGATTCCGCGTCCGCTCGTCGAGCGTGAGCTGGTTGAATTGCTGCTGCGCCCCGAACAGGTGAACGTCGCGATGGGCACGGTCGGGATGACGGTAACAAGCACCCAGACCGAGATGTCCGACAACAGCGCCACCATGGCGCCTGCGGAATGCCTGGCCGTCGACGGCTCGGCGGAGGCGCCGGTGTATGCCGACAGCGGCTTTCGGGCCGAGCGTGACCAGAGCCTCAACAACGGCGATGACTTCACGCACTATCTCAAGCAGGCGGTGGTGTTGTTTCCCACGGTGGAAATGGCCCGTACGTTCTTGGACGCCTCCGCCCAGCAGTGGCGGGCCTGCACCGAGTACACCCACACGCAGAGCGGGTCGCACTGGTCGGTCGGGCGGATCTCCGTCGCGAACGACACGCTGAGAACGATTGCGGTGCAACGTGATGCCGGTTCTCTCGGCTGGGCCTGTGGACGCGCGCTGGCGCTGCGGAACAACGTCATCATCGACATCAACACGTGCAGCGCCAACCCTGGCGACTCGGCGGTGAGGATCGCCGACCAGATCGCCGCCAACGTCAGCGCGCGCTGGTAGGAGTGTGACGAATTGACGTTATCCCCCGGCGATCTCGGCGCACGCAGTGCGGATACCGCGTCGATTCGTGGGGCCATCAGTGCAGCGAGACATGGTCGTGCACGTAGTAGTGGGCAGCGGTCCGTGGACGACGGCAGTGACCTCCACGCTCAACACACGGCGCTCGACACATAATTGTCGGGGCAGATCCGCTTCTCCCCAGACCAGCGGTACGCAGTCAACGCCCCGCCCTTGACCGCACTGAAATCCACGCACGCGGTGTAATCCGTCCAGGCGTCCCGATGTTTGGGGACGCCCTGCCGCCAGTAGTGGCCGTACACAACCGGGACCGTTGCTGAGTAGACGTACGCCCGGGCGGAATTCGCCAGTTCCAGGTCCGGCAACGGAGGGTAGGTGTCGCCCGTTGCAGTGGTGAATCTTCCTCCCATTTCGGCGATTTCGCGAAGCGTGCGGGCATTGCTGTTCCACCATTGCACCCGGGCGTTGTCGCGTGGGATGCCGTCCTTGTCGTGGTACTCGAGCTGGCCATGGTCGACCAGGCTGATCTCGGGCCCCTTGAGTAGCGTCTCGACTGCGTGGTACAGCGGATCCCCATGGGAGTTGGCCGATACAAGATGTTCCAGTTCTGTGAACGGGGTGTTGGAGCCGCACCGCTGTTCTACGACCGCGATGGAGTCGGCATGCCAGCATGAGTGGATTACACGCAATGCTCCCAGATCCAGCCACAACGGCAGAGTTTTGAACCAGTCCAGGTAATAGCGCCGGTTCTCGCCGGTGACTTGATCGAGAAAATTCCGATGCTGTTTAAAGTTCTTCTCGGAGTAGAGGTTCCCGGGGTCATCGTGCGGGCGCAGATACTTTCCGCTGCCGTGCGGCCATTCGGTGTCATAGGCGATGGCGTTGAATTCGTGATTGCCCATGACGATTTGAGCGCTTCCCGCATCGACCATGCGCTTGGCCAACTGCAAGACACGGAGTTGTTCGTCTCCGCGGTCGATGAGGTCGCCCACGAAGATTGCACGACGGAGCGGGTGGCGGTATGTCGAGTCAGCGTCGGCGATCTCGTAACCGAGAGTGGTCAACAGAGCCTCGAGTTTGGTGGCGCATCCATGCACGTCGCCGATGACGTCGTAGCCCTCTACTGCAGAACCATTCACGGCGGCCCTCCTGATCTAGGCGTCGACTATTTCTTTCTTTCGTACTTCACCGCGTCGCGAGCGCAGGCGCCCGGACCGGGCGGCCCTCAGCGCGCGCAATGATCGCCGCTACTCGAGGAGACCAGCCGGGGTCGACTGCGCATGGATTCTCTGATACGTCTGAATCATCATCTTGGTCGTCGCCATCGATCTCGTAGTCGATGTCGAGGACGAAAAGCGACTTGACGTCACCTCGGACACATCGCGCCAACCGCTGCAGGTCACGCCAATGTTCATGCATGCAGCGAGCCACCATCTTCTCGCAGACAGAACCAGTCACTGGGACGTGCTCGACTGGTCGCCCATGCCTATAACGCACCAGTGTCACGTCGCTGAACGCATATTCGAGATCGTCGACGATCACCTCTGTCACCACGTGCACCACACCGACGCCCTCTATCGGGTACTCAGCATGCCAGCGGAGCGTCTCGTAATAGTTGCTGATAATGTCTTCTCGCGCCATATCACGGTTCAGCGTTGGGTAGATTACTCGACGTCGTTCCATATTTATATTCTACCGGGACGGCCCGACACATACTTCGAAGGAATTTGCTGTCGAGGCTGGGACCCATCCCGACTCCGCCGAGACTCGAGCATGAGCTGCCTCGTCGGGGTTCGATAAGACCCTGCGGAATAACTCAGCGGGGCGACCCCGAGTACCGGCTGTCGTCGTCTCGGTGGGCGCGAGTCGCGGTTCAGTCGTGCGCCGGAAGGAATCGCGCCGCAGTGCAAGGGTTAGGAAACCGACGGTCGGGCGCCTCCGGAAACCGTAATGCCGGCGAGTTATCAGATCACCGTTGGAGGTTAGGGTTTCGTTCGCTCCCGCGTCTTTCTTCGGCCAAGCGGTTAAGCCGGACTCGGTTAGCTTCCACGGCTGCGCGCTCGCGCTGATCTTTGGCCGCGCCCAGGTGCCAGTACCGTAAGGCCGTCTTGCGTAAGGCTTTGGCGGTCTTTAATGGCATCCACGGGTCACCGTGCTTCGCGCGTTGGTACGCGAGCAACTCCTGGTCAGACATTCGAACGAGGCGTAGGCGGTTTTCAGCTGCGAATCGTTTACCGTCGCTCATCTCAGGGTCCTTGCTCCGGCCTCCGCTGAGGGAGGCGCTCTTGCCGACACCGGGCAGTGTTGGCCGCTTCGTCATCCGAGCCACCCCCGAGCACGGGTTGGCGTGCCGTCCAGTCGGAGCTTGACGACGACCTCTCATGAAGCAAGTCCAGTCTACGTCGAAGGTCGGACACACGGCCGCAGTGCAAATCGACACAATCGATACCACCGCTCGTACGGGTGGTGCGGCCTTTCCGACCACCTCACTCGCGTACCCCGCGCCGCGGTGGATGCGCTATTACCCAGGCCGTCGTCGGAACAACTCGGCTGGGCGCCCTCTACCTCGGACCGTCGTAGCGCCCGTCGCCGCGAGATGCGGTTCCATCGTCCGCCGAAATGTGTCGCGCTGAAGAGTCGTTCCGGCGACGGCCTCATGCACAAGCCGTAGGTCGCGAAGCGTGAATTCGTCGCCGAGGAGGCCGGCGGGATCCGGCGTGTCGAGGTAGTCGGCGCGGACGTGATCGACGGCTCGCTTGATGATGCCTTCATGGCCCCAGGGCAGGCGCCCGGGAGCATCAACGGGAACGAGCCTCGTCGCATCGGCTAGCCGCGACTCCAGTTGTTCCAGACGCACCACGTCGACGTGTGCGACGGACAGCACCCATCCGCGTTCGTCGCGATGCGGGTCATCGAAGACGTGCAACTGGCGTGGATGCAGTCCCCGCACGTTGGCCTTCACCCGCAGAGACCGGTCCACGGCGTCGGCGAGCGTTTCCCCCTCGTGCAGAAAGGTTCCCGGCAGAACCCACCCCGCCGCCTTCGGCCTGCGTACTTCCAACACAACCAACCTCTGGTCGGCATTCACCGTGAGCACCGCAGTGTCCACTGCAACGGACGGTCGCGGATAGTCGGCTAGGGTCCGCCCGCTGGAGTCTTTGTAGCGTTGCTGGCTCATGTCGGTGCCCTAGCGTACAGTGAAAACTAATTAGCGGAATTTCGCTCAAATTAGCTCAAGAGGGGGAACACGGCGATGACTTCATACAACGATCGGGTGGAAGGCGTGCTGCTGGCGACCGCGGCGGGAGATGCGCTGGGTGCGCCGTACGAGTTCAAGCCGCCGCGCGGGCCGGAACTCGAGGTGGCGATGGTTGGCGGTGGCCCATGGGCGGCCGGCGAGTGGACAGACGATACGTCGATGGCCATCGCGATCGCGGAAGTCGCCGCGACCGGTGCCGACCTGCGCGGCGAGAAGGCTCAGGATCTGATCGTGCAGCGGTGGTACGAGTGGTCACTTACCGCCAAGGACGTGGGTATTCAGACCGGTTCTGTGTTGTCGGCGGCAGCGCGCGACGGCGCCATCACCGCGGCGCGCGCCCGTGCGCTGTCGGCAGACCTTCATCAGCGCACCGGCCGCACGGCCGGCAATGGATCACTGATGCGCACGGCCCCGGTGGCCCTCGCCTATCTCGACGATGAGGACGCGTTGGTCGAGGCGGCGCATGCGATCAGCAGCCTCACACACTTCGACCCGGACGCGGCCGACGCGTGCGTGTTGTGGTGCTGCGCCATCCGGCATGCCGTGCGCACGGGAAAGTTAGATGTGCGAATCGGGCTGCGTCACATCGATTCTGACCGCCGCGCTCTGTGGTCGAAGCGACTGGATGAGGCCGAGTCCGCTCCCCCGGCATCGTTCCCCAACAACGGTTGGGTGGTGACGGCCCTGCAGGCGGCGGTGTCGGCGATCGCCACCACGCCCCTACCCGCCGACGATCCGAGAGAAGGGACCTTCCGCGCCGACCATCTTCGGTTGGCGTTGGACGCCGCCGTGCGGGCCGGCTACGACACCGATACGGTCGCGGCGATCGCGGGAGGACTACTCGGTGCCGTACACGGCGCATCTGCGGTCCCCGGCGAGTGGCGCCGACTGCTACACGGGTGGCCGGGCCTGACCGCCCGTGACCTGGTGGGGCTCGCAACGGCGATCGAGCGCAACGGCAAACCGGACGAGTTCGACTTTTCGTATCCGGGCTCGCCGATCGACACGTTCGCCCGTCACCCGCATGACGACGGTGTGCTGCTCGGCGGCATCGGGATCCTTCGACAGCTGCCGGAAGAGGTGGGCGCGGTCGTATCACTGTGCCGGTTGGCGGACGACGACATGCCCGGCGACATACCGCATGTGGAGGTGCGTCTCATCGATCGGCCTGAGGAAGACGAGAACCCGCACCTGGACTTCGTGCTGATGGACACCGTTCGCCTGGTGGAGCAGTTCCGGCGTGAGGGTCGCACGGTGTTGGTCCACTGTGTCGGCGCGTACAGCCGCACGCCGACGATCGGGGCGCTGTACGGGGCACGCCTGCGCGGCACCGACGTCGATGAGGCACTGCGCGATATCAAGGCTGTTCTGCCGAACTCATATCCGAATCGGGCATTTCGGGAAGCGCTGCGGCGCTTACACTCTCGCGATCTCGAAACCGAAGGAGGTGATCGTCATGTGGGGCGATGAGGCGTCTATGAGCGGCCAGCCCTTCGTGTGGCGCGGCGTGCTCGACTCTGAACTACAGCACAATCACGTCGTTGTCGGGTCACACCGCTTTGCCGATGCCGCCAAGGCCGGCGACTGGTCAGCCGTGCTGAGCACGCTCGACGATCCGACGTTGCTGATCGACATCAATGGATGGAGGCCGGGAGGTACCGCGTGGTTCACAGTCCTCCACCAGGCCGCCTGGCACGGTGCACCGGCCAATGTGGTCGCCGGCCTGATCCGGCGTGGCGCCCTGTTGACGCTGACAGAATCGAGGGGGCGAACCGCACATGACGTTTTCATGGATCGGTCGCGCAAGATCCACTGGGGCAAGGGTGTCGGCGTTGCCGAGCAGTCGCGCACTCTGCTCGAGCAGCAGCTGATGTCGCCACCTTCACCGCTGTCGTCGGATGAAATCCATTCACTCGACGGCCATCTCGCCCAGGTGATCGACGGACGTATTGGCGTGCTGTTCGACGGGCGCAATCCGCGGGAGGTCCTGCGGTACCCACCAGTCGAGATACTGCACGAAGTGCCGGACCAGCACGTATGGTTTCCGGTGCCGGGTATGTACGGCGGCTTCGACATCCGACTGCAGGAGAACTTCCTCGATGTGAAGAGTTGGTGCCGTGCGGTCGGAGGGTCTGGCCAGGAGCATGTGATCACTACGGCAGGAGCAATTCTCGTCGACGAGGGATTCGTGTGATGACGAAACCCGCTTACCGCTGGCGCCGATTACGTGCGGGTGCACACACTATGACGTCATGGATCGGCGATGCGCAGTGCACGTATATAGCGGTACGTGACGAGACCGGTTGGGTGCTGACCCGCCATGTCGCCGGCGCCAGCGGAACGGTCAGCTGGATTCCGACGCTGACTCTCCGCGCGGCCAAGGATTTGGCGGCGCGTGATATCGACCGTGGAGTGTTGTAAGCGGGGAGCTAGGGTCATCCGGTAACGCGCGTCCTATCAGCAGCGCTTCGCAGGTGTTGAGTGGTCTGAACACGTTTCCGCCGACCGCCGTAAGTGGCACCTACTAAATGGCTCAACTTGACGTTGGTTGCCGGAGCCACGGAGCATGATTGTCTGATGATGACGCAAGCCAAACTCACCCGCGGCGTGCCCGTCTGGCAGGGGTTGCTAGACCCCAAATTCCTCCCCACCAACTTGGTGTCCGCAGGAAATCATTTAGCTGACGCTGCTAAACAGGGCGACTGGCCCAAGGTGTTCATGGCACTTGAAGACCAGCAGTCGCTCCGGCCTTATCAGTGGCGACTAGGCGGAAAAAGTTGGTTCACCGTTTTGCATCAGGCAGCGTGGCACGGAGCCTCGGAGAATGTAGTCGACAAGCTGATCAAGCGAGGAGGAATTCGTTCGCTCCGGGATGCGAAAGGACGCATTCCGTTTGACGTAGCTCAAGAGCGTGGACACCATCATCTCTTGAAGCGTCTGAAGCCACCGCCTCCTCCCCTGAGCCCATATCATCTTCAAGAGCTCGATATGGGACTCGCCGATCTAGTTTACGGCTCTCTGTGCCCGATGTCGGCGCATAACCACAAAGTTACGAAGCCATCATCATCTTGGCGCGAGATGCTGCGCTATCCGCCGGTTGAGATTATGGGCGAATTTCGTAGGCAACAGTTGTGTTTCAAGATGATTGGTAACGACGCCGTCGTCCGTGTCACACTCAACCTAGGCTTTCTTGAGGTCATCATGTGGAGCGTCGAGACAGGGGAATCCGGGCTTGTGCACGTCGTGACTCGCAACGACGTAATTCCAGTTTATGGAATATTCGCTTAACAACTGTGATATTGACACGCGGTGTGGGCTCAGAGACTGTTGCAGACCATCACCTGTAGGCGCTGCGAGACACGTACTCACACGCAGCGTCATTCCTCCCGATTCGGCATTCACCGAAGTGAGACGTCCTCGCCTCAAACGATTGTCGAAATGCAACGAGATCTCGAAACTGATTGCAAACGCCTGAGTAAACGGCACCAAGCTCGCAAACTGCCGCTCAGGGACGTGTGCGAATATTGGACACGCAGTCTCGAGTGTTAACAAGCTCTCTCATCTTTAGGCCCGTCCTCACCATTGATGCGCGCACTTGGTGCAGGTCCAGTTGTCGGGTGTCAGGCAGCAACCGCGCATGTCCAGCCGGGGCGGAATGTCGAATGTGGGGCCATCCCGAACACCGCGCGCTGGGTGCGTCCTGCTCCGCAGTTGGGGCACTTCGGGTGCTGCGAGAAGCGAAAGTCGAGCAGCGTCGCGTGTCCGTCTTCGTCCATGCGCGTGACGCAACGCGGGCACAGGACGCCGGGCCGCTCGTCCGGAAGGTCGGGCAGCAGCCAACTCTTCGGATTGAACGGTCCCTCGACGTAGCTGGCCCGCCCACGCAAGTCCTGGATCAGCAACGCAGACGCATCACGCAAAGGCGCGTCGACAGTACGGATACGCGCATTCTCACGCGCGTCCCACCGCGTCAGGTCGATTCCCGAATCGCAACCCGCACAACGACCCATCGAGTGCAACAGGATGCGTGCGGCGGCCACACTCGAGTGTCCGAGACGCATCGACGGATCGTCCCGATACTCCGCGTCCTTCAATGCGAGTTCGAGCCGAAGGCCGGCATCACCGCGAAGCATCCATACACTGAGCGGATATTGATCGTGGGGAAAGTCGACCACGCGGTCAACGTGGCAAGGTCCAGTAGAGCCGGACCAGGAGTCGGCCACTCGACCACGGCTCGATCCGAACGACCATCGATGCCGATGCGTCCGAGCGTGGTCATGATCGACGGCGGATCCGTGTTGAGCACGATCGCGACCCGGGTCGCCTTCGCGCATCTCGCCGAAGCCGTACCGCCAGGGCCGATAGGGACAGCGGGACTGCAAGAGGGCGATAACCGCGTCCTTCCAATCGCTCCCCTCGACGACGTGCAAGCGCTCGGAATTCGTTTGCTGCACTTATCTATTAAGCCAGCAATGTGCGTCAACTCAGCGTAGGGAAGTTTGCTGGCTGCATGGAGCAGACGCATGACACCGTTCAGACCAAACGGTTTCGTGCCTGCTCGTCTGATACCCGTCGAACCGCGCGGCTGAGCGCGTTCATGTCACGCCGTGCGGTGATGCTGAGACGCTGCACCTGGTCCCGTAATCGGCGAACGAATAGACGCGGGCGGACAGCAGGGTGAGCGCCTCTTTGCGGAGCTTCTTGTCCTCGGCGATCGTCAGCTTCATGTCCGCGTGGTCCCGCAGTCGGCTCCTCTGAACCGATTCGGTGGCGCGACGGTCCTCGGCGATCTGACGTGCACTTTCGCCGACGTCGGTCAGCTCGTCCCACAGGTCGATCATCGTGAGGTCGATGTGCGGCGACGCCCAATTCGGATCCTGCTCGATACCGGCGCCCGCGGAATCATCCAATTAAAGGCAGGGCGCGTCCAGGCCGTAGTATCTCGCGTGGTCGTTTCTGACGCGATCTTGGCCGCGCAGTAGGCGAGAGTGCCTTCGTCGTGGGTGATCATCTCGTTGAGAGTCGCGGTGTTTTCCTGATCCATCGGATCGGCGTACAGCCGGGCTTCGGCCGCCTCGCATAGCGCCTTCTGCGCCCGGAAGTCGTCGATCGCCGGTTGCGTCACCACGACCATGCCCATCACAACAACGACCGCGCAGACGAGCACCACGATGCCCACGATGGTCAGCAACGGTAGGTGTGTGGCGACGCCGGTCAGCGTCAGCCCAACGCCAAGAGCGATCGACGACCAGCCCACCGTGAGGGTCCGTTCGCGAACGTAGAATTCCTCTGGAGGGATTAGGTCGTCGGGATGGGTCAGCAACTCGTCGCCGCGGTACCGGGCGGCCACGAACGCCAGGTACATCCGGTCCGGCGCGGTCTTCGGCGCCACGTTGGTCAATCGCTCCCAGCGTGACGGCATGTTCGAGCGGGCGAAGACGTCTTTCGCCGAAATCTCGCGGCTCGCCGCCGGCTCTGGCTCGCTCATGCTCATTCCCCTCCGTCGCCAATCTAGCGGCGGGATCCGACACCACTGGTGCCGACTTGTTTGGACATTCTGAGATGTCGGTACCGACGGCTACGGTGCCGCGGTGGACTCTGAAGATGTCGTCGAACCTATCGACGCGTTGCTACAAGAGTTGTTGGCCGCCGTCGCTGAGCGCACCGCCGACAGCGCGAGGCGTGACGCGATAATGGACCACATCCTGACGGTTCCACCGGTAAGGGAGTGGCCCGCGGAGTCTCTCGAGCAGCTCATGGACGCGTGTGAGTACGTCAAGCGACTTGCCCACGAGATGAGGCAAAATCGTCGAGAGCGGTGAGTGTGGACGTCGACTAGGCCGGCGGCAGATTCAGCCTGTGCGCGAGGTCAGGTCCGCCGACCTCACGAATGAAGTCCGGATCCCCGCAGACGACGAGTTGGTCTCGGGCCCTGGACAATCCGACGTAAAGTCGTTCGCGGGAGCGCTCGAACTGGCTGGTCTCATTCACGACGACCACGACAGCGCGACGCTCGAGTCCTTTGAAGCCGAGGACGTGACCGTAGAACACCTGCTCGGCATCCCAGAAGCTGTCCCAATACGCTCGGTGCCCGGCCTTCTGTCGCTCGATCTGTTCTGGATGGCGACTGCCGGTGGTCAGCAGCGCGACATCCTCTGGGCGCCAACCCTCCTCGAGGAGCAGTTCGACCTCGTCATCGCCGACACCCAGCGCGTCCTCGCGGGCGCAGGCGACGAACTTGACCGTCGGACCCTCGCCGCCGAGGAAACGCATCGGATGGTCGACAAGTGGCTGAAACGCATTGGCGATTTGGCGGGTGTTGCGCACGTTGTGGTCGAGAATCAGGGGCACGAGCGGCACCGGCGGCGCGCCGTGTCGGTCGAACACCCGTTGCCCTTCGTCGGTGAACACGTAGATGCCGCCGTCGTCGGGATCTTTCAGCGCGATCAGCAACGGCTCCCACCAGGAGTCGGCGAAATCCTGGGCCTCGTCGACGACGATTGAGTCGAACCGGTGACCGTGGTCGAGTTCCATTGCGAGTTCGGCCATTTGGAGCGGCAAGTCATGCTCCCAGAACTGCGCCGTTTCGGCGGTGGCGATGGACTCGTCGGGCCCTTCGGGGGCGCCCCACATCTTGCCGAGGTCGTGGAACTCTCCCACATAGCCGGGTTGGTGGCGTCGCGGCCAGGTTGCCGTGACGCGCTCGAGGTAGGAGGCCAGGCCGTGGGAGTAGCAGACCAGCGCGACGCGTTGGCCTTTCGCGGACAGGCGGCGGGCCTGTTCCATGGCCAGGAAAGTCTTGCCGCTGCCCGCTCCTCCACGGACCTCGACGCGGTTGAGCAGTTGGATGGCGTCCAGGACGACCGCTTGGTGCTCAGTCAGTGCGTCGGCGGCGTCCTCGTTGGCCAACGCTCGTGCGACGACGCTGCGTTGCGGTAATCCCCGTCCGCTCAACGCGGTTGAGAGCTGATCGATCCCCTGCTGCGACAGCAGCGGCCGGTCGAGTTCCTGTCGGACGAGAACATGCCTGAGCCTGTCGACGAGGGTCGCGAGGTCGCTGCGGTCGATCACCTTCCACCGCGGGCACTCCGGGAGCGCGAAGTCGGCGTCGATCTCGGCGTTGGGGAAGACGACGACGTGGTCCCAGCGCAGCCGGCCCTGGCTCCAGCGGACGTCCTTCTCGATGAAGTCCCGCAGCGCGTAGCAGGCTTCGCGCGCTTGACGAACCGGATGGATCTTGTGTTCGTGGCCGCGGCGGCGCTGCCACCAGGTATCGCCGTCGTGCCAGACGTCGCCGCCTTTGACCTCGAGGCAGACGATGCCGGCGCCCTCGATCGCCACGACGAAGTCGACCTCGTGGTCCTTGAGATGGTCGGTGACACGCTGGCCGGGAATGACGCGGTCGTTGGGCTGCAACTGCTCGAGGAGCACCTGATAGACCTTGCGTTCGGCGGCGCTGGCAAGTCGCGGAGTCTCAGACGGCGTGATGGTCATCGGATGTGGAACTCCCCCATGTCCCGATTGAACAACAACGGCACGACAACGGGTGCCGTATCTGCGATCGCGTTTCTTGTCAGAGGTCGCGTCTACAGTCGGCGGCGAAGCGCAAAATCTAGGGGGGATCATGCGTGGACGTGGGGTTTTTGCGAGCGTGCTCGCGATGTGCGGGGCAGTGGCGATGTCGAGCCCGGCGCGTGCCGACCAGTACGAGTTCATCGCGCAGCTCGACAACATGGGCGTGTACTACGAGTCGGTAATCGACATGATCGACATCGGCAAGGAGCTCTGCCACGAGCTGCGCTTCGGAGTGTCTCCGTCCTTGGTGCTGGGCAAGCTACAGCGGACGGGGTTCGCCCCAACGGAGTCGGCCATCGTGCTGATGGCAGCGGTGGACAACATGTGCGTGGACACCAAACCGGCGGTCGTGGGGTGGGCGCGCGACAACGGCTATACGGGCCCGGTTTAAGGCATCGGACGATCACGATGGCATCGCGTGGCTCAGATTCGGGCGGAATGGCGGCGTTCTTCGGCCTGCTGATTCTGATCTGGGTGGTCATCACCTACTACTGGGTGATCCTCGGAGTAGGCGCGGCGGTCGGGCTGTTCTTCGCGGTACGTGCGCTTGTTCGCCGTGCGCAGGAACGCCGACTGAAGGCCGCATACGAGGCCGAGATTCTGGCCGAACGTGCCGAGCGACAACATCGATGGGCGAGCCGCGGCGACCCCAGGGGTATATATGGCGTCGAAGGGGCCGACCTGATGCGGTCAATCTCGCCTCGACTGCCGGCATCGCCGGACGAGACACCCGAGGGGGAACGGCGCTTCGCCGCAATCGCCTACTCCGCAGAAGAACTCGACGAGCTTCTGGTTGAGAAGCCGGAGGAGTGGCGGTGGGCGGCATTCGTGTCGGTGCTTGTGCAACGTCGCACCGAGATGCGTCCGCGTCTGCGCGATCTCGACTTGCACTATTCCGGTGCGCGCGGCGAATACGCGCGAAATGGCAGGGAGGTGGCTCTTTTCGTCGAGGACTGCATGGACGAGCTGTACGAAACCATCGGTCGGCTGGAGTCGTTCATGCGGGCGCCGGCTTTCATGGGGGTGTTCGGTGACAGCAGCGACGAGAACACCGCCGACGCGGAGGGCATCGTGCACGTGGCCAACCGGCTCATGGACTTTCACGAGCGCTTCCTCGGGCTGGCCGAGCGGTGTCGCGACATCAGCGTGCCTTCGGCGTATTCCGGACTGCTGAGCGACTGCGCGCAACTGATCGCCACTCCGCTCGACGGGTACCGAGTGTTCATCGATGAGATGGTCGAACTGGTCAACGAACTGCCCACAATATTGAGTTCGGCGCCTGGCGATGTTGACCTCGGGTCGATACCGCTGGAGATCGTCGCGAAGGACGAGCTGATCGAGCGAATCGAGAAACAGGTGCGGGTCGCCAGGAACCGTTAGCGTCCGCGCGACCGTTGTGCGCGTTCGCCGCACGCTGCTCACCACCGGACAGCCCGACGCGGTCCTCGGCCGTGGTCGCGGCTGCCGCCGGCTCCGCCCTGTTCGCAGATCCGAGGCTCAAGAGAGGATTACTGGCGGTGCATCAAGTCGTGACCCAGCAGTGAAACAGCGGCACGCCCTCCCAGGCACCGCCGCGGGCGACTGCGACGACCGCATGCGGCCGGTCAAAGGTCACCTCGACACGGCGGATGGTGCGCTCGACGAATTGCGGGGCGCCCGTCGTCATCACTAAGGCTGTGACGGCGGCGGCCTCGAACCCGTTCTCGTCGTAAGCGGCTGTGGCCGCCTGCACGCATTCCATGGGCCCGGCGAGTTCTGGCACAGCCGCTCTGAGTGACGCCACTAGCTCTGCCACTCCGGGAGCGGAGGTGAGTGCGCTGTCGACGGAGACGCTCCAGCGCGGCAGATGACTGCGCCAGAGGTAGTCGTCGTCGCCGGGTGCGTCCCACTCGATGAATCTCTCGGTTGTTTCGCGGACGGTCCACGCGTGGCCGTCGGTGGGGTACCCGTCAGGGAATGCACCGTTCCACAGCGCACCCTCGTTGAGCTTGGCGACGACCTCGTCGACACCTCGCCACACATCGGCTGGCGAAACATCGGGAGCGGCAATGACACTGACGACGTCGACACCGTCCTTGCTGAACGGCTTGGCGACGGCGACGAGTCCCGCGGCGCGCGTGTCGACGATGGTCTGCAGTCCGCCGTCGAGGACCAGCCGCCCGTTCTCGTCGTTTCTCAATTCCGTGGTCCAGCGCGGCTGCAGGACCAGCGCGGTAGCCATGACGAGCTCGGTCAACTCGTCGACCTGAAGCGGGAACCGCTCGACGAGGCCGCGGGTGTGATCGGCCGCCCATTCGTCTAGCCCGGCCTGGTCGGGCAGCTCGCCGAGCGGGACAGGCAGCAACGTCGTCACCGGAGAACGCGACCAGGCGCCTAGCGCGGCGGCAACGGTCGGGTGTGGCGCGTCAAGCAGGCCGGCGGCCAGCGCGGCAGCTTCCTCGCAGGACACGCCGAGCACATCGACCAGCCGCGCGCGGTGCGCTCGGGTCGCGACCGGCGCGAAGCGGGCGAGTAACAGCCACAATCCAAGGTAGGAGATGACCGGGCTCTTTGCCGTGCCCAGCGTCTGCCGCGTCGACGCCGCGTACGCGGTGATCAGGTCGGGGGTGCGCGGACGGGTCGCCGCCGTCCACGCGGAATCGTCGGACCGGCCAAAGAGTTTGCGCTGACCGCAGGTCACGCACTCGGTGGTCCAGTCGCCCGCCGTCACGCAGCACCCGCCCAGTGCGAGATCCGGCCGTCGCTCTGCCTCCTGGAACAACTCCTGGGTGGGCATGCCGTGGACCTTGTGATGTAGCGCTGTCGATCCGCATCGGCCGCAGGCCGGACTCTCGTTGATCATGGCTGGCAAGGTACCTCGCCCCGCTGCCAGATCAGGCCGCAGGCCTTCCAACGGCCGGCGTACCCTCATCAGCCGTCATGTTCAGGTACCGATGGATATGAGTGTGAGCAGGCAGTAACGACCCACCGAGATTTCCGAGGGGGAATGAAACCGGTTGGGGTGCAAGCCAGCAAAGCGCTCGGGGCCGCTATTGGTCAAGGCCGACGGCTAGGGACTTGAGCGACGCGGGCACCGAGAATCTTGTTGAAGGATGACAATCGATTTGGTCGAGTGTTAGGCATCGCTCAGGCCGCAGTATTTGGTTGAGTTCTTCGGAGGAAACGCGCGGGACCGCAACGGCTACCTCCCGGGCATCGTCGATGCCTATGTTCTCGTGGATCCAGACGCGCCTACCTCGTCCTCACGACCGTGATCCTCGGTGACTACCCAGTTGGCGAGAAACAGCCGACGGTCCGGAATCAGGGTCCACACCTTGAACTTGTCGATCGTCGCACGCGCCTGCGGGCGTGTGATGGCAAGCCACTGCAGGCTGCCATCGTCAGTTCGATTGAGCCGCCAGAATTCCCAACCGTGGGTTGCCATCCTGCTCCTCTACCTCAGGGGGTGTTCCTCGTGACCAGCTCTAGAACGGTCGGCCGGTCTTGCCGGACAACAACATCAGGAAATCGAGCAAGCAACGCGCATACGAACGCCGACCTCTTGACGTTCATATCGTCGAGTAGCTCCGTATGGCTCAGAACGCCGCGACTCGACAGCCGCTTCCAGGCCACCGCAATCATCCACGCAGGAACGAGTTGCGGACCCGATCCTCTCGCTCGGGAACGTTTAGTCTCTACCCAAACGCCGGTGCGATCGAATGAAGAGATCCAGTTGGGACGCTGAATACTGAGCGTTGTGATCTCGTCGCCGGCATCCAAAACCGAGGCGATGCGGTCGTAGAGCTCGTCGTCGAGCTCAGCCACGCTCACTTGGCGTCACCGGCAACGCTGACGGCAGGACTAGTTGCCATCGACTAATCCCTCCTTGTGCACCGATGAAGCACCTTGGTAGTCCGGCTGGCTATTGGAAGTGGCCGCGACTCACCCGAGGCCTCAACGATCGTCTCGCAATTCCTCAGCCGCCGAACCCCCACCTGGGCGGCAGCACCGTGCAATGGCACCTTCGTTGGGGACGGCCTCGTCGACAAAGCTTGCCAGACTTCGGTTGGCGAACATCGAGTGCGGCATGACACTGGTGACGTCGACTTCGTCATCGCTGAACGGTTTGGCGACGGCGACGAGCCCTGCGGCGGTCGTGTCGAGGGTGGGCTGCAGTCCATCGTCGAGAGCGAGCAGCCTGTTCTCGCTGGTGCCCACTGCTCGGTTAGATATCGCCGAAGGTATCCCGTATGAGCCCGAGGAGGATCTTCGCGCCCTCTCGATCTAGCTGGATCGACTGCGAGATTTTGTTTGGTAATTGACGCTCCGCACTCCCGTAGGTGTCGAGCTGGAGAATGACCCCGCCGTCGGTGTTGAACGATCGCCACCCGCACGTCACAGGACGATGCAACGCATTCTTGTCGGACGCGACTTGTTCAAATCGATGAATCAGCGCCATCCTGCCCCCTTAGGCTCTTAATGGCTGGCCCGAGACCGCCATGCTTTCACCACGTCGACCGTAACCAGCTACTTGGTGAGCGGCAATGCCCGTGATCGTAGATTAGGGCAGTCACTGCGGACACTCCTCCCGAGCACGGCCGAATGATCTTGAAGGCCCTCATCCCCCATCCGCATCTGAGGGCTGCATTCAGATGGGCAGGCGCAAAGCTCCAAAAACTGTCGGACCATTCCGGCAAACTATCCCTCGATCACGGGTACTCGTGTCCGGACCGCCTAACGACCCGGTGAGGTCCGCGATCACAGAGGGAAAGCACCCGTACCGGCACCTGCTGCGTACGGACGAGTGGGGACGAACGATACCGTCCCTGGGGGACCGGCATGATCAGTACGAACGTTAGCAGTGGCCCGTGGGTCGACTATCTGCGGTGGAATGACGCGGTTGCGGAGGCTATCTACCCAGTTGTCGACGACGCCGTTCCCGTCTACATGGACATGGAGTCCGCGGAGCTGCGAAGCATCGCAGAACAGGTAGGCCTACAGGGTGTCGATCCGCGCGAAGCTCTGACTAAGGCGGTGCGGGCAGTCACCGTGGATCGATTCAACTACGTCGACTTTGGACCCCTCGTCCAGCACACCAGAGCCTGGAGTCGGAAGAAGGAGCGAAAGGCACCGCCTCCCTGCCTAGGTTTTTTGGCCGTGACTGCACTCGCAGCCGAAGACATGGGCAACACCGACGATGACATCGCCGGGCATGCATACTATGCGCGGCTAGCCAAGCTCTTGGGTCTCCCCCACGACGACGCTCGACTGCGGCAGCAATACTCCGCACACGCCGAGTTTCTCTGGCGGTGCCTTAACAGCTGGCTCGACGACCTCGACGGTGAGCGAGGGATTCCGACTGCCTACGCGCTGACTTATCGCTACGTCGGCCTTCCGATGTCGCAGGCGCTCGTGCGTGAGGGAGACCGGCTGAAGTTTCCCGCGGTCTTCGCTCAACTCGGCCTCAGCCCCGGAATGCATATGGCGCCCGAAGACCTGGTCAGCTATCTCGATCAATGGCTTGGTTCGGAGCAATCGTCCGCGTCAAGCAATTTGCGTCGCCTTTGGAGCCGACCCGCAACTCGTGAACGCATTGCGACGGTGGCCGCGGTTGAGTTGGCGAACTGGGATGGCACCATCACGGATGATTCAGTCATCTCGGCGGGGGGTACCTCGCTCGCCACACGAGCGATGGTAGTTGCGAACCTCCGCTCTGGGTTTATGGGTGAGTCGCTCAGTCTTTCACTAGGCCTGAGGCCGCTGGGCAACGAGATGGATGGTGAGATGCAGGTCCGCTCGACCAGCGGAGCATGGATCGACATCGCGTTTTCGCCCGGAACAGCTGGACTATGGCGCACCTCGTACAACCAAGCCGTTGACTTCGGGTCGATGCTGGAAGGGGTAGTGCGCATCCGGCACACCGACGAGACCGATGGGACCGAGTACAAGCGGTTCCCTCGGACAGTCATCCCCTTGATCTACGACGAACTGCAGTCGGCGTTCGTCGAATCTGAGCGACTTCAGATCGGCACCGATTCGGCGTTGCTTGTGCGGACGAGGTCGGCCGAAACCAAGGTCAAGATGAACGTGGTGCAGGAGGTCGAGCGGGCCCTCGCATCGGCCGCGCGCCCTGGGTTCAAACCACTGGACTCGATCAACGGCCTCCCGTCAGGCTGGGTCCTCTTCAAGGACGTTCAGCTTTTCGGAGAACCTAAGACGCACTTGAATGAGCTGATTCCATTAGCCCGCAATAAACTCACAATTGCTGGCGGGCTTCGCATCCCCTCCAGGATCCGCAAGTGGTCGACACTTCGCCCACCAGAAGTGCGAGCTGCCGTCCAGAGTGAGCCCAACCTCCGTGTGACGCTCTCTGAATCCACCTCCGAGGACGTCCTCTTTGAATGGACCTCCGATTCCGGCGCACTCGTAGCGCCTCTCCCGGACGCCAAGCTCGGCGACGGGGACTATCGCGTATCGCTCTACACTGGCGGCAAAAAGAACCCTATCCAGCAGTCCTCGATACGATTGAGGTCAAGTAACGGCGTCGATACCGCTTGGGAGAGCGCGGTCCGACTCGTGTACGACTTGACCGAGCCACTGGGTGCGCTTTCGGCCTCCGAGCTACACGATGGAATCGAAAAGCTCGTTGACGGGGTCACCGCCTCGGGCAATGCCGAAGTGAAGGTGACGTGCTCGGCGCCAACTAGGATCACGTGGAACGGGCGTCGCCAAATCGTCCAGCCTTCGACGATTCAGATCGGCACGCCGGATCCGAAGTCATGTGTCGTCACTGGTGCCCACTACTTCGTGCTTCCTACCTTCTATGGGAAGAGCGGAGCGAAGTTTATTGAGGGTGTGTGCAAGTCGTGTGAGATGGTGAAGAGATTCCCGGCCTGGCCAAAAAGCAAGTGGCACAAAAAGTCCACCAATTCAGAAGTCCTCATTTCGACGCACGAGCTTGACGCTATCGACGATGAGACTCGACCGGACTGGGACGCTGCGCTCGACGCCTTGATGCATCTTGGCGGCGGATCTACCAACTCACTCGAGTCTATTGCGCTGCAACTCGATGGCTCGCTCCTCTTCGTTGACAGCTTTATTCGCACGTTGGAAGCGCTAGGCCACATCGGTGTCGAGCGAGACGATCAGTTCAAAGTCGGAAGGTGGGAGATTTCTCCAGCTTGCTTAGCCGAGGCAACATCAGGTAGTCACCGCCTAACCGGGTTCTGGCCGCCAAGCCAAGTCGTTGAAGTGGCTCACGGGCTTGCGCAATTCGGCAGCGAGCTTCGAACCGTCGTCGTCAACGACGGTCCATCCGTCACCTCTTTCGAAAACGTCACCTGCGATGGTGTCGCAGCACTGGAGGAAGCCAATCTGCCGGTGTCGGTGACAATCGATACGGGGATGGAGATGCTGCGCGCACTTCCGCCATTATCGTCCGTCGGAGAAACCCTTCAACGAGTCCCGATGCCGGGCTTTCAATCCGCGGAACGCTTCGATCTGCTCACCGCAGCCTGGACGCCCTCGGGGGACCCTTACGCTCCTGGGGCATACAGGCTACGGCGCGGCTTCGAGTCGCTCTACATCTTCCGCTCGGACAAAGACATCGAGGCCGGAACCGCGGCGATCGCCCCGGTTCATCTCGTCAAGCATCTCGCTTCGAATGCCGCTGGTGGCACCTTGCTGGTGTACGCCGAAAAAGCTCGTGCCGTTTTCCTGCCACGTGGATGCGACCTCCCGGGTCTCTACGGTCGTGCGGCTGTCGCGATGGCAGGTCGGCCGCCGATTCAGAAACCGATCAACAAAGGCGGGTCCCGGATTTGCCTTTTCTATCGCGAGTTCGAACGCAACGCCGCCGATCTCCTCGTAACCCTTCTCTCCACTTAGGACGTGCAAGTTGAACCAGATCACTCCCGTCTCACTGGCGCATAGCCTCCGCGACGCATACATCCGATACTTCGACACCGCCTTCTGGCTAAACGACGAATCCGTCATGCGCGAACGCCGAGCGCTCCTCGAGCAGGATGAAGCACTGATCGGTCAGGTCATGATCGAACCAGTGATCCCTTATCAGAGCTCCGAGCGGCTGCTTGACGTTGCGCGACAGGCTGGCGTCTCGGCAGCCGCCGCACGTGCTGTGGGCACAGCACTGCTCCCCTTCGCACCTGTAGATCAACTTCGCCTTCGCGAGCACCAGGCGCAGTCAGTGCTACACCATTTCCGCAGCGGCGCTGACGCCGGCCGGAATGTTGTCGTGACGTCAGGAACCGGTTCCGGCAAGACGGAAGCATTCCTTTTACCTCTTTTACTGCGCCTAATCAACGAGGCGTCGACGTGGCAACCGCAGCATCAGGCTCATTGGTGGTGGGAGTCGGACGCATCAGGTTGGCATCCGATGCGACATCCTGAAACGCGGTTGCCGGGCATTCGCGGCTTGATTCTCTACCCCACCAACGCGCTCGTCGAAGACCAGATGACTCGCTTGCGGCGAGCGGTTCGCGTTCTCCGCGAGTTGATGCCGGAGAGGCCAATCTGGTTCGGCCGGTACACGGGGAGCAGCATCGGTTCGGGCAAGAAACCGAAAACGGCGGCGACAAGCCGTGAAGTCGCCGCAGAGCTGCGCTCTTTCGAGAGAGAATTCGCCGATCTCAAAGCCTCCAAAGAGGCCGGCCGCACCGAGATCGACTTGAGCCAGTTCACTGATCCTCGGGCCGGCGAGATGGTTACGCGTTGGGACATGATCGCTCACGCACCCGATTTGATGGTCACCAACTACTCAATGCTCAACACAATGATGATGCGCCACTTCGAAGACACAGTCTTCCAACAGACCGCCGCATGGCTCGCTAGAGCGGAAGCAAACGTCTTCACACTTGTGGTAGACGAACTGCATCTCTACCGAGGCACACAGGGTAGCGAGGTCGCCATGATCGTTCGCGCCCTTCTACGGCGCCTTGGCTTGGAACCCGATAGCCCACAACTTCGTGTGATTTCGACATCGGCATCGCTGACCGACACAACTGGCGGACTCGACTACCTTGAGCAGTTCTTCGGTGTTGACAGGAAAAGCTTCACCATTCAGCCGGGCCGACAATTGGACTTGAACGCTCCCGATACGCTCCGGCCGAGTGATGTGCTTGACGATTCGCTCGGGCCGGAACCCGCCTCTCACGCCATCGCCGCAGCGTGCGAAGACCCTGGAGAAGCCCGCATCCGGGCTACCTCCATCGATTCCATTGCCGAACGAGTCTTTCCCGAGGCCGAGGCCCAGGACCGCAGGCCACTGGCAGAACTACTTCTTCAGCAGCTCGCCGACACCAAGCCAACGCCGACATCAATCCCGCTGCGCGGCCACATCTTTGTCCGAAACCCTAGAGGGATATGGGCCTGCACCAACCGAGAGTGCCCCGACACGAGCGACGGCACAACTGATCGGAGTATAGGGCGGCTCTACAACACACCGTTGAGTACGTGCGCTTCATGCGGCTCTCGAGTCCTTGAGGTGTTGTACTGCTATGAGTGCGGCGACGTTAGCGTCGGTGGGTTCATCGTCGAACGTCGCGACAGTGACGTGCTTCTCGCGCCAGCGCCAGTAACCGAAAATCAAAGCGGCAAGCTCGTGTTCCTCAGACCGGCCGTCGAATTTTTCTGGTATCGGCCCGGCGTGCTGCCTGGCAGTCTCAACTCGTGGCAGAAAGATGGCGTTCAGCTCGCCTTCGCCCCAACAAAGTGGCACGCCAGTCTCGGACTTGCTCAAGTCAACGCCGCGGAACCGACAGGTCTAAGTCTTGTAATCGGTGGCGCCGCAGCGGAAGATCGTATTCCCGCCCTCCCGGACCGCTGCCCAGCCTGTGGCTTCATCTCTAAGCGCCAGTCGAAATACAGGGCTGGCGAACTGTTCTCGCCAATTCGAGGACACGCCGGTGGTCCAACAGCGGCCATTCAGCTGTATCTTTCACAGCTCATTCGCAGCCTTGGATCCGGTCGCACTGGCCGCGATGCCATCACAGACGCCAAGACGATCGTCTTCACAGACAGTCGTGATGACGCTGCGCGAACGGCAGCAGGGGTGGCACGAAATCACCACCGGGATCTCGTACGACAGGTCGTCCGCCAGGAAATCAGCACGCAACCGGATCCATCGGCGACGCTCGACTCGCTCATAGCGGCCGGCACATTTAAGGAACGCGGCCTCGCGGAAGCTGCGATCGCACGGATGAAGCAGACAAATGATCTTCCGCTGACAGACTCCGACGAGGCGGCGCTCGAACAGGCGCTCGAGGACCTCAAGGAATCCAGGAGCATCGCGTTCAACGAGCTCTGTCAGCGGGTCACCGATGTGTTCGTCGCCCTCGGCGCTAATCCAGGCGGGTCAAATCCATACAACCAATACCTTGAAGATCGCCTTCAAGGCGAAACTCCTTGGTATCGCGCCTTCAAGCCGCCCCGAGCTGGCCTATGGCCCGAACCACCTTTACAGCAGGGCCAAGCGAAGCTGCGAGAGGAGATGCGGAAATCGGTCATCGAGGCGTCTTTCGACCGCGCGCGTCGTGACCTCGAATCTGTTGCCGTCGCGCACGTTTCTGTCGACGGCGACATCACTGCCGAAGGTCCGTTGAATGAAGAGCAACAAAGGGAACTTCTTACGAGCGCTATCCGCATCCTCGGTCTTCTCGGGCGAACTGAGAACAGTGATCGCGGGGGCATACACGCAGAGGCGATAATACCGCCTCCTATTCGGAAGTACTTGGATTCCGTGGCTGCCAAGCTTGGAGTCGATGCCAGTGAGCTGCAGAGTCAGCTCGAGGCAATTGTGTCGAAACCAGCGGCGACCCGAGCAATCGCGGGCTGGCTCTTGAAAACTGGGTCGGCCGACTCTACGTTGATCTTCCAACCCGCGGGGACGAAAATGTGGCGCTGCACGCGCTGCAACTTCAATCATCTTCAACCGAGTCTCGGTGTTTGCGCCAACCGACAGTGCTACGGCCACGAACTCATCGAAGTCCCCGCGGACGCGCCAGAGGACCGGGATTACTACGGATGGCTCGCGCATCAACAGCCCAGGCGCTTGGCGGTCGCCGAACTAACCGGGCAAACGAAACCTCTTTCGGCTCAACGCGATAGGCAGCGGTGGTTTAAGGGGGCGTTCACCCTGGAAGAGAACGAACTTACCGACGAATTGGACGTTCTCAGCGTCACGACGACCATGGAGGTGGGCGTCGACATCGGATCACTCCGATCCACGATGATGGCCAACATGCCGCCGCAGCGGTTCAACTACCAGCAGCGCGTTGGTCGTGCGGGGCGATCTGGTCAAGCGCTGAGCTTCGCGGTCACCATGTGCCGCGATCGCACTCACGACGAGTATTACTTCAATCGCACCGACCGAATCACTGGTGACAATCCTCCGCAACCGTTCCTCGACCTGACTCGACGGCGGATCATTCAGCG
Organism: Mycobacteriaceae bacterium; assembly: GCA_019749805.1. Lineage (GTDB taxonomy): Bacteria > Actinomycetota > Actinomycetes > Mycobacteriales > Mycobacteriaceae > Mycobacterium. The sequence goes on along the minus strand of JAIEPH010000022.1, from coordinate 122,174 downwards.
AGTGGCTGCCAGTGAGTCGCTGTACGAGGCCTTTTCGAACCTCGGCAAGAAGGGACCTGAGTGGACGCCGAACAGCAACCACGGAACCTTCGGCCAGATGGACGAGTGGCAGCAGTTTCGAGGCTCTATCGCGGCGTGGCTGGCGGCCTCGCCTCGAGTGGACGATATCGTCGACCGTCTTACTGCCCACACGCCTCTCGACCTCACGGACTCCGCCGAAATCAAGGACTGGCTGAGGCACACACTCATCGACGACATCGATCATGTCGTGGCGCAGGAAACCGGCTCGACAGAAACAGAGCTGAGCGAGGCGCTCGCACGTAACGGGGTACTACCAATGTTTGGTTTCCCCACACGCGTTCGTAGTCTGTGGTCATCTGATATCAAGAGCCGTGTCGCGATGGACAACGATGTTGTCAGTGATCGATCGCTCGATCTCGCGATAAGTTCCTTCGCCCCGGGTGCCCAAGTGGTGAAGGACGGCCTCGTGCACAAAGCGGCCGGATTCGCTGCGTACAAGCCCAAAGGACGGTTTGTAGAGCCGGTCGATCCGCTCGGTAGCGCAGTTTCCGTTGGGCGCTGCCCACGATGTGGTCGGACGGAACTCGGCACAGGATCCATCTGCGGCGCCTGCCACGAGACTCTCGAGCGGGTTTCGCTCTACGAACCTCGCGGCTTCCGAACCGATTACCGTCCAAAGCCGTTCGAGGATGACGTGGACGTGTTGCGAGGTGCCGGCAGCCCTGATCTCACACTCAACGTGGCCCCAACCGGACACGCCGAAGTAGGCAGAGTCGATCTTGACTTGTACTCGCAGAGTCGACTGGTGTCGATCAATGACAGTATGGGTCGTGGATTTAAGTTCACTCACGAGCCCAACGGCACGATCCTCGCCGAGCCTGGTACGGGTGGAGCACCAACATTCGAAGTTATCGGCGAGATCCGCGTCACCGACGCTCTGTTGGTGACTCCCAAGCGGCTCGATGTGCGGACTGGCGCAGTCGCGCTTTACGATCAGCCCTCTGGCCGTGCCGCATATACGTCATTGGCGGAGGCGCTACGCCGTGGAGCTGAGGTCCATCTCGACCTTGATCCCACGGAGCTGACAACCGGTCTGACACCACTGCGGTTACCGCTGTTCGGCGCCGAAGAGCCGGATGCCAAAGCGCAAGTCGCTGCGGCCATCTATCTCGCCGACACCGCCGCAAACGGTGCCGGATATGCGGTCGAACTTGGGCAGGCGGATCAGTTCGAACGCATGCTCAAAAGCACTCTGGACGATCTTCGATTGTCGTGGGATGACGCCGAACATAGCGAGATTTGCGACACGTCATGTCCAGACTGCCTTCGTTCGTACGACAACGCGCGTCGACACGCACTACTCGACTGGCGACTCGCTCTCGACATGCTTGAGCTGTCCGCCGGAGTCGAGATGACAGCAAGCCGGTCATTGCCGAGCCAGGCAATCTGGATAGATGTGGCCGCCGAAGCGCTAGGTGGCGCACGAACCGGACAGATCGATGGTGTACCGATGATCACCCAGGGCGACAACTGCGTGATGCTCTGTCACCCTCTTTGGCGAACAGATTCGGCCTTCTTCACAGATCGGCAAGCTGCCGCATATGACGAAGCCACGGAGAAGTTCCAACGTGTCTCTGTGGTGGATATCCGATCGTTCCGCCGGAACCCACTGGTGATTTGGCCCGACCTTCAACGATGATTGGGACCCGCGCGCCGCGGCCTGAGCCGCTCAACTACATCACGCCGACCCAGCTCGGCCAGGGCGAGAAGTGCCTATGGCAGCTTGGGTACAGCCGAGATCCCAAGGTGTCGTCGTTGAGCCGACCGTCTCCGGTGAGCGCATTAGGCGATGTTGTGCATGAAGTGACGCAACGACTAGGCGACCCGGCTGGTTTCGATTCGGTATGGGAAGAAGCGGTGTCGAACGCAGCCACCAGACTCGCCGAAACTTGGGCGCCGGCCCAGCCGCCGTCGCCCGAAACTTGGCCGGGTTGGTCACTGAAGAAAGTTCGCATGCGGAAGACGTGGGAACGGGCAAGCGGAGTCTCTCAACCGCCGCGGTTCCAGGTCAGCAGCAAGCGTCCGGCACAACTTGTGTCAGCAGCGCCGCCGCTGCCTTGGCGAGAGCGATGGCTCCAGCATCCGCAGCGGCCGCTCGCCGGTAAGCCCGACCTTGTCGAGCACCGTACTGACGGCATATGGGTCATTGATCTCAAGACGGGCCTTAATCAAGCGGAATCCACGCCCGAGCAACGCCAGCAGCTGCTGTTCTACTGCGCGCTTGTGGAGGCCGAGATTGATGAACTGCCGAGCCATGCCGCGATAGAGACCACCCAGGGCACCCGCTTCCCGTTCGCCGTCGACCACCGCGAAGTGCAGGAGGTGTGCGAGCGGGCACTAGCGGTGCTGAAGGAAGTGAACGATGTAGGCGATCAGGGTCTGAACGCGGCGGTAGCCAATCCGTCAGCCGAAGCGTGCGGTTGGTGCTCTTTTCGTCCTGCCTGCGCTCCGTTCTTCGAGGCGTATGACGAAACATGGCCCATCGCCCATGCTCTCCTCTTTGAAGTCGTCTCGGTTGACACGTCAGCTCACGGGCACAGCGTCGAAGCCGTCGTGCGGCTTCCGATGTGGCGCAAGGGCGAAACTGTCCATGTCGTTGGATTCCCGTTCGATGAGCCGCCTCAGACAGGGCAACTTTGGGGCAGTGTTAACTTCGCCGGTCTAGCGTCATCGGCAATCGCCAACTGGAATACCACGATCTTCAAGTGGCGATAGCCATGCCGTGTTCTCGCCTCACGACCGACGGGCCGTGACGGCCTCGTAGATCTCGGCCGCGACGCGATCAGGTGCCTCGTGTGCCCAGTAGCGCAGTACTGTCCAGCCGGCGTCTTTAAGTTCATTGTCGGTGTCACGGTCCCTCGCGCGGTTTCGCTCGACCTTGGCAGTCCAGTATTCGGCGTTAGCGGCCGGCTGACGGTGGTGCGTCGGACACCCGTGCCAGAAACAGCCGTCAATGAACACGGCAACTCGCCGTCTCGGGAACACGAGGTCCGCTGTTCGTCGCAAATCAGGTAACGGTCGCGCGTTGACTCGGTATCGCAGTCCCATCGCGTGGACGAGCCGCCTCACTGCGAGCTCGGGCACCGTGTCGCGCGACTTGTTGGCTCGCATCGCGCGTCGCGTCTGATCACTCGAGGCCCATGAGTCCGCCATCACTTGCGACGGTACGTGTGCGCCTCCCCTGACTTGTCGGGCTCAGCCGATACTGTGGCCGACGTGGGTAGCGTGACTTCGATCCGCGCCGGCAAGGCGAAGAGCAAGCCGAAGTTTATTGAGTTTTTCGCCGGCATCGGCCTCGCTCGGATGGGCCTCGAACGTGCGGGGTTTGCCGCGAGCTGGGCGAATGATTACGAACTCGACAAGAAAGAGATGTACCACGCGCACTTCGGCGAGGACGAAGGTCATGCGTTCGTCCTCGGTGACATCTCGCTGGTCGACGCGAGCTCACTCCCCACCGACGCTTCGCTCGCGTGGGCGTCCTCCCCCTGCACAGATCTCTCCCTGGCGGGCGCGCGAGCGGGCCTTGCCGGCAAGGAATCGGGAACCTTTTGGCACTTCATCCGTTTGCTGAAGGGCCTCGGTAAGGATCGCCCGCCCGTTGTAGCGCTGGAGAATGTCACAGGCCTGGCCACCTCGCATGGTGGTGATGACCTCGCCGCGGCAATTACGGCTTTCAATGAGCTTGGCTATTCAGTCGACGTGCTCGCTCTCGACGCTCGGCGCTTCCTCCCGCAGTCGCGCTCGAGGATGTTCCTGATCGGGGCGCTGCATCCGCCAGCCGACACCGCGGAATCGAACCTCGACTTGCGTCCCGAGTACTTGCAGTGGGTGCACGGGGACCCGGACCTACGCACTCATCGGGCGCACCTGCCGGCACCGCCGCCGCCTTTGACCAGCGGGTTATCAGGGCAGACGGAACCACTGCACGACAGCGACGAGCGGTGGTGGGACGAAGATCGGACAGCGAGGTTCCTTGCATCCCTCTCACCGATGCAAGCCTCGAGGATCGCAGACCTAATGGCAGCCCCCGAGGCGGTCTATCGCACCGCCTACCGTCGCACACGCGGTGGCGTGCCGATGTGGGAAGTGCGCGCCGACGACATATCAGGGTGCTTGCGCACTGCGCGTGGCGGCTCGTCCAAACAGGCCGTTGTGCGCGTCGGCAGGGGCAGTATGCAGGTCCGGTGGATGACGCCCCTAGAGTACGCCAGGCTAATGGGGGCTGAGGAATACAACTTGAGCGGGGCGAGGACCAACCAATCACTCTTCGGGTTCGGGGATGCGGTCGCTGTTCCGGTCGTCGAATGGCTCGGGAGGAACTACCTACTCCCACTTGTGCGGGGTGAACTCAAAGCCTCTACGCCGGCCGCGGCGCTCGTGGCGCATGTCTAGTAAAGCCACCGCATCGCCCGATCCAAAGCGAAAGAAGCCGGCGAAGTCATCGCTGCCTGCGGACGACGTGCGGCGGTTCCGCGCCACGCTGAGAACCTTCCTCAACGAGACCGACGACGAGGGCCGCAAGTGGGCTGATGCCGAGTGGGGCGTGTACGCCTTCTACGACTACGACGGGGAACCGATTTATGTCGGACAAACGAACGAACAGCTCCGCGTCCGGATACAGCGCCACTTAACGAATCAAAGAAGCGATGCAGTAGCGATGCGAATTTTGGATGTGTTTGAAGTGGCCGAGATCGAGGTCTGGCCACTGTGGTCGCTCGATGTTTCCGACGAGCCGACCTGGAAGAAAAAGCGCGACCTCGACGCCTACGAGTACACCGCCTACCTGAATGCCATCCGCGAGTCTCGTTTCAAAGCCATCTTGAATGAGAAGATCCCGCCGCGCTCCGAATCTGTCGACCTTCCGCCCTCCTTGAGACGGTCGCTCATTGACGAGGAGACTAGGGCCGAACGCGGGCACCCTGACATTCGCATCGCTCGCCGAGCTGAAACGATCGCGCGCCTCGCCGCCGTCGCGCGCGAACGCGGGGAAGTGTCAGAGGGCCTCCGGCGGGTCCTGGTGGTGCAAGCAGGGCGGCTGGCTTACCTTGCGGCCGAGAGGTTGGCGCACGTCGAAGCACGTCCAGCTCCGGACGCGTCCGCTATAAGTATCGAGTCCCTGGTCGGCTCAGTACTTTACGAACACTCGGACCCGACGGGGGCGTCAAGCGATCCCAACAACGCATCGGTCTGATCGTCGTTCAGTCGTCGCTGACGCCTCTTCTCTCACGCGCCACTTGCGGCTACGCCCCCGGCTTGGCACTCGCCCATACCGATTGAGTCAGCCTCGACGAGCTCGAACCGGCCACGAGGCGTCGGCTCCAGCTACTAGAGTCGCCGAATAAGCCTGACGAACGAAGCAACGGGGAGGTTGTGTGGACGCGTTCGGTGTCCTTAACGAGGTCTTGAGCGACTACGAGTCATTCGTCAAGGGCTTCTTGGACATTCAAGATCAGCGCGTTCGAGAAAGGGTCGAGCGCGAGGTCCAAAACGGCCTGCTGTGGCCGGCGCCTTGGCTCGCCCTCAACCCTGCGTTCGAGCCGGGCGGGTCCGTCAGCGAACTCGTCGAACAGGGCGTTCTTCATGAGAAGGCACAAGAGATCTTCCGCGTGCGCAGTCCTTCCGACGAAGTTGGCATGGAGATAACTTTCCACCGCCACCAGACGGATGCGTTCAAGATCGCGAATCGCAACGAGTCCTACGTCCTGACCACCGGCACGGGCTCCGGCAAGTCGATGGCTTACATCGTTCCGATCGTCGATCGCGTCCTGCGCGAAGGCTCCGGCAACGGTGTCCGCGCCATCGTTGTCTATCCGATGAACGCCCTGGCGAACAGTCAGCGCAACGAACTCGAGAAATTCCTCGGCACCGACAAACCCGCCGTGACCTTCGAGCGATACACCGGCCAGGAGGACCAGGTCACCCGCGAGCGGATCCTTGAGAATCCACCGGACATCCTGCTGACCAACTACGTGATGTTGGAGCTGATGCTGACCCGGCCGCGCGAGCGGAAGGGTCTGATCACGGGCGCGACAAACCTATCCTTCCTTGTCCTTGACGAGCTCCACACGTACCGCGGCCGACAGGGCGCCGACGTTGCGATGCTCATCCGCCGGCTTCGCGGTGCAGTGGGCGCGACCGAACTGCAGTGCATCGGCACTAGCGCGACCTTGGCCGGTCCGGGCACCAAGGCCGAGCAGCGCCAGCAGGTCGCTGAACTCGCCACGCGGATCTTCGGCACAGCTGTATCGCCCAACAACATCGTCGGCGAGACCCTGCAGCGAGCCACCTCCGCCGACCTCGACATCGCTGCCGTGACCGCACGACTCACGGCGGCGACCCCCACCGAGTGGCAGGGACTCCACGTCGACCCACTCGCCGTTTGGGCGGAGCAGCGTTTCGGCCTCACCACCGATGATGAGGGGCGACTCGCCCGCCAACTCCCGACTCGTCTCAACGACGCTGCCAATGCACTCGCCGCGGAGACCGGATCCGACGCGGCCACATGTGAGGAGAAGCTGCAGGAACTACTGCTCGCGGGCTCTCAGGCCCGCGACGAACGCGGCCGCGCGCTGTTCGCGTTCAAGCTTCACCAGTTCGTCGGCAAAGGCGACACCGTCTACGTGACTCTCGAACCGCCTGAGATCCGTTACCTCACAACTCAATACCAGCGCAGCTCCCCACATGGCCCTAAAGGTCAACCCCTGTATCCGCTAGCTTTCTGCCGCGAATGCGGGCAGGACTTTCTTGTCGTCAACAAGCACAAGGAAAGCTTTCAGCCTCGGATCCTTCGGGGTGCGCAAGGCGAGCAGCCCGAAGCAACCGGTTTGCTGTACATCACCAACGAGCCTTGGCCCGATCCCGCTGATCCCAAACTCCTCGAACTTGTCCCCGATGACTGGGTCGTCTCGACGAACGGCACCGAGTCCCTTGACCCAGCGAGGGTCAACAAGCTACCCAGTTCACTCCTAGTCGACACCTTCGGCACCATCGTCGACGACGAGGGCATGCCCGTCGCGTTCTTCAAGAACCTCGACTTCTGCCCGTCGTGCAAGACGAGCTACGAAACGAGTCGGCTCTCGGAGTTCTCACGCGTCGCCAGCCTCGGTACTGAAGGACGCGCAAGTGCCGTGACCGTCCTGTCGCAAGCGGTCATCCGTTCCCTCCGGGGAGAAACGGACCTCGACGACGAGGCGCGAAAGTTCCTCGCCTTCAGTGATAATCGGCAGGACGCTAGCCTCCAAGCGGGTCACTTCAACGACTTCGTCCTCGTCGCCTTGATCCGCTCGGCTCTGTATCGCGCGGCGAAAGCTCAAGACGAGACGGATCCTGACGATCCGCTGACTGACGAGGTGCTCGGCAGCCGCGTCGTGGACGCACTGGGGAGCGACCTCTCGGTATTCGCCCGTGATGAGTCGACGGCGCATGAGTTGGTGCCGAGAAGGAAAATCAAGCGCGCGCTCCGCGATGTGGTCACCTACCGCTTGTGGGCGGACCTCAAGCGTGGCTGGCGAATCACGATGCCGAACCTTGAACAAACCGGACAGCTAGAGCTTACCTACGTCGGCCTCGACGAGATCGCTCACGACGAAGATCGATGGTCAAAGTACGGACAACCGCTGGCCGGCGCTGAACCCAAGACGCGGCGCGAAGTGATGCACTATCTGCTCACTGAGATGCGCCGGTACCTCAGTATCGAAACGGAGTTCCTCACCGACGACAAGTACGACAGCATCAGACGTTCAAGCCAGCAGTGGCTGAAAAGCCCGTGGGCTCTCGCCGAACAAGAAGGCGAGTACTCCGGCGTGACCTACACAGGCACACGACCTCGCACCGGTGGAGGCGCGCGAGGCGACATGTACCTCTCAGGTTTGAGCGCATACGGCAAATGGCTACGACGACCACAGCGCTTCCCGCTCCACAAACATCCGCTGAAGCCTGCCGATGCCGTCGCCATCATCGATGCGCTACTAGCAGTAATGGCCTCTGCCGGCATTCTGTCCAAGGTCGAGGGCAAGGGCCGGACCGGCTACCGCATCAAGTCCGATCTCATCGAATGGCGTTCCGGCGAAGGGAAGTTCCGCGTTCCCGATCCGGTGCGCAGTAACCAACTCGAACGTCGCGTGAACCCGTACTTCGCGAATCTATACGCCGAAACAGCGCGGGGACTGGCCCGCCTCGAAGCACGCGAACACACTGCGCAGGTGGAGCCGGCGAAGCGTCAACAACGCGAGGCTGACTTCGGCACCGCTCGCCTGCCGGTCCTGTACTGCTCCCCCACGATGGAGCTGGGCGTCGACATCAAGAGTCTGAACGTCGTTGGCATGCGCAACGTCCCCCCCACACCGGCGAACTACGCTCAACGTTCGGGGCGGGCCGGTCGCTCTGGGCAGCCCGCCATCGCCTTCACCTACTGCGCCGTGGGCAACGCCCACGATGCGTACTACTTCGCTCGCAGCAGGGACATGGTCTCGGGAGCCGTTGCGCCGCCGCGACTCGAACTCGGCAATCAAGATCTTGTACGCGCACACGCACATTCGATCTGGCTCGTCGTGTGCGGCCTGGACCTCAAGGCGAGCATGGTCGATCTCCTCGACATCGATCAGCCTGGCGAGCCACTGCGGCCCGAGGTGCTCGCCCTCATCGAGGCACCGTCGAAGAAGCCGGAAGCGACCGCGGCGATCACCGCAGTGCTGACCGCGACAAGCGAGGTCACCGCGGCCCGGTGGTGGTCAGACACCTGGGTGCAAGACACCGTTGCCCTGGCCTCGAAGCGATTTAACGCTGCCGCCGACCGCTGGCGGGGTCTCTACGCCGAAGCACGAGTCGAACTCGATAAGGCCAACGACGTGCTCAAGACGATCGGTGCCGCCGAATCTGCGAAACAACGTGCTAGGGGCCGCATTTCCGAAGCCCGTGCTGCCTTAGACCTTCTCAAGGGCCAGGTCGACGACGTCAATCAAGGCGACTTCTACACGTACCGGTACTTCGCGTCGGAAGGCTTCTTGCCGGGGTACTCGTTCCCGCGCCTGCCGCTGTCAGCCTTCATCCCAGCGGAACGTCGGACGAAGAGCGGCGAAGGTGACTTCGTCCAACGCCCGAGATTCCTCGCGATCAGCGAGTTCGGGCCGGATGCCTTCATCTACCACGAGGGCGCGCGCTATCAAGTCGATCGAGTCAGCCTGCCCGCGCGAGACGACGGCACCGGCGTCAACATCACTGGTATCAAACGCTGCAACCGCTGCGGGTACCTGCATGAATCCGTTGATGCCAGCGGCGTGGAGTTCTGTGAGCAGTGCGGCTGCGGATCACTCGAGACCATGAGCAGCATGATGCGTCTTCTATCCGTGAAGACGAGACGTCGCGATCGCATCAACGCCGATGAGGAGGAACGTCAGCGGGGCGGTTACGAGATCGTCACCGCGCTGCGGTTTGAACCTCATGGTGTGGCCGCTGGCCAGTTGAACAGCACCATCGCTGTCGATGGAGAAGCGTTGGGCTCCATGTCGTACGGCGACACCGCCCGGATTCGTCGAATGAACGTCGGACTTCGGCGCCGAAAGAATAAAGATGTCAAGGGATATGTGCTCGACACCGTCGAGGGCCGATGGTCCAAGGACGAGGAACTCGAGAACAACGTCCACGGCGAAACGCCTCGCTACCAACGAATCGTCCCTTATGTCGAGGACCACCGCAACGCCATGGTGCTTGATCTAGACGCCTCGATCGGGCCCGATCAGCGCATGGCACTGATGTATGCGTTCAAGCGCGCGATCGAGGCTGTATACCAGCTCGAAAGCAGCGAACTCGCCGTCGAACCGCTCCCCGACAATTCAGGAGACCACGCATGGTCTCGACTCCTGTTCTACGAGGCAGCGGAGGGAGGAGCGGGAGTGCTGCGTCGCTTCGCCACCGACGGCGATCAGCTGCGAACCGTCGCGCGTGCCGCCCTGGAGATACTTCACTTCGATCCTGACACGGGGGACGACAAACGTCGTGCTGAATTCGCCAGGGAGGACTGTGCCCAGGCGTGCTACGACTGCCTGCTCTCCTACAGCAATCAGTGGGACCACCAGCATCTGGACCGCCATGTCGTCTCCGAGCTCCTCGGACGCCTCATGAAGGCCGACGTGGCTGTGGGCGCCGGCGGTGAAACCCGCGCCGATCAGTTGCAGCGCCTACAGAAGGCTTGCGAGAGCACCCTTGAGGCACAGTTCTTGGAACTGCTTGAGCAGCACGGCCTTCGGCTTCCCGATACCGCTCAGCAGATCGTCGATGGTTACTACGCTCGTCCGGACTTCGCCTATCACACCGGCGGGATGAACGTCGCCGTATTCGTAGACGGCCCGGTGCATGATTCCGAGCACCAAGCTGAGAAGGACGAGAAGGCTAGACAGCGCCTCGAAGACGAAGCGGGCTGGTTGGTGCTGCGGTTCCATCACCAGGACGCCAGCGAAGGCTGGCTGAAGACCATTGTGGAGAATGCCGGCATCTTCGGCGATTCGAAAGCGAGCACATGACTGTACTCGATTACCCTGCAGGCAGTCTCGTCAACGCTCGTGGTCGTGACTGGCTCGTGCTTCCCGGCTCTCCCGACGGTGCACTTCTCGTCAGGCCCCTTGGTGGGCACGAACATGAAACCACCGTGCTACTCCCTGAGATCGATCAGTTCGCTGCGGCTACCTTCAAACCACCCACCGTGGATGACCGCGGCGATGCTAGCCGCGCGCGGCTCCTGCGTGACGCCCTGCGGCTTTCGTTCCGTGCGAGCGGTGGCCCGTTCCGTTCCTTCGCGCGGCTGGCGGTGACACCCCGCAATTACCAGTTGGTTCCGTTAATGATGGCCGCGAACCAGGACGTCACTCGGCTGCTCATCGCGGACGGGGTCGGCATTGGAAAGACGGTGGAGGCAGGGCTGATTGTCGCCGAGCTGCTCGCCACCGGAGCAGCCCAGCGCTTAGCGGTCCTTTGCTCACCACAGCTCGCCCCGCAGTGGCAGGGCGAGCTTCGCCATAAGTTCGGCATCGAAGCCCAACTCCTCCTGCCATCCACCGTTAATCGGCTCCTACGTAGTGTTCCGTTTGGTTCCAACCTCTACGAGCACCACCCGTACTTAGTGATTTCTACCGACTTCATCAAGCAGAAGTCACGTCGCGATGAATTCGCGCTGCAGTGCCCGGAATTGGTGATCGTTGATGAGGCGCACACGTGCGTGCCGCACGCAGGCGTCGGAACGTCGTCGCAGACACAGCTGCGCTATGCGCTCTTGCGTAAGCTTGCCGACGAAGCCCAGCGTCACCTTCTCCTCCTGACAGCGACACCACACAGCGGTGATGACTCCGCGTGGCAAGCGCTGATCGGATTGCTCGATGACAGACTCGGCGACCTACCAGCAGATCTGTCGGGCCGCGATCGCGAGGACGACCGCAAGCTGCTCGCGCAGTACATGATTCAGCGTCAGCGTGCCGACATCCGTGAGTACCTCGACGAGGACACTCCTTTCCCCGAGCGCGAAACCACCGAAACCGCGTACAAACTCACGGCTCAATATCGCCAGCTGTTCGACGACGTCATGGAATACGTCCGCGAGCAGGTGACGGATCCGAAGCTCAGCGCAGTGCGTCAGCGTGTCCGGTGGTGGTCAGCCATTGCCCTGCTGCGCTGTCTCGCCTCCAGCCCGGCCGCAGCCGAACAGACGCTGCTGAATCGTTCCGCCGTAGCCACGGCCGAAGACGAGGCCGAGGTCGATGCCTATGCCGAACCTCGCATCCTGGACGCCGATCTCGACGACACGCTCGAAGCCGAAGACGTCACCGTGGGCGCAGACACCGGAGAAGGCGACGAGCCCGACACAAAGGCACGAAAGCGCCTTCGCGAGTTAGCGGCCGCAGCAGCCGCACTGAAAGGTTCCCGCTCGGACGCCAAGCTCAAACGGCTCATCCCCCTGCTGAAGGAACTGCTAGACAACGGCTACAGTCCCATCGTCTTCTGCCGCTACATCCCGACCGCCGACTACCTGGCCGAGCACCTGGCTTCCGCACTAGCGAAGGTCAACAACCTCGAGATCGATTCGGTGACAGGGAAACTTCCACCGGAGGAGCGCGAGGCCCGCGTCGGCGCGCTCAGCTCGTACGACGGCCCCCGCTTGCTCATAGCGACGGACTGCCTCTCTGAGGGAATCAACCTCCAGGACGGGTTCAACGCAGTTGTGCATTACGACCTCGCGTGGAATCCGACCCGCCACGAACAACGCGAAGGGCGCGTCGACAGGTTTGGCCAGCAGGCACCCACAGTCCGGACCGTCACCTACTACGGCGAAGACAACGGCATCGACGGAATCGTGCTGCAGGTCCTCATCCGCCGACACGAGAACATCAAACGCAGCATCGGCGTCTCGGTGCCGATTCCCGTCGATTCCACCACAGTCATGAAGGCGATCTGGGAATCACTGTTATTGCGCGGCAAGGAAGCCGAACAGCTCACCCTCGACTTCGCCGAAGCCACGTCGAAGACACTCGCTGAGCAAGTCGAGGTCGAGTGGACCAACGCCGCCGAACGAGAGAAAGCATCGCGCTCGCGGTTCCGCCAGGCCGGACTCAAACCCGATACCGTCCAACACGCGCTCGCAGAAGTTCGGCAGGCCCTCGGCGGCCCCGCGGACGTCGAAGCCTTCACCCGCACCGCACTGTCGCTGATGGGCGCAGCCGTCACTGACACTGGTGACGGATTCACGGCAGTTGTCGACACTTTGCCTGCCGCCGTCCGTGACCAACTTCCCCCCATCAAAGGCAGCCGGCTGCACTTGCATCGTTCTCTCCCAGTGCCTCCGGGCCACAGTGTGCTGACGCGCACCGACCCGACGGTGGACGCCCTGTCGCGGTATGTCCTCGATGCTGCTCTGGATTCCCGACTCGACTCTGCGGCCAGACCGGCTCGCCGGGCGGGCGTTATGCGCACCAAGGGCGTCAGCAAGGTGACGACCTTGGTGATGGCGCGGCACCGACTCGAGATCAGCATTCCTGGTGCCGCTGCGACAGTCACCCAGGTGGCCGAAGAAGCGAAGTTTCTGGCCTTCACCGCCACGGGGGACGATCTCACGTGGCTGCCACAGTTAGAGGTAGACGACCTGTTGTCGTTGGCACCGTCGAGCAATGTGGATGACGCGCTTGCGCGAACGCAATTGGATCGCGCGCTGCAGCGCGTTTCCGGACTCGAGGAGCACCTGACCAATGCGGGCAACGACGCCGCCAAGGGCCTGATAGCTGAGCATCAGGCCATACGCAGCGCCTCGAAGGCTAGCGGACGCACGCCCACCGTCCGCTTCCTACCACCGGCCGATGTCTTAGGCGTCTACGTGTTCCTCCCCGATGCAGGTGCCAAATGAGTGGCGCGGCGGCTTTCCCCGCAGTGCGCACGGTTGGCACGGCTATTCCCGGTGAGGCGATACCGCCCGCCAACGAGTTACGGATGCCTGGACAAACCGCAGAGGCGTACGAGCTTCCCCCGGGAATGACGGTCAACGGTGCCATCGCCCGCGCGTGGGAAGCGATGCTCGCCGCGCATCGCAATTGGACCGCTTCGCTAGAACGACTCCCCGAGGGGGACGCCGCGACAAAGCTCACACGGGACAAATGGCTCTTGCCCCTACTGTATGAACTCGGTTGGGGCCGGCCCGATGTCGTGAGCGCCGGCTTAGCAGTGCCGCCCGGCCTCGGAGAGACCGAGGGGCCGCGCTTCCCCATTTCCCATCGGGTCGCATGGCCCGACGCCGCGAACCCGTCCGTATGGGTGCCGCTGCACTTGGTGGGTGCCGGCATCGATCTCGACACTAAGACTGCCGGAGTGACAGCCCGCGCGCCGCAGGCCATGGTGCAGGACTATCTCAACCGTGAGGACCATGCGTTGTGGGGCGTCGTTTCGAACGGCCATCAGCTGCGACTGCTGCGAGACGCCTCCAGCCTGACTCGACAGTCCTTCGTTGAGTTCGATCTCGACGCGATGTTCACCGACCAGCTGTACGCCGACTTCCGGCTCCTCTTCCTCACCGTTCACGCAAGTAGGTTCGCACCCGGCCTGGACGACAAAGCCGCCAAAGCTATTATGGGACAGGATGATTCCGACGGTGATGCCGAAGTCGAGCAGGCCGAGCCAAAGCTCGACAACTGCTGGTTGGAGCGGTGGCGTATCACCGCAATCGACGACGGGGCGCGGGCCCTGCTCAACTTGCAGCACGGTATCGCCGCCGCTCTCCAGGAACTGGGCACTGGATTCGTCGCGCATCCGGCCAATACTGCGCTTCGGGACACACTTGCTGCCGCCACCGATGCCGACCGTGATCTGCAGCGCGCACTACTTCGCATCGCGTATCGCCTAATCATATTGTTTGTGGTCGAGGACCGGGAACTGCTGCACCAGTCCGGTGTCCCACAAAGCTCCCAAACCCTATATGCCGACTACTTCTCATCTGCGCGGTTGCGTCGTCTGGCGGCAGAGCCGATCGGCGGTTGGCACACCGATCTGTGGGAAGCCCACCAGATCGTCACTGACGCGTTAGCTGGGGAAGGTTTGGCCGCCCTCGGCCTCAACGGTCTGGGCGCTAGCCTGTATTCGCGAGACGCACTGAGCATTCTCGATGGTGCCAAGCTGCCCAACCGGGCGCTGCTCGCAGCGGTGAGGGCTCTATCGCAAATCAACGACCCGGTGACCGGCGCGCCACGCTCGGTCGACTTTCGCAACCTTGACAGTGAAGAACTCGGCGGCATGTATGAGGGCCTGCTCGCGTACACGCCCCGCTACCACGCCGACGATCGAACGTTCACGCTCAGCCTGGCGTCCGGCAACGATCGGAAGAAGTCGGGCTCGTACTACACCCCCTCGGATCTCATCGCGCTTGTGCTCGACGAGGCGCTCAACCCATTGATCGACGAAGCTATGCGAGACACGGATCCAGCGCAGGCTCTCCTAGCCCTCACGGTGGTCGACCCGGCTTGCGGTAGTGGACATTTCGTTGTCGCGGCCGCCCGACGGATCGCCGCCGCACTCGCGACCGTGCGGACCGGCGAAATCGAACCCACACCGGCGGCGGTTCGCAAGGCAACCGCCGATGTTATCGAGCGCTGCGTTTACGGCGTCGATCTGAACGACCTCGCGATCGAGATCACCAAGGTTGCGCTGTGGCTCGAAGCGTTCGACGCCGACCGCCCCTTCCCATTCCTCGACGCACACTTCCGCGTCGGCAACGCTCTACTAGGAACCACACCGGAACTGCTGCGGCACAACATCCCCGACGTGGCTTTTGTAGCGCTCGGAGATGACGATAAGGAATGGACGAAGAAACTCAAGGCCCGGAATAAGACCGAACGCCAAGCCGACGAGAATCAGTTAACGCTGAGCTTCGGGGCCGAAACGCTCAACGTCGAAACGATCCGGTTCACCAAGGCCGCCCACGAAGCCGACACCGGCACCGCCTCATCTATTGCTGAGCTACGGGCACGCGCCGACGCCTGGCGGCGGCTGGAAACCGATCCTGAACTGGCAGCGGCGAAGCTCGTCGCCGACGCGTGGTGTGCGGCGTTCGTTCAACGCAAAACTGGCGCAACAACGTCTGGGCAAGGCATCACTCATGCCACGGTCCGCGCACTTGCCGAAAGCTCAGAGTCGGTGTCCGACGACGTGGTCAGCCGAGTCAACTCGCTTGCGCGACAGTACCGATTCTTTCACTGGCACCTCGAGTTTCCCGGCATCTTCACCGTCCCCAACGACGGTCGCGCTGATGTGACGACGGGGTGGACCGGCGGCTTCTCGTGCGTAGTCGGCAACCCTCCGTGGGAGCGAGTAAAGATTCAGGACAAGGAGTTCTTCGGCAACGCCGGTCGTCCCGACATCGAGGGTGCGGCGACCGCGGCGATCCGCAAGAAGATGATCGACCAGTTGGCAGATAGCGACCTCGATTTGCACCAGGCGTACCTCGCGGCACTCCGCCAGTCCGATGGCACCGCGCATCTACTACTGAAAAGCGGCCGATACCCCTTCACCGGGCAAGGCGACGTCAACACCTACAGCGTGTTCGCCGAAACTATGCGCACCATGTGCGCGCCGACGGGGTTATCGGCCGTTATCACCGAGACACAATTAGCCACTGGCAAGACCACAGCACCATTCTTTGCGGACACTCTATCCTCCAATCGGCTAATTGCGTTCTACGACTTTGAGAACGAAGCAAAGATTTTCAAGGTGCACAACCAACTTCGGTTCGCAGTGACCGCGATCGCGGGTAGTGAACGTGCGGTGGAGCGGACGCGATTTGCCTTCTACACACGTCACCTTGCCGATGTGCCCAACCGCCGGTTTGAGCTATCGTCGCAGGAGGTGCTGCTTCTCAATCCAAACACGGGCACGCTGCCAACATTCCGCAGTCGCGCCGACGCAGACCTCACCCTCGGCGTGTACAAACGCCACCCCATTCTTATCCGCGACGACGATCCAGACGGCAACCCATGGGGCCTTTCATTCGCGACGTTGTTCCACATGGCGAACGATTCTGACTTGTTCTACACCGCCGACGACCTAGCGAATACGAAGTTCAACGGATGGTCGCATAGGACGGGCGCTAAGGAGTATGTGCCTCTGTACGAAGGAAAGATGGTAGGCCATTTTGACCACCGCTTCGCGACTTATCGCGGAGCTACGCAGGCACAGCTCAATAAGGGCACACTGCCACGAGTTTCGGCGGAAGAGCACGACAAGCCCGCAGACGTAGAGCCGCTCGCTCGATACTGGATCGACCGATCAACGCTATCTGAGAATCTGGGTGGAGTATGGGATCGCGGTTGGCTTCTCGGCTGGCGAGACACCACCAATGCGAGCAATGAAAGAACCTTCATCCCAGCCGTGATCCCAAAATCTGCCGTTGGACACAAGCTGCCCTTGGCATTTCCTGCGATCACCGCGTGTGGACCGCGCATGCATGCGCTCTGGTCGAGCTTAATTTTCGACTATATCGCTCGTCAGAAGTTTAGCGGTACGAGCATGACGTATTTCATTGTGAAGCAACTCGCTTGCCCACCACCGAAAGCGTTCGACGAACCTGCTCCCTGGCACCCGGAACAGTCCTTGTCGGATGGCGTGCGCCCCTACGTCTTGGAGTTGTCGTATACCTCAATGCGCTTAAAGCCGTACGCCGAGGACATGGGCGACGATGGGCCACCTTTTCGCTGGGACCCCGAACGCAGGGCATTGCTGCGCGCAGACTTAGACGCCAAATTTCTCCACGTCTATGGGCTCGGGCGTGAAGAAGCCACACACGTTCTCGACTCGTTCTTTGTCGTTCGCAAATACGAGGAACGTGACTTCGGCGAGTTCCGCACCAAGCGTCTGGTACTCGATGCCTACGACCGTATGACCGAGGCTATTTCCAACGGCGGCAAGGGATGGAAGCCGCTCGCCGACCCGCCCGCCGGCCATGGACCGCGCCACCCCAAATAGTCAAGCAAGGAAACAGACATGCCAACACTTGCCATCGACAAAGGCTTCATCGCCGACCTTGCCAAGATGGAGAAGCCCGTCATTAAACGCGTGAGCGAGGTCTTCGAAGAGTTCGATGCCGCCACACATACGGGTCTTCATCTCGAAAAGATCGCCAACGCGCGCAACCCGCGGTTTCGGTCGATCAGGATCGACCAGGCGTGGCGGGGCATCGTGCTCGCGCCCGAGACCGGCGACGTCTACACCTTGCTGAAAGTCCTACACCATGACGACGCCTACGCCTGGGCTGAGCGCAGCAGCATCTCGGTCAACTCGGCGACCGGTGGCATCGAGATTCGCGACGAGGCCGAACTCGACCGCCAGATCCCTGAACAGGCCGAAGCCGCCAAGACCGGCGGCACACTTATCTTCGCGCATGTCAAAGACGGCGATCTGAAGAAGCTCGGCATCGACGAGAAGGTGCTTGCCTTTGCGCGAACCGTGACCGACGCCGCACAGCTCGACGCCGCGAGATCCTTTCTGCCCGAGACGCAATGGGATGTGTTGTTTGGGTTGGCAGCTGGTTTCACCCCAGAGGAGGTCTGGTCTGACCTTGGCGCAAAGATTCTGAGCGAGCCCGTGGACACCGAGGACATCGATGCGGCCATCCAACGCAGCCGCGACCGCGTTGTCCTCGTCAGCGGCCCTGACGAGTTAATGGACGTCTTCGCCTACCCATTCGCTACCTGGCGGGTATATCTCCATCCCACACAGCGTGAAGCAGTTGAAGACACCTACAAAGGTCCCGCGCGGGTGACCGGAGGTCCCGGCACAGGCAAGACCGTCGTCGCCCTACACCGGGCTCACATCCTCGCGCAACGGAATGACGGCCGAGTGCTCGTCACGACGTTCCTTTCAACCCTGTCGGATTCGCTGCGCGACGGTTTGGACATGCTGGTCGACGAAGACGACGTCGATGCGCGAATCGAAGTGATTCACATCGATAAGCTGGCGCACAGGGTCTTCCGCAAGGCTCATGGCGCACCGAAGATGCTCCACGAGAGAGACGAGAGGTCCATTTGGTCTGATCTCATCAAGCGTCTCGAATTGCCCTTCACGTATACGTTCTTGGCCGAAGAGTGGCGGAGCGTCGTTCTAGCAAGACGCATCACGATAGCCGAGGAGTATCTCGCTGCGAAACGCACCGGCCGAGGCCGAGGACTGAGCTCGGGCCAGCGAGCTCAAGTTTGGCAGGCGATTTGGGACTTCGAACAAACCCTCTCCCAACTCGGGTCGTGGACCCATGAGACCGTCCGACGTGAGGCTACGTCGTTATTGGAGAGCAGCGCCGAAAAGCCGTACAGCCATATTGTCATTGACGAAGCGCAGGACCTCAGCCCTGATCAATGGCGCCTGCTGCGAGCCGCAGTCCCAGAACAGCCCGACGATATTTTCATCGCCGGTGACACCCATCAACGCATCTATAACAACCGGGTGAGCCTCCGCGACGTAGGAATCAACGTCGCCGGGCGGTCGACTCGCCTCAACGTCAACTACCGCACAACCGCCGAGATCCTCGGGTGGAGCTTGGGGCTCCTCCGCGGAGAGCCGATCGATGACATGGAGGGCGGCCTGGACGACCTTGCGGGGTGTAAATCCTACGTGCACGGCGCTCCTCCGACGGTGAAGGGTTATCGCAACGACGATGAGGAAGCGCGTCATGTCACACATGCCGTCAAGTCCTGGCTAGACCGTGGCGTTGCCCCGGCGGAGATCGGCATCGCAACCCGCGCGAGTTGGTTCGGAAGCAAGATCGCCGACGCCCTGAAAGCCGAACGCATCCCGGCCACCGACTTGGCGAAACCATCTGCCGACGTCGACGGCACCGTCAAGATCGGCACCATGCATCGCATGAAGGGCCTCGAGTTCCGATGCGTCAGCGTGGCTGGCGTCGGCGCCACCATGGTGCCCGCCGCCAAGAGTGTGACGCCCGAGGGCGAGGATAAACAGACCCACGATCAGGACATCGAGCGGGAGAAGTGTGTTCTATTTGTTGCTTGCACACGTGCCCGCGAGGAGCTGCTCGTCACGTGGCACGGCGAACCGAGCCCTTTCCTTACCGCTATCGAGTCCACCAAGTAGGAAGTCCCATGACCCGGCTGTCCACTCTCCTCGACGAAATCGATTCCGGTGCAGTACTTCTCCCGGAGTTCCAGCGCGGCTATGTCTGGAACCGAGATCAGGTTCGCGGCCTGATGCGCTCGCTGTATCGCGGCTACCCTGTCGGCGGCCTATTGATGTGGGAGACCTCATCGGAGAACATCAACGTACGTGGAGCCGCGGCGCGAAGTGGAACTCGTCAGCTGCTGCTCGACGGACAACAGCGGGTCACTTCCATGTACGGCGTCATACGGGGGACGCCACCTCCGTTCTTCGAGGGCGACGCAAGCTCCTTCACCGCGCTGCACTTCAACGTCGCGACAGAATCCTTTGAGTTCTACGCGCCCACCAAGATGGCGGGTGACCCCACATGGGTGAACGTGACGGAGCTATTTCGGAAAGGGCCGTTCGAGTATCTTAGCGCGTTCCCCAATATCGAACGCGACGTCCTCAACACCTACCTAGAGCGCCTGAACCGGATTAAGGAGATCGACAACCGCGACTTCTACTATGACAAGATCACCGGCGCAAGCAAGACCGTCGATGAGGTTGTCGACATATTTAACAAGGTCAATTCGGGTGGGACGAAGTTGTCCAAAGGCGACCTCGCGCTCGCCAAATTGTGCGCCGAATGGCCGGATGCACGAAAAGAGTTGCGGGACAACCTTGACCGGTGGCGGAAGGCGGGTTTCCGATTCTCGCTTGACTGGCTGCTGCGCAATGCGACGGCGGTCGCGACCAGCAGAGCTCTGTTCTCGTCGTTGAGCGACGTGTCGGCTTCCGAGTTCGAGGCAGCTCTCGTAAAGTCCGTGAGCCATATCGGGACCTTCCTTGACGCTGCTTCCGGTCGGCTGGGGCTCGATCATGATCGAGTGCTGATGGGCCGCTACGCGACGCCCGTCATCACGCGGCTGCTTCACCTCAACGGCGGCGGATTCTCCGACAGCGCGCATCGCGATAAGGTCCTGTACTGGTACGTGCACTCGGCACTCTGGGGGCGTTTCAGCGGTTCCACCGAGACCTTTCTCCAGCAAGATTACGACGCCGTCGAACGCGGTGGCGTGGACTCGTTGATCACCACGCTCGAACGTGTTCGAGGTGGACGGTTGGCGGTGAGCCCTGACGACTTCGCCGGCGCGACCCGCGGATCACGCTTCTATCCACTGCTTTACCTGCTAACGCGAGTAGACGGCGCCCGTGACTTCGGCAGCGGACTCGAGCTACGCGCCGAGCTGCTCGGCAAGCTGACTTCGTTGCAGGTGCACCACATCTTCCCGAAGGCGTTGCTACGGAAGCACGGTTTTGACCGCAACGAGATCAACGCCATCGCGAACTTCTGTTTCCTGACCCAGGACACCAACATCAAGATCGGCATGCGCGATCCGGCGGCGTACCTGCCGGAGGTGCAGGCCAAGCATCCGGGTGTCCTGGAATCTCAGTGGATCCCCACCGATCCGGACCTGTGGAGAGTTGAGCGCTACTTGGACTTTCTAGCCGCACGACGTGAGCTGCTGGCCATGTCGGCGCAGTCCTTTCTGGAGAGCCTCCGTAATTCCGAGGCACCGCACGACGATGCTGTACTGGAGCGTCTACAAGTCGCGGACGAGGTCATTGACGACCCACGCGGTGAGCAAGTCCGTGCCCTAATCGCCGAGCTGACGAGTCGAGGATTCGCTACGCCCGAGATCGACACCGGGATTTCAGATCCGGTGAGCGGTGCCGAACTTGCTGTTGCCGAGGCATTCTGGCCCGATGGCCTCCAAGAAGGCCTCGGGTCACCCGTCGTGTTGGAACTTGATCCCGATAATGCGGACCTACCCCGTCTTGAGGAGCTGGGCTATCGGGTCTTCACTTCGGTAGACGCACTACTGGGGTACATCGACAATGAAAGTGCCATCGCTGCCGGCGAACCCGAGGCATCGCCCGTTCGTGATGAGGATCTCGACGCGTCGGCGCTCGAAGCCGAATTCGCTGATGTCATGAAGGCGATTTACGAGCGTGGCCGCTCAGAGGCCAATTACAACGCGTCGTACTTCTTAAGCATGTTGTCTCAGCACGGCCCTCGTGAGACAGCGAACAGGCTCCTTGCAGCACCAACTGTTTCCGACGGCTTCGCCGCTCTCTGGGAACGTGGACGGCTTGATCTCACGGTGGAAGCGATTGCGGCGCAGCCGCGATTCGCAAGTCTGTTCACCGACGACCAAATAGCAATTGCGCGACGCCGCCTTGAGCAGTTCGGCTTCACCGCCGGTAATCAGTGACATGGTTGTGAACTCAGGCCCTCCGTCTATCGACCAGTTGGCTGACGCAGTCCTGGCACTTGACCCCAAACCCAGGTTGACTCGGTGGGCAAGCCTGTCACTGTCTGTGGTAGACGCTGTGTGGAGCATCAATCTTGGCTACGAGAAGCACGTATTGCCCGCAGTTTACGCTGTTGCAGCGGACCTCGGCATTCGCCATCCCGTCGTACCCATTACGGAGCCGATCGACGATCGCGCACCGCTGAGCGCCTTCATCGAGCGCTACCACACCGTTGAACAACTTGTGGCGTCGACGAGTCGGCATCGCACATCGACGCGGAGCGGAATCCTCAAAGCTGACGCAGCGCTCCTGTATGCAAAGGCGATTCGGACGTCGGCGGATACGCTCGACGAAGCGCTGCGACTCCTCGAGGATACCGAGCAACTTGATGCCGTCAACGCCGTACTTAGCAATATTCCTGGCGAAGGTCAGGACGAGGTTCGCCGCGGTTATTTGTGGATGCTCGTCGGCGACAATGATTCGATCAAGCCAGATCGGATGGTGCTGCGCTGGTTCGAGCACCACGGTGTGCCCGAGATGAACCCGGTGAAAGCCAAGCAGTTGGTACGCGACATCGTCCCGAACATCAACGCGCGGAACGACAGCCCGCGCCAGAATTACACCGCTTGGGAGGTCGATAAAGCGCTGTGGGAGGCGGGAAAGCAACTGCCTGCGTCCGTAGGCTCGAAAGATCGGCGGGTAACAGCGCGAAACCAGCTACAGGAGGTACGAACGGCATTGCCGGCACCACTATTCGAGCATTTCGAACAAGCTTCGGCTGATAGAGGATTGAGTATCGAGTCCGCTGTAGCTGCTGCGATCTCTCAGTGGATCGAAACAGCGAGATAGTCGAAGCTACCGACGATCGCGTTCAGAACACATCGCGTATCGTCACGCCCGGCAGCTTGCGAGCTCGCTGTTCCCTCTCCTTCAAAGTCTCGATCGCCTGACGGTGCCACTTATGTCCCCACGCCATTCCGTTAGGATCCTCGACCGTCTGCCTTCTCAATCGGTCAAGACCAGCATCGAACGTGATCGCGATCCCGGTATTGAATCGAATATGACGGTCATGCGGGAAGTCTCGGCTGTTCGACGATCCCACCAGCCGCACGCGCGCAATGCGACCGGGAGGTCGCCGACGCCAGAAGTCTCGGATAAGCTCAGCCGTCGCTTCTAGCGTGTGGGCGTTCCTCCGCGATGGGTCGATGGAAGCGATCAGTTCGACCTCCGATCTGGGCCGCATAGTTTCATCGAGTTTCTCCAGTAGCCATATGAGGTGCTCGGGATGTGCCACCCGGCTCGACACTCCTCGCCACCAAAGCTCACCGAACAGGTACGAGTCGAGAACTGTCACCGCGGTCGACATCGCCGCGATCGGACTAAGAACGGTTGTCCAGAAAGCATCACGGGATCCTCCCTGAGGGACTACAGCGGTGTCGGCGAGTTCCTGCAGCGAAGTGAAGGTCTTTGCTAACGGCACCCCAAACATCCTGGCGATTTCGATGTTCGATCCGAGGTCTGTAGTGACACCTTCGTCCTCGGGCACACCAATAAGTTCGGCGGCACGTTGGCCGAGGACAGCTAGCTCGACGTGATTATTCCAAATCCTTCGTAGGCTAGCGACGGAATCGATTGACGAAATGGATTCTTGATTAAGCGATCCCACCACTTGCACGCGCTTCATGTCTCTGAGGAACAGGATCGCTTCAAGCCATCGCTGAGCGACTCCAGGCGGCAGCCCAGTGCCCCTCCGTAGCGCTCCTACGAAGCGCGTGGCGTCCTCCTCACTGGAAAATAGCAAGCACCCATGCGCGAGGAAGATCGACAAGATCCCTGCGTACTGAGCTTTAGCGGGACCAACAGGGCCAAGGCGCTCAGCCAACGCGTCAGGTGATACAGCTACTCGTGCGAGCATCATTCAGGTCCGAACAGCTCGTCGAATCTCTCGTCGAAGAAGCCATGAGGCCACTCGTCCACGAAATCTCCATCATCATCGAGGCGTAGTTTCTTCACTTCCGTGTGGCCGGACGCGTCTTGATCGACGTACAGGACGGAGACATCGTCGGGTGTGATCGCTCCTTCGCGAATACGCCGTTGAATTCGCAGCATTATGTGCTCACTATGCGTCTCCACAATCACCTGATTGCCCCTGCCAGCCTTTCTCGTGGAGTGGACGAATAGGTCGGCCAGGCGCGACTGCAACCGCGGATGCAGATGGGTCTCGGGCTGCTCGATGCAGACAACGGACTCGCGTCGAGATAAGAGTTCGACAACGATCGGCAACATCTGGCTGACACCGAATCCAACATCCGACGGAGTAACGTCAACGCTCGTGCGTGTGTCAGTCAGCTGGAGCGCGACCAATTCGCCGATGAGATTGGTTACCTCCATCCCGCCCACTGGGACGATGTCGAGCGTGTACGGCACCTCAAGATTCATGAACCATTCGTTGACTTCGGCGACCACGGTGGTGTTGTCGAACAGGAACATCGCAGTCTGACCACCTCCTCCTGATAGCTCGTCTGCGCCCGTACGGTCATAGAAGCGACGCGGTGCCGATCGAATTGGCCCGAGATAGACCACGCCTCCCAAAAGGCTGCGCACCTCTTCGCTCACACCGTTCAGTAATCTGCCGAGATCGCTTGTGTTCGAGATGACATCGCTCAGCGCGCGCTCGTCGGTCATCATCGAAGTCACAACGGTTGGAAGCTCGACCACGCTGGTAGGCAGTAATCCGCGGCGAGTCACTACCAAGCTGTTCGCACCCGCTTCGCGAAGACGCCGAATGCTGCGGCGCGCCTTCCCCTCCCGATTACGCAGCCGGCGAGCAGCATCATCTTCGGTGCCACCCCGGTCCTTGCCCGAGTCGAATGGATACAGGAGCGCGCCGCGGGCGATCTCGTCAAAGATCTCACCGACGGTATCTATAGGCAACGTGAAGGCATCGCTCTCGCTCGCCCGGGTTGTAGTCAACTCTATAGAGTTCTTCCCGAACTGGATCGACTCACGAGTGATTACACCGAGCCCCGACGGGGATCGCTCGAACTCGAAGACTATCGACCGCAAATGAGACGGGTTCGGAACTCCGCCAAGGGATATCCATGACCCTAGGGTGCCGTACTGCAGTCCCAAACGCACTCGGTTGCTTTCATGGCGATGAACAACACCGCCGAAACTTCCAATGTCGATGAGCTCGCCTTGGGTCACAAGGGTCGGCTGGTCAACCGATTGTTTCAGCAGCAGGACGCTCTGGATAACCGAGGATTTGCCTGCCGAGTTCGCGCCGTAGATTAGCGTCAGTGGGGCCAATTCGAGAACGGCCTTCTGTCCGAAGGACTTGAAGTTTTCGACATCAATTCGCGTAATGAGCTGAGATGGCGGTTGGGGGTGCGTCACTTCCTCGACTGGCGGGCTGGCCAGGTACTGCTTGGGGAGTAAGCCGAGGTTCATGTCTATGTCAGCCGGATGCACGGTTCGTGCGACATAGGCGGGCGCATTCGTCTCGCTGGTTTCGCGCCACCGACTTACGAGGTCGGTTAGCGCGTCAACCGCCGCGCTTTCGAGAACTCTTGTCTTCCGATCAGTGACTTTGACAAGCGACTCCGCGTCTATAAGGAGGACGGGCCTTGAGCGCCTTATTGTTGAGGGCCGCCGCAGCAGCCAGATGGCTGTCGCGACGGAAGTATCGGAAAACAGTCCTCCTGAAGGCAGTGAGATGATCGCCTCCAACGCACCTTCGTCTAGGAGGTAGTGGTGCCACACCTTATGGCGCGGAAACACGGTTGAGAGTGGTAGGACCACCGCCGCGCGTCCGCCCTCGTTGAGCGCGAGCAGTGAAAGCAGTATCCAAGGGAAGTCGTCGGCCTGCTTGCTTTGAACCGGCAGTTCGTCAGCTCGCGGCAGCTTTTGCAGTAGCGGCCGGAGATCGCGGCGATACGACTGTCTTCCCCACGGAGGGTGCAGGACGACAGCGTCGAACCTACCTAACAGATCGCTAGCCTCTTCGAACGCATCGTTAAGGCGAATATCCGCGGGCGATCCTGCTAACCGGAGGCGCATCCATACCTGACGCGCAGTGGCAGAATCTATTTCGATTCCCTCTACGATCGTTGACGGATGGTCGGTCGCGGCAGCCATGAGGGCGTTCCCGATACCGCAAGCGGGATCTAGGACCTCGTCACCATCTTCAACTACAAGGCGGGACAACAGGGTCGCGATAGTTCCCGGCGTTTCCCGCACGCCAACCTCTTTGCCGAGCCGGTGTGTTCCCCCGAGGACCGTTTCGAAGGAGTCCCTCACCAGAGCGACTGGGTCGGATCCATCACCGATCTCCGTCGCCAGGGAGACAACCGCTGTCATGAATTCGGGATAGACCCCGGAGCCAAATTCCGGCGATTGAAGGGCCGGCTCTATTAGGTCTCCGACTAGCTCGCTGATCGCCTCGATGCCGCCGTCCTTCGCCGCCGCGCGCCGGAGCACCTCCTCCCATAACCTTGAGCCGTTCTCAAGCGTCAGCGACAGCCATCGAAGGAAAAGTACATCTAGAGCAACCTCGGTTCCTCTACCGATGCCCACAGATCGGACCAGTTCGAGGAAGCGCGACGGGATGTCTGATTCAACCTTGTCCGACGACGCGACTACATCCTCAGAAGGTCCCGCGGAGTTGCCAAAGCCGTCAGACATATCGCCATTTTCGCTTAGCCGAATGTTCTGCTCCAGCAGTTTGTTGACATTCGAGGACCGCACCGAGTCATATCCGTGTGCTGACCAGTTCGGGCGGCAGCGTCTTTACTCGCAAACAGGTGTGACTTCACGACGCCTTCGGGGTGAAAATCAGATATGGCAGGCCACCTGTTTGTGCTCCACGGGGATCTGAATCAGCTTCAGTGCAGCGCGGTCCTTATACCGTGCGACAACGTTTGGGACGTTGTTTGGGACAACTGGTCGAGCCTTCTCGATCAGTCACAGTTCGGACCGACACGGGCCGGGCGCGCGCGGATGAGGGCCCACGGAAGTGGTCGTTACCAGGACCAAGCGCCCAGTCGCGGCCGAAAGGTGCGACTTGTCGTCACTGCGGATGGCCTCGACAACCCGGAGTGGGTCGCCGACGGCGTGGTGGAAGCAATTGAGACATTCACTAGGGATCTGCCGACGGTCGCAGGTCGAGTCAAGCCCCTGATTGCTTTGCCGCTCGTTGGCACTGGCGAGGGCGGATTCATTCACAAGCGAGGGCTGCTCATCAAGACTCTGCTCCCCAGATTGCACGAAGTGGCGATCGCCGCAGACGTCGATGTCGCCCTAGTGCTGCGAGATGATCGTGACCACGTCGCCATTCAGGGCCAACGATCGGCCGAAGATTGGCAAGACTTCGACAGTCGACATCTAGAACTCGCGGACGACCTTGGTGCCCGCGCCGCGCGGGGCGAACTGTCCCTCTTTTTGGGATCCGGAGTGAGTGTCCCTCTGGGGCTGCCCGACTGGCATGACCTGCTAGAAGACATAGCGGGTGAACCGCTCACCAATTACTCCGCTGAAAAGGCACCAGGCATCGCCCAAGCGCTGTCTGACGAACTTGGCACTGACTCGTTTCACGGACTTGTCGCGGAGCGGCTACAGGTTTCGGGCTACGCACCGGCCCACATGCTGCTCGCAGCACTTGATGTCCAACAGACGGTTACCACAAACTACGACGTCGCCTATGAGTTGGCGCTGAGTGCCGTGCGGGGTACCAATGCCTATCAAGTCCTCGCGCGACAACCGGCGATTCAGCCGAGGCCATGGGTTCTCAAACTTCATGGCGACGTGCGCATGCCCGAGTCGGTCGTCATAACCACAGACGACTACGCGCGTCTGGCAAAGGATCATGGACCGCTGGTGGGTCTCGTTGAATCTTTGTTGATGACAAGTCATCTCATGTTTGTCGGATTCAGCATGGGAGACCCCGACTTCGACGAGGCGGCGAAACGCGTCAGCCAAGTTCGTGCACTCGCTGAGGAAATTCCAGACGCGCACCTAGCCACTGTCCTCGCTCTCGGTCCCGAATCAGTCGTTCAACGGCCTGAGTTCGCCACTGTCGCAATGAGTTACGGTGACAGTCATGGAGAAGCCGCGCGCAAGCTCGAGATTTTCATAGATCGAGTCTCCTGGGCAGCGGCCCGCCATCGAAGCAGATCGAACAGTTACCTACTCGATGACGACTACGCGGACCTGTTCGTTCATGACATCACTGCGACCGCGCTTCGCCGTGCTCTTGAGAACTTGGTAGCACTACCCGTCGACCATCAAGCTCGGAGAAATGCTGGCTGGGCACGGGTGGAGGCGATGCTCACCGAGCTTGGCGCGAAGCCGACCCACGCCTCTTGATTGGAGTGCTGAGCGGGAGTTCGTTAGTAATTGCAGGGCGATTTCCGATACTGGCCGAGTTGGGAACCGTTGTTGTGTTGAACAACAGTCCTAGATTGAAGGTGGGACGACGCGGCGGTGACAGTACGACGGATCAGTTCGCAGGCGAGTGGCTTACCGGTGCCCAAGACCGGGCAGCCCGCCCGACACCACTGAGAACCGATTGCCCGCCCTTGACGCCCGCCCCCTTTTAGCGACATCCGGCTGCATCAAAGAGCGGTCAAACTTCACCGGAGTCGGCCTACGGCGTGGTGTGGTCGAGCGATTGTTCGAGCCAGCGGACCCCTGTTGACGCTTGGCCTTCTCCAGCGCCTTCTGCAGCCCATGGATATGGGCTATCTGGCCTTCAACTCGTCGCTGCAGCTTTCGGTATTTGGATCGCTGGGTTTCGAGATCCTCCTCTATCTCTTCAGCCTTCTCACGCCACCACCGCGCCTCGAATGCGGGGAGCCGGTCTTGGCATGCGCGGCAAACTCGCTTCGGTCGCACATCGCCTTGCCAGACTACGTCCTCGTACAGGTGACCGCATAGCGCCCGCCAATACCGCTCGCGCTCGTAATCCCAGTGGTGAGAGACGGAAGATCCCTTATCGCGGACATAAAGGTATGGCGGCTGCATCGCACAATTCTACAGCCTTCTTAGGACTATAGGCAGGCCGCTGGCAAACAAAATTTCGATCGTTGCCCCGTCATCAACCACCCGAAGCCGCCTACGCGAACGGGCCACTTGTGCGACCTTGGAATGTCATTGGGATACCACGGGGGATTCATCGGGATACCACCGGAGGATATGGAGGACTTGGTGTGGCGCCACCTATGAATCAAGTGAAGTTCCATTGGCAGCACGATCGCAACACTCACGAGGACTACACCATCGACTGCCCGTGGGGCACTTACTTCAAGTTGCAGGCGCGATGCGACGGCCGCGGCCGCTGCTCCGGTCGCGAGGATGGCTACTACGGACGCATCTATGGCCAGGCTTGGGGCAACCAAGCAAGAATGAGTTCTATGCAGATTCGTTGACCTTGCGGGAGAAGAGCGGGTGAGCACGCGAGGCACGGTACAGACCGAGCCCTACAGTGCGTACCTAAGACATAAGAAACGAGTGCGTGCCGACAGTCTGTGATCCGTCGGCCTTGAGAACCTCCGACCGGCCGCGCATCACGTCGTGGTCCATTGAGCAGAGCTCTGCCATTTCGTCCGGTTCAAGCTCCGCCACTCGGTCCTTCTGCGATTCGACATGCGGTCAAGTCATGCTATGCGTGTTCAGGGAACTTGTTCTCGTAGAACCAAAGGCGAGCCCAACAAGAAGCGGACGCATCCTGTTCTTCCGGTGGAACAAGGGTCCAGCTATTCTGCAGGACCGCTGGCGACACGAAGCGCTTTAGAACCTCGCGTTTGTCCTCCAGCGGCAATGTCCTCGGCAGTACCACTGCGATCTCGTCACCATTCTTGTTCGCCAGCACGCAGAGCATCAAATGGGAAACCATTCCAAAAGCAGTTCTGAGCTTCTTTCCGTCCGGCCACGTTTCGAAGGGCTCGACGGGGAGACGGGTGAGCTCGACGAAATCCTCATTGGCACTCAGGACCAGCTGTTGGCCAGCGCGAATAGACGCCGCATCAGCCTGTTCTTGGAACACGTCGACGAACTCGGCCAAATCATCTGGAATCTCGTCCGGACCGTGCGACCGCAGATTCATATTCGCATACAGCGTGGACCTCTTGAAACGTTGAACAGCCGCCCGTACGACCACTAGGTCGCCCTTGAGGACAGTCAGAGTATCGTCGGTGATCGCCCGGTTGTGCGATAGTGTATTCCTCACGTGCGCAATAGATTGCAGCCTTTGCGCCAAGAGTGCGCCACTCAGTCCACAGATCCGTTCGAGGGTTGACTGTATGGATGTCATTTGCAGAAGCGTCGCCAACTGTCCTTGAGTCGAAGACCAAAGTAACTCCTCTTCGTCATCGACTCCCAAGTACCACCGTGAGCTGTTGCTCTTCGCCTGGTACTCCAATCGTTTGCGAAGGCTGCCATCGATAGCCGTCGCCCACGCGGGCCCCTCCGATAGGAGTAGCGCAGTCCAGCAGATGCGCCGGAGCCAGGTCTCGGCTTCGTATATCAAGCGATATCCGATTGCGTTGGCGGGCGGGAAGAGCACTTCGTCTGACCATTCTGCCTTCACATCGACGACCGTAGCGGCGCAAAAGTGAAATGCAATCGGCCTGTTGATTTCACAGCGCCGCGGGACGGAAGCTAGGCGCCGCAGATGTGACTAAAGCGGCTGATGCGTTCGCTGTGACGCCTGTGACGGAAGTACGTCAACCGCCGCGCCGACACGACGCCCCGCTCGGGCGAAGATGTCGCCGTCGTCGCCTACGTTGGGGCCACTCACCAACTACAACATCGAGGAGCGCGGTGCACGACGACAACGCTGAGCCGCCGGCTCCTGACCTGCTCGAGATCAACCGCGACCTGCAAGGCTCCCGCGCCATCCGCCTGCTCGCCGCGACAAATCTCAGCCTCTACGCGACGTTGATGGAACGCCACCTATCCGACGGCACCCTCCCCGAGACCGAGCTCGTCGTCCGCCTCGAACGCGACCTCCAGGACCTCGACGACCCCCAATCCGGCCTCGCCCTCATCAAATCCTGGGCCGCCCAAGGCTGGCTCCACCGCATCGTCGACGAACGCCACGAGCAGAACGTCTGCTACCTCACCCAGGACGCCCGCCGCGCCCTCGACTTCTTAAGGTCTATGCGCCGCCAGGACACCATCGCCACCGGAGGCTCCATCACCGGCATCGCCTCTCGTCTCAAACAGGTCGCCGTCAAAGTCGACAACGACCCCGCCCGCATCCGCAAGCACATCGAAGCCGAAATCGCCTCCCTCCATGAGGAACTCGACCAACTCGACGCCGGCGAGCGCCCCCAACCCGACGTCACCGACTGCTACGACGAAGCACGCGCCATCGCCCTGCAGATGGAACGCCTCATCACCGACATCGGCCAGTACGGCACCATGATCGAGCAGGCCACCGCGGCGCTGGACGAACCCATCGACTCCAACACGCAGTACCGCGACCGCCAGCGCCAGATGTACACCGACTACCAGACCGCTTGGGACTCCCAGGGCCGCGACTCCCACCGCGCCTTCCTGCGCATGATCAACGACCCCGACCAGCGCGCCGAATTCGAGACTGACGTCGCCGCCGTCGCCGAAGCCCTGCCCGCCCTCGACCCCGCCCTGCGCAAGGTCATGGCTGGCTTCTTCGAACTCGTCGGCCACCAGATCGACGAAGTCGAACGCATCCAGCAGCGCTGCGCCCAACGCGTCAAACGCTTCACCGCCTTCGGCACCATGGAGCAGAGCCGCGGCATCGCCCGCCAGCTCAACGAGGCCATCGGCGCCGCCCGCGCCCTGCTCAAGTCCAGCTTCACCGACTCGCGCCTCGACATCGACGTCCCGCTGACCCGCCACGCCATCAGTTCCGTTGGGGCGCTGAGCTTCAAGATCGGCGACCTGTCCAACCCCAAGCCCGCCGAACACGCCGCGAGCGACGTCGACCTCACCAGCTTCGCCGCGCTCACCACCCAGGTCGACGCCCCCGCCATGTCCGACATGCTCAACCGCGCCCTGCGCGACGGGCCCGTCGAACTCCCCGACGCCGTCGCCATGCTCGACACCGCCTACCTCGGCCACGTCATCGTGCTGTGGTCCTGGGCCCTCACCCAGCCCAACAAACCAGACGCCGAGTCGACCACCGTCCGCTTCCGCTCCCTCGACGGCCGCGACCGCGAAATCGCCGTTCCCCGTTTGACATTCACCGAACCCATCACCACCCTCGCCGGAGCAGCAACGTGACCATGAACATCCAGCCGTCACTCAGCGAGAATTGACTCTGCCGCATGTGTCGAATACCCCACGGCGGCCGCATGACGGGGGGATCGTTGCGATATGCGATCAACGGAGATTGTCAACGCCTTCTGGGATGAGGTCTGGAACGCGCACGATCCCGATGCCGTCGACAAGTTCGTCGCCGACGACGTCGTCATCGAGGCCGGCGGCCAGGAAATCAATGGCAAGGACAGCGTCAAGAACTGGGTGACGCAGTTCGTCGACCACGTCAACGACTTGCACGTCGACACCATCGAGACCTTTCAAGACGCCGAAGGCACCCGCGTCACCTCCCGATGGGTTCTGACCGGCACCAACAACGGCATCCTCGGCACCGAACCCAACGGCAAGCCCATCGCGCTCACCGGCACCGCCGTGTGGACGGTAGAAGACGGGAAGCTACAGCGCGGCTGGGTCGAGCAGGCATCCTTCGAGCTGTATCACTACCTGCTCGCGAAGTAGCGGCTGGCGCGGTCCAATCGGCCGCACGGCGCACGATTGGCCCGCTGTCACCGCGCACCCTTCATGTAGATCACCCGCGTTCGAAAGACGATGTCCTGCAACGACCTTCGCCGACGGTCGGCCACCACCCATAGCAGGCCGATCGGGAAAAGCACACAGGTCGTCGCACGCAACAATCCGACGAGCAGGCTCACTTGCTGCGACCGTCGCCCGACGACCCTCAGACCCATCGCCACCGCACCCGCGGTCGATCCCGACAGCGTCCAGCATCCCGTCAGATACAACACCGCGACCACAAATGTCACCACCGTCGAGAACACGACGTTCACCGACGGCAGGCTGAAATCCGTCGGCGAATACACCAGCCGCAGCAACACCATGCCGCCGTAGAGCGCGCTCATGATCAGCAGCACCACCACCAAGTCGATAACCGCGGCCAACCCCCGGGTGACGATCCCGGCTGTCCGCTCAACCATGGGTTCCGATGAGGTCACCGGATGTCCCGGTCACGCCCCAGCATGCGGTCGACGAATCCGGCCACGACGTCGTCGGCGCGCTCGCCCTGGGTACGCACGTCCGTCATCACCTCGGCGGTCATCGAATTCGTCGATTCGCGGATGATCGCCGGTAGATCTACACCTTCAATCACCCTGTCAGCCAACGCGATCAGGTCGACACGGTTGATCACCGCGTCGATGTCGAGATCGGCGGCCAGCGCGTCGATATCCACTCGCTCACGCACGAGCGCGTTCAGATCCATCTCGTCGAGCACCAGGTCCACCAAACCAACCGCGACCGCGGCCACCAGTGCCTTGAACTGATCCGCGCTCTGGGTCACCCACTTGTCGCCCCGGTCCGACAGGCCGAGGACGCCGCGCCGCATCAACGGCCCGAAAACCGGTACCTTCTCTGCGACCCGATAGGCGGCCTCCGCGACTCCGACAGCCAACGCCGCCGTGCCCACGGCGGCGGACACCACCGGGTGTTTCAGCAGGTCGACCTCGGTGCCCATCACCGCATGGTAGTTCTCTTGGAGCCCAAATCCGACGCAACGGCGGTTGCCGACCTATCCGTGTCCGCCGACACCATGCGTCTCAGTATTCACAGCGGCACCACCGTTCTCCGAGTCGGCGCAAAGCCTTGAGAGCAAGGACATTCCGCTGACGTCGGCAAACCGGTGACGCCCCGAATTCTTCGCCGACACGGTCCCGTCCGGCGCCGAACATGTCGGGCCCGTGACCTATGTTGGGGCGTCCGATCAATTGCAGAGCGAGGAACGCAGGTGACCACGACCGAGCAAGACGCCGACTTCGCCGCGTTCTCCGAACTCCCCCAGGTCGACCAACAGACCGCCCGCCCACCCGGCATCCGGCGCCCGCGCTTCGACGGTGACGTCTCCGAACTGCCCGACCGCGCCTGCTGGGCCCTGCAGCACCTGCTCACCCGGCGCTACATCAGCGCCGAGGCCGACGCCGACGTCTACAGCTGGGTCCTCGAATACCGCAAAGAACTCGCCGTCCGGCTCTCCGAACTGGACCTGATCCTGCGCATCGTCGACGGCACCGACATCGCCTTCATCGAGCAGGCCCGCTACGAATCCGCCAGGGGCATCAAGGTTCTGCGCCGAGAACCGCTCGGCACCTACGACTCCATCCTTGCGCTGCACCTCGCCCAGATGATGCGCGCCGCCGCCGGGCAGAGCGTCCTCATCAGCCGCGAGGAGATGCACGGCCTGTTCTCGGCCATCCTCAATGACACCGACCGCGACGCCGTCACCTTCGCCGCCCGCATCGACGCCGCTATCGCCCGCCTCACCGGCCTGGAGATCCTGCGCAAGAGCCGCGACGACGAGGACAGCTACACCATCTCCCCCGTCATCACCGCCATCATGACCGCCTCGGTCATCACCGAGCTGCAGCAACAGTTCGAACAGCTGCTCAACGGCGGCGCACCGGCCGAGGAAGAGATCGACCTTGACTGAACAATTCCATCT
Organism: Mycobacteriaceae bacterium; assembly: GCA_019749805.1. Classification (GTDB taxonomy): domain Bacteria; phylum Actinomycetota; class Actinomycetes; order Mycobacteriales; family Mycobacteriaceae; genus Mycobacterium. The sequence goes on along the minus strand of JAIEPH010000022.1, from coordinate 87,421 downwards.
GGCAAGGCTGCAGGTCATCAACTGGGGAGTGTTCGACGGCTACCACTCCATCCCGTTCAGCAGCGGCGGCGCCCTCATCGCCGGCGCGTCGGGCAGCGGCAAATCCTCACTGCTGGACGCCATTTCGCTCGGCTTCCTGCCATTCAACCGCCGCAACTTCAACGCCTCCGGCGACAACACCGCCGCCGGATCCAGCGCCGGCCGCCGCACCGTCGACAAATACGTCCGCGGCGCGTGGGGCCAGCGCAGCGACGGCGGCTCCAGCCGCGTCATGTACCTGCGTGGTGACGGCACCGCCTGGTCGGCCGTCGCCGTCACCTACGCCAGCGACTCCGGGCGCACCGTCACCGGCCTGGTCCTCAAATGGCTCACCGGTGAATCGCGCAACGACTCGTCGAGCCGCTTCGTCCTCGGCGACGGCGACCTCGACATCGAAGACGTCTGCAACCGCTGGGCATCCGGCCGCTTCGACGCGAAGGTGTTCACGGAGCACTGGCGGTTCTCCACCAAGGTCGAATCGCAGTACCTCGCGCAGCTGTACGCCACCATCGGCATCCGCGCCTCCGACGCCGCCCAACAGCTGCTCGGCAAGGCCAAGTCGTTGAAAAGCGTTGGCGGACTGGAGCAGTTCGTCCGCGAGTTCATGCTCGACGAACCCGACAGCCTGGCGCGGCTGCCCGAGGCGCTCAAGCAGATCGACCCGCTGGTCGAGGCCCGCGAACTGCTGGCCGTCGCGCAGAAGAAGCGCAAGATCCTCGGCGACATCGAGGCCATCCAGCACCGCTACACCTCCGAGTCGTCCGACCTCGGCATCATCGACCTCGTCGACGCACCGATGGTGCGGGCATTCACCGATCACGTCCGTGCTGAGCAGATCCCTGACCAGATTTCTAGGCTGGACAGCACCATCGACCAGCTCGAGAACGAGTACGAGGACGTCACCCGCAGCCTCAATCTGGCCAAGGCCGAAGCGGATTCGCTCAATGCGCAAATCAGCGGATCCAGCGCGAACCTCGCCCCGCTGCAATCCCAGGTGACCGCCGCCGAGACCGAGGCCGAACAGGTCGAGCGCCGCCGCGCCGCCTACGAGGACCTGCTCACCGCCCAGGACATCGACCACCCGGACACCGCCGACGAGTTCTGGAACCTGCGTGAGGACCTGCTCGGCCAAGCCACCGAACTGCTCGCCAAGGTCGAACGCAACCGCGAGGCGTCCACCGACGCCGAATACGCCCAGAAGTCCGAGCGCATCGCCCGCGACGACGCCGCGAAGGAACTCAAACGCGTCGAGCATGTCGGCTCGGCCCTGCCGGAGTTCGCCATCCTCATGCGCGACCACATCTGCGCGGCGATCAAGGCCGACTCGACCGAGCTGCCCTACATCGCCGAACTGCTCGACCTGAAGCCGGACCAGACCCGCTGGCGCACCGCCGTCGAAAAGGTCCTCAGAGGCGCCGGGCTGCGGCTGCTGGTGCCTGACCAGCACTGGGAGAAGGTGCTGCGGTTCGTCAACGACACCGACATGCGCGGCCGCCTGCAGTTGCATCACGTGCGCGCGAAGTTCCTTGGCGCCGAACCCGTCGACCCCGAGCCGAACACGTTGGCGGGCAAGCTGTTCGCCGTTGACCCGGCGCATCCGTGCGCGGCCGAAGCCGTCGACGTCATCGCCAACGCCGGCGATCACATCTGCGTCGACACCCCCGACGTGTTCGCCCGCTTCCGACGCGCGGTCACCGACACCGGGCTGTACAAGGACTCCGACCGACTCGCGGTCAAGGACGACCGCAAGGCCGTCAAGCAGTCCGAGTACCTGTACCAGGGCGACGTCACCGCCAAGATCAACGCGCTGACGCTCGAACTCGCCACCGCCGAGGACGCATACCAGAAGGCCCGTCGCGTCGCCGACGACATCGCGGCCCAACGTCAGCAGTGGCGGGACCGCGCAACCGCATGCAAGGCGATCTGCGAGCAGTACCCGCAGTGGAGCCAGATCGACACCGAGACCGCCGACGGGCACGCCGAGCGGCTGCGGGAACAGTACGAGCTGCTGCTCGCCGAGAACCCCGACCTGGATGCGCTCAATGCGCGGGCCGACGAATGCTGGTCGCAGATCCAGAAATTCATGACGCGCCGCGGCGCGATCCAGACGCGGCGCGACGGCCTCGACGAGCGTCGCACCCGTCTGATGGAGCTGGCCGAGCGGCTGTCGCCGGCGTTCGTGTCCGAGCCGCTGACCGAGCTGCTGCACCGGTACGCCGCGCAGTTGCCCGTCGCGCTCGAGTTGCTCGATCCGGAGCCGCACCGCGACGCGCTGTTCACGTCGATCAAGAAGGATCGTGAGCAGCTGCGCGAGAGCCGGCGCCGCTCTTACGACGAGCTGGCCCGCATCCTCAACACGTTCGATACGTCGTTCCCCGACGCGATTCCGAACGACAGCGAGGATTTCGACGAGCGAGTGCACGACTACGTCGCGCTGTGTAAGCACATCGACGAGCGTGAACTGCCTGAGGCGTACGAGCGGATGATGCGTCTGGTCACCGAGCAGGCGCCTGATGCGATCCTCACGCTGCATCGCGTCGCCGAGCAGGAGACGCGGCGCATCGCCGAGCAGATCGACCGCGTCAACACCGGACTGGGCTCGGTGGAGTTCAACCGGGGCACCCGGCTCACGCTGCGCGCCACCCCGCGGCAGCTGCCTGCGGTCGCGGAGCTCACCGAGATCGTGCGGTCCATCTCGCGGCGCATCGCCGAGGTGGGGTTGGGCGACAAGCAGGCGATCCTCGATCAGTACGCCGACATTCTGCGGCTGCGCAATCGGCTGGCGTCCACCGCGCCGGAGGACAAGGCGTGGACGCGCGACGCGCTGGATGTGCGCAACCGGTTCACGTTCGACTGCGCCGAGTGGGCGGGCGACGAGTTGATCCGCACGCACAGCAACGCGGGCGACAACTCCGGCGGTGAGCAGGAGAAGCTGATGGCGTTCTGCCTCGCGGGCGCGCTGAGCTTCAACCTCGCCAGCCCCGAGAGTACCGACAACACACCGGTTTTCGCACAGTTGATGCTCGACGAGGCGTTCTCGAAGTCCGACCCGCAGTTCGCGCAGCAGGCGCTGTCGGCGTTCCGTAAGTTCGGCTTCCAGCTGGTGATCGTGGCGACCGTGCAGAACGCCACGACGATCCAGCCCTACATCGACAGCGTCGTGATGGTGTCGAAGACCGAGGCCACCGGTCGCAACGTCCGGCCCGTCGCAACCGTCGCCACCAGGACCATCTCGGAGTTCACGTCGATCAAGCAGGAGATGCGCAAGAGCGCGGCCAAAGTGCCCGCCGGGGTCTGAGGCGCCGCGTGCGCGCCCTTGCGGCTGGCGACCATCGGCGGAAAGCTCACCTCAGCGTGGTGTCGGCCTGTTGCCGCTGATACGACAGCCGAGGAGTACCGCAAGGAGGGCGCCATGGGTGAGCGGGTCGACCCATCCGCCCTTGCTGTCGGTGACGACCACGCGGTACGGCGCCGGCTTGAGCAGTGTGTCGCCGCGTTGCGACGCATGGTCGACGGCGGTTGGTTCAGCACCCACGAGGACACCATCGGCATGGAGGTGGAGTTCGATCTCGTGGACCCATTGGGCCGGCCGCGGCTGATCAACGACGCGGTCCTGACACGCCTGGGCCGGGCGGACATGCAGCACGAGTTCGGCCAGTTCAACGTCGAGCTGAACCTGGCTCCCCTCCCCCTACGGGGCACGGTCTTGCGCGAGTCCGAATCCGCCCTTGCCGACGTGCTCGACAGGTGCAGGGCCGCGATCGAGGGGCTCGGCGTTCGGATGATCGCCGTCGGCATGCTGCCCACCCTGAGCGCCGACCAGCTGACCGTCGAGCGCATCTCACACAACCCGCGTTACGAGCTGCTGTCGCGCCGGATACGCGCCGCTCGCCACCGACCCTTCTCGGTGCGCATCGACGACGGATGCGAGCCCGTGGAGTTCAGCACCGACTCCGTCGCCCCCGACGCCGCCACCACCAGCCTGCAGCTGCACCTGCGGGTGCCACCGGACCGGTTCGCCGCCTACTACAACGCCGCCCAGACGATCGCCGGCGCTCAGGTGGCGGTGGGCGCCAACGCGCCATACCTGCTCGGGTACCAGGCGTGGCAGGAAACCCGAATCACGTTGTTGGAGCAGCTGCTTGACACCCGTCGTCCCAAAGAGGTCCGCGCGGGCGCTCCGGCGCGGGTCCGCCTGGGCGACCGGTGGATCAACGACCCGGTAGAGCTGTTCGACGACGTCGTCCGCGACTTTGCGCCGCTGGTCCCGACCTTGGAGGCCGAGGATCCCGATGCCGCGCTCGCGGCCGGGCATACCCCGGGGCTGCGGGAACTCCGGCTGCACAACGGCACGGTGTGGCGCTGGAACCGTCAGGTCTACGACGTGCAGTCCGGGCGTCCGCAACTGCGCATCGAAAACCGGGTCCTGCCCAGCGGGCCGACCGCCGTCGACATGATCGCCAATGCCGCGTTCTATTACGGGCTGGTCCGCAGGGTCGCCGACAGCGACCCCGCGCCGTGGGAGCAGATGTCGTTCGGGGTCGCCGAGCGGGACCTGCACCGCGCGGCGCGCGACGGCTTGGCGGCGCAATTGTTTTGGCGGGGCGCCGATCACCCGGCCGATCGACTCACCCTTGACGTCCTGCTGCCGGCCGCCGCTGCCGGCCTCGACGCCTGGGGCGTGGACACCGTCGACCGCGATCGGTACCTCGGAGTCATCGAAGCGCGGGTTCGAAGCGGCCGTACCGGTGCCGCCTGGCAGATAGAAACGGTGCGCGGTCTACAGGAGCGCGGGCTGGAGCGCATCGCGGCGCTACACGAGATGACTCGGCGGTATGTCGAGCACGCGCACACCGGTGCCCCGGTGCACGAATGGCCCATACGATGACCGCAGCCGCGCTCTGGGCTGGTCGGTTCAGCCGTCCTTTGCCCGCCCCGTCGCGGCCGTCGCCACTCGGACCATTTCGGAGTTCACGTCACTGCGCCAAGAGATGCGCAAGTCACTCCGCAGGTAGTTGGTCGAGCCAGTCCGAATTTCCGTCGATCGGCTGCCCATTGATCACGACGGTCGGGACACCGGGCTCGGGAAACTGGCGCAGGAGCGCGAGGTTGTTGGCGGCGATGGCGTGGGCGTCGTAACCGATCGGCAGGCCGAGCCTGATGAGATCTTGAGCCGGTGGAGGTGCGCCGACGCGGTTGGCCAGCTCGGCGAGCTGATTGTTGTCGAGATCCGTGGGCCCTCCTTCTTGCGGCTGCTGCTCAGCCGAAAAGATCTGCTGCACGAAGCGCCACGTGGTGTCACTCGATCGCGATTGGTCAGCCACTACGAAGGTCGCATAGGTCGCGCGAATGTCGTAAGTCTTGCTGGCCGAGTACTTGTCGAGGAAGTTCACGAATCGAAGGTCGACACGAAGCGTGCCGTTCTCGATGCGTCGACCGATGTCGTCGCCCTGCTCTTGGACCATCTGCCCGCTGTACGGGCACATCGGATCCACGTAGAGATCGACCACCCCGAGTGCGTGCGGGTCGCCGATCGCGATGGCATCCCCCGCAGGCGCCGCGACGGCCGCCTGCCCAACCCCTGCCGTCGGTCCCCACATCAGCAGCGCCGCCATCACGCCGAGCACTGCTCCGAGGGCACGCATCGTCCGCTTCACCCGTGTTCTGTCCATGGCTTCCATCATGTGTGTAGCGTGCTGTAGCACATTTCGCTACACTCGATCTATGGCCAGAACGATTCCGCAGCGAGAACTACGCAACGAGAACGCCAAGCTCATGGATGCGGTGTCAGCTGGCGAGACCTTCGTGGTCACCCGCAACGGGGAACCGATCGCAGAACTTCGTCCCGTGCGGTCTCTGCGGAAGACATTCATCCGGCGCGACGACCTGGCCCGCATATCCGGGGCGGGTGTCCGGATCAACCCCAGCGAGTTTCGTCGCGACCTCGACGACGCCATTGATCAGAGCTTGTAGATGGCAGCCGGACTGCTCGACACGTCAGTGGTGATCGACTGGCACGACCCGTCGATCGTCGACAAGCTCCCGGACGAGATGGCGATCTCAGCCATCACCGCGGCCGAGCTGGCAGCCGGTCCTCTTTTGGCCAACACGCCGGTCGAGGCCGCCAGGCGCCAGTCGCGGCTGCAGGAAGTCGAATCCCTGATGGAGCCAATCCCGTTCGACAGCAGGGCAGTTCGCAGCTACGGACTCGTCGTGGCAGCGATCGTCGGCGAAGGACGTAAACCCCGCAGCCGCTTCGCTGATCTGCTCATCGCCGCTACCGCGCATGCCAACGGCCTGGACCTCTACAGCCGCAATGCCGACGACTTCGTCGGTCTTGGGAATCTGGTCCGGGTGGTCGCGGTGTGACGTGCCGGCAGGCACACTCAACGTGTGGCGGAGTTGGTCATCGCGCTCAATCCGGATGAAAATTCCCGGCTGCCGTATCTACTTCGGCTTCCACAGCCGGGCGGCGACCTGCTCTTTCGCACATCCGGGACATGGCCGCGCGTCAAAGGCTTGTACTGCCACCCCGTCAGCCTCGACGAGTGGCCCACCGATGCCGTGATCGTTGAACGCCTCGAGCTGCGCTCGTGCCAGCGTCGCGGCGCGGCCATCGACGTGATTCTTCAGCGGTCGCGGGAGAACCGCTCCCAACTCGTCTTCACCACCGCCCGGGGCCGCGACGCCGTCTTCTGGCAGGCGCCACGCACCCGCAAGCAGGCGCGCCCGAACGTGCGTACTCCGACCGCGCGCGCCCAGGGCATCGAAGGGCTGCAAATACTCGTCGACTCGCACGAGCGATACGCCTACCAATTCGGCACCCAGCAGGCGAGCACCGTCCAGCGCGCGCTGCCATGCGGGGACTACGGTCTGGATGTCGACGGACGGCTGGTCGCCAGCGTGGAACGCAAATCTCTTGCCGACCTCGTCTCCAGTCTGACGAGCAGCAAGCTGCGCTATCAGGTCGCCGATCTGGCGGCGCTTCCCCGCGCGGCTGTCGTCGTCGAGGACCGCTACTCACAAGTCTTCAAGCTCGACTGGGTCCGTCCCGCCGTCGTCGCCGACGGCCTGGCAGAAATCCAGATCCGCTGGCCCAACGTCCCGATCGTGTTCTGCGAAACTCGCCAGCTCGCCGAGGAATGGACCTACCGCCTCCTCGCCGCCGCGCACACGTGGGCAATCACCGAAGCTGTTGCATTACAACGTATTTCACCAGCAACGGACAACGCCACCGAGCTCGATCGGGCGGCCGCGGCACCGGAACCGAGTGTCGCCGAAGTCCGCGCCTGGGCCCGCACCGCCGGGCTCTCGGTACCCGACCGCGGCAAGCTTCGTCCGGACATCTGGCAGGCCTGGCGCGACGCCAACGACCCTCGCTGACGACGCAAAGATCCGTCGATGATCATCCGTTTGGCGCAGTATCTCTAGATCGTGGAGCCCGACGGCCTCGAAGCCCGCGTCGAAGCGCTGGAAACGCATGTGCGCGACCTCGACGGACGGGTCCGTGCCAGCGAGCAGGATGCCGCGGCAGCCCGAGTCCTTGCCGGCGCGGCCGATCGCGACGTCACACAGTTTCACTCTGAGCTTCGCGACTTCCGCCAGGCCGCAGTGTCGAGCTTCAACGCCATGCGCGAAGACATGACGGATCTGCGCACCGAGATGCGCGCCGGTTTCACGCGCGTCGACCAACACCTGGATCGTGTCGACCGACACCTCGATCAAATTGACAACAGCTTCATCGAAGTTGACAACGGCTTCATCGGGATTCGCGGCAAGCTCGACGCTGCGGCTGCAGGACAACAACAGATCGTCGACATTCTGCAGAGACTCATCGACGATCGTCAACGAGAGCACTGAGACGGGCCAGAACCGTGCCTGCGGGGCAACGCCGTCGTCCGCCGAGTCCGGTCGCCTATCGAGTTGCCAAGCTCAGAGCGACAATGTCGCTGATCGTGGGACGAGCCGTAGTACTTGAGCGACACAGTCGCTGTGAGCTTGGCAACTCGGATAGTGGCTCCAGTCCGCGTCCCAGCGCCCAACCCCTCGTTGCGGATCTCGACCCCTGCTGGTTTTCTGCGGGTTCGTCCTGGGCATCCCGGCAGGCATGAACAAGCTGACCCGGCTCCGGCATGCAGAACAGCGGATCGTCAAGGCCCAGCGGCGCGTCTGGCTCGCTCAGGCCTTGGCGTGGCCGACGGTGATCGCGGCTGGGGCGACGTCGGTGGGTGTGCTGATGTGGTTCCTCCGCCGACGCTCACCAGGTAATCGTCATGAGATGCCGGACCTGCCGGGAGCCCATGAGGACGGCACCGTGCACGTCGAACCTGATGGTCAGCTCACTCACACTTCTGCCGCAGACGATGCGCGGGACACCGTCTAGGCTCGCCCGATATCGACGGCGAAATTGCCCTCGTTACCGCGTTTGGGCTGCGCTTGGGGGGTGAACACCCGAAGAGCATGATTGCAGCCCACGAAAGGAATGATCATGGCACTCGACGATGACGACATGACGACAGCAGGCGGCGGCGGAGAAGGTACGGCCGACGGCGGCTCCAACCCCGAAGGCCACGACGGCGGCGCCGACGGAACCGCCAGCGAGGAAAAGGGCGGCGAGGGCACGGCCGACGGCGGCTCCAACCCCGAGGGCCACGACGGCGGTGCCGACGGAACCGCCTGAGGCCGACATGCTGAGCCGGTGTGTGGCGACTGATACCGGTGCCTTCGCCACCGACTATTGGGGCCGCAAACCCCTGCTCAGTCGCCACACCGCGCTGCCCCGCGACTTCAGCGATCTCCTCTCACCCACCACGGTGGATGAGCTCATCGCTGAGCGCGGGGTCCGCGCGCCCTTCATCCGGATGGCCAAGACCGGCGACGTCCTGGCCCGCAGTTGCTACACCGGACCGGCCGGCTTCGGCGCCGAGATGCCCGATCAGGTCGACTCCGCCAAGGTGCTGGCCGAATTCGCCGCCGGGGCGACGATCGTCCTGCAGGGGCTGCACCGCTTGTGGCCCCCGCTGATCGATTTCGTTCGCGGCCTCACCGACGACCTCGGTCATCCCGTGCAGGCCAACGCCTACATCACCCCGCCGGACGCCCAGGGATTCGAGCCCCATTACGACGTCCACGACGTCTTCGTCTTGCAAGCCGCCGGCGAGAAGCGCTGGACCGTGCACGAACCCGTGCACCAGCACCCACTGGACTCGCAGCCGTGGACCGAGCACCGCGACGCCATCACCACACGCGCCGCCGATGCTCCGATCATCGACACAGTCCTGCAGGCGGGCGACGCGCTCTATCTGCCCCGCGGTTGGGTGCATTCCGCCCGATCTCTGGACACCACGTCAATTCACCTGACGATCGGAGTGTCGGCGCTGACGTACCTCGACGTGGTACGCGCGGTCGTCGACACACTCGCCGAGGACGAAGAGTTCAGGAAATCTCTACCCCTGGGCATCGATGCCACCGATCGCAGCGAAATGGCCTCGACGACAAGCAAAGTGATGGCACAGCTGGCCGACGTCGTACGGGACCGAGCCGCCGACCTCAGCGACGCAGCAGCCGCCGAGTTGTCGGACCGTCACGCGCAAAAGACCCGGCCCGTCGCGGTACGGCCCCTCGCCACTTTGGACGCCATGGCCGCGGCAGTCGCGCTGCGAGTTCGATGGCGCCAGGGGCTGATCGGCACGCTCGAGCACCTCGGTGACCAGGTGCGCCTGCGACTGCCAAACAAGACCATCACGTTTCCCGAATCCTGCGCCGCTGCGGTCGAGGCACTGCAACACGGACTCGTCGCGGACGCAGAAACACTGCCCGGCCTCAACCACGCCGACGCAGAAGTCCTCATTCGCCGGCTGTTACGCGAGGCGGTCGTGGCGGCGGCGCACGAGTGAGCCCCAAACGCACGCCGTGCAGCGACCAATCGCTGATGCGCAACGACCCCATCTACGGCACGGCCGGTGCGGGACGGTCCTGGGTGATGCTCGAATTGTCCGGCGGCTGGGGCCAATCGGCATTCCTCGACTCGCCCTCTCTCATCGACCGCGAACTCGGACGCAGCATCTGCCGCCGCATCGAAGCGCAGGGCCTGCGGGTCACCGCGATACGCAGGCCGGGACGCCGGGATGCGACACCGCGCTGGCGATGGTTCATCGCGCATTGCGAGGAGGGCAGCGAAGCGCTCTACGGCGGGGAGGTCGACGACGCCCGCGGATACCTCGACATCGTCCTGGACGGCTCGGACGGTGATCGGGTCGACGGCCCACTCGTCGCGGTCTGCGCGCATGGCAAGCACGACCAGTGTTGCGCCGTGCGCGGACGGAGCGCGGCGTCGGCCATCGCGGCCCAATACCCCGAATTCACCTGGGAATGTTCGCATTTGGGCGGCGACCGGTTCGCCGCCACCATGCTGATCCTGCCCGAGGGCCTGTGCTACGGACGCGTCGACTCGACCGACTCCGCCGGCCTGGTGGCCAAATACCTCGACGGCCGGCTGGACCACAGATATCTGCGCGGACGCACGTCCCTAGCCCACCCGGTGCAAGCCGCGCAGTACTTCGCGCGCGAGTCCCTGGGCGAGGACCGCATCGACGCCCTGTCACCGCTGAAGGTCGAACACGCGGAGCACGAAATCCGCGTCGAACTCCGCACGGACTCGGGCTCCGTGAATGTCGTTCTGGCAGAAAAGATGTCGGAACCGCTGCTGTCCATGTGCCGCGCCACGGTTCCCGGCGCGGTGCGCACGTTCGAATTAGTATCGATCTCGTCGGACTGAGGAGGCTGTTTGCATGGCGGACATCATCGACCTGGTATACGCCGACCACGACTGGATTCGTCGCCAGTTCTTCCGGCTCGACGACGCGAAAACCGACGCCGAGCTCGCCGCGATCTGGGACGCCCTCGGTGCCCGCCTCGATGTCCACGCCGAAGCCGAGGAGGCCGTGTTCTACCCGGCGCTGCTCAAGCACGGCGGCAGCGAGGACCGCGGCAATCCCGAGGGTGACCCGGAAGACGAAACCGAGGACGCCATCACCGACCACAACGCCATCCGCGACGCGATTCGTCGTTCACGCCAACACAAGCCGGGCACCGAGGAATGGTTCGACGCCGTTTTCGAGGCCCGCAAGCAGAACGGCGAACACCTGGACGAGGAAGAGCGCGAGGCGATGCCGGACTTCATCAAGAGCGCTTCCCTGGAGCTCCGGCACGATTTGGCGATGCAGTGGCTGCGGTTCCACGCCGATCGCGAGACGACGATCAACGTCGACAACCGCGACAAGGACGCCGACGACTACATCGCCGAGCACTCCTGAGCGATCAGCCGTCGTCGTCCATCGCGGAGCGCAGGAACGGCAATATCCAGCCCGAAAGGGGCCATACCGCCGCAAGCGCGAACGCGAACACCGCGCCGACGATTCCGGCGATCGCGCGGTGCTTGCGGCGACTCTCGTCGGCGAACGCGCCGCTGCGCAGCAACAGGAACGTGGTGGTCAACCACCCCGCCAGATAGAGGGCACCGAGCGCATATTTCATATGTCACCGTTGTACCCCTCCCCGCGGGGCAGCGTCACCGCGCCGCCGTATCAGCGGAGGTAGGTCTGGCCATCCCGCGGATATCCGCCGCCGTCCGTCGCGATGTGAACATGGTCGTAATGGTTGGCCGTGTCTGAGCCGCCGTCCGACATCGCTCTTTGCGAGCCGTTGGGCCGGTAGATGGTCTGCCTCCAGATGGCGTGATTCACGCCGAAGCGGTCCGCGTTCTTCAGGACGTACGCGAGCACACTGTCCCCGAGCGCTTTCCCGGCTGCCGAGCGAGCGTTCGGGATCATCACGTCGATCGCCAATCCGTGCGGATGCCATTTCAAGGGATCCGACCGGACTCCGCCGATGTCAAGAATCTCGGGAAACTCTGCGCTGACCGAACGTGCCGCCAAAATGGTTTTGACCTGGAGTCCGGTCTCCCGCGCAACGCTGGGGGGCAACGTGGGCGGCACGGCCAAGCGGGCCGGTTCGGGACCGATCGGGTGCGCCGCTACCAGCGCCGGTGTCGCCGTCGCGACCTCTGTGCAGCACGAGGCGTCGCTACTGACCTGCGGATAACTGTCCGCGCCGACAACCAACAAAGTCGCGGCAGAGACGACGCCCGCAGCCACGGACGCCAGCGGCCGCCGCCGCGTTTTGGGTAATGCGTGTCTTCCCATCGGACGCGCACCCTACCGACACGCCCGAGCGCGCTGAGCAACCACCCAGATCGCTTGACGTCCCGATAACCGTGATCCGCCGCGATGCCCTGCTAGCGGTGAAATCGCAGCTCACAAGGGCCAGATCGGCGAATCCTTCAGCAATCCAGACCAGTTGGCGCCACCGCAGATAGTGGCCCGCGTCAACGATCAGCTAATGATGTGACGTTCGACAAGTTGGTGCCTGAGCCACGACTCGGCCACATCCACGCGGGCAGCACACCGCCTGACCGACGGATCAGAACTCGGCCTCATCTTCTCGATGGAAGTGCCGCCACAGCAGGCCCCCACCGGACAGCGCGACCAGCAGGCCGATCCCGCCGATCACGATGCCGACGAACAGCGAGATGAACATCGGATCCATCGATTCGCCTATCGTGCCGGCACCGAAGACGCCGCCGACGAGGAAACCCAGCATCGGCGCCAGTACGGCGACCGCCATCCCCAGCAGCGCCCGCCACATCCCCGGCGGCGTGGGTTCGAGGACGACGGGGCGGCCGACCTCGGGAGCGTCGACGTCGTCACCGCCCGGCGCGGTGATGCCAGGATCAGGTGCTGCGTTAGTCATCGGATCTCACCCTCCTGATGTGGGGGACGGCGTCGCCGCCGCCCGCGTCGTTCGTCGAATTGGTCCGGCCACCCTCGAGGAACGGGCGGACGATATCCATCGGGATCGGGAAAACGACAGTCGAGTTCTGATCGGCGCCGAGTTCCAGCAGGGTCTGCAGATAGCGCAACTGCAGCGACGCCGGACTCTCACTGAGTGTTATTGCGGCATCGCGTAATTCCGCGGAGGCCTGCAATTCGCCGTGCGCGCTGATCACCTTGGCGCGACGCTCGCGCTCGGCCTCGGCCTCGCGGGCCATCGCCCGCTGCATCATCTCGGGAATCTCGACGTCCTTGATCTCGACGACTTCGACCTTGACCCCCCAGGGTTCGGTCTGGCTCGCGATGGACGCCGCCAGGTCCTCGTTGAGATCGGCGCGGTGGGCCAGCAGCGTGTCGAGGTCGGCGCGTCCGACCACCGAACGCAGCGTGGTCTGGGCGATCTGAGAGGTGGCGACCGCGAAGTTCTCAACCGCCATCACGGATTTCGTCGGATCGGTCACCCGGAACAGGACGACGGCGTTGACGCGCGCAGTGACGTTGTCGCGGGTGATGACCTCCTGGGGCGGGATGGTCAGCGTCACCGTGCGCAGGTCGACGCGCACGAGCTTGTCGATGCCGGGTAAAACGACGACGATTCCCGGTCCCAGCGGTCCACGTAACCGGCCGAGGCGGAAGGCCACACCGCGTTCGTACTCCTTGACGATGCGCAGTGACGCGATCACCACGGCGACGAGCAGCGCGACCAGGACTACGACGGCGACAGTCGACGGACCACTCATCAGCGCTTCTCCCGGCGGTCGGATGCGTAGGAGGTGCGACGACGGATTTCAGCCTCGGCCAACCGCTTTCGCGCCTCGATATTGTCGTCGAGCGACTGGAACACCACGCCCGGCGGTACGGCCGGGGAGCGGCGCAGGTGCGACCACAGCGGCAGCGAAAGCACACCCACCGCGACGGCGCACCCCAGCAGCAACAGCGTCTCCAGCACGGTGGCGGCCGCCAGCGCCATGGCCAGCGGCCAGATGACGGCGATAGCGCTGACGGCGCAGGCGATCCCGCGGTGAAAGCGTGCTGCCTCCGACGCCGGCCAGCTGTCGATCGCGCGGCTCACCTCGCGGCCGTCGTTGGAGGTGGTGCAGGAGTGCTTGACCGGGCAGGCGTTGCACACCGTCGGGCTGCCCCGGTAGCGCATGACCCGGTTGTCGGGGTCAAATGACTTGGGCCACAACCACTGATCCTGCGGGCACAGCCACGCGTCGTGGTCCTCGTGGTAGACGAACGGGCCGGACCGTTGTTGTTCGACCTTGGCCGCGGCGCGGCGGGCGAACGTGTCGATGCCGTAGGCGATCACGACGAGCAGGGCGGCGTATCCGATCGACAGCCAGGTCTCGATCGCGATGCCCGTGGTCACGGACTACCCCCGAGGGTTTCGTGGTCGTCAGGCAACCGGCGATCCGACGCGTAACGCGACGACCCGCCGCCCGTCGCCGCCAGCCCGGTGCGGTCTTCCTCCGCCTGAGCGTGTTCCTCGACGAACAGTGTCTCGGCGGGCATCGTGTGCGTGGTCGCCTTGATGCCGTATCGCACACCGAGCCAGGCGATCCAGACGAACGGCAGCACGCCGCCGAGGATGAACAGGAAGTCGCCGGGCATCCGCAACCATTCGAGCACGACGTTGCCCGACTGGGTGATGTAGCCCAGGGTGCGCGCCTCGTAGTAACCGTCGTTGACGGAGTGCCACAACTGCAGGACGCCCAGCGGGAGCAGGGTGGCGAAGACCATCCACGCCAGGCCGATGTTGAGCGACCAGAACGACAGCTTGGCCAGTTTGTCCGGCCATCGCTTCGCCGGGATGATGTAGCGCAGGGCGAACAGCGCCAGACCGACGGCGAGCATCCCGTAGACGCCCATCATCGCGCCGTGGGCGTGGTTGGCGGTCAGTGCCGTGCCGATCTGGTAGTAGGACACGATCGGCAGGTTGATCAGGAAGCCGAAGATGCCCGCACCGACGAAGTTCCAGAAGCCCACGGCGACAAGGAACATCACCGCCCAGCGGTGCGGGAACGGTGCGCTGCTGCGCGACTGCTGTCGCGAGCCCAGTTGCAGGAACGTCCACGCCTCGACGGTGAGGAAGGTCAGCGGGATGACTTCCATCGCAGAGAAGAACGCGCCAAGGGCCATGTGTTCCACTGGCGTGCCGGAGAAGTACAGATGGTGCATGGTGCCGATCACGCCGCCCACCGAGTACAGGATGACGTCGAGGAAGATCAGCTGGATGGCGATCCGGCGGCGCACCACGCCGAGCATCACGAAGATGTAGGCGACCATCACCGTGGTGAACAATTCGAGGAAGTCCTCGACCCACAGGTGCACCACCCAGAAGCGCCAGAACTCGGCAACAGTCAGGTGGGTCTGGGTACCGGCGAGCATCCCGACGGCGTAGAACGCGGGGATGGCCAGGCCGGCGTAGAAGAACAGCCACGGCATGTTGAGCTTGCTCTCGGTCTTCAGACGCGCGCGGATCGCCCGGAAGATGATCGCCATCCACAAGAACAGCCCGACGACCAGCAGAATCTGCCAGAACCTCGGAAGGTCGAGGTATTCCCATTGCTGGTCGAAGAAGATGGAGCCCTTGGCCCAGTCGACGCCGAAGGTGCTCAACGCCGTGCCCACCAAGGTGCCGGCCACGACGACGAACAGCGCGCCGAGCAACCCGTACGTCAGCCACGACTGTCGCCGTGGTTCGCGGCCGGAGATGATCGGCGCGAGGAAGATGCCTGCGGCGAGGAAGGATGCCGCCGTCCACAACAGCGACAGTTGCACGTGCCAGGTCCTCGCCAGGTTGAACGGCAGGATCTGGGCCAGGTCGAAGCCGAAGAAGTTGCTCAGCTCGGCGCGGTAGTGCTCGATGGCGCCGCCGAGTACAGCCTGCCCGAGGAAGAGCACCGCGACGACGAGGAAGAACCAGGCGGTGGCTTTCTGCGACGGGGTGATCTCCACTTCGCCGGGTTGGCGGAAGGCCAGCGAGGGGGTTTCGGTTGCGTGCCAACCGATTTTGCGGCTCCACCGGCCGTAGAGGGCGAACAGTGCGCCGAGCCCGGCCAGCAGGGCGATCAGCGACATCGCCGACCAGACCAGGATGTCGGCCGTCGGAGTGTTGTTGACGCGTTGTTCGGGTGGCCAGTTGTTGGTGTAGGAGTAGGCGTGACCCTCACGCTCGGCTGCGGCGGCCCAGGCCGTCCAGCTGAAAAACGCGGTGAGATCGTGGATTTCCTGGGGGTCGGTGATGAGCTGGGGGATCAGCCCGTATTTGGTCGAGTCGGTGCCGAAGACGTCGGCGTAGTAAGCACGGACCTTGTCGAAGGCGGCCACTTGCTCGGCGGTGAACTGCAGGGTGCCGGTGTCCTTGTCGTAGCGGTTGGTCCGCATCATTTCGACCAGGTCCGCCGTCGGGTCCGGCGATCCGGAGTCGCGCAGCTGCTGGCCGACGTCGTCGGCGGACAAGCGCAGGTACTCCGCGGTGTAGTCCGGACCGAGGTAGCCGCCGTGGCCCATGATCGAGCCGTACTGCTGCAGACCGCGGCGCAGGAAGATCTGCTGTCCAGCGGTGACCTGTTGCTCGGTGAACAGGGTCTGACCGTCCGGGCCGACCACCCGCTGCGGCAGCGGCATCGAGTCCGTGTAGGTCCTGGCGGCCAGTATGCCCATGACCATGAAGCCGAAGACCATGACCAGTGCGACGCCCTGAACCCATCCTTTCGAGATCGCAAGCTCGGCTTTGGTCGGAACTGGCAGAAAGGACTGCTCTGTCATTGCCACACCCCCGTCGAAATGAGTCACGTTCGCAGCATCTCTGGCCAACGTAACGAAAACCCGCGACGAGGTGGCGGTGTTTCGAAACATCGCAACTCGACCACCGCCGGGGAAGGGACGGAGCCACATGCGGGCTGCAACCACCGCCTCGTATCGTGACCGAATGCAGAAGACCCGAACCGCTCACATCGCCCGGCAGGTCGGGGCGGTGGCTGTCGCGGCACTGACCGCCGCTTCGACACTGAACGGATATCGCCCACTGGCGCGAAGGGGATACCCCTCGATCCTTTCGTGGGCGTTCGGTCTCGTGGTGACCGAGTTCCCGTTGCAAACACTCGTGAGCCAGGTCGCCGGACTGCTACTGACCGCGCGTCGCCTAACGCGTCCGGTGCGCAGGACGGCGTGGATCGTGGCCGGGCTGTCCGCGTTGGGTCTGCTGAACTTCAACCGCGCCGGACACCAGGCCTCCGCCCCACTGACCACGGCGTTGGGCAACGGCCTGGGGACTCATCGCCGCACCGACTCGGCAGGCTTGTGGCGTCGGCCGGCAGGCGACGGCACCGCCAAGACGCCCGGCGCCCTGCGGATGCTGCGGATCTATCGCGACTACGCCCACGACGGCGACATCAGCTACGGCGAATACGGCGGCGCCAATCATCTCGATATCTGGCGACGACCCGATCTCGACCGAAACGGCAAGGCGCCGGTGCTGTTCCAGATCCCCGGCGGTGCGTGGACCACCGGCAACAAACGCGGACAGGCGCATCCGTTGATGAGCCACCTTGCCGAGCTCGGCTGGGTCTGCGTGGCGATCAACTACCGGCACAGCCCACGCAACACGTGGCCCGACCACATCGTCGACGTCAAGCGCGCCCTGGCGTGGGTGAAGGCACACATCGCCGAGTACGGCGGCGACCCCGATTTCGTCGCCATCACCGGTGGCTCGGCCGGTGGGCATCTGTCCTCGCTGGCCGCGCTGACGCCCAACGACCCACGGTTCCAGCCCGGGTTCGAAGACGCCGACACCCGCGTCCAGGCCGCGGTCCCGTTCTACGGCGTCTACGACTTCACCCGCTTCGAGGACGCGATGCATCCGTCGATGCCCGAACTGCTCGAGCAGATGGTCGTCAAACAACGGCTTTCGACGAACCGGCAGCCCTATGTCGACGCATCGCCGGTGAGCTATGTCTCCGCAGACGCGCCGCCGTTCTTCGTCGTGCACGGCCGAAACGACTCGCTTGTTCCCGTCGAGCAGGGGCGGGGCTTCGTCGAAAGGCTGCGAGAAGTCAGCACACAGCCGGTCGTGTACGCCGAATTGCCGTTCACCCAGCATGCTTTCGACATTTTCGGTTCGGCTCGCGCCGCGCACGCAGCTGTTGCCGTCGAGCAATTCCTCGCCGAGATCTATGCGCGTCGTGCGCTCGACAACGTCGCGGTCTAGCGCTCTTTCGACCGTGTGGCGGTGAACGAAACCGTCACGGAGTCCACGACTTTCATCGAGCCAAGCAGCATCGAATACGGCTTGATGCCGAAGTCGGATTGCACAATCTCGGTTGCGCCCGACAGTCGCCATGTGTCTCCGAGATCTTCGACGTTCACGTCGATCGCGCAGTCGTTGCTCTCACCGTGGATCTCCAGAGTGCCGGTCAACAGATAGCCATCGTCCGACTTGTCGACGTCATCTGCGTAAAAGCGGATCTGCGGGAAGTGTTCCGCATCAAGCGAATTCAACGCGTTCGACCGCGCCAGCGCTTTCTCCGGCGCGGACAGCCCCTTCACACCACCCTCGCCCTTGCGCACTTGAAGCGAATTGACTTCGACAATCACTTCCGCCTCGACGGGCTTGCCGCCGCTCGACCCCACCGTCGCCTGCCATTCGGTCATCGCGATCGTCAACCGGTGGCCCATCTTGGCCGCCCTGCCGGTGACGCCGGTCTTCACGAGCAGCTCACCGTCGGCGGCGTCCAAGCTCCACTCGTTGGCGGTCATCGGACCGAATGTACCTGTCGACGCGCTTCTAGGGCGGCGGAGGTGGCGGCGCGATCGGCGGTGGCGGCGGCGGTGGCGGCGGCGGCGGTGGCGGGCCTGGCGGTGGCGGCGGTGGTGGTCCCAAGATGATCGGCGGCAACCCCGGAATCTCGATGACCATCGGGTTCACCGCCGGCGGTGGTGGCGGCACGCCGGGCGGAGGCGGGGGCGGCTCGACCGGCCGTGGCGGCGGTGCCGGCGCTACCCCGTTGCTGATGTTGATCGTGATGATCGACCCCGGAATCGTCTGACCGCTCGGCGTCGTCCCGACGACCGTTCCGTATCGTGCCGAACTGTTCACCGAGGACGGCTGATCGGCCACCTGGAAGCCCGCCTCCCGCAGCCGCTGACGCGCCGCATCGACCTTGAGGCCGGACACGCTGGGCACCTTGCCACCCGGCGCGCCGTCGACATAGCGCGGATCCGTCGGTGGAAGGCGCACCTCGCCGAAATTGGTGGCGATCGGCTTCATCGCCGTGAACCACGTACGGGCGGGCTCGCTGCCGCCATACAAGTCCCCATTACCGCACTCGCGCAACGGAAACGAACAGATGCCCGACGGAGTGCGGGAATCCGCGAAGATGTAGTTCGCCGCCGCGTACCGATTGGTGAAGCCGAGAAATCCCGCCGACCGGTGCGACTCCGTCGTCCCCGTCTTGCCCGACATCGGCAGCTCCCACCCCGTCGACGCGGCCGCACCCGCTGCGGTGCCCGGGCTCTTATCGTCCTTGCTGAGCGCATTCGCGAGAGTGTTCGCCAGTCCCTCGGGCACCGCCTGATCGCACGGCTGACTGTCGACCGTCACCTCATTGCCGTGACGGTCGAAGATCTTGTCGACCGGGTTCGGCGGGCACCACACACCGCCAGACGCCACCGTCGCCGCCACATTCGCCAACTCGAGCGCATTCAGCTGAAACGGGCCTAGCGTGAACGACCCGATGTTCTGCCGCTTGATGAAGTCGGCCAGGCTTTCGTTGCTCTCAGCGTCGTATGCCCGCGCCGTTCCAGGCAGCGCGTAGGACCGCAGCCCGAGCCGCACCGCCATGTCGACGGCAGGCGAAACACCCACCTGCTGAATCAATCTCGCGAAGGCGGTGTTCGGTGACGTCGCCAGCGCGTCGGTGACATTCATCGAACCTCGGTAGCCTCCAGCAGCATTTCTCACACACCATGTTTCCTTCGGACAGCCCGGAGTATCGCTGCTGCCGAGACCCCTGGCCTGGACCGAGCCCGGCACCTGCAACTGATTGTTGATGCCCATGCCCATTTCGAGCGCCGCCGCGGTGGTGAACACCTTGAAGATCGAGCCCGCGCCGTCGCCCACGAGCGAGAACGGCTGCTGCTGCACCGTTTCATGGGCGTCGCCGTTGAGTCCATAGGTGCGACTGCTGGCCATCGCCATGACGCGATGCGTGTCCTTGCCGGGCTTGATGACGCTCATCACGCTGGCCACCCCGTCGAGCGTCGGGCTGGCGAACTTGTCGACCGCCGACTTGACCGACTCCTGCACCTTCGGGTCGAGAGTCGTGCGGATGAGGTAGCCGCCGCGTGCGACCTCCTCCTTGCTGATGCCTGCCCTGGCCAGGTAGTCGAGCACATAGTCACAGAAGAAGCCGCGGTCCCCGGCGGCGACGCATCCGCCCGGCAGCTGGTTCGGCCGGGCCAGCACACCCAGGGGTGCGACCTTGGCGGCACGAAGCTCGTCGGCCTCCGCAGGCAGATTCTCGATCATGGTGTCCAACACCACGCCTCGCCGTTCCATCGCCGCCTGGGGATTGCTGTACGGGTCGAAGATGCTCGTGGACTTCACCAGTCCCGCCAACAGCGCGGCCTGCTGCCAGTTCAGGTCCGACGCATTGACGCCGAAGTAGGTCTGCGCCGCATCCTGCACGCCGAATGCACCGTTGCCGAAATACACCAGATTGAGGTACCGGGTGAGGATCTCCTCCTTGGACAGCGTCTTGTCGAGGGCGAGCGCCAAACGCATCTCGCGCAGCTTGCGCGCGGGCGTCAACTCGACGGCGGCCCGCCGCTCGGCGTCGGTCTGAGCCGTCACCAGCAACCGGAAGTTCTTCACGTACTGCTGCTCGATGGTCGAGCCCCCGCGGGTGTTGATGTTTCCGGCGAGGTAGCCGGAAACACCGGTCAGCGTGCCTTGCCAGTCCACGCCGTTGTGCTCGGTGAAACGCTTGTCTTCGACCGAGACGATCGCCAGCTTCATCGTGTTGGCGATCCGATTGGAAGGCACTTCGAACCGGCGCTGTGAGTACAAGCGCGCGATCGGCTTCCCCGCCGCATCCACCATCGTCGTGACCAGTGGGACGTCGCCCTGCAGCAGCTGTGCCGAACCGGCTGTAACGACGTCGGCAGCCCGGTTCGAAACCAGCCCCACACTGCCGACCAATGGGAACAGCAATGCGGCCACCAGTGCGCCGGCAGACAGACAACACAAGATCAACTTCGCGACGGCATCCCACACCGATCGGTGCTCCCCCATGCACACAGATTAGTAAGCCGCCAACCGTAGGGCGCTCATATCGAAGTCGATTCGTCACGTTCGTCGACAAGTTGAACATCGATCAGTCGCTGTGAGGTTGGCACACCGCACAGTGGGCAGGCGGCCTCCGGCGCACTACCGTCGTTTCGAGTGGAGGTGTCACGGCGGATCGCGGCGCTGGCAATCGCGACGACTGCCGGTGCCGTTCTCGTGCAATGCGGCCAGGCGCCGCCTCGAGCTGAGTCGCCTCCTCCGGCGACGTCACCAGCTTCTGTCGCCCGCCCGACACCGCCTACCACGAGCACGTCTCTGCCCGCTGCCGCCATTCGCCCGGTCAGTGTCGCCGAACTCGGCCCGAGCTGGCGACCCGGCTGCCCCGTCGCTCCTGAGCAGCTGCATCGGGTTGAGGTCAACCATCTCGGCTTCGATGCGCAGATCCACCGCGGGTCACTGATCGTGCACGAAGAGCTGGCGGCGGAAGTCGTGGCGATCTTCGAGCAGCTGCTTCAACTGCGCTATCCGGTCGAGAAGATGCGCACCGTGGACAACTATCCGGGGGCCGAGGATGAGTTGTCGATGCAAGACAACAACACCTCGGCGTTCAACTGCCGAGCCATCCCCGGGTCCAGTCGCTGGTCCGAACACGCCTTCGGTCGAGCCATCGACATCAACCCCTTGCTCAATCCCGCCATCCATCAGTCGGGTCTCCTCGAACCCCAGAATGCCGCGTCCTACCTGGACCGCAGCCGCATAGATCCGGGGCTGCTGCACGCCGGCGACCCGGCCGTACGCGTGTTCACCGACCGCGGTTGGCAGTGGGGCGGCGAGTGGCGAGACCCCGTGGACTATCAGCACTTCGAGCGGTGAGGAACGACCGAACGCCAGAGTCGCCCCTTGAGGATCAGATTCCAGTACATCTGCGGCAAGGCGTAGCGGTCGAACGCCCAGGCCCATCGACGCGGCTTCAGCGGGTCGAGAAACGACGGCAACGAACTACTCAGCGATCCGGTCCGGTCGAACTCGCCGAACATCAGCCGGTGCTCATCGGTCGCAATCGGCGCCACCGTGTACCCGTCGTACTCCTGGAACCGACCACCGCTGCGCGCCGCCATCATGTTGTCGACCAGGATCGCCGATTGCCGTCGTATCGCTCCGCCCGACGGGTCCGTACCCACATTCGCCGCGTCCCCCAGCGCCCACGCATTGGCGTGAACCCGGTGCCTGAAGGTCTTCGGGTCGATGTCGACCACTCCGTGTGCGCCGGTATCGGCCAGGCCCGACTCTTCGATCCATCGTGGTCCGCGAAACGGCGGGACAAGATGTAGCAAGTCATACGGCAGCTTCTGCTCGACGCCGTCGCCCACGCGGACCGCCAGCTTTCGCTCCGCGGGATGTACCCCGGTCACAGAGGTGTTGTTCAGCACCTGCACGCCGAAGTCGTCGAGACAGCGCCGCAGCCGATCGTCGATTTCCGCGACGCCCAGCAGGTCCGGCCGATCGACGACCAGGGTGATGTCGATGTCGTCGGTGCGCCCCATGCGCCGCCAGTACGCCGCCGCGAGGAACAGCGGCTTGAGCGTGGTGCCCGTGCAGCCGACCGGCGGCCGCGGAACCGTGAACACGGCATGGCCCACCGCCATCGACTCCACCAGCTGCCACGTCTTCTCGGCGTGGTCGAGATAATTGCTCGCCACTGCTTCGGTGTCGAGAGCGGTGAACACGTCGGCCAACTCCCCCTCATCGGGGACGAGTCCGGGCGCGAGTACCAGGTCGGTGTACCGATAGACGCGGCCACTCCTGCATCGAACCGTCTGCAACTCGGTATCCACGCCGACGGCAGAGTCCTGCAGCCACGTGCACCCGCCCGGGGTCACCGACGCTTGTGCGCGCTCAGCGCTGCTCCGCGACGCCTGACCTCCGCCGACATACGACAACAGCGGCCGATAAGTGTGCACCGCAAGCGGTTCCATGACCCCGACGCTGACGACTCCGCGCCGCAGCAGACGAGCGGCCACGCTGAGGCCCGCGTTGCCGCCACCGACGATCAGGACGTCGAAGGAATCCTCGCTGCGCTCCGGTGTGACATCCATGGACGAGCAGTACCCGGTTCGACGCCCGCCAATCCGCGCGTGCGCGCCCCGCGAGATGCGGCACGGCCAGTAGCATCCACCCGGTGTCGACCGACTCCGCCGCTGAAACCGGCGATCGCCACGTATCGGGACTGGCCGCCGTAATGACGGTGGCCGCCATGGGCATCGGTTACGGAATTGCCATCGGCGACCCCACCACACTGTCTGCCAACCTGCAGGTCGTTTCGGCTGGTCTGGACATCACCGGCACCACGTCCACGTTCGTCGCCAGCCTGGCCACGCTGACCATGGCCGCAACCGTGCTGAGCGCCGGCGCCCTCGGTGATCTCTACGGGATGCGCCGCATGTACCTGCTGGGCATGTCGGGTGTGATCGTGTTCAGCGCGCTCGCCGCCGCCGCGCCGGCAGCAGCGGTGCTGATGATTGCTCGCGCCGGCGTCGGCGTGGCGTTCGCGTTCCTGATCGGGTTGTCGCTTGCGCTCACCAGTGCGGTGTTCCCGCCGCGAAGGCGGGCGGCGGCGATCGCGGCCTACTTCGGTGCGGGATACGCCATCGCCACGCCGATGCCCGCGATCAGTGGTGCACTCGGACACGCTATCGGCTGGCGCGCATGCTTTCTCGTGGTGCCGCTCATCGCGGTCCTCGGATTGGTGATCACATGGCGATTCGTGCCCGAAACGCTGCGCGCCACCCGACGCCTCGACCTGCCCGGCTTGTTCCTGTTCGCCGTCGCGCTGCTGGGCCTCATCTTCGGTACCTCCCGCATGGAGACCGGCATCGACCTGACCGGTCTCGCCTCCGTCGCGCTCGGCGTCGTGGCCGGCGCCGGGTTCGTGATGCGAGAACTGCGCACCCCCGACCCGGCGCTGGACATGCGTATATTCCGCTCCGGCCGGTTCAACGCGGCGGTGACGGCCGGGGTCATGTTCAACATCGTGCTCGGCGGGTCCATGGTGCTGCTGGCCTTCTACCTCGTGACGATTCGCAAGGAGTCCCACGAGCTGTTCGGCTTCCTGCTCATCCCCGCCACCGCGATGGCCGCACTGGCCGCCACCGCTGCCGGCCCGGTGATCAGAAGCGTAGGTCCCCGCGCGGTGATGATCACCGGCCTTCTCACCATGCTGGCCGGTCTGCTCGTGCTGAGGTTGTTCGACTTGAACACCGGGCGCACAGTCGTTTTCGTCACCGCAGCTCTGATCGTCGTCGGCGGTGCACTGGTCACCACCCCGCAGGCGACGATCATGATGAGTAGCGCGCCCGACGATCTCGGCGGCGCAGTATCGGCTGTCAAGAGCGCGGTCAACGAGGGCGGTTACTCACTGGGCCCGGCCCTGTTCGCGCTCGTCGGAATCAACCTCTTCCTCACCGATAGCGTGCACGACTTGTCCAAATCCGGCATCAGCCGTGCGGAGACGCGCGAAGCGTTGGTGACGGCGCACGGTGGCCAGCAGGCTCACCTCGTCAATCCCGAGCAGGCGCGACTGGTGGTGGAACAAGCGCCGCACAGTGCAATCGACGCGATTCACACGCTGAGTCTGGTGATGGCCGTTGGACCGGTCGTGGCGATCATTCTGGCGCTCTGGCTCATCAAGCCCACCGCCAAATCGTGATGCCTGCGGATCACGCCTCCGGCACACTGATGTGCCTACCCTGAGACGGTGCTGACCGAACTGATCGACGTCCCCGGTGGTTCGTTCCGCATGGGCTCGGATGACTTCTATCCCGAAGAGGCTCCGGCCCACACCGCGACCGTCGACGGTTTCGCGATCGAGCGCCACCCCGTGACCAACGCCCAGTTCGCCCAGTTCGTCGACGACACCGGTTACGTCACGGTCGCCGAAAAGCCTTTGGATCCAGCCCAATTCCCCGACGTGCCACCCGAGGATCGGGCGCCGGGAGCGCTGGTGTTCCAGCCGACGGCCGGTCCTGTCGACCTGCGCAACTGGCGCTTGTGGTGGACCTGGATGCCCGGTGCGTGCTGGCGACATCCCCGTGGACCGGAGTCGTCGATCGAGAACCTCGACGAGCACCCCGTGGTCCAGATCGCGTACCCCGACGCGAACGCGTATGCCCAGTGGGCCGAGCGCCGACTACCCACCGAAATGGAGTGGGAGTACGCGGCGCGGGCGGGATCGACAACGGTGTACCCCTGGGGTGACGCCGTGCGACCGGGCGACGAATTGATGGCCAACACCTGGCAGGGCCGCTTCCCCTACCGCAACGACGGCGCCGACGGCTGGGCCGGCACCTCGCCCGTCGGCACGTTCGCCGCCAATCCGTTCGGACTCGTCGACATGATCGGCAACGTGTGGGAATGGACGACCACCCATTACCGGCCGGGGCACCGACCCGGCCAGGCCGCCAAGTCCTGCTGCACACCGATACTCTCGGCCGACCCCGCGGTGATGCAGACCCTCAAGGGCGGCTCGCACCTGTGCGCGCCCGAGTACTGCCACCGCTACCGCGCGGCGGCGCGCTCGTCGCAATCGCAGGACACCGCGACGTCGCACATCGGGTTTCGCTGCGCGGCGATCAGTACGGCGTGACGGTCGTTCCGTCGATGGAGACGTTCATGCCGTGGACGCTCTTGATGTTCGTCAGACGCGTCCCTTCGATCGTCAACAACAGGGCCCAACCGTGGAACCGATACGGCTGTCCGTTGACCAGCGCAATCTCCTGACCGGAGGTCGGACCGATACCGCCTTCGGCCCAAGTGACCTTCCCGGCGGTGTCCACTGATGCGACGCGACTGTTGACCGGAGCACCAGCGAATCCCCCGGGGTTTTCGCACGCGGCCGCCTCCGCGGTGACCACGCAGCGCACGTTGCCGGCGGTGCGGAGGTACTGGGCGACGGGGTTGTAAGCGCCCGGCTGCGCCGAGGCCGTCGGGGCAATCCCACCCCCCATGACCGCTGCGACCACCGCCAGAACTGCAGCCGATTGTCGTTTCATGAGATTTCCTTCAGCGCGAGGCATGGTCGTCGAGGAAGATTGTGCGCCTTGGACCCCTCACATTTGTGCCGATTGGCATCCGCGATGCGTCCGGCTCCGAATACCTCGGTGAAGCGCATGAGAGGAAACCACTTGACCACTGCACAGGCCAACAGCAGGGCACCGTCGGTGCGATCGTGGCGGTGGATCGCCGCGGTGTTGGCGCTGACTCAGCTCGCCGCGCCCGTGATCGCGAATGCGGTGGCTCCCGACTTCCTGAAGTCAGGAGCGACGAACCAGGCACTCATCACGCCCGCCGGTTACGCGTTCAGCTTGTGGGGACTGATCACCGTCCTGAGCGCGGCGACGGCGTTGGCGGTGCTGCGTTACGGCCTTGGCTCGTGGTGGGAGACGAGCGTGCTCGTCGACGCCAGCGTGGCGTTCGTCGGATTCAGCGTCTGGCTCCTCGTGGCCGCGCAGGACTGGCTGTGGGTCAGCGTCGCGGTGTTCGCGGTGATGGTGTCGGCGCTGATCCACATCATGCGACTGCTGGTGCGGCGGCGCCATGACCTGACCTGCCCGCCCTGGGTCGCGCTGCTGGCCACCGTGACATTCGGCCTGTATCTCGGCTGGAGCAGCATCGCGGTGTTCGCCAATGTCGCTGCAGCACTAATCCAGAGCGGTGTCTCAGCATCGACCGCCTGGTGGCAATTCATCGTGCTGACCGCCGCGAGTGTCTGCGCGCTGGTCCTGACGAGGATGCTGCGCGGCACCCCCGGTTACGCGGCGGGAGTGGTGTGGGCGCTCGTGGCGATCGCGATCGGTGCGGCCGGGCGGGAAAGCACGTTCCTATCGGTGACGGCCGTCGTGGCCAACGTGCTCGTCGTCATTGCGACACTCGCGGCGATACAACGTCATCGCGCACATCCGACTCATTCTTCTGAGTAGTCGACACTCAGCCACCGCTGCGGCCGCATCCGGATGAGCACCGACGTCGGAGTCAGGTTCGCGTCGGTGAACTGGTTGCCCGCCTCCTCGCCGAGGTAACGGACGGCGATCTGGCGCGCGTCGGCGTCGGTCGCGGGGCTGATGTCGGTGACGTCACCCTCGGCGGTGACGTACTTGTACGGCGGCTGCTCATCCTGAGCGGTGATCGAGAACCGACCGGCGTCGCGAATCAACAGGTGCTTGATCGAGTCGGATTCGGTCCACAACAGCACGTCGCCACCGGGTTCATACCCGTACCAGATCGGGACACTCAGCGGGGCACGGTCTTTACGTTCGACCGCGATCACTCCGACGTGCAGATCGGACAAAAACTTCTCGCGGTCATCGCTGCTCATCTTGGCCATATACGGCCAAACCGCGTCCCGCCAGATCGCATTCCCGGGGCGAGAGCTACTGCGACCGCCCGGTCTGCTGCTGCAGCTCGTCGATGAGCTCGGACGCCTGCGCCGCGGTGCCAGCAAACCCGTCTTGCCGCGGTTGAAGGCCAGGATGGTGCGCAAACCCCGCGCCGAAACGGACTGCAGCGGATCGTATCGCCGAAAATCGTCGCGTCCGCTGCCCTGTGTATCGGTTTGACCAGCGTCGACGTGCAGCAGCACCGCGGGTGCCAGAAATTGGCGAACAGAGGGTACTTCGACCAATGGTAATGTTTCAGCAAACATGAAAGCTGCTAGTTCGAGGGATGGGTTTGTTCGACATGGGCAAGAACTTGGAGGTCGATCCGGTCGAGGTGCGGATGGCCGCCGACCACGTCGATGTGGCCGCCGACGGTCTGCGTGCCGACCACGGCGTCGCACAGGAACGCATCGGCGGCGCCCACGCCGGCTGGATCGGGACCAGTGGCGACGCGCTCGCCAAGGTCGCCACCAAGTGGGAAGAAGACACCACCCGCCACTACCACGAGCTCATCGCGCACGTCGAAGGTTTCAAGTCGGCGGCGGCGAACTACGTCGGCACGGACAACCAACAGTCCACGGAGATCGAAAACGCGGGTCCGGATCTGGGGCTGTAATCCGTGGGGATTTCGCTTGCCGACGTCCAGAATTGGCAACCCGAGCAGATCGACGAAGTGTCACAGGCAGCGGCGCAACGTGCCCGCACCAGTGGCGAAGCCGCCGAAACGCTGCGCAACCTTTCGGTGTTCGGGACGTGGAAGGGTGAGGCCGGCGAGGCCGCGCAGCAGGCCGTCAACCAATCGGCCACCACGCTGTCCCTTTCGCAGAAGGAGGCCTTCCTCGTCGCGATGGGCGCCGGGAAAGCCGCCGGCGACGTCCGGAAGGTCAAGAACGATCTGCAAAGCCTGATCGATTACGCCAACGCCGCCCCGCACGTCCAGATCGACCTGGCCACCAACACGGTCACCCCGCCCGACACCACCGGCTGGACCGACGAAGAGATCGAGGCGCTGAGAGCGAAGACCGAGGAGGTCGAGAACCGCATGGTGGCCGTGCTGGCCGCCGCCGAGGAGGCCGATGCCGACCTGGCGCGGGTGTTGACCGCCGCGACGGGAGGCGACCCCGGGCTCCCCGGGGAGCAGGGCGCCAACGACGGACAGTCACTGCAGGACGGCCAACTCACGCCGGAGGAGATGGCGCGTCTCGAGGAGAACACCAACCTGACGCCCGAGCAGCAAGAGGCGTTGGTCCGCGGCGACCTGGTGCTGCCCACCAGCCAGATGGAGTACCTCAACAACTTGTCGCGGTCGCTGGATGGCAAGAGCCCGGCCGAGATTCGCTCGATGATCGACCAGATGAACGCCAACGGCCAGAACGGCGGCGCCGTCGCCGACGCACTGCAGCTGCTGGGCAATGAGAACATCAAGACGGCCGGCGACCCCGCCCAAGGCGTGCCGACGCAAGGCGGTATGGCGAACCTCCCGTCGGGTATCCGCGAAACGTTCGAGCGACCCACACGCGGGCCCGCTGTGCCGACACCCGGCACCAACGAACAGGGCAATCCGACGATCGAGATGCCCGACATGGAGAAGCCGTTCCCCGAGATCGACAACTACCGCGATGTCGCGGCGATCGTGTCGTCCGGCGATGCCAACCTGCAGCAGGGCACCGCGATGGACAAGGCGCTGCTGGACAAGTCGGAGGAAATCCTGCACGGCATGCACAGCCCGCCCCACATCCCGTGGGAAGACAACGTCGGCATGTCACAGCGACTGGTCGACCCGGCGTTGCAGGACATGCTCAACGCGGCGGGCCGCGACCAGATGGCCGTGCACGACGCCTTGACGGGTCCCGAGAACGGCGAGTTCATCGGCGATCTCTTCAAGCACCAGTGGGCCGACGACGGCGCCGCGGCCGGCACGCTGCTCAACGGCACCGGCGCAGTGCCGACCGACCTGACCGATCCCACCCAGCTCGCGCAGGCCACCCGCGTTGCAGAGACCATGCATGCGGTCGACGCATACGTCGGCAACGGCGCCAACGCCGATCAGTTGCTCGACATCCCGGGCACCGGCGGCCAGTCGCTCGGCCAGGTCAACCCCGAGCTCACCCAGGCACTCGCGGAGGCCAACAAGCCGTTCATCGACGACATGCTCGGCAACAAGCTCGACAACAGCACGGGATTCGATCCGCTCGATGATCTGACGAACCCGGAGATGCCGGTCATGCGAGATCTGTTCGCGGTGATCGACAGTGACAAGGACGCCGCCGGCATCCTCAACGGCCAGGCCTATGCCAACGGCCTGCAGTATCAGGCCAACTTCGAGCAGTCCGTCATCAAGGGTGAAATCCCCAACGCCGGCGATCTGCAGTCGGCAGGCACGTTGCGCGGGGTGATCGACACGGCCGCCAGGATCGCCGACAACGACGCCATCGAATACGGCAATCAGCAGGCTTTGAGGGCCTACGAGAGCCGCGGCATGTGGTTCGACATGGGCAAGACAATCGCCGGTGAGATCCCTGGCGTCTCGGCGATTCTGGACTGGGACGGCAAGGTGCCCGGTGATCCGCTGCGTCAGATGTTCGTCGGCGATGCACCCATCGGTGCGGATATGGAGCAGGTAAAGCAGCAGACCTCCGAGATGATGCAATACGCCGTCGCCGCGCGGTTACTCGACTCGAACATCGGGAACGCGGGCGTCTTCGCGCAACTGGATCTGATCGATCCCGACACCGGGAAATTCAAGCCACTCACAGCGAATCTCGACGACTTCCGGTCAGCGTTCAACAGCTACTTCGTCGGTATCGACCCGGCGGTGAAGTCGGCTATCGACAGCTACGCAGACGGTTACCGGGATGCGCTGCCCACCGGGGAGCCGCACACGGGAGGATGACCCGGACATCCCAATCCCCAATCCAGTACCGGCGGTACGTATAGCTCGTGTTCGAGCCGGGTAGTCATCCTTCACCGACACTGCCGCTATCCCGGGGAGGAATCGATGCCAGAGGTCCAGCTGCATCACGACGGGCATCCGAAGTACCGACGCATGGTTCGCTTCGACTGGTCGCAGACACCTCTGCACTGGGTGCCCGACGATCCGTTTACGACGCACATGATCAACGTCTTGCACTTGTTGCTCCCCGAGGGAGAACGACACTTCATCAAGGCGGTGCTGGAGGCCTCGTCTCTGGTCGAGGATCCCGAGCTGGAGTCGGCGATCAAACCGTTCGTACAGCAGGAGTCGTGGCACGCCTGGGCACACCAGGTCGTGCTGGACCATCTCGCCGAGCAAGGCATCGACACCAAGCCCTATACCGACCGCCTTGGGCGCACCCTATCCATCACGCTCGGCGACCCGCCGAAGCTGCTCCCGAAGCGGCTGCACCGGTGGTGGCTCTATCGCCGGCTGGCCGACGTCGCCGCCCTCGAACACTTCACCGCCATGCTGGGCCAGTGGGTGCTGCAGAACCGCACCCACGACGAGATTGGCACCGACCCGATGATGCTCGACCTACTGCGCTGGCACGGCGCTGAGGAAGTCGAACACCGCTCACTGGTCTACGACGTTTATCAACACGTGAGCGGCAGCTACTTCATCAAGGCCTTCTCGATGCTGATGACGACGCCGCTGTTCGTCGGCTGGTGGGTTGCCGGGGCACGCTACTTGATGAACGCCGACCCGACGATCAACCAGAAGTGGCGGTGGCGCGACTGGGTGCGGGCTGCGCGCGAAGGCCGACTGCCCGGACCGTCCACGCTGCTGGTGACCGCTCCGTTGCGCTACCTGCGGCGCGGCCACCATCCCGACAATGAGGCCTCCACGGAGCAGGCCATCGAATATCTGGAGTACTCCCCCGCCGCGAAGGCCGCCCGCGAACGGGCCGGCGCCCGTCAACGACCACAGGGCGCCGAAATGACCAGCGGCCAGCAGATCGTCGACACGGAAGGGGTTGCAGCGCAATGAAGGTAGCGGTCGACCTCGACACCTGCGACGGCAACGGGGTGTGTATGAGCATCTGCCACGAGGTGTTCGACGTGCAGGAAGACGGCCTGCACCTGCTGCAGGATCACCCAAGTGACGATCTGCGCCACCAGCTCAAGGGCGCCGAAGTGTCATGCCCCACCCAGGCGATCACGGTGAAGGACTGACGCGATGATGCTTCGCGACATCGTCGTCGTCGGCGCCGGCCTGGCGGGAATGCGCGCCGCCGAAACCTTGCGGCAGCACGGCTACGACGGCACGTTGACCGTCGTCGGTGACGAGCGCCATGCGCCCTACCACCGGCCGCCCCTGTCGAAGAAACTTCTCAGCGGACAGATTCAACGCGCGGGGATCGACCTGGCGCTGCAGTTCGACTTCGACGCCCGCGTCCTGCGCGGCGCCTCGGCGCTGAAACTCGACCCGTCGGCGCGCACCATTGACCTCGACGACGACGGCACACCGCTATCCCTGCACTACGACGGCCTCGTCATCGCCACCGGCGCCACCCCGCGCGCCTGGCCCGGCGGGGCGGTGCCCGACGGCGTCCTGCTGCTGCGCACCGTCGACGATTGCCTCGCGATCCGCGAACGACTCGCAGCTCGGCCGCGGGTCGTGGTGGTCGGCGGCGGGTTCATCGGCGCCGAGGTCGCCGCGACGTGCCGGACACTCGGGCTCGACGTCACGCTGATCGAACGCGGCGATGGTCTGCTGCAGTCCGCGCTCGGCGCCGAGATGGCCGAGTGCTGGGCGAAACTGCACACCCATCACGGCGTCGACCTCAGGGTCGGTGTGGACGTGCAAGCGTTCGTCGGCGACCGAAGGGTGGAAGGCGTCATGTTGAGCGACGGCTCGCAGGTTGCCGCCGACCTCGTCGTCGTCGGGTTGGGCGTCACGCCCGCCACCGACTGGCTCGAAGGGTCGGGCCTGCACGTCGACGACGGTTTGGTGTGCGACGCGACTGGTGCGGTCGACGGTTGCGACAACGTCGTCGCCGCAGGCGACATCGCGCGCTGGTGGCATCCGCGCTACGAACGCCACCTCCGCATCGAGCACTGGGACCACGCGGGACGCCAGGGCGAAACCGCAGCCCGAACCCTTCTGGGCTCTGCGGATGCCTACGACGGCTTGCCGTACTTCTGGTCCGACCAGTACGACGTCAAGCTTCAGATGCTGGGTGTGCCGACCGGCTACGACGCCTTCACCATCGTCGAGGGCCGGCCCGACGACTGGCACTTCACCGGGGCCTACAGGCGCGACGGCCACACCATCGCGGTGCTGTCGACGATCCCCGGCCGGGTGCAGGCCTACCGCAACGCGATCAGCGCGGGGATGTGAAGATCGCCATCAGCGGGGCCGGCGTCGCGGGCACCACGCTCGCGCATTGGCTACACCGCAGCGGCCACACCCCGATACTGATCGAACGGGCCCCGCAGTTCCGCACCGGTGGCTACATGATCGACTTCTGGGGCGTCGGCTACCGCGTCGCGCAGCGCATGGGCATCGAGGAGCAGGTCCGGCAAGACGGATACGACGTGAACTGCCTGCGGTCGGTTGGAACGGACGGCGCGGTCAAGGCGGAGCTCGACGCCGAGGTCTTGCGCCGCATGGTCGAAGACGGCTTCACCAGCCTGCCCCGGGGCGACCTCGCTGCCGCGATCTACCGCACCATCGACGACAAAGTCGAGACCCGCTTCGGCGACAGCATCGCCGCCATCGACCAGCACGGCCATGGCGTGCGTCTGCGGTTTGAGCATGCCGCCCCCGAGGAGTTCGACCTCGTCATCGGCGCCGACGGGCTGCACTCCAATGTCAGACGGCTGGAGTGCGGACCGGATGAGAACTACCTGCAGTACCTGGGCTGCAAGGTTGCCGCATGCGTGGTCGACGGCTACCGGCCCCGCGACGAGCTTGCCTACGTCACCTATAACACCCTCGACCACCAGGTCGCCCGCTTCGCCCTACGCGGGGACCGCACGATGTTCCTGTTCGTATTTCGCGCCGAACCAGGAGACGAGGCAGGACCGCCACGTCAGCAGTTAAGGAACGAGTTCGGCCATCTCGGCTGGGAATGCCCGCAGATCCTGGCTGCCGTCGACGACGTCGACGAACTGTACTTCGACGTCGTCAGCCAGGTGCGGATGGACCGCTGGTCACGCGATCGTGTCCTGCTCATCGGCGATGCCGCCGGCTGCATCTCGCTGCTCGGCGGCGAGGGCACCGGGCTGGCGATGACTGAGGCGTACATCGCGGCCGGCGAACTCGTCCGCGCAAATGGCGATCACCGTCGCGCATTCGACGCCCACGAGACCCGGCTGCGTGGGCTGATCAGTTCAAAACAGACTGGCGCCCGACGACTCATCGGCTTCTTCGTTACCCGCACCCGCTTCGGCCTCTGGTTTCGCAACGTCGCAATGCGCACGATGAACTTCGCGCCACTGGCCACATTGTTCGCCGGCAACGTCCGCGATGACATCGAACTCCCCGAATACGGAATGTAGTCATCGCAAGCGTCGAGCAGCAAAGTGATGTGCAGCGGCGAAACCCGATTAGAGCTGGTGATCAGCTTGCGCCTGCACATATGTGCAACGGATTTCGTCGCACCTCAGCGAAGTTTTTGATGCGCAGGCACGATGACAGTTAGTTCAGCTGACCAAAAGCATTGCAAGAAGCCATATCTGAGAGTCTTGTGAAAAGCGCAGACCCGCGACGCAATCCGTACTATTCTCAACTTTGGTTGAGCTCCCAGCCCGCCGGCAGCGCCGCACTGGTGCCGCGTACTGGACTCACTCCGGGACGTTCTCCGGCGACACCTCTACAAAGACGATCTTGGGGTTGTGTAATGAGGGATGGGACCGTTCGTATCGGTCGGCCGGGTCCTGCTTCGCTAGACGAGCACCGACAATGCGGCAGAGCGACGTTCGAAGTGCGACGGCTCGCCGCGTCGCGCCTGGCCATCGCGGTGATCGGCGAAATCGACGCCTGTAACGGACGCGAACTCGGTCGCTTCGTCGAACAGCACACCGGGATTTCGCGCCAACTGGTGCTCGACCTTCGGGCGGTCGACTTCGCGGGCACCCAGGCTTTCACCGCGATCTACTACATCAGCGTCCACTGCGCCCGAAACGACGTCGACTGGATCCTCGTCGGCAGCCACCCGGTGCGACGCCTGCTCTCCATCTGTGACCCCGCCGGTGAACTGCCGCTCGTCGACGACCTCACGTCAGCCCTTGAGCGCCTGACCCGCACGGCGCGGTGCCACCAGCACGTTCGATCCGCGGTGTAGCCCTCCCGCCTCATCTCGCAGTATTCGCTCCATCCGTCAGCCGGGAGCGCCGGGAGCGCGGACCACCATCGGCACCGCGGGGAAATACCGCGCCATCTCCGAACGCGCTTTGCGCAGGGCCGCGGTGCCGTAGCCGTGCTTCCGGTGGTCGGGGTGGATCCAGATCCGGACGTTCACCTCACCGCCGAGCAGCTCGCCGAACACCATTCCGACTGTCTGCGTTCCGATTTCGGCGACCAGCCACACCGCATCTTCGGCATTGATCCGTCCAAGCGCCGAGCCGATCTCGTCGTCGAGAGGGCCCGCAGCCCCGCCGGAGCCGTCACCTGCGGCGCCCATGTCGGCTGTCCGGACTCCGAAGAGGTCTCGGTCGGTCTCGCCGGAGAACGCCCGCAGCTCGAGATGCTCTCCCGAACTCTCGGGCCGTTCCATCAGGGTGAAGGTCAGCCGGCTGTTCAGGTCCTCGAGTTCGGCAGCGATCTTGCGCCGCGAGTCTTTGGTCAGCCGATACATCGGCATCCCCACCACCGCTTCGGCGCCCAGCTGCGTGGTGCCGAGCAGTGCGGCAATCGCTTCGACGGCCGCGCCGCGGTTGTCGGCATCGACGATCACATCGAGCACCTCGTGTCGGCGGTCGAGCGCAGCGATCAGGGCGTCGGTGATCTCACGGCGCGAGGCAGCGTGATCGTGGTCATGGTCAGCCATGGCGCCAGCGTAAACGCCGGCCGCTAGATCCGCGGACTACACCGACGAGCGGTTGCCCACGTCTGGTTTCGCGTTGTCCCACGCCAAGGGGAGGTAATCGATGCAGAGTCGCCGATTCGGGCTGACGGCCGTGGTCGTTGCCGCAGCGTTGACGTCAGGATGCGGCTTGACGGGGCCCGCACCTTCGGAGGCATCCCAGCGATCCGGCAAGGTCACCTTGGGGGCTAGCTCGCAATCCACGAAATCAACTGAATGCACTCAAGTTCAATGGGCGCTGTCGATCGACGCGACGACTGAGCACGGCCGCGCCAGGGCCTACCTGCAGCTCGGTGCTGCGGAACCGATCGTGCGAACCGTCAGCATCGAGAACATCGACGGCCTCAACGGCATCTCGGGAGGCGACGTCGGCGCCGCACAAGCCTCGGTCGTCAACGGCAACACCTACAAGATCACCGGCACTGCCGTCGTCGCGTATCCGGCCGAGCCAGGGAGCACCACGGAAATGCCGTTCACGATTGAAACGCCCTGCTGAGCCAACCACGAGACGTTCCATCAAATTTGTATGACTGAACGGGTCCTACCCTGCTGAAATCGTTGACTTTCATCTAGCCCAGTCATACATTCAGTGAATTCTGTCGTCTCAGCCCCGGACAGGTGGCCTCATGACCGTCGACGTGCTTTCCTCCAACGTTTTCGAGGCCGGTTTGCCGTCACTGGCCTACGACGTCGACGAAACTCCCGCCCAGGTGTTCCCCCGAATTCGCGCGGCGCAAGAACTGGCACCGATCGCGATCGGACCGTTCGGGCCCGAGATCCTCTCTCACGAACTGGTGCGGACGGTGTTGCGTGACCCGCGCTTCACGATCCCACCAGGCATGAACCTGATGGTGCAGGGCATCACGTCGGGACCGTTGTGGGACAAGATCGTCAACAGCCTCCTCGGCCTCGATGGCGAGCCGCACCGCCGACTGCGCAGCCTGGTGTCCAAGGCGTTCACACCCAAGGCCAGCGCACGGCTGCACGACACCATCGTCGAGGTGATCAACGACCTGATCGATCATGTTGCCGCCGAAGGGCATTGCGACATCGTCACCGATATCGCCCGGCCGTACCCCGTGCCGATCATCTGCGCCCTGCTCGGCGCCCCGCGCGAGGACTGGGAGCAGTTCTCGCTGTGGGCCGACGACATCTTCACCGCCTTCACCTTCAGTCCCGACGGCATCGATCAGGAATTCGTGATGCACGCGTGGGGTGAACTCGACGACTACGTCGACGAGATGGTCGCGCGGCGGCGCCACAACCCGACCGACGATCTGCTGTCCGATCTGATCCGCGCCGAGGACGAAGGCGATCGGCTCAACGCCGCCGAACTGCGGATGCTGGCCGGCGGCCTGCTGCTTGCGGGGACCGACACCACCCGAAATCAGTTGGCCGCATCGATCGACGTGCTCGTCGATCATCCCGACCAGTGGGCGCTGCTGGCCGAGCACCCCGAACTGGCGGCGGGCGCCGTCGAGGAGACCATGCGCCATTCACCGATCGCGTCGGGCACACTTCGCCTCGTCACGGAAGATACCGAGTTGGTTGGCCACGTGTTCCCTGCCGGAACGCTGGTGCTCGTCAATACCTATGCGGCCAATCGGGATCCGGCCATTTGCCACGACCCCGACCGCTTCGACATCAGTCGGACCGACGCGCCCGCGGTGCTGAGCTTCGGCGGCGGCGTCCACTACTGCCTGGGTGCGAATCTGGCCCGCCTCGAGCTTGCCGAGGCCCTCCGAATCGTGACCCGCCGAATGACCAAGCCGACGCGCGGCGGACCGGCGCCGTGGAAGCCGATGATGGAGTTGAGCGGGCCGACGACGCTGCCGATCGAGTTCTGCCATGGCTAACCGCGGCTGGTCCGGCGATCCTCCGGCGACGGACGAAGAGGCGATCGACCGCATCCTCGACGTGGCCGACGCCATCATCGCCGAGCGGGGGTCCGCGGTGCGCATCGCCGACGTCGCGCGCACCCTCGGTGTCACCCGGCAGACCGTCTACCGCTATTTTCCGGGCACCGAAGAGCTGCTGCTGGCGAGCGGAATGCGCACGGCCGACGGCTTTCTCGACCAACTTGCCGAGCACACCAGGGGGTTGACCGAACCCGCCGCGGCGATGGTCGAAGGCATCGCCTTCGCCGTCGAGAGACTCGCCGAAGATGCTCACTTCGCCAATCTGCTCAGGAAAGGCAATAAAAGCGGCGCGGCCGTCTCGCTCACGTCCGACACCTCCAGAGCTTTCAGCCGCTCGATGCTGCACCGTTGCGACGTCGACTGGGAGAAGCACGGCTACGACGAGGCGGCGCTCGACGAGCTCGCCGAGTTGGGGCTGCGTACGTTCCACTCGATACTCGTCGACCCCGGCGAGCCCGCGCGTGACGGTTTCGCCATGCGCCGCTTCATCTCTCGATGGTTGGGCCCTGCGATCGTCTACCCGCGGCTGACGCAGGTCATGGAGGCGCTGCAGCCGGTCGGCATCCGCCCGGAGCGCAAGCGGCCGACCGCCGCGTCCTGACCTAGTTTCGCGCGACTAGTAGTTCATCCCGGTGTAGACCTCGTTGAGGACCTTCGGCAGCAACGCGTTGGCGGTCGTAGCGCCATCGGGTGACAACGTGAGGTTCGTCCAAATGACCAGCGTCACATCGTTGCCCGGATCATGGCCCATGAACGAGTTGAAGCCCGGCAGCTCGCCACCGTGGTAGTACATCTGCGCGGTCGGACTGTAACGCTGATACGAGATTCCGTATCCGTACATCTGGCCGCCGGGTGAATCCGGATCCTCGATTTGCAGGCTGTCCAACCACTGCTGCTGATAGTCGGCGTTGAACACCTCGCCCGATACCAGCGCCTTGATCCACGTAGCCAGGTCGTCGGCTGTGGAGATGCCTCCGCCCGCCGCGGTGGCGTACGACGGGTTCTGATACGTGTAGTCGATCGGTTTGAGTGCACCGGAACGCATTTCGGCTTGCATCTCTGTCGGGTACGGGATGTCGGCCAACGCGTACTTGCTCTCGCCGTACATGTAGCCGTGTGAGTAGGGCGCCGGAATCGACGTATCGTCGATCGCCGGAAGCGACGTCTGGCTGATGCCGACCGGACCGAACAGGCGTTCCTTGAATTGCTCGGCAAGCGGACGCCCACCGACCTTCTCGGCGATGACACCCAGTACCGCGTAGTTGGTATTGTCGTACATGTACTCCGCGCCCGGAGCGAACTCCCGGGGATGGGCGAACGCGATCGCCAGCGCCTCTTGGGGCGTCCAGGCCTTCACCGGATTCGACTCGAGGGATTCGGCGAGCTCGGGTGATTCCGTGTAGTTGTAGAGGCCGCTGCGCATCTTCAGCAGATCGGCGATCGTGGTCTTATCGCCCTCGGGCACGTCCGGAACGTAGTTCGACACCGGATCAGTGAATTTCAGCTTGCCGTCCTGCGCGAGCAGCACGATGAGCGCAGCGGTCAGCGTCTTGGTGTTCGACGCGATCCGGAAATGCGTACCCCCGGCAGGCGGCCGCTGCGCGCCGAGCTCGGTCGTGCCGACCGCCGCTCGATATTCCCCCTGCGGGGTCCGCAGAACCACCATCGCGCCCGGCACGTAAAGGTCCTTGGCCGCCTTCTCGACGGCCGCTTGAAACGCCGCGGGATCGATCTGCTTGAGCGCCGGGTTCGCCGCCGTGGCCGTCGTGGCCGTCTCGGATGCGGTCGTCGACTCGGACGACGAGCAGGCGCCGACGACGAGGCCCAGGCACATCGCCAGTGACGCGACCCGAACCGTTGCCTTCATGGCCGCACCTTAGATCTCGAAAGTCAGGCGCGCGGGGGAACGGCCGCCCGCGACTCCGCACGCGACTCGAGGCGGCACTCAGCGCGCGGGTCTTGGAGGTATGTGGGATGTTGCCAAGCGGACCGCACCTTGGCCCGTGAGAGCCGCCCCGCGCGGGCGGGTCACAAAGTCCACCACTCGGTGCGGCCACGGTGTCCGGACGGGCCGCCACACATGCCGGTGCTCGACCGGCCACGCGTACGCGGGTCCGCCGTTGTCGACCAGCCATTGCAGACGTGACTCACCCAGCACGCGCGCCGACATCGCATACAGCGCCTCGGCCCGCGGCGCGATAACCCCGACGTCGACCATCCGAAACACTCTGTTCTCGCTGTCGACGATCTCTTCGATCGTCACGTTCTCGATCG
Organism: Mycobacteriaceae bacterium; assembly: GCA_019749805.1. Lineage (GTDB taxonomy): Bacteria > Actinomycetota > Actinomycetes > Mycobacteriales > Mycobacteriaceae > Mycobacterium. The sequence goes on along the minus strand of JAIEPH010000022.1, from coordinate 47,569 downwards.
GATAGCTCAAGGGCAGAACGTCTTTCATCGACAGCAGCGCCTGCGGTCCGCGCGCCCGCGGATGGCCGACGAGCGTCGCCACGAGCGCGAAGCGACCCAGCGCGAGGTTCGCGTCGAACACCAAAGCATGCGCATACAGCACCCGCACCAGAACCACATTCATGAAGAACCGCTCGGCCAGACCTTCCCGCTCGGCCAGCTCCGCGTGCGCGAGATAACCGGCCACGATGCTCGCGTTGTGGGCCAGGTACCAGGACCGTGCCGACGGCGCGCGAAAGAAGTCCACCCAGTGCTGAACCGTCGGTCGCGACGCCACTACGTCCTCACGCTCGACCAGCAGCTTCGCCTCGAGGGCGTCGCGCAGCAGATCCTCGTTGACCGCACGCCACCATGGGCTGCCCGGCGCCCCGGCGTCCAATGCATTGAGGACACCCCGCGACCGCTGCCAGCGCATGAACGCCACCACCGCGCGCCGGTACGCGCGGAAGGGCCGCCGTACACCGCGAAGCGCGTACGTGTCGCCGGCCAACCGAATGCGCGCCGCGGGATCGTCGCGCACCTCGGCGACCATCTGCGAGGCTTCTTGGGCGGCGGTCACGTTCTGCCCCTCTCGTCGAATGTGAACGCGATTTACATTTGTAGATGTTAGCGTTGTAAACATGCCACGTCCAGTGGAAATTCCCCATCCCGAAAAGTCAGCCCCGCTCGCCAAGCGGGGCGCCTACCACCACGGAGATCTCAAACGCGCACTGACCGATGCGGCATTGCAGTTGGTTCAGGAGAAGGGACCGAAGGGTTTCACGCTGCGCGAGGTCGCCCGGCGCGCAGGCGTCAGCGCTGCCGCGCCCTATCGACACTTCGCCGACAAGGCACAGTTGCTGGCCGCCGTGGCCACGCAAGGATTCGTCCAACTGCACGAGGCATTGGATGCCACCCTCGCGGCCAACGACGACCTCGCCGAGCAAGCACTCGCGATGGGCAGGGAGTACGTGCGATGGGCCGTCACCCATCCCGACTACTACCAGGTGATGTTCGGCGCCGAACTCGACAAGGCCGAGAGCCCCGAGGTGGTCGCCGCCGGGATACGCGCCTTCGACGATCTACTCGACACCATCGTGCGGTGCCAGCAGGCCGGACGGCTGCCCGCCGGCGATCCGCACGCGACCGCAGGCCCCATTTGGTCGCTGCTGCATGGCATTTCGCTGCTCACGATCGGCAGCGATCTCATCCACGTCGGCATCGACGAGGAAACCGATGCGCTGACCGAACGTTCGCTGCGCCGGATGATGTTCTGACCGCTCGATTCCGCTTTCTTATTGTTTACTCAGAGATGTTCTGCCACAAGGGGAATAGGCGTCCTCGATCGAAAAGTGACATGGTGAGCAGGGCTGATGCGTGCTAGCGTCGGCGTATGCGCTTGAAAGCAAAGGTACTCGTCGCCTCGGGCGGTTTGCTGCTCTCGATGGCCGCCGGTGCAGGAACCGCGTCTGCACAGGATCTGGGCCCGCTCCTCAACACCACCTGCACGTATCCGCAGGTGATAGGGGCGCTCACGGCTCAGAACCCAGCCGCTGCGGACCAGTTGGCCGCCTCGCCCTCGACCGTCGCCATTCTCCAGCAGTACCTCGTCTCCGGGCCCACCGAGCGCCAGCAAATGCTCTCCCGGCTGCAGACGATTCCAGGCGCCGACCAGTACATTGGCCTGCTGTTGGGCGTCGCAGCCACCTGCAACGGCTTCTGACTCGCGAGCAACCGCCTACGCCGGTCCGGTGACGTTGCCGTCGCGGATGTCTCTGCGGCACTCGATCCGGGTCTTGCCCGTTTGACCCACGCACACCCGCACCTGTTCCTCGATACCCGGCGGATACACCTCGTCGGTCGGACCGGGAGTGACGGTCGGATTCGGCACGGGGCCTTGGTAAATCGACCATAGCTGGTCGCCGGTCGCCGGCAGTCGCGAGCAGTACGCCTGCTGGCCGGTCGTAGCGACACCCGCCGAGCCCAGCGGATCGCAGTCCGCGCCGATGCGCACCACCGGCATGACCGGGGCGCTCGTCGGAGTCGACGCTTCACCGCCGGCCGCTGAACGTTGGGGCGCCGGCTCATCCCGATTCGCGATGGTCACCCCCACCGCGATCGCGGCGCCGCCGAGCACCGCGGCGACGCCCACTGCCAGTAGTCCGAGCCGCACCCGGCTCGACCCGCCGTTCGTCATGTGCTTGTTCCGCCGCCCCGACGCGGGGGCCGACATCGTCCGATCGGTGGCTCCGATCTGCTCTGCCACCTCAGACAGGCCGTGAGCCATCGCCTCGGCGAAGTCGCTGCACGAGTCGAAGCGGTCGCCGGGCGCCTTGGCCAACGCGCGCTGGAAGGCGGGGCCCAATCCGGACAGTTCGGGGATGCGGTCGCCGATCGACGGCGGGCTCGCCGTGAGGTGATTGCTGATGACGACGGCCGGGTTGTCGTGCTGGAACAACTGCTGGCCGGTCAGAAGGTGGAAGGCGGTCGCGGCGAGCGCGTACTGGTCGGCCCGGCCGTCGAGCGCTTCGCCCATGAGCTGCTCGGGCGCCGCGTAGGCCACGGTCCCGACGGTCATGTTGGTGGCCGTCAGATCCGAGGTGTCCGCGTTCGAGCGTGCGATGCCGAAGTCCGCGAGCAGCGCGCGACTGAAGGTGGAATTCGACTGTGCCAAAAGGATATTCGACGGCTTGACGTCGCGATGGAGCAGATGCTGCTGGTGCGCGTAATCCAGCGCGTCGGCGACGCCCGACACGATCCGCACGACGTCGGCAGGCGGTAGCCCGCCGCCCTGATGTTCGGCGAGCAGCCGCGCGGCGTCGGTGCCCTCGACAAAGTCCATCGTGATCCAGAATTGACCGTTGTACTCGCCGCGGTCGTGCACGCCGACGATGTTCGGGTGCCACAGTCGCGCAACCAGGTCGGCCTCGCGGTTGAAGCGCTCGAGGTATTCGCGGTCGGTGGTCAGCTCGACCGGCAAGATTTTCAGAGCGTCGCACCGGGGCAGCCGCGGGTGCTGGACCAGATACACCTCGCCCATGCCGCCCGCGCCCAGTTGGCGCACGACGGTGTACCCGGCGAAAACGTCTCCTTCGGCTAGCGGCATGGCGCCACGCCCCACATGGTGCCGCTATCGCCGTCTTGCGCCATCCGCAAACCTTCGCACGAAGACGTGCCGCGGTTGCTGTGGGGGCTACCCTCAGCTGTCAGTCCTTGTCGGCTCGCCGCTGCGCCACTTCGTCGGCCAGATCGTCGACGCGGTCGGCGTGGGCACGCTTGTCCACGGCGTCGCTGCGCTTCTCGGCGGCATCGTCCAGCTCCGACTTGGCGGCGGCGGTCACCGATTTCTCGGCGGCCGCGATGGTCTGCTGCTTGGCGCGTTTCGCATCTTCGACACCCGTCACCTTGCGGGCGGCCTCCTCGTCGATACGCCGCTTCGTATCGGCCGACCGCTTCGCTGCGGAATCCGCGGCCTCGCGCTTGCGCTGTTCGGCGGCCGATTGCGCCTTATCGACCTTGCGCTGCGCCGCTTTACGGGCCTGGCCCGGCGCGGCGATGACGCCTTCTTTTTCCCGGCGCAATTTCTCGTCGGCCTGCTTCTTCTTTCGCGCGGCTAGTTGGTCGAGCCGAGTGGCTTCTCCGAGTGCCTCACTGCGCTCCATGAGGGCAGTCCCGCGCTTTCCGACTTCGGAATCGCCCAGTGCATTGCCGACCGCGGCGTCCACCGCACCGACCGAACGCTCGTAGAGGAGCCGACCGGGTGCCTCCGAGTCGACGCGAGTGAGCACGCGCTGTTCGAATAGGCGCAGCGGTGCGCGGGCGATCCGGTACTGCAGCCGTAAAGCCGCCAGCGGAATCTCGGTGATCTTCATCTGTCGCTCCTATCGGTAACCGTGGTCACGCCTGATCCGAATGGTCGATGACCTCCGCACGGCGTCTCAGTTGATTCGCCTCGGCCTGCGTCGAAACGGCGTCGCTCACGGCATGTCGATGCTCATCGACTGCGTCGCCGTACTCTTCGGCGGCAGCACGGATGCCGGCGCGTTCGTCTTCTTCCGCGTTTTTCATCTGACGCTGGGCATCCAGCTCCGCCCTTGTCTGCTCACGGGCCGCGTCCTGGCCCGCCGCCTGGTCGGCCGCTGCTTTGGCCGCGGCTTGATCGCCGCGTACTTGTGCGGTTGCCACCGCCGCCTCCGCGCCCGTCTGCAGCCGTTCCTCGGAGGCTTCGCGCTTGGCGTCGTCCGCGACGGATTGTGCATGCGCGGCTTGGGCGTCCGCCTCGGCTTCGGCCTTGGCGGCGTCTCGGCGATTCTTGGCGTCGACCTGGTCGAGTTGGCCCTCGGCGGTCAACGAGTCGTTCCCCGTAACGGCTCCAGCGACCTCTTTCGCCTTGCCCTTGACCGAATCGAACAGGGCCTTGCGGGCCTCGCCTGACTTCTCGCCTTTGGTCATCGCAACTCCTCACATCGTGTTCGCGATACTCATTCCACATACGGGTCGGTTGAAACCCCGCCGCGCGCCAGATCACCGACAAAACACGCGTTGAGCTGCAAATTTCATGCGAAGATCGAATTGACGACCCACGCAAATTGTTGCGCCGTCGCCGTCTCAGGTGCCCTTGTCGATCGAGTCGAACACGGCCTGTGACTGCTCGAACGGCTCCGACGTGACCCCCAGCTGATCGCCGGCCGCGCCTAATCGCGGCAGATCAACTCGGGTCGGCGGTGGCCGATGCAGGTACGTGGCGCGCGACCGTTTCGTCCAAGGTTTCACGCAGTGGGCGGATGTCGGTGAGCAAACGTTCGAGGTCGTCACGCTCGATGTGTAACACCTCGGCCTTACCGGTCGTCGTCACCGTCGCGTTGCGCAGTTTGCCGCGGCGAAGCGCGGATTCGCCGATGATCTCGCCCGGCCCGACGAGGGCGATGCGCTCGTGGCCGACATACACGCCCGCTTCGCCACTGAGCAGGATGTAGCAGGCGTCCGACGGGGTGTGCTGGCGTATCAGCGGCCACGGCCCAGATGTGGAGGTGCGATGAGCGGCCTCGACGAGCTTCGTCAGGTCGGCGTCGGAGAACTTCTCGAACGACGGGAATTCCCGCAGCCGACGGGCACTTTCTTCCTGTTCCTGCCTGCGGGCCTCAGCACTGGCGCGTTCGTACGAGCGATTGTCCATGGTCGATCCCCGATCCGCGATGTGACCCCTGACGCCGTGAGCCTATCCATCAAACGACGAAGATGCGGCCATAATCCATGCGAATCGGGCGCGCCAACGCACCGTGGCGGTTGATAGGCGCGCCGAATTCACCGGGTTCTACCGTCGATCGGAGCCGTACTCCAGCGCCGGCTCCGCCGAATCCACCCCGCTCCTGCTGAGGATCGTCAGCATGTCGGGTTGCACCTCGTAGCGGGCGCCGTCGGCGGGGTTGACCGCAGTGAATCCGCCGCCCGACGGAACCGCGTTCGACAGTTGCAGATTGGCTCCGTCGCGCAGCCGCTCACCGCGGTAGTAATAGGTGCCCGGTGCCGACTCACACACGACCGCAATGGAATTCGACGTTCTGATCGCCGCAGCAGGCGTGCTGCCCGCATCGCAGCGCGCCGTATGGCCGACGAACCCCTGCGCGTCCGTGCCCGACACCCCCGAAATGGGTTCGGATCTGCCCGACGTCGTGGTGGGAGTGGTGCTCGTCGTGGTCGACGGGGACTCCTCGTCCGTCGGCGTGGTCGTGACCGTCGTCGTCGAGGGCGTCGGCAGCGCGAGCTTGGTCTGCGGTGCCGACCCCCCGTCGCGATCGCCGAAAACCAGCACCGCCGCGAGGACCACGGCCACGGTGAACATCGCGATCGTCGCGGCCACCAGCGCCACCTGCGTCGGGCTGAACCGCGACTTCTTGGCCGGCGGGACGGGTGGCGGCACCGGACCGTGCGGCTGCTGGTAGCCCGTCCGTGCCGGATTCGGGTCGAGCGCCGAGAACTGCCTGGTGTTGCTCGGCGGAGGTGGCATAGCGACCGGCGCCGGCGTCGAATCCGTCATCGCCGCGGCAGCCGCTTTGGCCAGCTCACCGGCCGTCGTGTACCTGTCGTTCGGCTGCTTCGCCATGCCCTTCGCGACGACGTCGTCGAACGCGCGGTTGATCCCCCTGCGCATGATGCTCGGCCGCGGGGGCGGCGAGAACATGTGCGCACCCATCATCTGCCGCACATCTCCCGCTTCGAAGGGGGCGCGGCCGGTCAGACACTCGTAGAGCAGGCAGGTCAACGAGTACACGTCCGCGGCGGGCCCACCGCGGCCACCGCTGAATCGCTCCGCCGCCATGTAGGCGCACGACCCGATGACCAGCCCGGTGCTCGTCACGTTCGCCTCACCGCCGCCGTGCGCGATGCCGAAGTCGACCAGATAGGCGAAGTCGTCGGGCGTCAGCAACACGTTCTCCGGCTTGATGTCGCGGTGCACCAGGCCGTTGCCGTGCGCCGCGTCCAGGGCTGCAGCAACCTGGCTGATGATCGACACCGCGCGGGTCGGCGGAAGCGCGCCCTTGACCCGCAACTCGTCCTTCAGGCTGGCGCCCTCGACGAGGCGCATGTCGATGTAGAGGACGCCGTCGATATCCCCGAAGTCGTGCACCGGGATGACGTGCGGTTCCTGCAGTCGCGCGGCGACGCGGGACTCGCGGCGAAACCGCTGCTGAAAGCCCTGATCTGCGGCTACCTCAGTGCGCAGCACCTTGATCGCCACCAGGCGTTCTCTGACGGTGTCGTAGGCGCGGTACACCTCGCCCATGCCGCCTTCGCCGATCAGCGCTTGAAGCTCATACGGTCCGAATTGCGTACCCACGCGAGTGCCGCCGTTCGGGGAACCCATATGAATCCTTCCGTCCTTTCGGTACGCGTGTTTGCAGGTCGATCCGCCGCGCTCAAACGAGTTCCCGCACCGCGCTCTTCCTTAACCCGCTCCCCACAGCGGGCGAATTGTGGCACCATCATTGGGCCACTGAAAACAAAGCAGCACAAGCGATTTGCTTGAGTGGCCGAGTCTACAAAGGGTCGAGGTGCATTGCGAATTGATGTCCGCCCACCTGCGATGACACCAGCTGGGTGATGCACCCCGCGTAGTACTTCACAAATTCACAGGCATAACGTCGGCCATGACGGGGAACACCTCCATGTCGGCGTTCGAGTCGGTACCCGTGCAAGATGTGTGACAGGAGCCGCGGTGGCTAGTTCAACTGAAAAATCCCAGGTGAGTACGCCTGATCCGAAGTCCAAGTGGCTTTCTGAGTCGGCGGCCCAGACCCGTGGTTCGGACAAGAAGGAAGTCCAGTTCCACTACGACATCTCCAACGACTTCTTCAAGCTGTGGCAGGACCCCACCCAGACCTATAGCTGCGCGTATTTCGAGCGCGACGACATGTCTCTCGAAGAAGCGCAGATGGCCAAGGTCGATCTTTCATTGGGCAAGTTGGGCCTTCAGCCAGGGATGACGCTGCTCGACATCGGCTGCGGCTGGGGCTCGACCATCATGCGGGCCGTCGACAAATACGACGTCAACGTCATCGGTCTGACGCTCTCGGAGAACCAGAAACAGCACATCGAGGACCACTGGTTCGCCAACTCCAAGAGCAAGCGCAAGATGGAGGTCCGTCTGCAGCCGTGGGAGGACTTCGACGAGCCCGTCGATCGAATCGTGTCCATCGGCGCGTTCGAGCACTTCGGCTTCAACAAGTACGACGACTACTTCAAGAAGACGTTCAACTGCCTACCCGATGACGGCGTCATGCTGCTGCACACGATCATCATTCCCGAGGACGAGGAGATCAAAGCCAAGGGACTGCCGCTGACCATGTCGAACGTCCGCTTCATCAAGTTCATCATGGACGAGATCTACCCCGGCGGTCGTCTCCCCCTGGCGTCGATGGTCAAGAAGCACGCGGTCGGCGCCGGCTTCAACGTGACACGCGAGCAACATCTGCAACCGCATTACGTCCGCACACTCGACACCTGGGCGGCAAATCTCGAGGCCAATAAAGACGAGGCCATCGCGATCACGTCCGACGAGGTCTACGAGCGATTCATGCGGTACCTGACCGGCTGCGCCGACCTCTTCCGCAACGGCTACACAGATGTGTGTCAGTTCACTTGCGAGAAGGCGTGATTCGTTTCGGAATCAATTGAGTCTATTTAGTAGGGTCATCGACAATGACTGACATCGAGTCCGGACCAACCGACATGCGGCCTCACTTCGAAGAGATTCAGGCCCATTACGACCTCTCGGATGAGTTCTTCGGTCTCTTCCAAGATTCCTCGCGAACGTACAGTTGCGCGTTTTTCGAGCGTGACGACATGACGCTCGGCGAAGCGCAGTTAGCCAAAATCGATCTGGCACTTGGCAAGCTGGATCTGCAGCCGGGCATGACGTTGCTCGATGTCGGCTGCGGCTGGGGTTCGGTCATGCAACGCGCCGTCGAGAGCTACGACGTCAACGTCGTCGGCCTGACCTTGAGCAAGAACCAGTACCACTACTGCCGGCAGCTCTTCGAGAACCTCGATACCGATCGCAGCACCCGTGTCGAGCTACACGGCTGGGAGGAGTTCGACGAACCCGTCGATCGCATCGTCAGCATCGAGGCGTTCGAAGCCTTCCCCAAGGAGCGCTACGCCGCCTTCTTCGAGACGTGCTACCGAATCCTTCCCGAGGGTGGCCGGCTGGTACTGCAGACGATCATGGGGCATCCGCTCAAGCGTTGGCCCGACCTGGGCATTCCCATCGTCATGTCGGACCTGAAGTTCATGCGGTTCATCGCCAAGGAGATCTTCCCCGGCGGTTCCATCCCGTGCGACGAGGACATCATCGGGCTTTCCGGCAAGGCCGGCTTCTCGATGCACCACTTCGAGACCTTGAATCCGCACTACGTACGCACCCTGCGAACGTGGGCCGACAATCTCGAAGCCGCACACGACGAGGCCGTCGCCGCCACCTCCGAAGAGGTCTACGAGCGCTACATGAAGTACCTGACCGGGTGCGCGGACTTCTTCGAGCGCGGCATCAGCGAACTCGGCCAATTCACCCTGATCAAGGCCTGACCGCCGTCAGGACGCGCCGAAGGCCAGCACGACGTTGTTGCCGCCCAGCCCGAAGGAATTCGACACCGCGTACCGATAGTCGCCGGGCCGAGGCCGGTCCGCCACCACGTCGAGGTCGATCTCGGGATCCAGGGACTTCAGGTTGCGGGTCGCCGGAATGATGCCGTCGCGCAGCGCCTGCACCGTCAGCACCGCCTCTACGGCTCCTGCGGCGCCCAACGAATGACCCAACGCCGCCTTGGGCGCATACACCGCCGCCGAATGGTCGCCCAGCGCGCGCCGGATAGCGTGGGCCTCGGCAAGGTCCCCGAGTTTGGTGCCGGTGGCGTGGGCGTTGACGTGGTCGATGTCGGTCGCCGTGACGCCGGCCAGTTGAATCGCCCGGCTGATCGCGTCGCCCGCCCGCTCACCGGTCGGGTCGGGGTCCACGACGTCGTAGCCGTCTGAGGTGATGGCCGCGCCCATCAGTCGAGCGAGAATCGGAGCCCCCCGCGCCTTGGCGTGTTCTTCGGTTTCGATGAGCATCAGCGCAGCGCCCTCGCCGAGCACCATGCCATCGCGGTCGGTGTCGAACGGGCGGCACGCACCCGCTGGGTCGTCGTCATTGGTCGACAACCACCCGAGGTTGTTGAATGCCGCGACGGGCACGGCTTCGATGCAGTTCTCGACGCCACCGCAGATGGCGATATCGGCCTCGCCCAGGATGATGGCCTGCCAGGCTTCCGCGATGGCGGCCGCGCCCGAGGCGTCTGCAAGCACCGGGGACGTGATCCCGCCTCTGGCCTTCAAGTCCAGGCCGACCGAGGCGGCCGGTGCGTTCGGCATGTGCATCTGCACGGCCAACGGATTGGCCGCGCGCATGCCACGTTCCTTGAAATCGTCGTAGAGCCTGATCATCGCCTCGGTGCTGGCGAGCGCGAGCCCGATCGAAACGAGGAGGCGACGGGTGTCGACTTCGGGGGATCCAGCGGTCTCCCACAGGCGTCGGCCGAGCACCCGCGACATCTTCTGCATATACGACAGCCGACGGAGTTCGACCCGGTCGAGGTACTGGTCGAACTCCTCTCGGAGTTCACCTCCGATGCGGACGGGGAGGTTGTATTCATCGACGAAAGGCTTCTCGAGTCGGCGAATTCCGCTCTGCCCCTCCAGCAACTGCTGCCAGGTCTCTTCGGCGTTGGTCGCCAAGGCGTTGCTCGACGCCACTGCTGTGACGACGACATCGGGTAGACCGTCGCCGGTGGTCTTACTCGCCATGGGTCACCAAAGTTCCTTCACTGCGCTAGCTGACCTGGTCGAGATTTCCCCAATGTACGACCGAATATGCGTCGGCGCAGCCACTTTTTGCACGCGCCCGAATCCAACATTAGCCGCAACTGCCCTAGCGTTGAAACCATGACCGAGATCGATCTCGAGGCACTCTCGACAAGCGCGCACGGCTACACGGTCAACGACGAGGACGACGATGACCCCGTCCTGCTCGACCAAGACGGCAATTACATCGACACGTGGCGTGAGCGATATCCGTACGATTCCCGGCTGCCCCGCGATGAGTACGAACGCGTGAAGCGGCGGCTACAGATCGAGCTGCTCAAGCTGCAGAACTGGAGCAAACGGACCGGGGCTCGCCACGTCGTCGTCTTCGAAGGCCGCGACGCCGCGGGAAAAGGCGGCACCATCAAGCGGTTCATGGAGCATCTCAACCCTCGCGGCGCGCGGGTGGTGGCGCTGGAGAAACCCACCGACCTCGAGAAGGCGCAATGGTATTTCCAGCGCTACGTGAAGCATCTGCCGACGGCGGGGGAGATGGTCCTGTTCGACCGGTCGTGGTACAACCGCGCCGGTGTCGAAAAGGTGATGGGGTTCTGCACCCCCGAGGAGCATGCCGAATTCTTAAGGCAGGCACCGATGTTCGAAGACATGCTCGTCAGCCAGGGCCTCGACCTCACCAAGTTCTGGTTCTCGGTGTCACCTGCCGAGCAGCGCACCCGGTTCGCGATCCGCCTGGTCGATCCCGTACGCAACTGGAAGTTCTCGCCGATGGACATGGCGTCGATCGACAAGTGGGAGGAGTACACGGAGGCCAAGCGGGAGATGTTCGCCGCCACCGACACCGACTACGCGCCCTGGATCGTGGTGAAGAGCAACGACAAGAAGCGCGCCAGGATCAACGCGATGCGCCATCTCCTCGCGAAGTTCGACTACGACGACAAAGACGACGAAGTCGTCGGCGAACCGGACCCGTTGATCGTGGGGCGGGCTTTGGAGGACTGAGGGCTACGCAGCCGGCCTGCCCAGATCGCACTCTCGGCGCGCGCGACGCTCATCACGGTGCGCGCGGTCTCCCACAGCTGGCTGCCGCGATCCGCGTGCACGGCGGGCAGACCCGCCGCGCAGCGCATGACCATCGCGCCGAGATTCGCCGACGTCATGTAGGGCACCACAAGTAGATTCGCGCAGGTACCGCGTCCCTCGACCTTCATCAGGCGAGGGCGCCGGGGGCCCGGGCTGTCAACCGTCCTGGCACCGCTGATGATCGAGTCGAAATCGACCGGGCCCTCGGTGGGCGACCAGTTTATGGCGATGTCGACGATTTCTCCCAGCGGCGCATGCAGGAGTCCGATGAGTTCAGGAAGCTCCGCGCCAACCGAGGCGGTGTGCGGCCACCACGCCCCGTCGATGTCGGAGCCCAACTGGGGTGCGAGCAGAAGCCGAACGGGGCGGGCCAACCGGCGCGTCCCCGATAGACCGTTCACGACAAGGGCTTAGCGGAAGATGACTTCTTCTGGTCGCTGTCCGAGAAGGTGGGCATCTCTGTGGGCTCCGTGGCGCTCGCGCGCTTGTCGGCGACGTGCGGCTGGTGGGGGTGGGAAAACAGATCTGACGATTCCATAGAACACGTCCTTAAAACATACGGGTGAGAGCCCATACATACGAGGTGGGCGAACGGAGATCCGTCCGCAGGCTGATCGCGAGAGCGACATCCGAAGAATGCTGAGGCGAAGGGCCTGACATCCAATTTACCCGATCTCCGGTCAAACCGGTGAGTCGCCCGTCGCCCTCGACCGCAAAGTCCGTAGAAAGCGGTGTGGGCTGGCGGGTATGTACCCACCAGCCCACACGACCAAGATCAGGTTATACGGCGGACACACCGACTGCCTGGGGACCCTTGGTCCCCTGCTCGACGGTGAACTCAACGCGCTGGTTCTCCTCGAGCGACTTGTATCCATTTCCCTGGATTTCGCTGAAGTGAACGAATACGTCGTCCGCTCCGCCATCCGGAGCGATAAAGCCGAAGCCCTTATCGCTGTTGAACCACTTCACAGTTCCCTGCGTCATACTTTTCTACTTCTCTCATTGTGTAACGGATGTCGACAAACACCCGTCCAAAGCCTAGCACGCCCAGGGGCGAAGGCGTATTCGCCTGTGCGGTAATCCTTTTGACGTTCGGCTCAATCGCGGGTGCAGGTGGGCGGGACAGCATCGCCGACTTCTCCTGAGCAGCAACACTTCTGAATGACCACCGGGTTGCGCGGGTCATCGGTTGCGACACGGTCACGGAAGTGTATCCATCCGGGTAGCAGTAGTCACAAAAATCCCACTGGTCACTATCGTCACATGGAGCCGTTTATGACGTCACCGCGACGTCGTGCCATGAAAGGTGTGACATGTCGCCGCGTCATCTCATCGCATCGCTATCAGCGGTTTCGGCGACCGTACTCACCGTGGCCATCGGCGTGGCACCAACCGCATTCGCCCAGCCCTGCAGCGGTGCCGCCGCGGCTATCCAGCCTCCCGCCTCATCCAACTCCGACGAGACTCCGGACCTGCCGGGCGACGGTCGACCTCGGGGCCAGCGGCCCACCGGGGCCAACGAGGGCGCCGCACTGCCGAGTCTGGGACAAGTCCAAGGGGCCTCCCGATACGAACAGCAAGCCGCGGTGGTGCCCGATGCCGCCCAGCCTGTTCCCGATGCCAACCCGGTGGCGCAGCCGGCGCCTCCTCCGCCTCCGGCGCCACCGGGTACGTCACTCGTGGGCTGGGTGACCGGACCGGAAAGCCCCAACGACACCGTCAATCGCTTCGCCATCACCGGCACCGACCTCGGCATCATGTGGGACAACGGTGGCGGTGAGGTGCTGATGGCCTTCGGCGACACCTATGGGTATTGCGGTGTGCGCGGCCAGCAGTGGCGGTACAACGCCCTGTTCCGCAGCCGGGACGGCGTGCTGTCCAGGACGGTGTCGGCGACGAGTTCTCCCTTGTGGTCCCAAGGACTTTCGAAGCAGATCATCAACAGCATCAAGTTCTCGCCGACCGAGAAGGGCATCATCCCGACCGCAGGTATCGCAGTCGGCGGCAAGCAGTACCTGAACTTCATGTCGATCAAAAGTTGGGACAGCGACGGTCGCTGGACGACGAACTTCTCGGCCATCGCGGTGTCCCCGGACAACGGCGAGCACTGGGGCGTCTATCCGGACTCCGTGCGCCCGGCGTCGCCGAACAGCACCGACCGGGTCCGGTACGTCGCGGGCAACGAGAACTTCCAGCAGGGCGCCTTCCTCACGCCGGGCCCCGGTGATCCCTACCTCTACTCGTTCGGCACCCCGGCAGGGCGCGGTGGTGCGGCGTACATGTCGCGGGTCCTGCCCCAGAGCGTGCCCGACCTTCGCAGGTACGAGTACTGGAGTTCGGCCTCCAACTCGTGGGTGCCAGGCAATCCCGGGGCGGCGACGCCGGTGATTCCCGGACCGGTCAGCGAGATGTCGGCGCAGTTCAACAAGCATCTGGGGCAATACCTGGTGCTGTACGGCAACGGCGCCAACGACATGGTGATGAGGACGGCGCCCGCACCGCAGGGGCCGTGGAGCCCAGAGCGGGTGCTGGTTCCGTCGATGCAGTTCCCCGGCGGTATTTACGCGCCGTTCCTGCATCCGTGGTCGACGGGCCGAGAGCTGTACTACAACGTCTCCTTGTGGTCGGCATACAACGTCATGCTGATGAGAACTGTTCTGCCGTAGAGGTCTGCGTCGGGCCGGCATCTGCTTATCCTGGGCGCCATGGACATTCGTCCGCCCGACGATCATGAAGGCCGTCCCGACCTCATCAGTCGGCGTCGGCTGCTCTGGCTGAGCGGCGCCGGGCTGGCAGCCGCCGTCGCGCCGATCGCCGCGCCCGTCGTGACGTCCGCTGCACCCGTGGCGCATCAGATCTTGTGCCGGGACGCTTGGGGTGCCGCTCCAGCTCGCCCCGGCGGCAGGACTCACACGCTCGATCGCATGACGATCCATCACACCGAAGTGACTCTGGTTGACAACGCCGACGCTCCCGCCCGGCTCCGTCAGCACCAGCGCTACCACCAGGACACGCACGGGTGGATCGACATCGCCTACCACTTCAGCGTCGACCGCAACGGAAACATCTACCAGCTGCGAAGGCCAGACCTCGTGGGCGACACCGCGACGAATTACGACCCGGCTGGCCACTTCCTCGTCGTGTGCGAGGGCGACTTCGACCAGGAGCAGGTCAGCGAGGATCAGCTCAACGGGACAGCGCTCGTATTAGCTTCAGCCGCACAGCAATTCGGCATCTCCACTGACACGCTGGCGGGTCACCGCGACTTCAGCTCGACGACGACCTGCCCCGGCGAGGACCTCTACGGACATGTGACCTCTGGCGATCTCCAGAACCGGGTGGACGGGCTCCTGTCCGCAGGCCCGATCGGCCTGCCGTTGCTCTGCGGGCCAGAGGCGACCGAGACCGTCGCGGCCATCGAATCGGGTCGGCGCTGATTCCCTAACGCGGTCCGTCGACCTCGTAGGTACCGAGGTCGTCTTGGAAGACCACTTGCACTGTGCGTTTCGCGCCGTTGATGGTCACGTCACAGGAGAAGCCCGCGCCCACCTCGACCTTCGGATTCTTGCCGCCATTGCACTCGACAGCCGACACGTCGTTCGCGCCGTAGCCGTTGATCGGATTGCTGAGAATCTCCGTCACACCGGCTTCGGCCGCGCCGACGTCGAGAACCGTTCCGCCGCCGAGGAATCCGGAGACCCACAATCCCCCGATCAATGCCGCGCCGCCGATGACGACGACCGCGGCGACCGCGCCGGCGATCATTGGGAGTCGCGACTGTTGAGGTTTCGCGGGCGGCGGCGGTTGTGGTGCGGCGGGCTGCTGGCCGTACTGCTGCGCCGGCGTCTCCGCGGGTGTCCACGGTGGGGTCGGGCGGGCCGCAGGCGGCCAACCGGGTTGCTGCTGCTGCGGCGGGTAGGGCGGAGGCGGCTGCTGCGGAGGCGGCGGGTACTGAGGCCGCTGCGACGGCGGGTATTGGGGCCGCTGCGGCGGGTACTGCGGGCGCTGCGGCGGTGGGGGCGCTGGCCTGCCGGGGTGTGGCGCGCCGCCGGGGCGCTGCCACCACGGTTGTCCTGATGGCTGTCCGGAGCCTTCTTCAGGCGGGCGGGTCATGTGAACCGCTCGAAACACTCTTCGATGCGGCTGGAAAGCCCCAACCGATAGGCGAGGATCCGGGAGAAGCCCGCCGGTGCCGGAACCCCGTTCACATCGCTGGCGGCCAGTCCGTTGGCCAGTAAACCCGCCACCGCCTCATCGGTGTCTCCCGGCGACAGGATGAAGTCGGCGCCGTCCTCTTCGGTCATCTGTCCCTGCGCCACGCCGGTCAGACAGGCCGTGCGCAGCGCCGCGACGGGCGTATCGATTTTCGCGCCACGCTCCTTCTGTATCGCGAGCGCATAGCGCGACGTCACGATCGACAACGCGGAGTTGTCGCCTTGCACCAACACCTCGTCGCTTTCCTCGTTCTTGGTCGCTCCGGCCGCCTGCAGCGCGGGCATGTCCACGAAGATCTTGTTGGAATCCGGGCAATACGAAGTCGGTTCCGTGATCGTCGCACCCGTGCATTCGGACCGGTCGCTGGTCAGGGTCGGAGCCTCGGCCGGCTGAAAAGTCGTGTCCAGCACGGCCATCAACTTCGAGAGGGTGTCGTCGTTGATCGGGCTGTCCAGCGACGTGCCGGAGTCGAAGGTCACGTGTTCGGGCAGATCACCCTGACGCTTGGTGATCTCGTCCATGTCGATCGCCGCGCATTGGTCCGCACCACCGGTGAACCCCAACTGGAAGGCACTGACGCGGTCGAGTGCCGAGCCGTGCGGGTCGTCGGACGGTCCGCCTTCCAATCGGTCACGGATGTAGATCACCCCGGCGAGCACGTGGTTGAGACCGTCGCCGGTGCTCAACGTGAACCGCGGCGAATCCCCGGCAGCCACCCAATGCAGGTAGACCCCCGCGAAGCAGTCGGCTTGTTGTTCTCTGACCAGGCCGGGGGTGTCCATGTCGGCGATCCCGGCCATCCATTGCAGCGCGTGCCCGTATTCGTGGGCGATCACGCCGACGACACCCATGTCACCGAAGTATTCCTGCGCGACGGGCAGGAACACCCCGCGGTCCCAGATCATCGTGTTGATCCGGAAGCAGTACGCCGCGTTGGGGCTGTCGTACATCGACAAGCCGCACAGCTCCGGGCTGTTCGGATCCGTCGAGTCGTAGGACGCCAGGGTGTCCACCGGTTCGAACTGGCCCGGCAGATACTTGTCGTAGTTCTTGGTCCAGAACTCCTGAATGTCGTTGACCGCCAACAGCGCCAGTCGATCCATCGGGCCGTCGTCGGTGTACTCGACGGTGCCGTCGGGTTCGGGCGCATTCGGCCGGGGACCGCTGGGCCCCTCGCTGACCGGCAGGCCGCCGACGCGCTCGGGGTTGAACAGCATCGACGTCGCCCGGCCCTCGATCACGGAAGGTGTGCACGCCGTCAGCAACGCCGCGCATACGACGACCGGCACCACGCGGGCGAAGGCCCTGCGCACCGTCGCGTCCGCGCCGCGTCGCGCCACCCGCACCACGTCGTTCACCTGTCGCTACCCCTGTCAGTGCAGTCTTCCCGTCCAACTTTGCCGCTTCGGCTGGGCTTCAGCAGGAAGATTATGCGAAGAATCCCGCCCGCGACGGATACTGCGTGGTGGAGGAGGTGAGATCCAGGTGGATTCTCCGAACTCGCGCGTCGGCCAGATGTTCGGCCACTACCGGCTCACCGGCCTGCTCGGGCGAGGTGGCATGGGCGAGGTGTACCGGGCCGACGATACGAAGAAGGGCCGTACCGTCGCGCTGAAAATCCTCGCCGAACAGTTCTGGCAGGACGAAAAATTCAGGACCCGCTTCCAGCGTGAGTCGCGGGCGGCCGCCGTTCTTCAAGAACCACACGTCATTCCGATTCACGACTGGGGTGAGATCGACGGGCACCCGTACATCGACATGCGACTCGTCGAGGGCCAGACCCTGCAGGAGCTGCTGAGCGCCGGACCCCTGAAACCCGCCCGGGCGTCGTTCATCATCGGAGGGGTTGCCGCCGCCCTGGACGCCGCGCACGCCGCCGGGCTGATTCACCGCGACGTGAAACCGCAGAACGTCATCGTCACACCGTCGGACTTCCCCTACCTGGTCGATTTCGGCATCGCCGAAGCCAAGGGCGAGAGCGGCTTGACGAACACCGGCATGCAGATCGGTACGTGGACCTACATGGCTCCGGAACGGTTCCGCGACCGCGAAGCCACGCCCGCGGTCGACGTGTACGCATTGGCCTGCGTTCTGTTCGAATGCCTGACCGGCGAACCGCCATTCCAGTCGAACAGCATCGAGCAGATCATGACGTCGCACCTGTTCATGCCGCCACCACAGCCCAGCCAGGCCAATCGGGCCCTGTCGCCGGCATTCGACGACGTCGTCGCCCGCGGCATGGCCAAAGAACCCGACGACCGCTACGGAAGCTGCGGAGCCTTGGGCCGGGCGACACAGCGCGCCGTGGAATCGGACACCACGATCAGGCCCGCCCCGGATCCCGGTCCCACGATGCCGGTGCCGACACAGCAGGCCTGGAACCGTCCGCGGACGGCCGCAGGCTCCGGTGATCCGACCATGCGCCGGCCGACCAACGTCGCCCCACCGCAGCCGCCGTACAGCCCACCGCCGCCGTCGTACTCTCCACCGCCCACCCCCAGCGCGCCGCGACCGGCCGCCAGTTCTCCGCCGCCGGCGGCAACGTCGCGCAAGTGGTTGATGCCGGCCGTCATCGCGGCCGTCGCAGTACTGGTGCTGGGCGGAACCGGGGTCGCGATCGGAGTGCTGACCAACGACGACTCCAAGCCCGCGGCCACTGAGCCCGATCCTTCGGTTCCTTCGGTCCAGCGGCCTGGCACCGATACCGATACCAAAACCCCGGACCCGACGCCGACCGCGAATCCGCTGTCGGTGGGTTCACCTCCGCCGCCGCCGCTGGTCGGCCGGGACACCAGCGCCAACCCGACGAGCTGCACCGGCGACTACGCGCTGCCCGGCCGCAACGATCCCGGCACGCATGCCCGCCGGGGTTCGGCCGACACCTCGTGCCTCTTCACCGACAGCGTTCTGCGTTCGTATTGGCAGAAGTACGGCGACGCCAGCCGTGACCTGCGAGAGGTGTCGGCGCCCGGTGCCGTCGATTGTGTTCCCGGCAACGGATTCCGCTGTGACGGAGCAAATTTCGTGATGGAGTGCCAAGCGCGTCCAGGAAACGCCTACATCACCTGCACCGGTGGCAGGGACGCCGTCGTCTATCTCTATTGAGGGCAGCTACCCGCGGGCAACAGGTCGGCATGGTCGGCAAGCCAGGTCGCGATCTGCGTCAAAGCCACAGTCCCGTCGTCGAATGCGCCCGACCTCGGTTCGACGGCCACCGCGACGACCGCCGAGCCGTCACGCACGGGAATGACCCCGAACTGGCGGACGAGGTAGTTGCCCTCCGGCGAAGGGCCCCAGCCACCTTTGAATTTCGCACCCGGCAGCATGCCGAGGCCCCAGCGCTGGTCGGGCTCGACCTGGCCCATCAGATCCACTATCGGCTGGTCACTGGGATCGCACGCGGCCGAGGACAGAAACGTTGCCTGATCCGCCAACGACCACGTCGTCTGCCCGAATGCGGTGAACTCCGGCCTGACCTTGCGGGATTCGACGACGGTCGGTGCGCCGGCGTCGGCTAGCACTGCCTCCACCTTCTTGGCCGCCTCGGGCGGGTCACCCAGGCTCGCCCAGATCGACTCGGCGGCATCGTTATCCGATTGGGTGATCGCGGCCCGCATCGCCTCGGTGACCTGGTCGGTCTCCCGCAGGCCAGCGATGGCCAGCGGCACCTTGATGGTCGACCACGCCGTCCCGGTGCTCCATTCGCCTGCCGTCACCGGCGCCGGTCCCGCGCCCACCGGTCGGACGACTATGCCCACGCTCGCATTGAGTTGGGCCGCGAGAGAGGCGAACTCGCCGGCGAAGGGCCCGCCGTCGGCGGGCGGCGGAACGCCGGGTGTCGCGGGCGACGACGGCGCCTGGGTGAGGGGTGGCCGCGCACTGCTGCTCTGCGTGGACTCCGGCTCCGCCGAGATGTTGCGACCGATGACGATGCCGCCCCCGACGATTCCGATAGCTGCCAGGGCGGCGACGAGCACGACCAGAGATCGGCGGGGGCGATCCTGTTTCGAGCGGGTGTCTCTGGGACCCGGCGTCGGTCGGCTGTTGGTCGTGGTGGCCATCTCCCCCAGTATCACGGCTGTCGGCGCGGACTCCGCGCAGCAAGGCGGCACGCTGTTGATAACAATTTGACACCGCAGTGCAGCCGAGGAACCTCAGACGGTGGGATTCACTTCGCCGCGCCGTTGATCCTCGGTGTGAGGATCGTGCCCTTCTCGACGCCCCACATCGTCGCGATCGTCTTGTATTCGCCGGTCTGAATCAGGTGCTCGAGCGCCTTCAGCAGCGATTGCGCCAGACCTGAGCCCTTGGCCACCGGCCACCCGTAGGGAGCCGAGTCGAACACCTCGCCCGCGGCCTCCAGTTCGCCGCCCGAGGTCTTGATCGCGAACAACGTCACCGGGGAATCCGCCGACATCGCATCCACTTCCCCGTCGATCAGCGCTGCGGTCAGATCGTCCTGGCTGACGAACACCTTCTTGTCGATCGGCGGCTGCCCGCCAGCTACACAGGCGCCGCTCTTCGCCGGAATCTCCTCCGCCTCTTGTAATGACGGATAGGCGACACCGACGGACAACCCACACGCATTGTTCGGATCCACTCCGCTGCCGGGGCGTTGCGCCCACAGCGTGCCCGCCTCGAAATACGTGACGAAGTCAACCGATTCCTCGCGCTCCTTGGTGTCGGTGAACGACGACATCCCGACGTTGAAGTCGCCGCCGCGCACGGAGGGAATGATCGCCTCGAACGCCGTCTCGCGGTACTCCGGCACCAACCCCAGGGTGCGGGTGATCGCATTCATCAGGTCGACGTCGAAACCGACGATCGCCCCACTGGCGTCCTTGAATTCGTTTGGGGCATAAGGCACATTCACCCCGATGATCAGCCGGCCCGTCGACCTGATGTCTTCGGGCACCGTGGCGGCGATCGATTCCACCGCGCCGGGCTGCGGCCCCGGCGTCATCGTCGACGAGCTCTCCGCCACGCTCTCTGGCTCGGCGCCACCGGACCCGCCCCGCCATTGCCAGACCCCGAGGCCGCCGGCCACCACCACCAATGCCACCGCGACGGCGACCGCGACAAGGCGCCCGGACACCTGCCGTCGGGCGGGGGCGGCACGGCGGGCCGAATGCCGTCCACTGCCCGCCATTCGCACCGGTGCATTCAGCGCACGCCGTGCGGCAGCGGCCAATTCGCCGGCCGTTTGATATCGCTTTGCCGGCGACTTGGCCATGCCCTTGGCGATGACCGCGTCGAACGCCGCGAGCTTCGGGTCTATTGCCGATGGCCGCGGTATCGGCTTGGTCATGTGCCCGGCGATCTGCTGCTCGAGGCTCTGCGCCGGATAGGGCCGGTCACCGGTGAGGCATTCGTAGAGCACACACGTCAACGCGTAGATGTCGGACGTCGGGTCGACCGGCTTGCCCTCGAACCGCTCGGGGGCCATGTACGCCATCGTGCCCAGCGTGCTGCCCGCCGTCGTCAGCCCGACTTCCCCGGCCGTCCGCGCCAGCCCGAAGTCGATCAAGTACACGAAGTCGCGGTCGGTGATCAGGATGTTCGACGGCTTGACGTCGCGGTGGATCAGCCCGGCGGCATGCGCGGCGTCCAGTGCGGTCGCGACCTGCTCGGTCACCTTGACCGAAAGCTCGGGATCCAGCGGACCTGAGGTCTCGTTGAGCATCGTCCCGAGATTGCGCCCCTCGATCAGCCGCATATCCAGGTAGAGGCGGCCGTCGATCTCGCCGAAACTGTGGATCGGCACGACATGTGGGTCGTTCAGGCCCGCGGCGGCCTGGGATTCGCGCCGGAACCTGGCCTGGAACGTCTCGTCGGCCGCCATGTTCGGCGGCAGCACCTTGAGGGCGACGATGCGGTCGGTTCTGGTGTCGTAGGCCCGGTAGACCTCACCCATTCCCCCTCGGCCTATCAGCCCTTGAAGCTGATAGTGCCCGAATGGTGTCGCATCCACCGTCAACTCCTCGGCAGCGGGCCCCCCGCCTCACGTGTCGATCGAAACTACATCACGTTTGCCAGAAAGTCCTACGAGTGGGCGACAGCCGTGGGCGCGACCTGCTTGACGGCACGGACGGTGATCTGTCCGCCGCGTTGCGGCGTCATGATCACGTGCTTGAGTCTCGTTTTCTCACCAGGCTCGGAGGTGGTGCTCAACTCGACGCGGCGCAGGATCTCGCGCAGCACGATCCGCATCTCCACCATTGCGAAACCCGCACCGAGACAACGCCGATTGCCGCCGCCAAACGGGAACCACGTCGTCGGGCTCAGCGTCGCGCCGACCATCCGGTCCGGATCGAACTTCTCGGGATTCGGGTAGACGTTCGGATCGGCGTGCACCGACGTGATGCTGGGGACCACCATCACGCCGACCGGTAACTGGTATCCCCCGACCTCGACGGGTTCCTTCAGGATCCGGCCGACGTCGGGGACCACCGGGCGGATCCGCAGCGTCTCCTTGGCGATCGCGTCGAGGTACTCGTCACCGGCGGCGTCACCGGCCTCGGCCGCGGCGACGGCTCGCGCCAGAATCTGCGGGTGGCGGGTGAGCCGCTCCAACGCCCACGCCAGCCCGGTCGCCGTGGTGTCGTGGCCCGCCACCAGCAGGGTGATCAGCTGATCACGCAATTCCTTGTCGCTCATCCCGGCTCCCTCGGCCGCGCCGGCCTGAACCAGCATGGCCAGGGCATCGGTGCGCTCGGCGAGGTTCGGATCGGCGCGGCGTTCGGCTATTTCGGCGTACAGCAGCCGGTCGGCTTCGGCCATATTGCGTGCGAAACGCCGCCATGCCGGGCTTTTCTGCAGCTTCGGTTTCGCGATGGCCAACGACTCCCACGGGCCGACTTTCAACAGCCGCGGCATTACGTCGCGCAGTGCGGCGAGCCGCGCCGGATCGCTGGCGCCGATCACCGTCCGCAGGATCACCTCCAACGTGATCTCCGACGTTTTCGGCGCCACCGCGAACGCCTGGCCCACCGGCCAGCCGGCGATGTTCTCCGCGGCGATGTCGGCCATCAGTTCGGCCTGGCGTGCGACCGCGTCACGATGGAACGGCGCCATCATCAGCTTGCGCCGTTCGCGATGGACGTCGCCGTCGATGACCAGCACCGAGCTCGAGCCCAACAAACCGCCGAGCATCGAATTAGCTTCTCCCGCATGGAAAATGCGAGGGTCACCGGCGAACACCGTCTTGATGGCCTCCGGGTCGGCCAGATAGACCATCTCGCCCATCATCGTGTTGCGCAGCGTGAACATCGTGCCGTAGCGGCGCCGGGACGCCGCGACGAACTGCGGCCACCACCGCATCATCAACACCAGCTGCACCGCGGCGGGCACCTTGGGTCCAGGGGGGAGAGCATTCCGCGCTGTTGGACTCATGCCTAATACGCTACGTGCGGGAGTCGGCCGAGGCAACGGGTTGGGCGTTTCCGATAGCCTCGGCAGCGAGATGTGCGGTTAATGTGTCGGCGAGTCGCGCACCCGCGCGCCGCATCCGAAAGATCCTTTGTCTATGCGAGTTGACGGGCGGGACATCACCGTCACGGGCAGCTTGCTGCAACCGTTGACCCGCCGGACCAACGACATCTTCCGGGTGGTCCTGTCCGGGGTGTTTCTCGTCGTCGTCATCACCAGCTCGCTGATCACGCGCAACGAGTGGGTCGCCCTGGAACGGTCGATCTCCGAGATCGTCGCGGTCCTCACCCCCACCCAGGCCAACCTGGTGTACCTGGCGTACGGCGTCGCGATCCTGGCGTTGCCGTTCGTCATCCTGGTCAGCCTCATCGTCGGCAGGCAGTGGAAACTCCTCGGCGCATACGCGGCCGCCGCCGCGATCGCCGGGCTGGCGCTGTCGATCACCGGCGCCGGCATCGCCGCTCCTCGATGGCACTTCGACCTGTCCGACCGCCTCGACACGCTGCCCTCGCAGTTCGTCGACGATCCGCGCTGGATCGCGATGCTCGCGGCGGTGCTCACCGTTTCGGGGCCCTGGCTGCCCGCCCAGTGGCGGCGGTCATGGTGGGCACTGCTGCTGGCGTTCGTACCGATCCATCTCGTGATCAGCGCCGTGGTTCCGGCGCGCTCGCTGTACGGGCTCGCCGTGGGCTGGTTCATCGGCGCGCTGGTCGTGCTCGTCGTCGGGACCCCCGGCCTCGACGTACCGCTGGAGGGGGCGGTTCGCGCCATGGCGCGCCGCGGGTGCATCGTGACCGCACTCAGGGTGGTGCGGCCGTCCGGTGCCGGGCCGCTGATCCTGCACGCGGAATGCGAACAGCAGCAGACGATGGCCGTGATGGAGATGTACGGACCGCACCAGCGCGGCGGCGGTGTCCTGCTGCAGGTGTGGCGAAAGGTGCGGTTCCGCGATCGGGAGACCGCGCCACTGCACGCGTCGATGCGCCGCGCGGTAGAACACCGGGCGCTGATGGCGATCGCGATCGGTCAGCTGAAGCTCGCCAACATCTCCACGATCGCGATGGCCGGGCTGGAGCGCAGCTGGACGTTGTACGCACACACCCCCGCGCACGGGACGCCGCTCGGCGATTGCACGGCAGCCATTCCCGTCGACCGAGTCTGGGAGTCGTTGCGCGAACTTCACGACTGCCAGATCTCACACGGGGACCTGCGCGCCAGCGAGATCACCGTCGAGGAGACCGTGTTGTTCGGTGGCTTCGACAGGGCCGAGTACGGTGCGACCGACGCGCAGCTGCGCTCGGACATCGCACAGTTGTTGGTGACGACGACCCATTTGTACGACGCGCCGTCGGCCGTACGGGGGGCCATCGATGCGTTCGGCAAGGACACTGTGCTATCCGCATCGCGGCGGCTCACCAAAGCGGCTGTGCCACTGCACATCCGGCAATCCGTGCACGATGCAAAGACCGTCATCTCCACCGCACGTGAGGAGGTCAAGCGTCAGACACGCGTCGATGAGATCCGGACCGAGACCGTCACGCGGTTCACCCGCAGCCAGCTGATCCAGCTCGTGCTGTTGATTGCGCTGGTGTACGTCGCGTATCCGTTCATCAGCTCGGTCCCGACCTTTCTCACCGAACTCCGCACGGCGAACTGGTGGTTCGCACTACTGGGACTGGCGGCGTCGGGGCTGACGTATCTCGGTGCGGCGGCGGCGCTGTGGGCGGCCGCCAACGGCGTGGTGAAGTTATGGGGCCTGATCGTCATGCAGGTGGCCAACAAGTTCGCCGCGACGACCACCCCGGCGGGCGTCGGCGGTCTTGCGCTCAGCGCGAGATATCTGCAGAAGGGCGGCGTCACCCCGATGCGCGCGACGACCGCTGTCGCGCTGCAACAGTCGGTGCAGGTGATGACGCACATCGTGTTGCTGATCTTCTTCAGCACCGCGGCGGGTGTGTCCGCCAACCTCTCTCGGTTCGTGCCCAGCGTCAACGTCCTGTATCTGGTGGCCGGCCTGCTGCTGGGGTTGATCGGCACCTTCCTGCTGGTGCCCCGGCTGCGACGTTGGCTCGCGACGTCAGTGCGGCCGCGACTGCAGGAGGTGATCGGCCATCTCATCGAACTGGGCCGCGAGCCCAAGCGACTGGTGGTGGTCGTAGTCGGTTGTGCGGCAACAACTCTCGGTAATGCATTCGCGTTGTGGGCGGCCATTGAGGCGTTCGGCGGCGACACCTCGTTCATCACCGTCACGGTCGTGACGATGATCGGCGGCACGTTGGCCTCGGCGGCGCCGACGCCCGGCGGGGTGGGCGCGGTGGAGGCCGCGTTGATCGGCGGCCTGGCCGCATTCGGGATGACCGCCGCGATCGCCGTTCCGGCGGTGCTGCTCTACCGCGTGCTGACGACCTGGCTGCCGGTGTTCGTCGGCTGGCAGGTCATGCGGTGGATGACGCAGAACGGGCGCATCTAGCGGGCGATTTGGGTGCGGTAACGATCGCTGAGCGACTGTTTGCGCACCGAAATCGCTCGAGGGCGGAACCAGATTGTGCTGGCGAGCGTCCATTGGCTGTGCTGAACGACATCCTGCGTGAACAAGACGGCATCGTCACACTTGCACAGGCCCGCAGCGCCGGACTCAGCTTGCAGTCCGTACAGCGCCGGATCCAGGCTGGTGAATGGCGGCGGTGTGGTCGAGGGGTGTACTTCGTCGACGATCGCGAGTTCGGCGATGGAGCGAGAATCCGTGCCGCCGTATGGAGTTACGGAGAACGTGCGACAGCCAGCGGACTGGCGGCCGCGTGGTTGCACAAGCTGACGCGGTTCGCTCCGGAAACAGTCGACGTGACCATGCCGCGCACGGGGCACGGCCGCTGTCACGATGGAACCCGACTGCGACGGCGGAACCTCGATCCATCCGACATATCCGTCATTCGCGGGATACGTGTCACAGCGAGGTTGATAACGATCCTCGAGGCCGCGGTAATTCGCCCTAGCGGTGCTGAACTCATGGATAGAGCACTGCAACGTGATGTTGGGTTGCGAGCGTTATGGCAAGCGCATATCCGAAACAAGGGTCGGCACGGGTCACCCGCGGCGCGCCGATTGCTGCAGGCGGCCGATGACGGCGCACGGTCCGCCGCCGAGCGTCTGCTCGTAAAGCTCCTACGCGAATCGGGTATCAGCGGGTGGCGGACCAACTACGCGGTCGCGGGCTACAAGGTCGATGTCGGATTCCCCGGGGCCAAGGTCGCTGTCGAGATGGATGGCTGGGCGTTCCACTCAGATGCGAAGGCATTTCAGATCGACCGAACGAGACAAAACGCCATCGCTCTGGCGGGTTGGCAAGTACTCAGGTTCACCTGGCTGGACTTGACGGAGCATCCGCAGCGCGTGATCTCCACCATCCGACGCTCGATTTCGGTGCGCGAACAGTCGCTGAGCGATCGTTAGCGCACCGAAATCGCCTGGGGGAGGCGGTCCGGTACGACGAACGACGCCCCCGTCCGCACCTCGGCGCCCGGCCGCGACACGTAGGGCAGCACACGAAAGTCCGCCCGCATCTCGTCCGCGGTGAATCGCGCCCGCACATATCCGCGGCGACCGCTGAAGTACCGAAGGTGCGGGTTCTCGGGCAGCACCGCCGCGATGTCGTCGCGCATATCAAACCCGTCGCCGCCCGAGCTGATCGACGTCGTCACCAATTCGGTAGCCACCACAGGCGATAACGGGTCGTCGGGCCGGGCATGCACGTCGGCCGCCCAATGCGAATGCACGTCTCCGGTGAGCACCACAGCATTCCGGACGGACGAGTGCACGAGGCCGTGAACGACCCGGTCGCGGTTGGCCGCATAGCCGTCCCACGCATCGGGGTTGAATCCGCGACCCGGCCCGGGTGTGAACTCCACCTGCGAGAAGAACACCTGCTGGCCGAGGATGTCCCACCGCGACCGAGATCGCTGAAACCCGTTGAGCAGCCACCGTTCCTGTTCGGCACCGATCAGTGTGGCCGAGGGAAGCCCTCGTTCGTCGCAGTTCGTGCGGAACCCATCGCCGCACGGCTGATCGGTGCGGTACTGCCGGGTGTCGAGCATGTGCAACGTCGTCAGACCGCCCCATCGCACCCGACGGTAGAGCTTCATGTCGATGCCGCTCGGCACTGCCGACCGTCGCAACGGCATGTTCTCGTAATAGGCCTGCAGTGCCGCGGCACGGCGGCCGAGAAAAGCTGGGTCGGGTTTCTCCGGCACTTCGTCTGCCCAGTTGTCGGCCACTTCATGGTCGTCGAACGTCACCACCCACGGCGCCACCGCGTGCGCGGCCTGCAGGTCCGGATCGGTCTTGTACTGCGCGTACCGCTGCCGGTAGTTGGCCAGCGTCATCGTCTCGGGACCGGCATGCGCCCGCACGCCCTTATCCGAAGCGGCGTACTCGTATTGGTAATCGCCAAGGTGCACAACAAGATCCGGCTGCTCCTCGGCGAGACGGCGGTACGCCGTGAACCAGCCCTGCTGATAGTTCGCGCACGATGCGACGCACATCGTCACCGGTGCCAACGACCTGCCGTCGGGCGAGGTCCGCGTTCGGCCCGGCCGCGACACGTGACCACCGGTGCGGAAGCGGTAGAAGTAGTCGGCGCCGGGACGCAGTCCGGCGAGTTCGACGTGCACACTGTGCGCCGACTCCGGAACAGCAGTCGTGATCCCCCGCTGTTCGATCTGGCTGAACCACTCGTCGCGCGCCACTTCCCATTCCACGTCGACCCCTCGTGCCGGCATGCCTGCGAATCCGTCGTCGGCCAATGGATTCGGTGCCAGCCGCGTCCAGATGACCACGCCGTCTGCGGAGGGCTCACCGGACGCCACGCCGAGCGTGAACGGATCGGATCGGATGGGGCTCAAGCGGCGATCCGCGGTGAACCCGACGACCGGGAGCGCGCCGAGCACGAGCGCACCTTTGAGAACGGCGCGGCGGGTCGGACGCACGGACACGGCCGAGTGTCAGAAAGCCATCTGTCCTGCCGGTGACGGGCGGACATCCGGTGTCTCCCGCCGGTCGGGCCATTGCGCGAACACCCGGCTACGACGCGACGAACGTGGGTTACCCGCACGCTTTCCGGTGTGCGAACGTGCGGGTAACCCACGTTCGCGCGAATCGGAGAAGCCATAATGGGACGGTGGGTGAACGCAATGTATTGGGCGGCCCGCTCGAGCCGTGCGGCACCGATCCGATGACCGGCTTCTACCGTGACGGCTGCTGCTCGACCGGACCTCAGGACGTGGGCCGACACACCATCTGCGCCGTCGTGACCGCCGAATTCCTCGAGCATCAACGCTCTATCGGCAACGATCTGTCCACCCCGATGCCGCAATACCGCTTTCCCGGTCTGGAGCCCGGCGACCGGTGGTGCGTCACCGCGGTGAACTGGCTGAGGGCATATCAGGACGGTTACGCCGCCCCGGTCGTCCTGGCCTGCACCCACGAACGCACGCTGGACGTCGTACCGATCGAGGCGCTGCGCGAAAACGCCGTCGACGTCCCCGACGACCTGGAGAACCTTTGACGCAATACCCGTCAGCGCGACTCCGATCAGGCATACCGTGGGCGCTATGACCGATCAGGAACCCGCAGTCGCCGCTGGGCATCCGCCTGAAAAATTGCTCCGCATCGTCAACCCGATGCTGCGCAAGCTGCTGGGCACCCCACTGGCGGGTCCACTTCGCAAGCAGCTGATGGTGCTCAACTTCAAGGGACGCAAATCCGGTCGCCCGTTCTCGATTCCGGTGAGCGCGCACCACATCGACGGCGCGCTGTACGCCATCGCGAACGCGGGGTGGAAGCACAACTTCAGCGGCGGTGCCGACGCCGAGGTTCTGCACGACGGCAAGACCACGAAGATGCACGGCGAAGTCATCTCGGACCCGGCCGCCGTCGCCGATCTCGCGCGCCGCGCCGCCCAGTCCTACGGCGTCAAGAAGGCCCAGACGATGATGGGGCTCAAATTCCGTGACGACAGCATCCCGACCGTCGACGAGTTCGCCGAGGCGTTCGCCCGCGACAAGATCGTCGCGGTCAAGTTCACCCCACGCTGACCGACGTTGATCGGCGAGTTCAATCCCCGTTTTGCGACTGTCAAGAATCCTCCAAGCCGCGTTGTGCACCCTTCCACCACTGGAAAGGACTGCACATGAATCAGATCTTGCGTCGAGCCGCGGTCGTCGCGGCGACAGCGGCGGTGGTGGTCGGATGCTCGTCGTCGACGGAACCGGCCGCGCGACCCGGCGAACCCGCGCCGTCAGCGCCGGCCACCTCGACGCGGACGACGCCCCCTGCCGCAACGATGGCCGCATACAACGAGGAAGCGCCCATCCAGGACGTGCCTTGGTCAGAGGTCGGCCCCGGCTGGACACTCGCGATGTGGAATGCCGCCACCCCGACGAACGCCGGTGACGATTTCGAGCCGGGCGATCCGACGCCCTACAACTCGGAGACGACGCTGTACCTCGTCAATCCCGACGGTGGCCGCTACGCGATCACGACATTCGAAGCGCCCGGCGAATCCGGTTCACTACCGACCCTTGTCGACTGGTCCGGTGACGGGACTCGAGCACTGTTCTCCCGCACTGGCGACGACCTGACCGTCATGCAGGTCGACCTGCGCACCGGTGAGCGGTCGTCGTTCCGGGTCGAGAACGGCTTTGCGGTGACCCCGCGCTACTCGCTGCCCGAAGGCAATGCGGTGCTGTTGCTCGAATCGCGGAACAGCGAAGGCCCGGCATCCCTCACGCGTGTCGACCTCTCCGGCAAGCAGCAACTGACGTACCCGGTGGACAAGCTCGGGAGCGAGTTCAACGCGTCGTTCCTCTCCACACCCGACGGCACGGAACTGGTGCTCGGCACCGATCGCGGTTTGACCCGGATGGGTAACGACGGAACGCCGGGCAAGGAGCTGCCGGTGCCGGACGCCAGCTATTGCCTACCGATGCGGTGGTGGGACGCCGATGTGGCCCTGACCCGTTGCAACGGAACGGATTTCAGCTATTCGCGGCTGTGGCTCGTCCCCCTCGACGGCACGGCGCCGACGGCTCTGACGGCGAAGAACGACGGAACGCAGGGCCCCGACATGGCCGACCTCAACGCGTGGCATGTGCCGGAAGGCACGTTCGTACAGGCAGCGGGCGGATGCGGCTTCGTGTATCTCGCCAAGCTCGATGCGGAAGGTACGACAACCCCGGTGTCGGTTCCGGACGTGGACGACGACCACAGCGTGCGCGTGCTCGGCGTCAACGACGGCAACCTTCAGTTGCAGGCAACCCTGTCGTGTGGCAGTGGCGAGACGCTCGTCGACTACGACCCGGAGGCGGGGACGTCGACCGTTCTGCTCGGCGGTGATACCAACGGCGGCGGCGTCGTCGACGCCTTGGCCTACCCGGCGAGGCCCTAGCTGGAGATCAAGCCGACGTCAAGGTGCTCGTCATTCCGCAGGGGTACCGACATTCGGTACGTCCAAGTTCTATTCCCAGATGTCCTGTAGTTGGTCGGCGATCGCCACCGGGTCCTGAGTGTCGGTGTTGCAGGTGACGGCGATGGACGTGTGTCGGTCCGCACCGACGTGGAACGCGCTGACGAATCCAGCCCAGGAGCCGTCGTGGTCGAGGCTGCCGTCGGGGTGGACGAAGATGCCTGCGCCGTAACGGTTCCTGTCGCCGGCTCCGGTGTCTGTGGCCCCTTCGACCTGCTCGTCGAGGAGGCGCTGGCCGCCCAGCTTTCCGGTTCGATAGTTATCGGCCCACCGCACGAGTTGGGTGGGTGTGGTTTGGATGGCGCCGTCGCCGACCTGCTCCCACGCGGAATTCGAGACGGTGTACTCGGAGGCGTCCTCGTCCAACCCGTAGGACAGGGCCTTGTCCGGGATCGAGCTGCCGGCATCCACCACCATGGCTAGATCGAGCGGCTTGAAGACCTCGGCGCTCAGGTAGGCGGGCAAGGGCTGGCCGGAGACCCTCTGGACGATGTCGGCAAGCAACAGATAGTTGGAGTTCGAGTATTCAAACTGGTCGCCGGGCTCGAAATCCAAATCCGGTACCTGGGCGAGGATCTGCAGTGCCTGCGCCTGCGTCGTGCGGTCGCTGTATCGATAGCCGGCCTCCTCCAGCAGTCCGATGTAGTCCGGGATGCCGCTCGTTTGATGCATGACTTGTCCGACGGTCACGGCTTCGGCCCACGCGGGGAGGCCCGGCACCAGGGAGGCCAGGGTGTCGTCGAGCGAGAGCTTGCCCGCGTCCACCAACAGCAGGACCGCGGTGGCGGTGAATTGCTTGGACACAGAAGCGATGTCGAAGACGGTGCCGTCGGTGATCTCGGCGCCGGTTTTCAGATCGGCGAGACCACGCACCCCTTTCCAGATCACATTGCCGTCGAAACCGACCGCGGCGGAGCAGCCGGGCTCGTCAAGCTTGATTGCGCGGTTGAGCACATCCTGGCTGCGGGCCGCGGATTCGTCCGGCGCGAACGCCGCGGTGGCCGCGGTCCTGTCGTGGGTTCCCGGCGCCGGCTCATGTGCGCTGTTGCACGCCCCGAGGAGCAGTGCGACGACGACAAGCCGAATCGCCAGCTGTCGCTTTCGGGTTGCCCCGGTGCAACGAGTCACCATGGCTACCTCCCGCGCCGACAATATATCCACGCAACCTGGGTGACTGCTGTACGAGCGAAACACCGCGGATGAGATCGGCCAGCAGGCAACGGGATTGGCCGATGAGCTCCGTCCGGACGGCACGATCACGCTGACGTTGATCCGACATCGCGAGTCCACTCCGAGACTGGGCCGAGACCGATGAACGTCAGCGATCCCGACGACACGTTGCCGACAGCGCGGACCCCTTAGTAGCCACATGCGTCTCAGCTGGTCACAGCTGACACTGACTTCAAAAGAACTGCCGGGATTTCTCGCAGATTTGGCTCGAAATTCTCCGATTTTGAGGAATTTGCCATCAGGTAATGGTGTGATGGAGATCACCGTCGATGAATTCATTTGGAGCCCGGCATCCACGTGGAGGGGGAACGATGGACCCGTTTTTGGGGCACGCGTGGATCGGAGCGATAGCCATCCCGCTGGCGATAGTGATGGCCATCGCGTTCGTTTTGGAGCAATACCAACAGCGTCAAGATCGCGTGGACGGCGTGCTGATGTCGTGCGATGACCTGCGGTTGACCCGCAGCCATCTCATCGTCGGTTCTGGCCGCGACGCCGAACGATTGCCCATCGGCGGGCTGAGCGCGAAGGTCGACGTCACTCGCTCGCCCGGTCAGCCCGACGACGAGGTCCACCTGGTCATCAGGAGCGCACGCGCCGACATCCGCCGCAGGCAGCCGTACTCGTACGGTGCGAGCGGGAACGCGCAGATGTTCGCGATCAAGCTCAACATGCTCAGCGGCCACCCCCGCAAGGCGTCCGACGCCTTCGCCACCGGCATCATCGATGGCCCACGGTCGGATCGCCGCGCCGCCTGAGCGCTCTTTACCCTAGGTTTTCAGTAGCTGCGCGGCATCGTCGACGACACCCATCACGATCTCGCCGATCCGACGCTTGTCCGTTGGGCTTATCCGCGGACGCGGTATCGCTGTGCTGAAGGCCAGGTGCGGCAACCCTTCGCGAGCGGGAAACGCGACCGCAATCGACGAGACATCCGCCTCGCTCTCCTCAGAGCTGCACGCGTAACCGCGCCGCCGGATCTGCGCGAGTTCTCGGAGCAATCCGGCTTTGGTCTTGATGCTGCGGTCGGTGAGGGTGACGAGTTCTTCTGTCGGATAGAGCTTCTCGATTTCGACGGACGACAGGCCGGCGAGCATCGCCTTTCCGGACGCTGTTGTGCTCGCGGGCAGCGTCATGCCCACCCGTGAAGCGGTCCGTGCCACCTTCGAGCCTTCGATCGCATCCACGAAACAGACCGCCGTGTTGTCGAGCATCGACAGGTGCACCGTCTCATCGAGCGTGGAGCTGAGCTTTTCCAGATACGGCCGCAGCGGCGCCAAAAAGTCCAGACGACGGGTGATGGAGAAGGCGATCTTCGTCAGCGCAGCGCCTGCGGTGTAGATCTTTGTCTTCGGGTCTTGTTGGACGAACCCGCGATAGAGCAACATCGCCAACATTCGGTGGGCACTCGAGGATGCGACGCCGAGGTAGTCGCTCACGTCGGTCAACCGGAGTTCGCCCCGTTCCGCGAGGAGTAGGACGACCTTCAACGCGTTGTCCACCGACTCGATCGGGTATTGCGGCATCGGTCCGCTGGTGATTGTCACGATCACATGACCCTGGTCGGCGATGGGCTTGGCCCGAGCCCGTACCCGCCATCGGGATGCAAAGTGTCCCCGGTGATTCCGCGCGCACGATCAGAAGCCAGATACACAAAGCTCCATGCGTGATCTTCTGCCGTCAGCGCCACGTTCAGGGGAGTTCGCGCCTTCAGCCCACTGGCGCGATCAGGATCGTCACCGAGTCGAAACTCGCTCTGGCCCAACGCGGTCAAGCCTCGCAGATCGGTCTTGACCGTGCCTCCCGGCGCGACACCGTTGACCCGGATGCGGGGCGCCAGTTCATGGGCGAGGCTGGCGACCAAGCCGCGGACCGCGAACTTCGACGAAACGTAGAGAACCCCGCCGCGACCGGGATAGAACGAGGATGCCGACTCCGCGAGTACCACCGACGACCCAGTCCCGCGCTGCAAGGCCGAGACTGCCGCCTTGACCGATTGCAGATGGCTCAACACGTTGACTCGGAACATCTCCTCGAACGCCGCGTCGAGGCAGTCCTCGGCTATGTCGGTCAGGCCCTGATAGAAGTCGAAGACGCCAACACAGTTGACCAAGGTGTCCAGTCCCCCAAAGGCGTCAACGGCGGCGTCGACGGCCTCGACGTTGGCTGCCCTCGTCGTCGCGTCGCCCTCGATCACGGGGACGTCGGGGACTTCGGCGCGCAAAGCGGTGCACTTGTCCGGGTCGCGTTCCAGTGCCACCAACTGCGCGCCCTCACGGTGAAACGCGTCAACGACGGCTCGGCCGATACCGGATCCGGCCCCGACGATCAACGCGCGTTTACCGTCGAGCCATCCGGTCATCGGTCGCCCTCGGCGTCGGGGACCAGCGGCGCGTGGGGGTTGCCGATCATCGCCTCGAGTGTGGCCGTGTTCTGCCAAGTCAGGGCCTCTACCTCCAACGCGTCCAGTGTGATCCAGCGTCCCGTGCGGGGTGACGTGATCAGCAGCCGTGTCCCGTTACGGGTCTCGATCCGGTAGACCTCGGTGGCACTGAACTCGTTAGCGATGACGATCGGATCACCGACACGAGCGTCGAGCAGACTCTGCGGCAATGCCGATGTCCGGTCATCTCCGGTACTCATAGAAAGATCGCCAGGTTCTGCATGCGGATGACCGATTCGTCGATGAAGATCGTGCGCCGGGCGATCTTCCAGCGGTCGCCTTCGCGCCTCAGCAGGTCTTCACGGCCACATGACACGGTCGCGGCTTCGTTCACATCGCCGCGGCTACGGAACAGCAGCTCGGCCGAGTCGACGATGAGGTGGTCGTCTTTGCCGGTCGCGAAGGTACGCACGTTGGTGATGTAGTGCCGAAGCCGAGACGGTGGATCCTCCGTCCACGCATGCTCGGTGCCGAACCGGGCGACCCGGCGACTCAACGAGTACTTGTTCTCGTCGAAGTGAGCCATGCCCGGCGACGAGTCGTACCCGGTGCCCAACGCGGTCGAAACTCGCACCGGCATCACGTAGTGAACGTCGTCGGTGAACAAGTCCAACCACTCGTCGTACGCCTGAGCATCCAGCAGGTAGGCCTCATCGACGAGGAACTGGTGGGCGCGCAGGTGGCGCTCATCGTTGAAGGGCAGCGTGCTTCCGACGCGACGGTCACGCGGCGCGTGGTCGCCGAGTACCGACTGCTCGGAGTACGTCTCACCGCGCCCGAAGCGGCGAAAGCCGGTCCCTCGATCATGCTGCGGCGCAGTCATACCCGCGCTCCATCTGCAACCGGACGGCCGGCCGTCTGAACCAGCGGCTCGATCCCGTCGGCGCGTGTCCCGACCGCCACCGTCGACGAGGCCTCGACCGGACGCTCCAGATGATCGGCCCACAATCGCAGCAGAGCACGCTGATTGGCTTCGTTGTAGCCGACCTGCGCTACGCCCGGGCCGTGAAACTCGTTGGGCAGCAGGCGCTTTCCGACGGGTGTATCGTCCTCCAGCAGCCCCATTCGACTATTGAGCTGCAGACGCCGCGCCATCGAGCCCGCCGCGGTGTTGGTCAGCGACACCCAATTCTCGACATCGTCCTGCTCGAACATGCCGGTCGAGCCGAAACACATCAGATACGCCTTGTAGGAGTTCTTCTTGTATTCCTCCGGTGCCGCCGAGTCGACCGCGAACCAGGAGTAGACCTCGGTTTCGTGTGCGCTGATCGGTTGCCACGTCCGAAGCGAGATGAACGGCAGGACGGCGTCACCGTCCTCCACCTTCGGCCAGTTGTGCACGAGGCTCATGTTCGGGAAGCAGGACGCCGCCGAGATCATGAAGCCGTCGCCGCCGACCAGCTTCTGCTGATCCGACGACCAGATCTGTTCGATGCGCGCGATCATGTCGTCGGTGTAGCCGACGTAGCGCATCCGCTCCCGGAAATCGCCGGACGGCAGTTTGTAGGTGGTGCCTCCGCCGACCCCGGTCCAGTAGGTGGCGCCGTCCTTGCGCTTTTCCGCCTTGGGCTCGCGGAACAGGCCGATCTCCACGACGGACGTGTGCGTTTGCGGTGTGTGATACATGTCGCCGGCGAAGTTCTCGGCGCCGATCTTCCAGTTTGCGTTGATGCGCCATCGCTGGGGACCGCAGACCTCCAAACCGGCCGAGCTCTGCCTGGAGTAGTAGTCGAGGTAGAACCGGAAGTCGCCGAGATAGTCCTCGAGTGGTTCGGCGTTGGCGTCCAGGCTGATGAAAATCAGTCCGTTGTAACTGGCGAGGCTCGGGGCGGGCAGCAGAGTCTGACCGCGCTTCTTGAACCCTTGCTCACCTCCATAGGCCTCGTGATGAAACGGCAAGCCGAGGATGCGTCCGTCATTGCGGTACGACCACCCGTGATACGGGCACCGGAAGTTCGAGGCGTTGCCCATCTCCGCGCGGCACACCTGCATGCCCCGGTGCAGGCACATGTTGAACATCGCCCTGATCTCGCCCTTGGAGTCGCGCGCAATGACGAACGAATCGTCGAGCACGCGCCTGACCACGTAGTCACCTTCGAGCGGAACCTCTGACTCGTGTCCGACGAATATCCAGGACCTGCCGAAGATCCGCTCCCGTTCGAGGGCGAAGATCTCGTCGTCGTTGTAGATGTGGGCGGGGATCATGCCCCGGCGCACTGCAGCCAGGACATCGACGAGGTCGGGCATCACAATCCTCCAACCGGGGGGACGTTTCTCTGACAGGCAGAAAGCCATCTCCGCGAGTTAGAAGGATTCTCTACACCCAGGCGCTAGTCAAGGGTGCTCGGACGTGCCGTCTCGACTCTTGCGAAGCAGATACTGATATCCAGCGTCGAGTTGCTTCTGATTCCACGCTTGCTCGCGCTTGAACGCCGACTCGGCAGGGTCGGACCAGATAGCCGGCCCCCCGGCGGACATCGCCATCAGCTGCGTACGACAGGCACGCTCGAGCAGGACGGCGTGCATCACGGCGCTGGCGACGTTCGGGCCGGCGACGGCAGCGCCGTGGAACGGCATCAAGATGGCCGGCGCACCACCCAGTTCGGCGGCCAGTGCGCTGCCGAGTTCTCGACTGGCAATCAACGCCCCGGTGACGGTGAAGCGCGGTAACCCGGCCTCGAAAAGGACGCCGTCGTGGGATATCGGGCGCAGCGGCACATCGAGGGACGCGAAGGCGGCCAGCGTCGGGGCGTGGGTGTGCACGACACACTGCACCTCGGGTCGGGCGGCCATGATCTCCGTATGGATCGGATACTCGATGTGGCGCGGTCCGTTTCCGGCGGCGACGTCACCGTCGGGCGTCACGAGAGCGACGCGGCCGGTCGTCACTTCGTCGAACCCCCACCCGCTGGCCTTCATCCAGACGCCGTTGCCGTCGGGATCCCGCACCGACGCGTGGCCCCACACCATGTCGGTGAGGCCGTGCGCCGCCAGCGCAGCACTGGCTGAAACGACTTCTGCTATCGGATCGTCCACGGCGTTCCCTCCTCGTTCCACCCGATTTTGAACCCAGCCCGGCGTCACAATGGGTATATCTCGTCGGTGTCGCCGACGAACTGCCCCGTCGGCCCATCACCGCCGATCAGAGCCATGTTCACGGCCACTCTCGCTGCGGCGGTTACCTACCGTGCGACTGGACAGTTGAGCCCGCGTTGTTCGGTCGCAGAGAACGAACCTCGTTGTGCGACTAGACAATTGGGCGCGCATTGTTTGGTCTCTCGGAGGCGATATGCTGCGGTCGAATCGAGCAGGGTCGAATAGTCAGGGGCTGTCGTGGCATGTGCGTGTGAAGAGTCAGGCCAGCCGCTCTGCGGCTGGTGCGAGGAGGCCGTCGTGCAGGATGTGCCGCCTTCACACCACAAATGCCTGAACGGTTACTGCTCGTAGCGGGATTTCGGCGTGGCTGGGTCATGCGTCGAAGTCGTTCACGCTGCACATGTACGTGCACAGCCAGCCGGGTGCGTTGGCCGCGACGCACGCCGGTGACGACGCATTGCGACCTGGGGTGTGAGCACTGCGCCACCGTTATAGACGGTCTAATGCCATTCTGTGAACGCGTCGAGGAGGCGATCTCGGAAGGTTGGATCGAGCTCGCCGACGGGGATCTTGCCGATGGTGCCCACGGTCCTGCGGAACTGTTGGAGGTAGTTCTCACAGCCTTCGCATTCCAACAGGTGGGTGTCGAACCGCGCACGGTCCTCCAGATCCAGAGAGCCGTCGAGGTAGGCGGTGATCAACTCCACGAGTTCGTTGCAGTCCATCGAATCTGTGCTCATGAGCTTTCCCTCAGATAGTCCTCGAGGGCCTGCCGGACCGCGGCTCGGCCCCGATGCAGGAGCACCCGTTGGTTGGCGACCGTGATGCCGAGATGCTCGCACACTTCGGCGGAATCCAGTCCCAGCACGTCGCGCATTGTGACAACGAGTCGTTGCCGCTCGGGCAGCTTGTCGAGCTCTCGTTGCGCAAGGCTGATGAGTTCATCACCGAGAACCGAGCCTTCGGGCGTCTCCGGAAACGGCGACGGCTGTTGCCCCGGTCTCCAGTGCCCTGGATAGCGGTCGTCGGCGTCCCGGAAGCGCGCCGGATCGACAGTGCTGCCGGTGAAGGCCATCACCGCGACGTCAGCGTCACGACGCTCGCGCACGCCTTTGCGCTTGGCGATATTTATCATGACGGTGAAAAGCCATGTGCGCAAAGACGATCGGCCCTCAAACGAGTCGATTCCTTTGAGCAGGGCGATCCAGGTCTCCTGGACAACCTCCTCGGCGAGCTCGCGGCTCGACACATAGCCTCGCGCCACACGCAGCATCGCAGGCGTATGACGGTCCACCAGAGACGCGAACGCGGACTCCTCGCGGTTGCGCAGGGCCGCGATGAGTTCTTCTTCGTCACCAGCCGTCCTGGTCATGACGAGCAGCATCGTATCCGCTCAGCGGTACTCGGGGTTCTCGAAGTCATACCGGCATCCCGCATCCCAACCGGTTCGAAGGTTTCCGTACGCCGGTACTCCGCCACCGTCGCGCAGCATGCGGGCCAAATGCATCAGATTCCACGTCATGAACGTCGTATTGCGGTTCGTGAAGTCGTTATCCGGTCCGCCGGAATCGGGATCCAGGTACGACGGCCCCGGCCCCGCTTCGCCAATCCAGCCTGCATCGGCCTGCGGCGGAATGGTGTATCCGATGTGTTGCAGGGTGTAGAGCACGTTTTGGGCACAGTGCTTGACCCCGTCCTCGTTGCCGGTGATCAGGCAGCCTCCGACGCGTCCGTAGTACAGGTATTGGCCGGCATCGTTGAGCAGGTGGGAGCCACCATAAAGGCGTTCATGCACTTTCTTCATCACAGAGCTGTTGTCACCCAGCCAGATCGGGCCCGCCAGCACCAGAATGTCTGAGGCAAGTACCTTGTCGAAGATCTCGGGCCAATCATCGCTGTCCCAGCCGTGTTCACGCATGTCGGGCCACACCCCGGTGGCGATGTCGTGGTCGATCGCGCGCACGACGTCGACCTCGACACCGTGGGCTGCCATGATCCGCGTCGAGATGTCGATCAAGCCGCCGGTGTTACTGAGCTCCGGGGACTTCTTCAACGTGCAGTTGATGAACAGGGCCCGCAATCCAGAGAAATCCCAGCCGAGCTCAGGCATGCTGCGCCACCCTGGCCGCGCGCAGCGCGTCGCCCAGACTCCATACCGAAAGCCCGAGCAGCGCAACATCTTTGATCAGAAACTGACCTGTCATCGACAAAAACGGGAAGCCGCCGGCCGATGCCTCGCCGACGCCGGGCGTCGTGAACAGAAAGCTGATCGTGGCGACGAACAGTCCAATCGACGCAACACTGCCGAGCGCCGACAGGCGCGGCCACCACGGCTTGACCGCGAGCAGCACCGCGGTGCCCACCTCGACAACGCCAAGCAGCGCCGCGAAGGCGCCCACCGAGAACACCCCGTACACCCACGACATGAACGGACTGTGAGCCACCAGCGGCTCGATGCCCTGCGCTTCATAGGCCGTGAACTTCAGAAGGCCAATCCAGCCGATCACGACAACCAGGCCATACCGCGCGAGCACAGCGCCTACTCGTGCCACCGTCGACTCCGTCGAGGATTCGTCGATCCTGCCCTCGAGATGGATCCCCGCCATAACGTCTCCTTCATTCCGTGGCGCCGATCACGGCCCCGCTGATGGTTACCGTACGAAGTGGCGCCGAATGCAGCAGGCGTTACACGGGTGCCCTCTGGATCTTGCAGGCGAACGGAGGCAGGTCCGGCGCTGACGGCGGCAGACGCTCTGACCAGGGTGGCAGGCACCAGCGCTGGCCAGTCGAGTTCTGGTCGGCCTACCGACAAGGCGGCCGCGTTTCTGACGGTTGCTCACAGTGCACGCAGATCCTTTAAGGATTCGCCAAGGTGCCGACGTCAAAGTCGTTCTCAACACCACCGGGAGGACCCGACATGTTGGTCAAGACGCTGACGGAAGAGCCCGCCCGTCCGATCGCCCGTTTGTCGGCTGCGACGAGCTCGCGGAAGGCGACTCGACGCGTCCGCTTGATCTGCTTCCATCACGCCGGGGGCGGGGCCAGCTCGTTCAACCTCTGGAAGAGGGGCCTCAGCGCGGACGTCGACGTTGTTGCCGTCGACGTGCCCGATCGCGAACGCTTCGCCACGCTGAGCGAGCTCGTTGAGGCGATCCACGATCAGCTCGGTCCGCTGCTCGACGAACCGCACGTATTCTTCGGCCACAGCTTCGGCGCACTCGTGGCGTACCGATTGGCGAGTCTGCGCGCGGCGGCGGGCCTACCCCTGCCGAGCGCCTTGATCGTGTCTTCCTTCCCCCCACCGCACCTGCCGACAGCGATACACATGGTGCACGACGTCGACGATCACCAGCTGAGCAAGGTCCTGTCCGACATCGGCGGTCTACCGGTCGAGCTGGACCGGTGGCCGTGTTTGCGGAAGAAAGCGGTCGCGTTAGCTCGAATCGACCTGCGTCTCGGCGCAACGGATGACGACGCCACGTCGGTGCCCCTGACGTGCCCGATCCACGCCTTCGGTGGCAGCGACGACTTCCTGGTCAGCGAGCGTGAGCTGCGCCAGTGGAGTTCGCGTACCGTGGCCGAATTCTCAGTGCAGATGCTCAAAGGCAACCACTTCCACATCAGCGACCGCAAGCAACTGTTCGCCGCCCTGGAGCCACTGCTCTTTGGATTCGACGCGCCCCACGCCAACGTCGCATAGCTCAGTCGCACGCCTAGACCGAAGTTGTGCAGGCAAAGTGCGAGAAGACCTACCGTTCCGCTAGTCAGATCAGCGGACGAATCCGAGCCGCCTTCGCTGACCGGGATCGCAGGCCCATCGCGCGCTGCGCTGTCGGGCGTGAAAACCACTCCTGACCTAGGGCAATGCTGGGTGGCAGGTGCAGGATTCGAACCTGCGTAGGCGTTAGCCGACGGATTTACAGTCCGCTCCCATTGGCCGCTCGGGCAACCTGCCTGGGTGCTGCACCAACCGGGTGCCGGTTTGGTGCGAATAGCAGGGTACAACGAGGATGGGGCTAAGACGAAAACGCACCAGACACCAGGAGGGCCGAGTCCAATGGCGGATTCATCGTTCGACGTCGTCAGCAAGGTCGACCGTCAGGAGGCCGACAACGCACTGAACCAAGCGGCCAAGGAGCTGTCCACGCGCTACGACTTTCGCGGCACCGACACCTCCATCGCCTGGCAGGGCGAGGAGACCGTCGTCATCACGTCTTCGACCGAGGAGCGGGCCAAGGCGGCGATCGACGTCTTCAAGGAAAAGCTGATCCGCCGCGACATCTCCATGAAGGCCTTCGACGTCGGCGAGCCGCAGGCTTCGGGCAAGACCTTCAAGGTCAGCGGCCAGATGAAACAGGGCATTAGCAGCGAGGACGCCAAGAAGATCACCAAGATCATCCGCGACGAGGGTCCCAAGGGCGTCAAGGCTCAGATCCAGGGCGATGAGATCCGGGTGTCGTCGAAGAAGCGCGACGACCTTCAGGCCGTCATCGC
The DNA here is from genome assembly GCA_019749805.1 of Mycobacteriaceae bacterium. Taxonomy (GTDB): domain Bacteria; phylum Actinomycetota; class Actinomycetes; order Mycobacteriales; family Mycobacteriaceae; genus Mycobacterium. The sequence goes on along the minus strand of JAIEPH010000022.1, from coordinate 5,687 downwards.
CCTGCTCAAGGGCTCCGACCTGGACGTCGCTCTGCAGTTCGTCAACTACCGCTGACGGCTTAGCCGATCGACACCAGTTCGCCGATCTGGTCCCTCGGCAGATCGCCGTCGGTGACGGCGGTCACCGACATCCAGTTCAGGTTGATCCCGCCCTTGTGGTTGTCCAGGAAGGCGGTGTCGGCGGCGTCGCGTCCGGTGGCGATGCGGACCAGTGTCTGCCGCGGCGCCAGCAGGGTGGCGTCGACGACGCGCCACTGCCCCTCGACGAACGCCTCGGCCACCGCGTGAAAGTCCATCGGGAACAGGCCCGGCGCGTACACCGAGACCACGCGGGCCGGGACGAACACGGCTCGCAGCAGCGCCACCACCAGGTGCGCGAAGTCGCGGCAGACTCCGGCACCGGCGAGCAACGTGTCCGCGGCGCCGTCGATCGGGTCGCTGGACCCGGGCACGTAGTTCAGCCGCGTACCCACCCATGACGACACCTTCTCCAACAGCGTCGCCGAGTCGACGTACTTGCCGAATTCCGTTGCCGCGAACCCGAAGAACTTGTCGGCCTCCGCGTAGCGGCTCGGCCTCAGGTACACCGACTTCTCGTACTCGGTGACCGGCGGCGGATCAGCTCGTCCGGTGACGGTCGCGGCATAGTCGACCGTCAGCAATCCGTCCGCAACGTCGAGCTTGTGGATCCTGTTGCCGTGCGTTCCGCTTATCTCCAAGGGCTGCACAGGTTTTCCGTCCAACACGAACGACAACGATTCCGACACCTGAACATTGACGTGGGGTGCGACGGCGATCTGGAACTCCAGTTCGGTCGGCGCGAGCACCTGGACCTCGAGCTGTGCGCCGACGTCTCGCCTCATGCTGCTGATGATGCGCCTCTCGGTCAGGTTGTGCGAGCCAGACGACGAACGTGGGACCCGCCACAGCATCTACCCGCATTCAGTCGCCACAAACCGGTCCGCGCAGCTCGCCGACAGTCATACCCTGATCGGCATGGCACCTGCGCAGCGCGAACCCAAAGTCGTCGTCCTCGGTGGAGGCTCATGGGGCACCACCGTGGCGTCCATTTGCGCCAGGCGCGGGCCGACGCTGCAGTGGGTGCGTTCCCAGGAGACCGCCGACGACATCAACGACAAGCACCGCAACACCAAGTACCTCGGCAACGAGGTCGAGCTGGCGCACACCCTCAAGGCCACCACCGACTTCTCCGAGGCCGCCGAATGCGCTGATGTGATCGTGATGGGGGTGCCATCGCACGGCTTCCGCGGTGTGCTGACCGAACTCGCGAAGGAACTACGACCGTGGGTGCCGGTGGTGTCTCTGGTCAAGGGTCTCGAGCAGGGCACGAATTACCGCATGAGCCAGGTCGTCGACGAGGTGCTGCCCGGACACCCAGCCGGTATCCTCGCCGGGCCGAACATCGCGCGGGAAGTGGCCGAGGGTTACGCGGCCGCCGCGGTGCTCGCCATGCCCGACCAACGTCTCGCCGCGAATCTTGGAAACCTGTTCCGCACCAGGCGATTTCGCACCTATACCACCGACGATGTCGTAGGCGTGGAAATGGCCGGTGCACTCAAGAACGTGTACGCGATCGCCGTGGGAATGGGCTATTCCCTCGGCATCGGTGAAAACACTCGTGCAATGGTGATCGCCCGCGCGCTGCGCGAGATGTCGAAACTCGGCGAAGCGATGGGCGGACACCGCGATACCTTCGCCGGCCTCGCCGGCATGGGCGACCTGATCGTGACCTGCACCAGCCAACGCAGTCGCAATCGCCACGTCGGCGAACAACTCGGCTCCGGAAAGTCGATCGACGAGATCATCTCCTCCATGAACCAGGTCGCCGAGGGCGTCAAGGCCGCCAGCGTGATCATGGAATTCGCCGACAAGTACGGCATTTCAATGCCGATCGCGCGCGAGGTCGACGGCGTCATCAACCACGGTTCCACCGTCGAACAGGCCTACCGTGGCCTGGCCGCCGAGAAGCCCGGCCACGAGGTGTACGGCTCGGGGTTCTAGCGCGGAGCTCAGTTGAAGTACGGGTTGGTGCCCTCGGGCCGATCCAGCAGCGGGTTGATGCCGCCGTTGATGATGAAGCTGCCCGCCGGGCTGAGCACGAACCCGGACTGGTTGCGGCTGTCCGAGCAGGTTGTCACCGACCCGTCGCTACCGCAGCTGACCGTCTGATAGCTCAGGCGCGAACCTGCGGGCAGCGGCTTGGCGTTGACGTTGGCGAACACATCCCCCGCCGAGTTGGCGAACGACGGGACGCCGGGACCACCACTGACGAGGTTCGCGCCCTCGGGCGCCCCGGGGATCGGGCCGCTGCAGCCGTAGCCGCCGTTGCGCTGCAAGACGCAGGTCAGGCCGTCGGGCGTCTTGAAGGCGTACCACTGATTGTCCACCACCTGGTACTCCGACAGCTTCATCGGCGCGTACGCGTTCACGTTCGGTGGAGGTGGCGGTGGCGGTGGTGCCGGCGGCTGGGCCATCGCGATGCCCGGCAGTCCGATGAGGGTCGCCCCCGCAGACGCCACGACGCCGATCAGCATTCTGTTCAGCACGGTCCACACCCTAGATGGTGCGGTTGTGACTCGCAGCATGCCCGTGTCATCGCCGGTCAGGGCGTCGACGTTACCCCTCAGCAGTCCAGGCGAAGACCCCCCAGCTATGGGATGGCGCGCGGCTGAGTCGGCGACCACGCTGATCTACAGGCAACGCCGCAGGAGGAGTCGTGGAAAGGGACCACAGCGTACTGGTCATCGGCAGCGGCCCGGCCGGCCTGGCCACCGCCGCCGCGCTACGTGCACGAGGAATCGAAGCCACCGTCCTCGAGCGCGGTACGCAGACCGCGGCGGCATGGGCGGCGCGATACGACGCTTTGCGGTTCAACACCTGCCGGCGCAACTCAGCGCTGCCAGGCGTGCCGTTTCCTCGCAGCTTCGGACAGTTTCCGACCCGCGACCAGTATGTGGAGTACTTGCAAACTTTCGCCGGGCGTCGGAAAGTCCCCGTCCTGCTAGGAGTCGAGGTGACCCGCCTCGACCCGCTGGCCGACGGCGGGTGGGCTGTCTCGACCAATCATGGAACGCTGACGTCCCGCCACGTTGTCGTCGCCACTGGCATTTTCAACCGTCCCGCGTTCCCCCAGTGGACCCAAGATCACGACTATGCGGGTCGCCTCCTGCACGCCGCGCACTACCGCAACGCCACGCCGTTCAGCGGGGAACGTGTGTTGGTTGTCGGAGCCGGCTCAACCGGCCTGGAGATCGCCTACGAGTTGAGCCGTTCATCTGACACCACTGTGTGGCTGGCGGCTCGTACCCCGCCGAACATCCTGCTGCGAGTCGTCGGCGGTTTGCCCGCCGATCTTCCCGTGCCACTGTTTCTGCGCCTACCCACGGGCCTGGTCGACAAGATGCTGATGGCGATGCAGCGACGGGTCGTCGGCGACCTGAGCAGTTTCGGGCTCGCCACACCGCCCGAGGGCCCGATCGCGGGACTGAAGCGCCGCGGAGCCGGAACGGCGATTGTCGACCGCGAGGTGGTTGACGCGATTCGCGACCGCTCGCTGCGCGTGGTGTCCGCCGTGGACCGACTCGAACCCGACGGCGCGGTGCTGGCGGACGGCAGCCGAGTGGGTGTAGACAGCATCATCGTCGCAACGGGATATCGCACCGGCCTGGCCGACGTTGTCGGCCACCTCGGGGTGCTGGATCGTCGAGGCATGCCCCGCGACGGATGTGGTGCCGAACTCCTCCCAGGGCTTCGCTTCGTCGGCTACGTGTACCGGCCGGGCCTGACGAAGTTCGTCGGCCGCCTGGCTCGACGCGTAGCCCGCGAAATCTCCCGCGAAACAGAAGGTTCGGGCCTGTCCGTCCAACCCTCAATGCCAAACGACGGGCTCCTGCGAAAGTAACGCCGCCAATTCCGGCCGGCTGTTGACGCCGAGCTTGGCGAAGACGGATTTCACATGGCCGCGCAACGTGTCGGCGGTGATCCACAACTCGTCAGCGATGTCACGGATTGCCATCCCCGTCAAGAGCAGTTGCGTGATCTCCTTTTCCCGATGGGTGAGATGATGCATCTGCACTAGCAACGGTGCGATGTCTGACCGGTTGGCCGGTTCCAAAAGTACTGCCGTGCGACCGCATTCAGGCTGTCCATCTTCGAGGCGGACACCTCGCACCACGAACCACTTCCCCGAACGTCCCCTGGCGCGCGCCATCGCCGGCTCACCCACGCCTTGTTCGGCGAGAACACGTGCGCGCTGCGCCACCTCGTGCAGCACGATGGTACTGCCCAAGTTTTCGTCGTCGATCGGGCCTAACCAATCGGACACCTGCGGTGTCGTCGACTCGATACTGCCGTCGTCCGCGAGCATCACCAGCGCCGGCGAAGTCGGCTCCGGGCTACCGAGTCGGGCCGCAAGCTGTAGGCAGGCCCGAATCCCGTTGGCTACGTGAGGGCATAGCCTCACCATGACATCGACCTCGTCATCGGAGAAGAACGGATCAGCGGACGCGCGGGTCAGGCAGAAGTGCCCCCACGTGGCCGCACCGTCACTGAAGACGCCCCGCATCTCGTCGCCGTATCCTGCGGGCTGATACACCTTCAACCAACGCGCACTGCGACTCAGATCACCGCCTGTGGCCGCGCTGAGCGAGGCCGCCGGAATTTCGCGCCTGGCGAGGTCGACGAACTTGTTGACGTCGTCGGTGGTCAGCTCGCACTCGATCAGCGCGAGATGCTGCGCACGCGTGACGTTTTCGGTATGTACGCCGGTGAGCAGCAGCGTGTCCGGGTCGGTGAGTAGCCACCCGGCAGCGCGGTACGGGATAACCGGCCGTACCTTCGCCGCGACGGCGGCCAGCAACGCCAGCGGTTCGTGCACACGGGCACATAGCCGTGCCACCCGCTCCTCCAGTCGCCCGGGCACCGTCATGGTTGCGCCGGACACGGCCCGACCGACACTCGTATCGGCATGTCACCGGCCAGACTGAACTCGAACGTGACTCGCGTCGAGCTACCCGGTCGGAGGGCAGGATCGATGCCAAGCAACATGATTTCCAGTGGCTGCCGGTTGCTGTCTGGATCGAATTTCGCACCTGGTTGGCCGGCAGCGACGATCGTCCCCGGCGGAATCTCGATGATGTCCGTGGGCGACATGCGGACCCTTTCCGCGTCAGCGGACGAAACATTCAGCAAGCGTTCCGTCCCGGTTGCTCGTCCGTTGCTGATCGTGAACTGCAGTTCAGCGGAGCTTTCGGCCTGCAGAGAGCAACGGCCGGGAACGTACAGCGGCATGATTCGCGCATTCGACACCGACGTTCCAGCAGGATCCGACTCGGACCCCAGGACGGCGCCGTGGCGCGCTTCCGGGCCGCTTCCGCAACCGGAAACCAGCACCGCAATGAAAACTCCGGCAACAACCGTCGATGCCTTAGACGCCAGAAGCTATCACTCCCCGGGAAACGCTTATGGCTGGCGAATACCCACCGCTGGTCGTCCTATTTGCAACATTTGCATAACGCATCGATGGACGGCGCCGGCAGGGCGGCGACTTCCCCATCAGCGACTTCGGTGCGCCAACCGTCGCTGAGCGAACTGTGGTGTCTCGGGACATCGCTGACACTTATGTCTTGGGACATCGCTGACACTCATGGTGCCGGTTTGGGTTCGCG
>JAIEPH010000007.1 GCA_019749805.1 Mycobacteriaceae bacterium | reverse complement strand
ACACCTTCACCTACCGCCTGTTCGACGGCCGCGCCCTCAGCGCACCCACCACCGTCACCATCACCGTCAACAGCACCGTGCCGGTCAATCATGTGCCGACCGCCCAGGATGTTTCAGTCAGTATGTCGGAGGACGGTGGCCTCAGTTGGGCCGTCTCAACGAGTACCACCGACGTGGACGGCGACCTCCTGACCGCGTCGGTGGTCGGCCAACCCACCCACGGCACAGTCGAATTCGTCGATGAGGTCAACTACCTCTACCGCCCTACAGCCAACTTCACCGGCACCGACACCTTCACCTACCGGCTGTACGACGGCACCGCCTACAGCAACACCGCCACCGTCACCATCACCGTCAATCCCGTCAACGACGTGCCCGTTGCAGTCAATGACACCGCGGGCACCAACGAAGACACCGCCGTCACCATCGACGTACTGGCCAACGACCTCGACGCCGACGGCGACGCACTCACCACGACGGTGGTCACCGACCCGGCACACGGCACTGTCGTCCACAACGCCGACGGATCCTTCACCTACACCCCGGCCGCCAACTTCAACGGCACCGACACCTTCACCTACAAGGTCAGCGACGCCACCACCACCAGCACCGCAGCCACCGTCAACGTCACCGTCGTCCCGGTCAACGACGTCGTGGTCGCCAGCGACCGCTCGGTCAGCATGTCCGAAGACGGCGCGCTCAGCTCAGTCGTCGCACTCAGCGCCACCGACGTCGACGGCGACCCGCTCACCGCATCGGTGGTCGGCCAACCCACCCACGGCACAGTCGAATTCGTCGACGCCCTCAACTACCTCTACCGCCCCACCGAGAACTTCACCGGCACCGACACCTTCACCTACCGCCTCTACGACGGCACCGCCTACAGCAACACCGCCACCGTCACCATCACCGTCAATCCCGTCAACGACACCCCTATTGCGGTCAACGACAGCTACACCACCGCCGAGGACACCCCGCTGAACGTCGCCGGCCCCGGCGTGCGCGCCAACGACGGCGATGTCGACGGCGTCATCGTGGCCGCCACCGTCGTCGACAGCGTCGACAACGGCACCCTGACCCTCAACAACGACGGCTCCTTCAACTACACCACCAACGCCAACTTCAACGGCACCGACACCTTCACCTACACCGTCACCGACAACCAGGGCGGCGTCAGTACAACCCCCGCCACCGTCACCATCACCGTCGGCCCGGTCAACGACGTTCCCGTCGCGGGCAACGACTCAGCCACCACCAACGAAGACACCGCAGTCACGATCAACGTGCTGGCCAACGACTCGGACATCGACGGCAACTCACTGACAACCGCGGTAGTCGCCGACCCGGCCCACGGCACCGTCGTCCACAACGCCGACGGCTCCTTCACCTACACCCCCGCAGCCGATTACACCGGCCCCGATTCGTTCACCTATCGCGTCTACGACGGCACCACCAACAGCAACACCGCGACCGTCAGCATCACCGTCAATGCGGTGAACACGCCCGGTGTCGTGGCGTCGGAGGATTTGGCGGGGGTGTTGGGTTCGGTGCGGTATAGCGCCGATGGTTCGCGTGCCTTGGTGGTCACCGATGTGCTCACCTCCGGGGCGGGGACCAGTCACACCGTGGTCCTGGTGGACACCGCCACCGACACCGCGATAACCGCGCCGCTGACCATCATCGGCGACATCGTCAACATCGAACTCGGCGATCTTCGTGGCGGCATCATCAGCACCTCCACCAGCGACCCCGCTACGACCACCCTGACGACCATCGACATGGCCGACGGCCAACTGGTCAACACCCAAACGGTCAACGGCCACTTCCTGTCGGTGCAATACCCGCACGAAGCCACCGCCGTGCTGTCCACCGTGGTGAGGTCACAGGTAACCGGACTCGACACGGTCACCGTGAGATTCATCGACACCTACTCCGGCGCCCTCAAAGGCGACGACCTCACCTTTGTCGGCAACGAAACCGTCGTGACGTTCGGCCAACTGGGCAGGACCGTAATCACCTTCACCACCCGCCCCGATAGCATCGCCCACGTCGCGGTCTTCGACTACTTCGACGGCCAACAACGCGGCCACACCATCAACCTGACCGGCACATTCAGCCAGCCAGACACCCTGTCGCAGAACACGTTCCTGTTCGAACACTCACAAACCGGCCATTCCACCGCGGTCATCGTCACCACCAGCACCGGCACCAACCCCAGCAACGCGAAAACCATCCTGACCACCATCGACCTGGACACCATTGACCAGAACCAAGCCGCGGCCGTCACCAGCACACAAATCGACGGACGCGTGCACTCGCTACAAGCCGACCCCAACCGCGACCGCGCCTACCTGATCACCGAAATACACGCCAGCAGCGAGGACGTCATCGCCACCGTGCTCACCGTCCTCAACACCACCACCGGTGGCACGGTGGCCCCCTCGCTGACCTACACCGGCGAAATCAACACCCTGATACTCAACCCCGACCACACCCGCGCACTATTGACCTACACCGACACCACCGGCGCCACCCACGCGGCAATCATCGACACCGCCACCGCCACCCAAACCGGCCAAATCCTCAATCTGACAGGCGGATTCACCGACACCATCCTGCTCACCGACGACAGCACCCGCGCCGCCATCCTCACCACCCTCACCCCCACCAAAGGCACCCCCACCACCACCATCACCACCATCAACCTCGGCACCGGCACCATTGCTTCCTCGTTGGGGTTGGCGGGGACGTTGGATTCGGTGCGCTACAACGCGGATGGTTCGCGTGCCTTGGTGGTCACCGATGTGCTCATCTCAGGGGTGGGGACTGGTCACACCGTGGTCCTGGTGGACACCGCCACCGACACCGCGATAGGTGCCCCGCTGACCATCATCGGCGACATCGTCAACATCGAACTCGGCGATCTTCGTGGCGGCATCATCAGCACCTCCACCAGCGACCCCGCTACGACCACCCTGACGACCATCGACATGGCCGACGGCCAACTGGTCAACACCCAAACGGTCAACGGCCACTTCCTGTCGGTGCAATACCCGCACGAAGCCACCGCCGTGCTGTCCACCGTGGTGAGGTCACAGGTAACCGGACTCGACACGGTCACCGTGAGATTCATCGACACCTACTCCGGCGCCCTCAAAGGCGACGACCTCACCTTTGTCGGCAACGAAACCGTCGTGACGTTCGGCCAACTGGGCAGGACCGTAATCACCTTCACCACCCGCCCCGATAGCATCGCCCACGTCGCGGTCTTCGACTACTTCGACGGCCAACAACGCGGCCACACCGTCGACCTGACCGGCACATTCAGCCAGCCAGACACCCTGTCGCAGAACACGTTCCTGTTCGAACACTCACAGAGCAGTCCTGCCATCGCGGTCATCGTCACCACCAGCACCGGAACCAGCAACACCCCCACCAAGACCATCCTGACCGTCATCGACCTGGACACCGGCACACTCCTCACCTCAGAACAAATCGACGGACGCGTGCACTCACTACAAGCCGACCCCGACCGCGACCGCGCCTACCTGATCACCGAAATACGCGCCGGCAGCGAGGACGTCGTCGCCACCGTGCTCACCGTCTTCAATACCGCCACCGGTCACGCGGCCACCCCACTGACCTACACCGGCGCGATCGACAACCTGACCCTGAACCCCGACCACACCCGCGCACTATTGACCTACACCGACACCACCGGCGCCACCCACGCAGCAATCATCGACACCGACACCGGCATCCAAACCGGCCCAACCCTCGACCTGCCAGGCGGATTCACCGACACCATCCTGCTCACCGACGACAGCACCCACGCCGCCATCCTCACCACCCTCACCCCCACCAAAGGCACCCCCACCACCACCATCACCACCATCAACCTCGGGCACGATCTGATTGTGTGATCGGGATTACTTGTTGAGTACGGTCTCGCCGATCACACGGCGCGCACGCAGATCCTCGATCGCTTCATCCGACAGCCCTAAGCCGTGCAGGACTTCGGCGTTGTGCTGTCCGAGTGTCGGCGGCGCGAATCGGTGGTGGCTGGGCGGTCCGGGCGTCATGGTGAACGGCCAACCCGGATAGCGGTGCACACCGGTGATCGGATGCTCGAAGGCTTCGTAGTATCCGCGTTCATCGAGTTGTTCGATGTGGTACATCCGATCGGCCGTCATCACGCGTTCGACCGGAATAAGCTGTGCGCCAAGGGTGTCGACAATCTCGTCCGCGGTGCGGGTACGCGTCCACCCGGCGACCGCGTCGTCGAAGTCGTCGTGTGAGCGTTCCCTCTCGGCCGCCGACACAAAACGGCGGTGGGCGATGAGTTCGGGTCTGCCCAGCACCTCTGCCAGTTGTGTCCAGTCCGTGTCGTCGCGCACCGACAGCGCCACCCAGACGTCATCGGCGACTGTCGGGTAGACACCCTGCAGGAGGCCGCGGTGCCGGTTCCCTGTGCGCGGCTGCACGCTTCCGTTCATGGAGTATTCGATGACGGGCTCGGCGGCAACGCACGCGGCCACCTCGATCTGCGCGATCTCGATGAGCTGGCCTTCGCCGGTGCGGCGGCGGTGCTCGAGCGCGGCGAGTAGCGCTAGGCCCGCGTGCACCCCGACGATCGGGTCGGCGGGGCCCTGCAGGGTGCAGGGTGGACCATCGGGGTAACCGGTGACGGCGGCCATGCCCGATGTCTGTTCGAAGTTCAGCGCCCATCCGACGTAGTCACGCCAAGGCCCCTCCAGCCCATAACCCGGCATCCGCACGAGGATGGTGTCCGGCTTGATCTCGACCAGCGATTCATAGTCCAGCCCGAATTGTTCGATCACCCGCGGCGAGAAGTTCTCCACCACGACGTCGGCTTGCCGAACCAGGCGGCGGACGAGGTCGCGACCTTCTTCGGACGTGAGATCGAGAGTGATGTCGCGCTTGTTGAGATTGGTGGCCTGCCAGAGTCCGCCGCGCTCGTACCAGCGGTCGCCCTCATGTGCCCACGCGCCCGAGTAGCGGAACCCGTCGGGCCGTTGGATGGATTCGACTTTGACGATTTCGGCTCCGAACGCGCCGAGATAGCACGTCAGATATGCGCCCGCCCAGAAGGTCGTCAAGTCAAGAACTTTGATGTCCGCGAACGGTAAGGCGGGGTTCGCTTGCGCGCCGAACTGCGGATCACTCTGCGGTGCGACATCGGCGGCGACGGTGCCGAGCAGCGGCGCGGGCCGAGGCGGCGAGACTGGAGTCTTCGACAGGCGAAAGGGTGCGCCGGGCCGACGGAATGACCAGCCGTCACCACCAGCGTCGATGAAGAAGCCTCGGTCGAGGTACTGGGCGCACTCGAAGACGGACCCGCCGTCGTTGACGGGTGACGCGGGAACCCGCATCGCCTGACTGAGTTCGACGATGTCGCCGACCTTCTGTTCCGAGAGCCATGGCTGAGCCTTCTCGAAGAACTCGGCGCGCTCCGGCCCGCCGAGCATGATCTCGATCTGCTGTTCTCCGTACTCGGGCAATCCGAGCATTGCGCAGGCGTCCAGCCAGTGCTGTCCTGTAAGACAGTTGATTCCTACCCAGCCATCCGCAGCGCGGACGATGCCCATCATCGGCGCAGATCGTGTGTTCGCCGGCATTCCTAGGTTTTTCATCTTTTCGGCCAGCAGCATCGGATACGGAAGTGTCGACAACAGCGACTCGAGTACCGACACATCTACCTCGATGAACGGGCCAGGTGCGGATCTCAACGCCGTGAGGGCGGCCAGTGCACCGTACCCGCCGGCGACGTACTCGGATATCCGTCCGCCGGCCTGTACCGGCGGCCGACCGGGATCTCTGTTGTTGACCCAGCCCGAAGCCGCCTGCACCGTCAAGGATGTCGCAGCACGGTCACGCCATGGACCGTGGTGTCCGAAGTCCGAGATACGGATGATGACGAGGTCGGGGTTAAGGGCCAGCAGCGCGTCCATGCCAAGGCCCAGCCGGTCCAGCGTTCCCGGCGGCAAGCCGTCGACCAACAGGTGCGCCTGCGCGATCAGCTTGCCTGCCCCTGCTGCATCGCTGTCGAGATCGATTGTGGCGCCGCGCTTCCCTGCATTGAGGTACTCGAACAGACCCGACTTGTTCGGATCGGAGATTCCGCCGGGAAACGGTCCCCAGCGCCGCATCGGATCCCCGGTCGGTGGCTCGATCTTCGTGACCTCGGCGCCGAGATCGACGAGCAGCTTCGTGCAGTACGGCCCGGCGATATCTTCGGCGATCTCGACGACGCGTAGACCCTCCAGCGCCGCCATCACGCGGGAATTCCGATGGCCTTCTGCTCCATGTAGCTGTACAGCCCCGGTAGTCCACCACCTTCGCGCCCCAGCCCGCTCTGTTTGAAACCGCCGAACGGTGCATCGCCTGGGATGCAGCCGTTCACGGCGATCTGCCCGGTGCGGACGCGTCGGGCCACTGCAACAGCACGGTCGACGTCGCCGCCCCACACCGCACCCGAAAGCCCGTACTGCGAGTTGTTGGCGATCGCGACCGCCTCGTCATCGTCGCGGTAGCTCAGAACCGTCAACACCGGTCCGAACACCTCTTCCTGCGCGATCACCGAGTCCTGGGCAACGCCGGTCAGGATCGTCGGCTCGTAGTAGAAGCCTTTGTCCAGGCCCGGCGGGCGTCGGCCGCCTGCGACCAGTGTGGCGCCCTCGTCGACGGCGGCTGCGACATGCGCCTCGACTCGCTCCAGTTGGGTACGACTGATGAGGGGACCCATCTGCACATCGGGATCCGTTGAGTTGCCGACCTTTACACTCTTAGCCAACTCGACCAGCCTGTCCACGACCACGTCGTGGAGTCGTTCGGGCAGCAGCAAACGGCTCTGCAGGATGCATGCCTGCCCGGCATGCAGGGAGCAGCCGTCGAAAAGGAACCGTTCCAACAGTTCGTCGGTCACCTCGACATCATCGAGAAAAATACCAGCCGACTTTCCCCCGCACTCGAGCAGGATTCGCTTCATGGTGCCACCCGCGGCGGCCATCACCTCGCGGCCGACGACGGAGCTTCCGGTGAAGCTCACCATGTCAATACGCGGGTCGGTCGTCAGCAGCTTGCTCGCCTCGACCGCGCTCGGAGTGACGACGTTGATCACTCCGGGGGGAATATCGGTGTGCTCGTCGATGATTCGTGCGAGCGCGAGCCCCGCCAGCGGGGTCAGAGGTGAGGGTTTGAGCACGATGGTATTGCCTGCAGCCAACGCGCGACTCACCTTCATCACGTTGAGGCTGTGCGGGAAGTTCCACGGTGTCAGGATCGACACGACACCCTGCGGCTCGTGACGAAGCAGCGTCGTTCCGGCTGCCCCGAACGGACTGATTGGCGTGTCGTCGAGTTGCAGTGCGAGTTCGGCCGTGTTCATCGCCATAAAGGCCGGACCGTCGATCTGGATCATGCGCTCGTTCGCGGTACAGCCCCACTCCGCCTGCGACAGCGCGAAGAACTCGTCTGCACGCTCCATGAGTGCATTGCCCAACTGATTGAGCCATTGCGCCCGTTCCTCGGCCGACGCGTGGGCCCACGGTCCGGAGTCGAATGCTCGTCGCGCAGCTGAGATCGCGGCGTCCACGTCGGCGATCCCGGCATCCGGGGCCTGGGCGATCACCGCCTCCGTCGCCGGCGAAATGTCGTCATAGCGGCCGCTGTCGGCCTCCACCCAACCGCCGTCGATGTAGAGCTCATATGAATCGAGGAGGGGACGCGCGTCGGCCATATCGTTTCCTCACCGGGTCGGTCGGTCAACACTTGGTGTACACCTGTCGGACACGCCCCGTCAATCATCAACGTCCAACTCGGCTGAATTTCAACAGATCATTGATCATTGACAGCGACAACGCCGTCAAGGTAGACACATAAAGAATCGGACAGATTGCCTTGATATGTCTGATGGACCGAGGGAGGCCGCCGTGCGTACCGAAGTCCCTCTGCACTCGCCCGACTTCTTCATCGGCGACCCCTACCCGGCCTACAAGGAGCTGCGCGCAACAGATCCGGTCAGCTGGAACGACGTCACCAAGTTCTGGGCGCTGCTGAAGTACGAGGACATCAGGTATGTGTCCACGAACCCGGAAAAGTTCTCTTCGACAAAGGGCATCACGATCCCCGACCCTGGATTTCCCAATCCGGTACAGGAGGGGAACCTTATTTTCACCGACCCGCCGCGGCACAGGCAGCTTCGCAAGCTGATCAACACGGGGTTCACCCGGCGGCACGTCGCGATCCTCGAAACCAAGGTGCGCGAGATCGTCTACGGCGTCCTGGCCGACATCCGCGCCGATTCCATTGTGGAGTTCGCCGAGACTCTTGCGGCACCGTTGCCCACCCGGATGATCGCCGAACTGCTCGGCGCTCCACCCGACGACTGGGAGAGGTTCCGCCGGTGGTCAGACGCATGCACCGGAAACGCCGATCCCGAGATCGAGCTCGATTCGATGGTGGCCATCGGGGAGCTGTTCGAGTACTTCCAGCAGCTGATCGCCGCCAGGCGGACCGAACCGCGGAACGACATGCTGTCGGTGCTGACCGCCGCCGAGGTCGACGGGGCGAGGTTGACCGACGACGACCTGCTGAACTTCGCGTTCCTGTTGCTCGTGGCGGGCAACGAAACGACCCGCAACCTGATCGCACTTGGCACGTTGGCGCTCATCGAGCATCCGGACATCTGCGCGGAGCTCGTCAAGGATCCGGCGCTGATCCCCGGTGCGGTGGAGGAGATGTTGCGCTGGTGCAGCCCGGTGACCCACATGGCGCGTACCGCGACCGTCGACGTCGAGATCCGCGGGCAACACATCCGCGCAGGCGACACCGTCGTGATGCTCTACGGCTCGGCCAACCGCGACGAGGAGATCTTCGGCATGGACGCCGAGGAGTTCAGAATCGACCGGCTTCCGAATCCCCACATCGCCTTTGGGTGCGGCGAGCACTCGTGCGTCGGAGCGCAGTTGGCCCGCCTCGAGGCGATTGTCTTCTTCGAGGTATTGCTCGGGAGATACCCCAAGCTCGAATTGGTCGGCGAGGTCGACCGGATGCGAGCGACCATGGTGCCCGGCGTCAAACGCATGCCAGTGCGATTGGGAACGGGGAGTTAGCCGTGTACTTGGACTTCACGTCGGACCAGAAAGAACTGCGCGCCGAGATCCGGACATCGCTGGAGACGGTGATGACGCCTGAGCGGGTGGCCGCGGTGGCCGGCCGCATGGAGGGTGGCGACGTCGTCAAGGAATGCGTGCGTGCGCTGGGCGCGGCGAACCTGCTCGGCGTGGGTTGGCCCAAAGAATATGGTGGGCGCGGATTTACCGCACTCGAGCAGTTCATCTTCTTCGAAGAGGCCCAACGGGTCAACGCGCCCATCCCGCTCGTCACGCTGAACACCGTCGGGCCCACCCTCGCCCAGTCCGGCTCCGAAGAGCAGAAGGAGAAGTTCCTGCCCGCGATCCTCGACGGCACCGTCGAGTTCGCGATCGGCTATTCCGAACCGTCCGCCGGAAGCGATCTGGCTTCGCTACGCACAGCGGCCGTGTGCGACGGCGACGACTACATCATCAACGGCGCGAAGATGTTCACCAGCGGCGCGGCGTACGCCGATTACATCTGGCTCGCGGCCCGCACCGATCCGACGGTCAAGAAGCACAAGGGCATCACCATCTTCATCGTGCCGACGTCATCGCCAGGCTTTTCGTACAAGCCGCTGCACACCATGCCGGGCGTGTCGACGTTCTACACCTTTTACGACGACGTTCGAGTGCCTGCGAGTTCGATCGTCGCGGGCGAGAACGAGGGCTGGAAGCTAATCACCACGCAGCTGAACTTCGAACGCGCGGCGCTGGGCAACATGGGTGCGCTCGTGCCGCTGTTCGAGAAGACGCTGGTGTGGGCGCAGTCCACCGAACTCGACGGCGGACGTGTCATCGACCAGCCGTGGGTGCAGCAGGCGCTCGCTCGGGTCGAAGCGCAGGTCGCGGCCTACAAGATCATGAACCTGCGTGTCAACGCAGCCATGTCGATCGGTGTACTCGGCATGGGCGAGGCATCGGCGGTCAAGGTGTTCGGCACCGAACTCACCCAACAGGTGGCCAGGGAGCTGCTCGAGGTGCTGGACCGCGGTGGCACCCGAAAGGGCGACGACGCACCATTGCGCGGCGCGCTCGAATCGGCGTACCGGACCGCGGTGATCAACACCTTCGGTGGCGGCGCCAATGAACTACAGCGCGACATCATCGCGATGGCGGGGCTTTTTATGCCGCGTGCGCCACGTGACCTTCGGGCCAACCAGAATGGGGATGCGAAGTGACGCCAGATGAGCGCTTGCGCGAAGAAGAGAAACCCGATTCGGAGTTCCGGAAGAAGCTCGACGCGCTCATCGGGCAGCCGACCGGCGGGTCAGGCAAACCGATCGTTGCGCCGGATCCGGTGAATCAGCCGATGATTCGGCATTGGTGTTATGCGCTCGACGACATGAACCCGGTGTACCTCGATCCTGAATTCGCCGAGAAGTCCAGGTTCGGCGGCATTGTCTCTCCTCCGGTCATGCTCCAGACGTGGACGATGCCCGCCCCCAAGATCGAAGGCATCGCCGAACGCGGAGGCGTGCCAATGGAGATGGGGCGCAATCCGGCATCGTTCATCGAAGACGCCGGATTCACCAGCATCGTCGCGACGAACTCGGAGTTCGAGATCGAACGCTATCCGCGCCTCGGCGACGTCATCTCGGTGACGCAGGAGTTCGAGGACATTTCCGACGAGAAGAAGACCTCGCTTGGCACCGGCCATTTCGTCACGTGGTTGTCGACATACACCGACCAGACCGGTGAAGTGCTGGGCCGTCAACGATTCCGTGTGTTCCGATTCAAGGCCAATTCCTGATGGCGACACGACTGGCGCCGACGATCAGCCCCGACTCCGAGTTCTTCTGGAAAGGGGTGCGCGACCACAAACTGTTGATTCAGCGCTGCACGGGATGCCACGCGCTGCGCCAGCCCGCACGGCCGATGTGCCCCGCGTGCCAGTCGCTGGAGTGGGACACGATTGAATCCTCCGGCCGCGGCATCGTTTACAGCTACGTGATGCCGCAACATCCGCCGATGCCGCTGATGGAGTACCCATACATCGTCGCGCTGGTCGAACTCGACGAGGGCGTGCGGCTGGTGTCGAACCTGTGCGGGATCGCACCCGAGGACGTCGAGGTCGGCATGCCCGTCGAGGTTTTCTATCAGACGTTCGACACGCTCGACGGCAAGGATGTCGTCCTGCACCAGTTCCGCCCGGTTCGATAGGCAGGGCATATCAACCATGGATTTCACGTTCACCGAAGAACAAGAGACGATCGCCACGGTCGCGCGCCAACTCTTCGAGCATCGGGTAACGCCCGAGCATCTGACTGAGTTGGAGGCCGGCGACGTTCGGTACGACGCGGGCCTGTGGCACGAGCTCGCGACCGTCGATCTGCTCGGAATCGCGTTGCCCGAGAACGTCGGTGGCAGCGGCCACGGGTTCCTCGAGTTGGCCCTGCTCCTCTCGGAGGTAGGCGCCGGCGTGGCGCCGGTACCGGTCTATGCGACTCTTGTGCTCGGCGCCGACACCATCGCCCGCCACGGCGACGACGGCCAGCGGCAGCGGTACCTCGCCGGTGTCGTCGACGGTTCCCGTCTGCTCACCGCGGGGTTGACCGAGCCAGGTCGCTCCGATCCTACGAAGCCGACGACCACCGCGCGTCGCGACGGCGACCGGTGGCGCCTCGATGGAAGCAAAGAGCTGGTTCCGTCCGCACAGATCGCGCAGACCATCGTCATTCCCGCTCAGACCGACGATGGGGACGTCGGCCTCTTCCTGCTCGATACGGGAGGCGACGGCGTCGAGATCCAAACCGCGGTAACGACGAACAGCGAGCCACACGCCGACGTGATCCTCGCCGGTGCAATCGTTTCCGGTGGAGACCGTTTGCCCGGGGACGGCGCCGAGATGATCGAATCGCTGCATGCCCGCGCCATTGTCGGGCTGTGTGCGATTCAGCTCGGCGTGACGGAGCGCGCTCTGCGCATCGCCGCGTCGTACACGACAGAACGCGAGCAGTTCGGCAGGCCGATCGGCAGCTTCCAGGCCGTCCAGCAGCGGATGGCTGATGCGTTCATTGATGTCGAAGCGATCCGCTGGACGACGTGGCAGGCGGCCTGGCTCCTGGCCGAGGGTCGGCTGGCCGAGCGCGCGGCAGCGATCGCAAAGTTCTGGGCGGCCGAGGCCGGCGCCCGCGTTGCGGCCACCGCGCAACAGGTGCACGGCGGTATCGGCATCGATATCACCTATCCCCTGTTCCGGTACTTCCTGTGGGCCAAGCACAACGAGTTGACGCTCGGTTCGGCCTCGGCGCAATTGGCGCGACTCGGCGCCGCCTACGTGAGTGAAGGGAAATGACCTCTGTGCCCGTGAATAGCTCTCGCACCACGACATTGGACTGGCGCGGTATCAACGTCGGCGACGAGGTCACGCCGATGGATGTCCCGGTCACCGCGACAGTCATCGTCGCGGGCGCGATCGCCTCACGCGACTTCATGCCCGTGCACCATGATCCCGAGTTCGCCAAGAAGCAGGGGTCGCCGAACATGTTCATGAACATCCTGACCTCCAATGGGCTGTGCGTGCGATTCCTGACCGACTGGGCCGGTCCCGAAGCGATGGTGAAGAAGCTGGCCATCCGGCTTGGGGCGCCTTCCTTTCCCAACGACCCATTGCGCTTCACGGGCAGCGTCACGGGCAAGTCCGAGGGATCCGATGGCGAAGGCCTGTTGGAAATCACCTTCAAAGGAAGCAACAGCCTCGGGGACCACGTGACGGGGTTGGCGATCGTCAGCCTGCTGGACGACCGAGTCGGCGCATGAATTCGCTCAGTAGAAAGACCGCTATCGCAGGCATTGGCCAGACGGAATTCTCGAAAGAGTCCGGCCGCAGTGAGCTCCAACTTGCCTGCGAGGCAGTCACAGCCGCGATCGCTGATGCTGGCCTGCAACCCGGTGACATCGACGGCATGGTCACCTTCACGATGGACTCGAGCGACGAGATCGACATCGCACGGAACGTTGGTATCGGCGATCTGACGTTCTTCAGCCGGGTTCATCACGGCGGCGGTGCTGCGGCGGGCACCGTGGTGCAGGCCGCGATGGCGGTTGCGACGGGCACGGCGAACGCCGTGGTGTGCTACCGCGCCTTCAACGAACGGTCCGGGTTCCGGTTCGGCGGCGCGGGGGCGCGACCGACAGGTGAGACACCGCTGTTCTTGGCCAATTACGCGCCGTTCGGACTGTTGACACCCGCTGCGTGGGTCGCGCTGCACGCGCAACGGTACATGTCCACCTACGGGGTCACCAACGCCGACTTCGGCCGCATCTCGGTCGTCGACCGCGCCAACGCGGCGCGCAACCCGGACGCGTGGTTCTACGAGCGGCCGATCACGATTGAGGATCACCAGAGCTCGCGATGGGTCATAGAACCCGTTCTGCGGCTTCTCGATTGCTGTCAGGAGAGTGACGGTGGCGTCGCTTTGGTCGTCACCAGCGTAGAGCGGGCACGCGACCTCGCCCACGTGCCCGCGGTGATCACCGCCGCGGTGCAAGGTGCGGCCGCCGATGGCGAGATGATGACGAGTTACTACCGCGATGACATCACCGGCCTGCCTGAGATGGGTGTCGTCGCCGAAAAGCTCTGGCGAGACTCGGGGCTCAGGCCCGCCGACATACAGACGGCGTTCCTATATGACCACTTCACGCCGTTCGTATTCGCCCAACTCGAAGAACTGGGTTTCTGCGGCCGCGGCGAAGCGAAAGACTTCGCCACCGTGGAGCGCCTCTCGCTCGGTGGCGAATTGCCGATCAACACCAACGGGGGGCTGCTCGGCGAGGCCTACATTCACGGAATGAACGGCATCACCGAAGGTGTGCGCCAAGTGCGCGGCACCTCCTACAACCAGGTCGACGCTGTTCAGAACGTCTTGGTGACATCCGGAACCGGTGTTCCCACAAGCGCTCTGATCCTGTCACCGGACGGCTAAGCCATGAGCCTGCCGACAACTGCCACAGACACACGTGAGCTCATCATCGAGTCTGCATTCGACTGTTTTCGTCGACACGGTCTGGACAGGACGACCGTCGTCGACATCGCGCGTGTGGCCGACGTGTCGCGCAGCACGGTGTACGAATACTTCCGCGACAAGGCGGCCATCGTCGAAGCGTGCGCGGAGGGCGCTTCACAGAAGTTCTACCGTGAGATGGCCAAGTCGATGCGCAGGGGCGAGACGCTCGAGGACCAGTTGGTTCTTGCAGCAGTTTTCGTGGCGAGCGCACGGCGCGCAATCGAACCCGAGGACTATTTCGACGTCGACGAGGTGAGCCTGCTGCTCACCAAGAACGCGGCGGTTCTGCTACGTGAATGCACCGAGTTTCTTGCACCGTATCTCGCCGCGGCGAAACTCACCGGTGAGGTGCGCAAAGATCTCGACGTTGCCGCCGCGGGTGAGTGGTATTCCCGAATGCTCTTCTCGCTGTTCAGCACTCCGTCGTCCACGCTGAACATGGATGACGACAACGTCGTCGCCGAGTTTGTGAGATCGCATGCGGTACGGGGATTCGCACCACAGCCTCCGATTCGCCGAGTGTGAAACCACTGCGAGGAGCAGCGCAAAATCTCGCAGTGGCTACACGTTCGGGGTAAGCACCCACGATCCACGCCAAAGCACGCCGGTCACCGCTAGATCCGCATCCAGCACCACTAGGTCGGCAGCACCCCCGGCGGCGAGGCCTTTCGCAGGCAGACCGAGCGCGCGGGCAGGGTTGATCGAAGCCTGACGCACCGCGGCCATCAATGCCTCGTCACTATCGAGCCCGCTGTGCCGCACGGCGAAGCGGAACTGGTGATCCATGGTCGCGGTGCTGCCCGCGATGGTATGTGTCCCGGCGACGCGCGCCACTCCATCAACGACGTCTACGTCGAGCGGACCGAGCCGGTACGTACCGTCACTCATCCCGGCCGCGGAGATCGCGTCGGTGATCAGTGACACCCGATTTGGTCCCGCGCTGCGCGAAACATGACGGTAGAGGGCAGGATCGACGTGCACACCATCGGTGATGAGTTCAACCGTCACGCGGTCATCCTCGAGCAGCGCGATGACCGGTCCGGGCTCGCGGGTGTTGATCGGGCGCATCGCGTTGAACAGGTGCGTGGCCACCGTCGCACCCGCCGCGATCGCTGCGCGGGTCTGGTCGTAGGTCGCTTCGGTATGCCCCACCGCGGCCACTACGCCCGCGTCGACGATCCGCTCGATCGCCGCAAGTGCCCCTTCGCGTTCGGGGGCAACAGTGATCATGCGGACACTCCCCGCGCCGGCCTTCAGTACCCGGTCGATCTCGGCGGGGTCGGGGTCGCGCATCAGCGCGGGTTGATGTGCACCGCACCGCACCGTCGAAAGCCAAGGACCCTCGAGGTGAATCCCGTCGAGTAGGCCGTCACGAACATCAGCTGCCAATCCGGTTACCTGATGCAGTAAATCATCGGGGGCCGCCGTGACCAATGACGCGACCATGGACGTGGTGCCGTGCCTACGATGAAAGTCGACGGCCGTTGTCGTATCGGAGCGTACCGCCGCGGAGAAGTTCGTCCCTCCCCCACCGTGCACATGCGTGTCGATGAAACCCGGCACCACCGTCACTGCGCCGAGAGCGTGGTCTGCCGAACGAGGTGGAGTTCCGGCACCAACCGCACCGATATGCTCGCCGGATACTTCAATCCATCCGGGCCGCAACAGCTTTCGGCCTGTCAGGAGGGTCTCGGCGGTAAGCAGCACTCAGATGCCCTGCCATTCCGGTTTCGACTGGTAGGTCTCGCGGTAGTAGTCGACGAGCTGAAGTCGTTGGGCCGCCGCACCGTCCAACAGCACCGTGACATGCGGGTGGAGTTGCAATATCGTCGCGGGCCACATCGCGCTGACCGGGCCCTCGACGAGCTGATGCACGGCTTCTGCCTTCTGCCGGCCCGTCGCCACCAGAATCAGGTGACTGGCCTCCGATATGGTCGCCAGCCCCTGCGTCAGGCAGTGTGTTGGTACCGCGTCGACATCACCGCCGAAGAAGCGGGCATTGTCAATCCGGGTCTGTCTGGTCAGGGTTTTGATACGGGTGCGTGATCCCAACGAGGAACCGGGCTCGTTGAAGGCGATGTGCCCATCCGTGCCGATGCCGAGGATCTGCAGATCGACACCCCCGGCGTCGTGGATGGCGGCCTCGTACTCCGCGCATGCGGCGGGGATGTCGGCGGCGAGCCCATCGGGTCCATGGACCGCGCCTGGGGCGAAGTCGACTTTGGAGACGAAGACCTCGTCGATGACATTGCGATAGCGCTGCCGATGATCGGCCGGCAGGCCGACGTACTCGTCGAGTGTGAAGCCTTGTGCCTCACGGAAGGAGACCGTGCCGCTGTCGCAGCGACGCGCGAGTTCGTCGTAGATCGCCAGCGGCGATGATCCGGTGGCCAGACCGAGGACTGCGTCCGGCTTTCGATCGAGCAGCGCGACCACCGCGTCGGCGCCGACGGCGCCGATCTCGGCGGCATCCTTCAGGATGATGACTTCCATCTATTTGTTCGCGATGAAAAGTTTTGCGCCGGAGGGAATCTGTGCACCCTCGAGGACCGCTTCGGCAGGAACGATATTGTCCGGTTCGCGTTCGTCCATGACGACGACGGGGACGATCGGATTGAGTCCTTTCGCCACGACCGACGCGACGTCGTAGGTGATGACCACCTGGCCGGCGGTGACGCTGTCACCTTGCCTCAGATGAGCCGTGAAGCCGTCACCCTTCAGTTGAACGGTGTCCAGGCCGAGGTGGACCAGCACGCCGACGTTGTCCGGGGTCATGACGACGTAGGCGTGCGGCATCAGTTTCAGCAGTTTCCCGCTGACCGGCGCGACCGCCTCGATCATCTCGTGTGGAGGGTTGACAGCTGCGCCGTGGCCCACCATGCCTGCCGAGAACACCGGATCGGGCACCTCGGTGAGCGGAACTGCACGGCCGCCGACCGGCGCGAAGACCTGAGTCGTACCCACGTCGAGACTCCTTCTGCTCGTGCGCACCAACAATACGAGCGTGCCGGAAAGAGAGGCTGGACTTCGGCGTTTCCTCTAAGCTTCCGCTGAGCTTCGACGGCTTGCACGATTGGGGCAGAGGAGGTCTGGACTAGATGAGCGACACATCGAAACCCGCCGGTACACAGGCGAAGTCGGGTCTTCGCTTCCCGGGATTTGCGCAGTTGCAGCGCCTGGGCAAGAGCCTGATGCTGCCGATCGCGGTCCTGCCCGCGGCAGGCATCCTGCTCCGGCTCGGTCAGCCCGACCTGCTGGGCCGAATCGAGACCCCCGTCATCGGCGACTTCTTCAAGGCCATGAGCGCGGCGGGCGATGCCCTGTTCAGCAACCTGCCACTGCTGTTCGCCGTGGGTGTGGCGATCGGTTTCGCCAGGAAAGCCGACGGTTCCACCGCGCTGTCGGCAGTCGTCGGCTACCTGGTCATGGAGGCGGTCTTCAAAACCATGTCACCAATCGTCCTGGCCGGTGAGCTCGACAAGGCGGGCGAGCAGGCCCAGATCAACTACAGCGTGTTCGCCGGCATCGTGATCGGCCTGGTGACGGCGTGGCTGTTCGACCGCTATCACGCCATCCAGCTGCCGTCCTATCTCGGCTTCTTCGGGGGCAGGCGGTTCGTTCCGATCGTCGTGTCGCTGGCGAGCCTGTTCATCGCCTTTGCGATGAGCTACTTCTATCCGATCTTCGACGCAGGGCTGACCAGCCTGGGCGAGTTCATCGGGGGGGCGGGCGCCCTCGGCGCCTTTGTGTACGGGTTCGCCAACCGCATGCTGATCCCGTTCGGTCTGCACCACATTCCGAACTCGTACATCTGGTTCCTCTACGGCGACTACCAACCGCCGGGCGGTGAAGCCGTTACCGGCGAACTGACCCGGTTCGCCGCGGGTGATCCGACCGCGGGGATCCTCACCTCGGGCTTCTACCCCATCTTGATGTTCGGGTTGCCCGCTGCTGCGCTGGCGATGATCCATGTGGCGAACAAGAAGCAACGTAAGCTCGCGGTCGGCATCCTGGCCGCCGCCGCACTGACCGCGTTCCTGACCGGCGTGACCGAACCGCTCGAGTTCGCGTTCATGTTCGTGGCGTTCCCGCTCTACATCATTCACGCGGTGCTCACCGGGCTGTCGCTGGCCATCGCCTACCTGCTCGACATACACCTGGGCTTCTCGTTCTCAGCCGGATTGATCGACCTGCTGCTGTACGGCACCGCACCGGCGGCGAAGAACATCCCCCTGCTGATTGGCCAGGGCGTGGTCTTCTTCGTCGTCTACTACCTGTTGTTTCGGTTCGCGATCACGCAATGGAATCTGCGGACACCGGGTCGCGAACCCGAGAGCGAGTTCGAGGCGGAGGAACAGGCCAACCTCGACGAGGGCGCCGATTCGTCGACTGCGGTGTCGCAGAGGGGCGCCACCGCCACGCTGGCCGCGCCCGCCCGGACGAACAGCAGGGCCGAGCAGGTCATCGCGGCGTTCGGCGGACGGGAGAACCTCGTCAACGTGGACGCCTGCATCACCCGCCTGCGCGTGGAGGTGTCCGACAAGGACAAGGTGGACCAAGCCCGTCTGAAGAGCCTTGGCGCCGCGGGTGTCGTCGAGGTCGGCAACAGTGTTCAGGCGGTGTTCGGCACCGGCGCCGACGCATTGAAGAACGACATCAACGACATCCTGTAGGGCGTCGACGTCTTATCGCGTCACGTCCCGGAATGCCTCGACGAGTGGGGTGAGGACCTCGACGGCCCGGTCATGTTCCACGGTCAGCGATGCCGGGAAACGGATATCGGTGACGCCGGCTTCGACAAGTGCTGGAACTCCGGCCACCGACGCCGCGTAGTCGAACGCTCCGTTGTCGGCCTTGACCGCGCGGGTGACGCCCTGCACCTGCAGATCGGTGGGATCACCGCCGAACTCGACCACCTTGTCCTTCATCGCGGCGATCGCACCGGGGAGGTCCGCATATGCCGAACCCCATGGAATCCAGCCAGTTCCGAAGCGGGCAATCCTGCGAGCGACCGCGTTGTTGACGGTGCCACTGATCCATACCGGCACACCGCCGGGTTGCACCGGCTTGGGCATCTGGTGAATGCCGTCGAAGGTCAGGTCGGCGGAATCATAGGACGCCCGCTGCTGTGTCCACAGCGTCTGACATACGTCGAGTGTGTGGTTGAGTAGCCGTCCACGGTCCTCGAAGGGCAATCCGACGGCTTCGTATTCTTCACGCTGCCAACCGACTCCGACTCCCAGATCGACGCGGCCTTCAGACAACACATCGAGCGTGGCGAGTTGCTTGGCCAGGACCGCGGGCCGTCGCAATGCGGCCAGCAGGACCGCGGTGCCCAACCTGATGCGCGTGGTCGTGGCGGCGATCGCGGTCAGAACCGTCAGCGGTTCGAGCCAGGCGCCGTCAGGCCCGGTCGGCTGCCGTCCGCCTGCCTGCCCACCAATCGACGGATCTGCGTACGCCTCGAGATTCTCGCCGAACACCAGGTGATCCGACACAACAAGCCGGTCCACCCCCGCCACGTCCATCGAGCGGGCCAGATTCAGCGTCGCACGCCAGTCGTGCTGCGGCGCGTCGGTGTACGTCGTCAAGTACAACGAGAGTTCGGGTGTACGTGTCGTCATACCTTCTCCGATGAACAGGGCTGTCCCACTGGTCTATCACCCTTGCCGCCGACACCGGTTTGCGGCGCACCGGCCGATGTCACCCGGCGGTGAGCTGGCGATCACCCAATGGTCGAGCATCGCGGTGCAGATGCACAATTCGGACTCCGGTTATGAGCGCTACATCGACGACTGGGAGGACGCCGCGGAGTTCAACGGATTCGCGCTGAGCAAGCTGCGGGGTTTCATCTACGAGGAGAGCCGAAACATCTTCGACACCCTCGCGGCGTTCATCGCGCACGGAGTGCTCGAGCGTTTTTCGGGGGTGCGCATCGGGGTGGTCGAGAACGGCGGCTCGTGGGCGCACCGCCTGTTGGACGTCTTCGACCGCGTCTACCGCAAGAGGCCGTATGACTTCAGCGAGCATCCCGAGGAGGTTTGCGTACAACAAGCGTGCGCTCGCGGAATTTTGGATTATCGTGCCGAGACACCGAATCGGTGTCTTAGTCCCCGGTGCGCGTCATCGTGCCCGACGACACCGTCCCGTTACATGTTGCGTAGTAATAAGAGAGTTCCTGCACAAAACCGTCAGCCACAACCGTTGGCGTGAATGTGATCGAATCCCCTGCGCATATAGGCCCTTCCGTTAAGTGCTCCCAGACACTGCCGTTCCAGTGGAAGACAGTGGCACCGCCGGATCCGCTGAGCGTCACATCGCAATGCGGGCAATCGGAGACGACAGTTCCGACATTGTCGTTGGTGTAAACACCAGCGGAAGAGGTGACCGTCACCCGCGAGCTATAGGTGCCACGGAATAGAGGCTCGCTCGCGGTCATGACGCTCGGGGTGGCGCCGTCCGACGGGGTGGCCGCCGTGCCAAGTGATTGTTCGTCGGCCGTCTGTCGCGGCGGATCCGGTCGCAGGACGAGGAAGGCGGCTATGGCGGCGACGATGACAGCAACGATCGCTGCTACCGAAACGAGTACGCCTTTGATCGACAACCGAGCGCCCGGCGGGGCAAAACTCGGCGGTACATAGCCTGGCGGGGCATAGCCTGGCGGCGTAAAGCCCTGCGGCGCATAGCCCGGCGGGGTGCTGCTTGGCGGCACATAGCCGGGCGGCCCGTTGCCCGGCGGCGCGAACCTTGGGTCACCCAAGCCCTTCGCACCACCGGGGTCACCCAAGCCCTTCGCACCAGCCGGGTCACCCAAGCCCTTCGCACCTGCATGGCCGGAGTCGGCGCCAGCCGCACGACCCGCTTCTCCGGCGGCACCCGGAAAGATGGCGCCCGCGGGTCGCCTATCGTCGTCGTCTTCGCGATCAGGCATAGCTTCAGCGTAAGACTTATCGAGCCAAGATTGGAGAACAATCTTGTTGCTTGTCTAGGCAAATAGTAACGTTAATCGGCAATTGGCGTTTGCTGATGACGGGCGGTATCAATGTGGTCATCGAACTTGTGCAGTCGCGGTGCTGGTCGACCAGCGGCTATGACGACCAACTTCCTGCGTCAAGGCGGCGTCGAAAGCTGACGAATGGCAAACGGCCTCCGCTATTGCCGTCGAGTCCTCGATTGCCTGCTCACGATTGAAGGACCTGCCAACGGATTGGCGAGCACGCCAGGGGCCGCGTCGACGACTTCGGGTATCGAGTTGACGGCAGCCAGCGCTGTCACCGCCACGCCCGGGTTGACCCAATCTGAGGCCGACTGCTCCATATACAGCTCCAGGGACATGCTCGGCCGCCCCTCGACTCGGAACACCATGCCGCCCTGGTCCGCCCTTGATGGCCGAGGCCAGCGTTGCGGCCAAGGTGTAGAAGTCACCGTTGCGAAATACTGGACCGCGACCGCCTTCCGCCCATCGACGACGCCGGCGAGCTGCCACCGGTGCGCGCAAACTGTCCCCTTCGGGATCACGCCGAGCGCGGTCTCCAGATCCGTCGGCGCGAGGAGTGTTTCCCAGTCCAGTTCGACACCGTCGAGTTCTAACCCCAGGATGTCGGCGATGTAGCGCACCACGGTTTCCCAGTCATGGTTGACCTTGCCCGAAGCAATTCGGGCGGGCACGTGCCCTTCGGGTTTTCCGAACCCCATCGATTCGTGCAGGACATCCCAGATCGGATAGGACTTGTCCAAATCGATCGCGTATTCATCCATCCGATAGGACTCAACGGTGCCAGCGCCCGCAAGTAGGGCGGTGGGGATGTTCAGACTGATAAAACCCGGCTCGGCGCCGGTCGCGTAGAACGTCGAATTACCCTTGGCCGTTGCGGCTTCCACGGCAGCACGCCACTCCGGTGGCGCAGCGGGCGGATAGACCATCGGGATCGTTGAGATCGTCACGACGTTGATCCCCGCCTCGAGATAGGTCACGATGTCGGCGATCGCTTCAGCCTCCCGCCGAACGGCAGTGGCACAGTAGAGAACACAGTCCGGCGCGAGCGCTAGCACCGCGTCGAGGTCATCGGTGGCCGAAATACCAACGTCCGGACTGCCACATAGACGGCCGGCATCCTCCCCCGTCTTTTCCGGGGTCGACACCTTTACTCCGACAAGTTCCAATGCAGGGTCATCGATGACCGCCCGAAGTGCCTCCCGCCCAGTAAAACCAGTCCCCACGTGAACAACCCGATACATTCGAACCCTCCGTCGGTCAGCGACATTCGTTGTCATCTGCGTATTGCCCGCACAGCACGCACGTGCTGCAGGCTGGGATATCAGCTCTCGACGCCGCCCTCACGTAGGAAGTTGACGGTGTACTCCTGGCTCGTCAATCCACTCGGATCGAGCCCGATCAGTCCGATCATCCGATCCCACGGTTCAGGGTCGACGAACCAGTCCCAGCGGGCCACACGATCCCGGGTCATGGCGTTCCCTTTCCACTAGTCCAGCTCGGCGAATCTCTTCAGGTACTTCCATGCGATCTCAGGCGGTATTCCGCCACACAGCGGATTGATGTTGAACACCTCACCTGCGGCGAGGCGCCTTCGCGCATCGTCGACCGGCAGTATCACGTGGGACGTCGATTCGTGCCGCAGTTCATCGACAGTCTTGGCGGTAGTGATATTGGCCGAGACGGTGTTGTCGGGATTCCACTCGGAGTACGCGAGCGCGTCGTGCAACAGGTACTTGCCGATCTCATCCCACGCCGCGTCGACATCCTCTGCGACGAAGACATTGGTGGCGGTATCTCGTTCGGGCAGCAGCATGAACCCGGGCTCGTAGCCGGCGTCGCGACTGGCTTTCTCGTACGCTTCCCTCATCCCCGGCACCACACCGTTGGCCAACAGACCGAGACCGTTGCGCCCCGCACGACGGGCCGCGGCGAGGCTCGCCCCGCCCCAACTCATCATCGGACCCTCTGGTGTGCGCGGACGTGGCGTCACCTTCATTCGCCGCCCGCCATGAAGAACCTCTTCACCAGCGAGTAGCCGGCGCAACAACCCGAGCTTCTCATCGGCGAGGCGACCGCGATCAGAGAGGGATAGGCCGAAGTGGGCGTATTCCTCTGCGCGGTAGCCGATTCCGAAGACATAGGTCGCCCGGCCCGCGCTGATGTGGTCCAACACCGCCATGTCTTCGGCTAACCGGGCGGGGTCGTAAAACGGCAGGAGGATCACAAGGTTAAGCATGAGTTGCTTGGTGCGCGCGGCAATCGCCGCACCAAGCAATAGCGGCGAGGGAAGATAGCCGTCGTCAGCGCAGTGATGTTCGCACAACACCGCAGCTATGCACCCGCGAGTCTCCGCCCACGCCGACATTTCACTTGCCGCCGCGTACAACTCGGTCGGCGGCGCACCCATCGACGGCGCCCTCATGTCGAAGCGGAGTGTGAACAACGGCACTAGCGGTCTCCGTCCGATCCCATGGCTTGCGCGCCGGCCTGGATGACCATCTTGACGGCATCATTGCGACTGAGCGTTTTGAACACCTCTTCGGCCATCCGCATCATGTCGCCCACCATGAGCGTGGGACCGTTGGTGAGATTGTCGAAAGCTTCGTCGATGACATCCTCGGCCGGAATGGCGCCGGGCGGAACGTCGTCGAGTGAAGCGATTTGTCCGCGGCTGTGTTCGAGCTGACGCAAGGCCGGAGTGTCGGTCTTGCCGAGCAACAGGCACAGCACGTCGACACCCTTGTCGTGAAGCTCAGCCCACAGGCCTTCGGTGAACACCATGTCGAAGGCCTTGGTACCGCCGTACGCGACCATATTGGGTCCACCGGCCAGCGCCGCACCCGAGCTGAAGTTGACGATGCCGCCGCGGCCGCGTTGCACCATTCTGCCCGCGTAGTGGTGACACAACTGCATCAATACCAGGCAATTGCGGTGCAGCAATGCCTCTGCTGCCGACACCGGATTGACAAGGAAGGGCTGATAGTTCGGATCACCGCCTGCGCAGTAGACCAACATGCCGATGTCGAGTTCTTCGGTCGCGTCGACGATCTTCTGCGCGGAGTCTGGATCGGTGAGGTCGACGGCGAGCGTCCTGGTCGCCCCACCGGTACGTTCGCCGATGCCCGCGGCCACCTCTTGCAGTAGTTGCTCACGGCGCGCGACGAGCACTACGTCGACACCCTCACGCGCCAGCCTCTCGGCGAACAGCGCACCGCAACCATCGGACGCGCCAACAAGTAGCGCCCACGGTCCGTACTTGTCGGATACCTCGCTCATGAGAGCGCCGCCACCGTGCCGAGTCGAACGGATTTGAACGTCCGCTTGCTGATTCGCCAGCCGTCGGGAGTGCGGACCGCTGCGTCGTCGTAGAAGCCGATCGCATTCACGCCCGAACCGTCGGCGGCAAGAATCAACGCGTCGACGTACGTTCGAACCGTCGCGGCGTCATTGTCGATTTCGATTACCTGATTGCTCATGCGGTGCAGGGTGTTCGCCGCCCCCGCGTGGGCAAGATCCATGAAAGCGATGATGTCGGCTGCGCTTTTCCACTGACCGACCTCGCCATAGTTTAGGTCCGCATCTTCGGTGAAGACCGTTGACAGCAGCTCATACTGCCGGCTGTCGATGGCGGTGGCGTAGCGCACCGTCAGGTCGAATATCTCGTCGCGGTTGGTCATTTCACGTCTCCGTTCGGGTGGACGACAATCCGAGGCGGCCCGTCGGACCGCCGGGCCGCCTCGATCGCTTCGGGCACCTCGTCGAGGCCGATGACCTTCCCGATGCTCGGCAACGGGTCCAGCCGCCCCTCGACCACCGCGTCCAGTACCCCGTACCAATCTCGCGGCATGGGGCCACCGCCGAACTGGAAGGTGAGCCCCTGCTGCGTTGCCTGTGTGATGTTCAGTGTGTCGCCGGTGTACCAGCCGCCCGCACAATAGATGCGCGTGTAGAACTCCGCTTCCGCTGCGATGCGATCGATCAGACCCGGCGCGCCGACGCATTCGAAGACCACAGCCGAGCCGCCCAGGTGACGTTGCGCCCGCTCACGCCGAAACACATCAAAAACCGACTCTTCGGCCGCGTCGACGAGGACGTCGGCCCCGAAGTGCGACTTCGCGAGGTCGCGGCGCTCGGCTTTGTAGTCCGACACGATGATTGGCTCGATGCCACGACTGGACAGCGCGGCAACCGCCGAAAGACCGATGGCGCCTGCACCGATGACGATCGGTATCTCGCCCGATTGAATCGCCGCCGCGCGTACATAGAACTCACCGACGGCGAATGCGTCGACGACGGCGATGGCATCACTGGACACCGAGCCCTCAACCACTCGCGCGGTGGCCTCCGGCACGACGAGTAGCTCGCCAAAGCTCCCTTGAGCCTCGGGATGCTGACCGATGATGCGAAGCCCACCAGCGCCGCCGTCGACGAGTCTGATCGGCATGGACGTCACGCGCGAGCCGACGGGGAACGCGTCGCTGCACCCGGGCCCGTGGCCGATCACCTCACCCACGAACTCGTGCCCCATCACGATGTCGCGGTCTGCGTCATACAGCGATCGCCCGGTCGGGTCGTCGATCGCGAGTTCCGGATGGTCCATGAAGTGGACGTCGGACGCACAGATCGCCGTGCTGAGCGTCTTGAGGAGCAGATCATTCGGACCTGGAACGGGGTCGGCGGTGTCGCGGACCTCGAGCCGGCCGTTTCGTAACACCACAGCGCGCAAGATACTTCCGCTTTTCTCTACTATTCGAGATATAGTTTTCGAAATCTTGAAACGACGGTAGAAGGCACCGAATGAGGAGTCAAGGTTGCGCGGAGCGAGTTCGGCCCCGACGGCGCGGGTGATCGATGTGGTCGAGCTGCTCAGTCTGCCCGCCAACCGAAAGATGCGGTTCTCCGACGTCGTCCGGGAACTCGAATTCTCGCAAGCCACCGCGCACGCAATACTCAAAACCCTGACCGATCGCGGCTGGGTGAATCGGGATCCGGTCGCCAAGACGTTCAGCCTCGGCCCGGCGCTGTCAGTGATCGCCACCCGCCTCGACACCGCCCGTCCGCTGGCTCATCTCGCGCGCGACGCGGCAAGACGCCTCGCGACGACGGTCGACGCGCCCGCCTCGGTCATCGAGCGTGCCGGCGACGACATCGTCATCACGGCGTTCGAACAACCGAAAGGCGGCGCGATCCCGGCGTCGCCGAATGAACGCATCCCGTACACGGCGCCGTTCGGAGTCGCGTTCGCCGCGTGGGACACCGCTGAGGCACAGCGGGCCTGGATTCAGCGGGCGGCAGCGGATGACGTCGCACTGACCCGCCAGTTGCACGACGTCCTCACGCAAACACGCGCGCGCGGCTATGACATCGACTGGATGACACCCGCACTCGCGCAGGCCGCCCATGCCATAGGTTCGCTGTCTGAGCATACGCTACCGGTAAACATGCGATCGATCATCGATCAGTTGCGTGTCGAATTCACCTCGGCGGCACTGTCTTCAGACGACAACAGCCGTACGCCCCGGCCCGTCGCCACCATCTCGGCACCGGTACTCGATCATGCGGACCACATACAGCTGGCCCTGGGTATCCATCCCGTACGACCGATGTCGATGAGGGAAATCCGCGCGGCGGCAAGGCCTCTGCTTCGTGAGATTGCACGACTCACCGGCGGAGCTGACTCAGCATGACCGTGACATATGCAGTGCGGCAAGGTGACTGAACAACAGTGACGCACCGATCGGATTGCCGCCGCCCGGATACGTCTCACCGGACACCGCGGCCATCGTGTTCCCCGCCGCATAGAGGCCGGGGATCGGCCGGTCGTCGGCGTCGAGCACACGCGCGTCGACGTCGGTGCGTAGGCCGCCCTTGGTGCCCAGGTCCGACGTCCCGAATGCCGCCGCCCGGAACGGTGGTGTGTCGATCGGCACCAGTGGCGACGCCCCGCCGGTGAACGCCCGGTCGAACGATTCCCGGCCACGGCCAAAGTCCTCGTCTTCACCGCGGGCCGCGAGGACATTGAAACGACGCACCGTTTCAACAAGATTCCCTTCCGGCACACCGATCTTGGCCGCAAGCTCCTCGAGCGTGTCGGCGTGCACCCACAGCCCGGCCGACTCGTACTCGCTCGTCGGGGAGAACGAGACGTTGGTGGCCATCACCGGCGGTTGTTCGCCGGCGCGGCTGTCGTAGACCATCCAGTACGGTGTGCCGACGGTCCCGTCGCACATCGCGCTCAAGATCTCTCGGCCCAGCCTGTCGTAGGCCGCCGATTCGTTGACGAACCGGCGGCCGGCCTTGTCGACGAAGATGCCTCCGGTGAAGCACAGCGCGAACGCCGCGCGACCATCGGGATGGATCAGCCCGGGCGACCACCACGCCTGGTCCATCAGGTCGGTGCTCGCGCCAGCGGCGATCGCGGCCTTGTGCGCCAAGCCCGTATTGCCGGGTGCGCCCATCGTGCCGGATGCTGTTCCGGGAACGCCATATTCGGCTCGCATTTCGGCGTTCTGCTCGAATCCGCCCGCGGCCAGCAGGACACCGCGGCGCGCCTTGATCATGCGGCGCTCCCCCTCACATTCGACGACTCCGCCGGTCACTCGGCCGTCCTCGACGATCAGCTCGACGAGGCTGGTGTCCAGATGCGCCGCCACGGCGGGATTGTCGGCCATCGCGGACAGGAAGCGACCGATCACCGCTCGCCCACCAGTCAGGAAGTCGGGCTGTGGCTCGCCGAGACGTTCGTGGTCCAGCGGCCCCCGGACCTTTCCCTGGAATCGCCCGAGGCGGTCACCTGGCAGTCCCTTGCAGACGGTATGGCGCATACCGTCGTTGCGCGCACCGGGGACCGAACTGTAGTAGTCCGGCCACGGCAGGATCTTGAACGCGAAATAGTCGTCCTGCTCGAGGTATTCGATCAGTGCCGCGCCGCCGCGCACATACGTTTCCTGGAGTTCGGCGGGCGTGCGGTCGCCGACGACGCTGCGGTAGTAGCGCAGTGCTTCGTCGATGGTGTCGTCGCTGCCTGCACGGACCAGTACGGGGTTGCACGGGTACCACATCCCGCCGCCCCCGGAGTAGGCGAACGTTCCGCCGAACTGATTCGTGGCCTCGACGATCGCCACCGAAAGTCCCTCGCGGGCAGCGGTGTACGCACCCGCCAGGGCGCCGGCGCTGCCGGCCACCAGGACGTCGACGGTTTCATCGATAGGAGAAGTCACAGGTTCCTCGATCTGTTGACGAAGCGGCCTTCTCGCGGCGAGAAGAGCCATCCGCCACCGGCTTTGGTGCCGCCGTCGACGGGAATGTTGTGGCCGGTGACGAAAGCCGACTGATCCGATGCCAGGAACAGCGCCACGCGGGCTTGGTCCTCCGGCCATCCGACCCGGCCGACGGGTGCCCACGACGCCCATAGTTCGCCGACGTCCTCGTAGCCGGTCAGGTAGTCGACCTGAGGGGTCTGCGCGAGGTCGGTGCCGATGCCGTTGACGCGGATGCCGTGGCGACCGAGATCCACAGCCAGACATGTGGTGAAGTGCGCAGCCGCTGCCTTCATCGCCCCGTACACCGGGTCCTTTGGATAGCCTCGCATGCCCTCCACCGAATGCACTGTGACGATGCTGCCATGGTGGGCGTCGATCATCGACGGGACGAAAGCCCTTGTGACGGCGAAGACGTGGCGCAAATTGATCTCGTACTGCTGCTGCCACGACTCCGGCGTCGATTGATGGAACGGCACCAGGGGCCGGTAGTCGCCGACGTTGTTCACCAGCACGTCTATCCGGCCGTGTTCGGCGAGTACAGCCTCGGCCAGGCGGGCGACATCGTCGTCGACGGTGACATCGACGACATGGCAGCGGATCGATCCACCGGCGCCGGTCACCTCGTCGCGGATTCGGTTGGCGCGGTCCCGGTCAACCTCGGCGACCTCGACGTGCGCGCCGTGCTCGGCGAACAGCCGGGCAATGCCGGCGCCGATACCGTCGCCACCACCCGTGACGACCGCGACGCGACCATCGAGGAGCCGATTCCAATTGTCGATAGGCGGGGACCGTCGTCCATCGTCACCGGTCATGGCGACGGACAATAGCCGGTCTCTTCTATCCGGCGGGCCGCATCGCGAACCGCGGTCCCAATCTTGCGGATCTCCCTGGCGTTGAGTCCGCGGAACGGCGCCGCGGTGATCGACATCGACACCACCCCGTCGGCGTCCCTGACCGGCACCGAGATCGTCGCCACCTGATGGTTGGGGGTGCCGTCGAGTTCGGCGGGTAGATAGTCGACCAGCGCCAGATCGGCGAACGCGCCGGCCAGCCGCGCGGTGATCTCGTCGGGCTCGCCGTCGACGGCCAGCGCGCGCAGGGCCGTGTAGACGCGGACGTACTCGCGACTGAGCCGTTCGATCACATACCCGCGCTCACGCACCTCGGCGAGCACTGCGGTCAGCCGCCTCCGCAGCTTGGTCGACGGTTCGCCGATCCCGGCAAGCCACGACTTGATGGCCGCCTCCCCCGCCCAGGCCACATAGTCGCGCCCGAACGGCGCCACCAGCGGCATGCGCAGACCGGCCGTGACGCGTGGTGCGGTGAGCGAGTCCCCCACCGAATCCGTCACCACCAGCGTCGCACCCTCGCGACGAGCCAGAAAGACCTGCGCGCCAACGATTTCGGACAATGTCTGCAGCAGGGAGCGGAATTCGCAGTCGTTGGTCGGCCGGGCCAGCGCCCCGATAGCCGGACCACACGAATAGCTCGCCGACGATTCGTGCTTTACGACCCAACGGTGTCGAGCAAGGGTGGCGAGGATGGCGTGAGCGGTGGCGCGGCTGATACTCAGACTGCGGCAGATGTCGGCGAGCGAGAAATCCCGCTCCGGATCACCGGCGAGCAGGTGCATCACCGCGACGACGCGTTCGGTCGGCGGGGAGGGCACTTGACGGCCTTTGCTCCCAGCGTCTACGTTCAGCGTCACAATATCGAACAGTATGTCGAATATTCGAATCAAGCAATCACAAGGACCGGCGATGGGCAGCACTGCTGAGCTCACCTTCGACGATCTGACTGCGCCGCAACTGACCGACGTCCAGCGCCAGATTCTGGAACACACCGAGAGCCGGCGCATCGACCTCGACATCGAGCAGATGGTCGGCGAGGCCGTCCTCGAAGCGGGAGCCGACGATTTTGCCGCCGACGACGAGTTCTGGGACCGGGTCGCAGCCTACGTCGAGGCGATAGAGGCCGACGATGGCCTGACGCAGCTGATCCGCGGAACGCTGCGCCAGCGCATCGTCCGACTGCTGCGCAACCGGCTGTCCTTGACCGACCTGCTCAAGCGCCACCCCGAAATCGAATCGATCGCGATCGAGAAACCGTTCATCGTGGTGGGGATGCCCCGCTCGGGGACGACACATCTGGTCAACCTGCTGGCCGCAGATCCACGGCGCCGCGCGCTGCCCTACTGGGAAAGCCAAGAGCCGCTGCCGATCCCGGGCCAGGGTCCCGATGTCAACGGCGTCGACCCGCGCTACACCCGCGCGAAGAACGAGCACGACGCGATGATGATCAGCGCTCCCGCCACCGCCGCCATGCATGACCGCTTCCCCGAGGCGATCGAAGAGGAAGTCGAGATCCTCGACCTGGACTTCGCCGGGTATGTCCTTGAATGGCACGCCCGCGTCCCCGACTGGCGGGACTTCTATCTCAGCCTCGACCAAACCCGGCACTACGGGTACCTGAAAAAGGTCCTGCAGGCATTGACGTTCCTGCGCGGCCCCCGTACCTGGGTGCTGAAGTCGCCACAGCACTGCGAGCAACTCGGCCCGCTGATGTCGACGTTCCCCGATGCCACCGTGGCTTTCACCCACCGCGATCCCGTCGCGGTGATCCAGTCCGCGATCACGATGATGGCCTACTCCGACCGGCTCCGCCGCCGCAGCATCGAACCCCAGTGGCTGCTCGACTACTGGGCGGACCGGGTCGAGCGACTGTTGCGCGGCTGTGTGCGGGACCGGGGGCTGGTGTCGGCCGAGCGCAGCGTTGACATCGGCTTTCACCTCCTCAACGGCCACGAGTTCGACCTGCTCGACGATCTGTACGCACGCGCGGGCGTCGAGCTGACCTCGAAGGTCCGCCGGGCATTCCAGGGATATCTGGACAGCAACCCGCGTGGCAAGCACGGCTCGGTGCGATACGAGCTGCAAAGGCACTTCGGGGTGTCGCCCGACGAACTACGCTCGCAATTCGCCTTCTACTTCGAACGATTCGACGTGCGACCCGAAGGACACTAATTGAGCGAAGAACCGATCTACCGCAGTCGTCCTAGCGCCGATGCACTCGCCCCGGCAGCGGCCGAACACGCCGAGGAAGTCGTACCCGGCGTCTGGTGCTCGCCCGGACTGTCGAACACCTATCTGCTGACCACCACCGACGGCCGCGTCGTCGTCAACACCGGAATGGGATTCGAAAGCCAGGTCCACAGAGCGAATTTCGACGCCGTCGATTCGTCCCCCATCCGCTACATCATCGTCACGCAGGGCCACTACGACCACGTCGGCGGACTCGACACGATGCGCGACCCGCAGACGCAGGTGGTGGCGCAGGCCAACTGGCGTCACTGGCGCGACGACAACGAGCGTCTACTGGCCTACCGCGCCAACAACAGCGCCTTCGCGTTCTCCGATAAGCTCGCCAACGGCATCGCCGCGATCCAGCAGCGGTTCGGAAAGCGGCTCCCGGCCCAGTCCGCACACTCCGCCGACATCGAAGTGGACGACTCGCTGGTACTGACCGTCGGCGGCCGCACCATCGAACTGCTGGCAACACCGGGCGGTGAGACCACCGACTCGATGGTCGTCTGGCTTCCTGAGCAGCGGGTATGCCTGTGCGGCAACACCTTCGGACCGGTCTTCGGCCATATCCCGAATTTCGTCACGATGCGCGGAGATCGGTACCGCGACCCGCTCACCACCATCGCCTCGATCGAACGGGTCCGCGAGCTCCGACCGGAAATCTTGATCACCGGACACTTCGACCCGATCCGCGGCGCCGATCTCATCCACGCCGAATTGACCCGCCTGCGCAACGCGATCGCTTACCTCCACGACCGGACGGTGGAGGGCATGAATACGGGCAAGGACGTCTACACCCTGATGCGGGAGATCACGCTGCCCGCCGAACTCGAGGTCGGCCAGGGCTACGGCAAGGTCGCCTGGGACGTGCGGGCCATCTGGGAGAACTACTCCGGGTGGTTCCATCACCGTTCGACCACAGAGCTTTACGACATCGGACCTGATGAGCTCACCGTCGACCTGGTCGACCTCGCCGGCGCCGAGCGCGTCGTGGCCCGGGCCGAAGAGCGGCTCGCGGCGGGCCGTCCGGTGCATGCGATCCATCTCGCCGAGGCCGTCGTACATGCCGACCCGACGCATATGCGCGCACGCGCCGTCCTCAAGGCCGCCCATGAGGACCTGCTCGCCGCCAGCACCAACTTCTGGGAATCCGCCTGGCTGACCAAGAAAATCGGAGACTACTCTTGACCGCGCGCGCCACATTCGACTTCACCGGGACGAAGGCATTGATCACCGGCGGCACGAGCGGGATCGGCTACGCCACGGCGACGCTGTTCCGCGACGCCGGCGCCACGGTGACCATCACCGGCACCAGGACCGGGCCCGGCGACTACGACACCGACCTCACCGGCATGACCTACCGTCAGCTCATCCTCACCGACCCGGACTCGATCAACGAGTTGGTCTCAGCGACAAGCACATTGGATGTGCTCGTCAACAACGCAGGCGCCAACTTTCCGGGTGGACTCAACGAAGCCGAGCCCGACGGCTTCGACGCATCCGTGGCGGTCAACCTCACGGCGCCCTACCGTCTGACCGTGGGGCTGCGTAAGGCGCTGGCAGCGTCGGGCGGTGCGAGCGTCGTCTTCCTGTCGTCGTTGTCGGCGCTGCGGGCAGTGACCATGGTGCCCGGCTACGGCGCGGCCAAGGCCGGCATCGCGAGCCTCACGCACAACCTCGCCGTGAAGTGGGCGCCGCGCGGCATCCGGGTCAACGCGGTGGTGCCCGGCGTGATCGACACCCCGATGACCGAACTCGCCCAGACCGTGCCGGAGATCATCGATGCCGAGCTCGCGCGAATCCCGCTGGGACGCTTGGGCACACCAGCCGAGATCGCTGGGACAATCGCGTTCCTCTGCACCGAGCAGAGTTCCTATACCAGTGGGGCGCTGTTCGTCGTCGACGGCGCATCCACCAGCCAGTGAACGAGGCTATCCAATGACGATGGCGATCCTGCGGTTCAATTTCGCCGCGCCACAAGACGACCCGGCCGCACGCCGCGACCGGATGCGGGCTGCGATGGAACTCAGTTCCTGGTCGGAAAATCGCGGTGTCAGCGCCGTCAGCTTCGATGAACACCATCAGAGCGGGCACGGCTGGAGCTGCAATCCCGTCATGACCGCCGCAATCCTGCTGTCCCGCACCGAACGCGTCATCGCCAGCGTCGACTGCACGCTGGGACCGCTGTGGCACCCGGTGCGGCTCGCCGAGGATATCGCCATGGCCGACACCATCGGTGGCGGACGGTTGATCGTCACGATCGGGATGGGATACCGGTCGGCCGAATACGAACTGTTCGGAACACCTTTCGAAGAACGCGGGCGCCTGATGGACGAGCTGCTCGACACGCTGATGTCACTCTGGGCGTCACCGGACTTCACTCCCGGCCCGTTGACACGCCCGCACCCCACGGTGTTCGTCGGCGGCAGTGTGCGCGCCACCGCGCGGCGAGCGGCCAGGCACGGCCTGCCCCTCAACCTGCCCAGCCACCTCCCCGAAATCGCCGACTACTACCGCGAACTGTGCGCCGATGCTGGGCACACCCCGATCGTCGTCATGCCGCCGCCCCGCAGTCGGGGAATGGTCTTCCTGCACGAGGATCCGGATCGGGCGTGGGCCGAGCTCGGTGAGCATTACCTGTGGGAAGCCCGCGTCTACTCGGGATGGGGCGGCGGTGAGGTGCACTCGTTCATGCATGGCACGGAGAAGGTCGAGACCCTTGACGACGTCAAAACCGCCGGACGGTATCGCTTCATGTCACCCGAGCAGTTGGTAGCCGACGTGAAAGACAATCCGCACGATCACGTAGTGCTTCACCCGCTCGTCGGCGCCATGCCGATCGAGGAGGCGTGGAGATCGGTCCAACTGCTGACCGACGAGGTGCTGCCCGCCCTGGACGGGCGTCGATAGGACAGCAGCAGGCACAATCGCAGTCAGCATGTCCGATATCGAGGAACCACCGCCCGCCTCGCGGCGGCGCCACATCGTGCGCCTTGCCGTTGTGGTGGCGTTTTTACTCGGGTTGTTCTATCTCGTGGCGATCGCCAGGGTGATCGACGTCGAAGCGGTTCGCGACGTCGTCGCCGCCACGGGCCCAGCCGCCCCCGTCGCCTATGTCGTGGCGTCCGCTCTGCTCGGAGCCGTGTTCGTACCCGGACCGATCCTGGCGGCGGGCAGCGGCGTGCTGTTCGGACCCGTACTCGGCCTGTTCGTGACGCTGGGCGCGACCGTGGGGACGGCGATCATCGCGAGCCTGATCGGCCGTCGCGCCGGCCGCGCCAGCGCACGCGAACTGCTCGGCACCGAACGGGCCGACCGACTGGACAGTCTGATCGAGCGGCGCGGATTGTGGGCGGTCGTCGGGCAGCGCTTCATCCCGGGGGTGTCCGACGCACTCGCGTCCTACGCATTCGGCGCATTCGGAGTGCCGCTGTGGCAGATGGCCGTTGGCGCCTTCATCGGGTCGGTGCCGCGGGCGTTCGTGTACACGGCGCTGGGCGCCTCGATCGGCGATCTGAATTCACCGCTGGCGTACGTCGCGGTCGCGATCTGGTGCGTGACGGCCGTCGTCGGCGCGTTCGCCACCCACCACGGCTACCGCAAATGGCGGGCACACTCCGCCTCCCATTGACTGTGACAGCAGTCACACTAGAGTCAGGTCATGGACAGGAACCACTCTGATTCACTCGCCGCGGGCGGCCTCAACTGGGACAGCCTTCCCCTGAAGCTGTTCGCCGGCGGCAACGCCAAATTCTGGGACCCGGCCGACATCGACTTCTCCCGCGACCGGGCCGACTGGGAGGCGATGACCGAACTCGAACGCGACTGGGCCACCCGACTGTGCGCCCAGTTCATCGCGGGCGAAGAAGCGGTCACCCAGGACATCCAGCCGTTCATGACGGCGATGCGTGCCGAAGGTCGTCTCGGCGACGAGATGTATTTGACCCAGTTCGCGTTCGAAGAGGCCAAACACACCCAAGTCTTTCGGATGTGGCTCGACGCGGTCGGGATGACGGGCGACCTGCAGCACTATCTCGACGATCTGCCTTCGTACCGGCAGATGTTCTACGAAGAGCTACCGAAATCGCTCGACACGCTGGCGACAGATCCCTCGCCGGCCGCGCAAGTCAGGGCCTCGGCGACGTACAACCACGTCATCGAGGGGATGATGGCGCTGACGGGATACTATGCGTGGCACCGCATTTGCGTCGACAACAACATTCTTCCCGGGATGCAGGAGCTGGTCCGCCGAATCGGGGACGACGAGCGCCGCCACATGGCGTGGGGCACCTTCACCTGCCGGCGCCACGTCGCCGCCGATGACTCCAACTGGGCTGTCTTCGAGAACCGGATGTCGGAGCTCATCCCGTTGGCGTTGCGCAATACCGACGATGCATTCGCCCTCTACGACGAGATCCCCTTCAACTTCACCATGGACGAGTTCACGGCGTACGCCACCGACAAGGGCATGCGGCGACTCGGCACCATCGGCAGCGCGCGGGGGCGACCGCTCGCTGAGATCGACATCGACTACTCGCCGGTGCAGTTGGAGGACACCTTCGCCGACGAGGACAGGAAGAGCTTGGCTGCCTCGGCCTAGACACTGCCGCGGACTACCGCGCCAACGGTGAAGGTCGGCGTTCAGATTCATCCGCAGAACACGACGATGGCGGCCCTGCGGCAGGATGGCAGGGAGTCGACGAACTCGGTGTCGACGTTCGCTTCGCTTTCGATAAGCCTCAAAGGCCGCGCCTTTTGACGCTCAGATCCGAGTTTTGTAGACGATTACTCGCACTATTCCTACAAAAGTCGCCTTTCGTGGCGGTGACGACGTCGAACGTCTCCCAGCTCGGGATGCCGGTGACGGGTGGGTGCTACCACAACCGGACCTGCTCGCCGACATGGCGCGCACGGTGGATCACCTGTCCGGCGGGCGGGCGGTGCTCGGCATCGGGTCGGGCTGGATGGACAGTCGCGCATCCGTTGTCGCCTCGGTCTGCTGCAACCAGGACCCATCGGTGTCGCGCAGTACGCCGACCACCCGCTTCTCGGCCTGCGGACGCCATACGACCTGACCGAGGTGGAACGCCTGGTGGCGGCCCGCTAGTCAACCCGCGGCGCGAAGACCGGCATGTAGACAATTTCATCACCGACGACCTGGTGTTCGAAGCGCACCTCGACCGGAAGGCCGATACGGACCGAGTCCGGTTCGCAGTCAACGATATTGGTCGCGATGCGCAGGTCGGCCTGCTCCTCCAGCTCGACGATTGCGATCACATACGGCAAGGGCACACCCGGGTTGAAGGGCTGGTAGTTGACGGTGTACGTGAACACCGTCCCCCGACCGGACACCGGGCGATACTCCAGCACGCCGTCGCAACCCGGGCATTCTGCGGCCAGCGGAGTCACCCATGTGCCGCAGGAAGCGCAGAAGGGGATTCTGAGCGCTCCCTCGGCTCCCCCAGTCCAGAACGCCCGGTTGTGGTCATCGAGCGCGGGCAGCATCCGCGCTGAGGGCTGGGCGTGGTCGGACATAGGAAGCAAGTTACATTCCTATCGGCTGTCATTACAAAAATAGATGGATGGGTGCCGATGAGCTTCTTCGAGAAGGACACGATTGTCAGTGGCCTCGGCATTTCGCGCATCGGCCGCAAGACAGGCATCCCCGGGCTGGAACTGACCATGGAAGCGGTGCGGGACGCGATCGCGGACGCCGGCCTGAAGCCCGAGGACATCGACGGTATCGCGACCTTCGGCGACACGCTGCCGTCTGAAGTCGTTGAGAGTCTTGGCAATGACGCCGACGACGTCGGTGTCGGGTTCGGTACCGGCGGGGTGCTGACTCCGTTCATGTCGGCACTGGTCGCGGTGTCGGAGAAACGGGCGCGACATGTGCTGGTCTATCGGACGGTGCAGATGCTCGGCGGGGCTATGACCGGTTCGACCGCCTCACCGCTCCTCGCTCCCCTCGCCGACCCGCCGCTCGAGCCTCGGCCTCCCGGGACACGCCGGAGGCTCAAACCGTTCGAGGACATCAACGTGCTGCTGGCGGCGCACGCGTACTCGGCCGCGAACTGGGTCGCCATGCACTGCCGGCGTCATATGGAGATGTACGGAACGACAAGAGAGCAACTGGGCTGGCTCGCGATCAACAGCAGACGCAACGCCGGCCTCAACCCTCGCGCGGCGTTCCGAGATCCGATGAGCATGGACGACTACCTGACCTCACGCCCTATCTCGACACCGTTGGGCCTCTTCGATTGCGACGTGCCGATCGATGGCGCGATTGCGCTGGTGGTGTCGCATTCCGACTATGCGGCGGACTGCCCGAACCCCGCGGTGAAGGTCGAGGCGGTCGGGGGTGCCTACGGCTCGGACGGCTGGTTCCATCGCGACGATTTTCCGAAAATGGCGTCCAGTGAGGCCGCGACGGAGATGTGGTCGCGCACCGACCTGACTCCGTCGGATGTGGACGTGGCCGAAATCTACGACGGCTTCACGTATCTCACGTTCGCGTGGCTGGAGGCACTGGGCTTCTGTGGTGACGGCGAAGCCGGGCCATTCGTCGAGGGGGCGAAGCGGATAGCGCTCGACGGCGAGCTGCCGCTGAACACCTATGGGGGACAACTGTCCGCCGGACGCATGCACGGTTACTGGCTGTTGCACGAAGC
Organism: Mycobacteriaceae bacterium; assembly: GCA_019749805.1. Lineage (GTDB taxonomy): Bacteria > Actinomycetota > Actinomycetes > Mycobacteriales > Mycobacteriaceae > Mycobacterium. The sequence continues at coordinate 179,755 of JAIEPH010000007.1, read as the reverse complement.
GTGTCTGCAGTTGCGCGGGCAGGCCGGCGACCGGCAAGTTGCGCAACGGCCCGAGGTCGCCGTCGCTGCGGCCGGGGGCGGCCCGATCGCCGGCTGCATGGTGCTGACCTGCTGACGTCACACTCCCGCGAAACGTGACCGCAGACTAGCTCGACGTCAGTCGGGCAATTGGGCACTGCCGGGCGGAGGGACGAGTGCCCATGTGTCGCACGCCATCGCCAGCATCGCGTACGTGCCGACGACGAAGATGAGTTCCATCGCCTGATGCGTGCCTAAAGCTTCGACAAGCTGCTTCCACGTCTGCGCCGCGGCACGCCCGTCCGTCAGCAGTTCGTCGGTGGCGTCGAGAACCAACCGGTCGATGCCCTCGAATCCGTCGTTGCCTGCCGTGAGACGCGCGATGTCGGCCTCCGGCAGACCGCCGGCGGTGGCGACTCTGACGTGCTCCCCCCAGAAGAACACCGAACGTCGCGTGTGCGCCAGGCGCAGGATCGCCAGCTCGCGCAGGCGCAGCGGCAGCTCGCCGCGCTGCAGCAGAAAAGCGTTGTAGCTCATGAACTCCCGGGTCATCGCCGGATGACGCGCAAGCACACCGAGGATGTCGAAGTTCATCGGGTCCCGTGGGTCCCCCGAGCCTGCGCGCGGCACGGCGTCACCTGGTATCCCGAACAGTGCGCCGACGGCGGCGTATTCGTCGTCGCCCCACTCGTCCTGCGTCAATGGGGGTAGCAGCGTCATGCCGGCGCTCCGTTCAGACCGTGCAGCTCAGCCAACGCATGGAGCTGTTCGAGGTAGTGGTCTAACGACTCATGAGTGAAATAGGCGAACACCGTCGTCGTGCCGGCCGCGGCCATCTTCTCGAGCGTTTCCCTGGCCGCCTCCGGGTTTCCCACCGGATCCAGCGGCTTGTCCGCGGGCAGCACGACCTCGAAGCCGTCGGGAACGTCGCGTGTGCTCAGCCATTCGGCAGCGGTGTCGATCGACACGGCAAACGGGCACCAGCCGTCGGCAAGCGTGAGCGCCCGGCGCAACGAGCGTTTCGTTCGTCCGCCCACCCAGATCGGCATATGCGATTGCAAGGCACAAGGGTCGACGGTCAGGCCACCGAAGGAGTAGAACTCGCCCTCGTACGCGGGTTCATTGGTCGGCAGCGCAACCCGCAGGGCCCGCAGAGCTTCGTCAGCGCGCGCCCCTCGGTCGTCGAACGGCGCGCCGAGCAGGTCGAACTCGTGCTTCAGCGAGCCGACCCCGACACCGAGTATCACCCGTCCCTTGCTGACGTGATCGAGTGTTCCGTAACGCTTCACGATCTCGAGCGGATGGTGATACCCGAGCACCAGTGTCATGGTGGCAAGCCGGATCCGCTCGGTGCGAGCCGCGATGTAGCCCAAGGTGGCCAGCGGATCCCAGTAGCGTGCACCTCGCCGTCCCGCCTCGGAGGCGGGGATGCCGATGTGCTCACTGCAGGTCAGGAAGTGATAGCCGAGCCGGTCCGCCGTCTCGGCGACTCGGCCGATGTCCTCGATAGTCGCATCGCGCTCCCACGTGAGAGCCGCGCCGCCGACGTTGGTGACCACCGGCGTCGCGATGCCGATTTTCACTGCAGGGGCTCTTCGCCCGCAAGGATCGTGCGATGCATCAGACGGCCGCTGTCGACGGGATACTCGAGCACCCGGTGCATCGTACCGGTGTTGTCCCACATCACCAGGTCACCTGACTCCCACTGGTGACGGTAGACGTATTGCGGCTGGGTGGCCCAGTCACGCAAGCGGGCAAGGAGTCGGCGGCTCTCCTCGGCGGACATGCCGATCACGTAATCGGCTGTCGCACCGAGCAGCAACGACTTTCGGCCAGACTGATGTGTCCACACGATGGGGCACGTTTTTGTCGGCGACTTCTGCCAAAACGTGATCTCCTCGAAGCTCATCTCGGGACGGACGTAATACTGCGAGCGTTCCGCGCTGTGGACCACGCGAAGATCCGCGATGAGTTCCTTGTCGGACTGCGGCAGGTCGTCGTAGGCCGCGTAGGTATTGCAGAACTCGGTCTCGCCACCGGTTGCTGACAGCGTGATGGCCCTCAGCAGGGTCGCGAGGTTCGGATAAGGCTGCAACGATCCGTCGAAATGCCAGAACATCGAGCCCTTCAGATACTCGGCTCGCTGGTTCACGTTCTTGTCGAGCGAGATCTTGTAGATGCCGCTCTCGCCCTCGTTCGCGGGGATGGCGCCGAGGGTCCTGGCGATCGCTACTTGCTGTGCGTCGCTGATGTCGAGTCCGCGGAAGAAAACGACGCCGCGCTGCTCGAGAATTGCGCGGATGTGCTGGGCTTCGCAGCCGCTTAGTAGCGTGCCCAGGTCGGTTCTGATCTCGCTACCGATCCGCGGGGTCAGGTCGACGACGTCGAGCTGTGCTGAGGTGAGTCCCATGGCGATCAGCTCACTCTCGTGAGAATGGTGTTGGCCGAATGCTTTACCCGCGGCTGCTTCCACAGTTCGACCGCCAGCGACACCGTGATCAGCGAGTAGAGCAGGTTGCGTAGGTTGGCGACATCGTCGGGCAACGGCTCTGAGTAGTCGAACTTGTCGACGTAGGTGACGGCTTCTTCGGCATAGGGGAACACCTGGTCATAGAACGCCTGGATCTCCTCCATCGACGAATTCACCCGCTTTATGTAGCGCTGATGTCCGTCTTCGATGGCCCACTCGTCGACCAGGTGTTCGAGTTGCGAGAACTCCGGGGGCAAAAGCGCGCTCATCGGGCCGCCGCCTCGCCCGCCGAGACGTAGTCACCGACCACCTTGTGCAGATGACGCAACAGGATCTCCTCGTCGTTCATCGTGAAATGTGTCAGGACACCGCTGTTCAGCATCGCCTGCAGGCCTTCGGACGGGCTGGCGTCCTCCAGGATGATGTCGTTGAGGAACGTCATCGTCAGTTCCTGGCCCAACCGTTCCCGATGGGTGGTCGGCGGCTGGTAGTACGCCTCGGTTTCGAAGATGTGCGAATGCGGACCCGTCGGCCAGTGAGTGTGGACCGTGAAACCCGATGCGCCGAAGATCAACACGAAATTCGGGAAGAACTGGAAAGAGTCGAATCCGTACTTCTCGGCGCGCGTCGGATTGATACCCGGCGGCATCGGCCCCCGATTGGGTTTCTTGTTCCACGGACCCGCCGCGCTGGCCTCCATCACGCATTCGATCGGCTTGGAGTAGGGCGTCTTCTGCGACGGTTCGCCGGCGAAGGAAAACATCCGGTGCGGGCCCTTCAGCTGGTAGCCCAGCGCATCAGTGAACGGATTCGGTTGATCGAACGCTTCTCTGGCCTCCGCGGTGAGCGCGCCGAAAGACGAAGCGTGCAGATAGGGGCCGTGGTAGCTTTCCGCGAATCCATCGACGAAAATCTTCCAGTTGCACTGCAATTCGGCCTTGAACTGATACACCTGATGCGGCCCGTCGAAGGGATAGCCCTCCAGACCGTGTGCCAGTTCCCCGAGATACGACCGCAACGAATCGGTGTTGTGCGGGTTGAGATTGATGAAGATGAACCCTTCCCACACCTCGCACTGAATGGCGGGAACCCGGCAACTGGCGGCGTCGAAGTCGAGCAGCAGATCCTGACGCGTCGCCGAATGCAGCGAGCCATCCAGCTTGTAGCGCCAACCGTGGAATCGGCAGTACAGCAGCGGCGCGCGGCCCTGGACCTCCCGGAAGGGATCGTCCTCCCAGAGCATCTTGTTGCCGCGGTGCGGGCAGATGTTGTGCATAGCGCGGATCACGCCGTCCTTGCCCCGGACGACGATGACCGACGTGTTGAGAAACCTCAGCTCGCGGGTGAAGTAACTGCCCGACTTCGGCACCCGCTCCACCCGGCCCACATACAGCCACGTCTTTTTGAAGACGTGTTCGCGTTCCTTCTCGTAGAACTCCTCGGAGACGCAGTCTTCGAGTGACACCGGGCCGCGGCCGAGTTCGGGATAGGCGTCGGTCCAGTGTCCGCTTTCGGGTTTGGTCACCAGGCTGTCGTGACTCATGAGGCCCTCCTCATACTTCGGCCCCGACTACAGATGCGCCGACGCTAACAGCTGCGGAAATGGTCAAAACAGATGCAGAAGCGCAACACCCTGTTGCATATTTGGAACAGCCGATGGAACAGAACCTGCCGTTCGACCTCGACGCCCTGCTGGTATTCGGCAAGGTCGTCGAGTGCCGCAGCCTGTCGAGAGCGGCCGCGCTGCTCGGCATGCCCAAGTCCACCGTGAGCCGCAAGCTGACCAAGCTGGAAGCCGACCTCGGTATCAAGCTGCTGCGGAAGAACACGCACCAGCTCACGGTCACGGACCTCGGCGTGCAGGTCTACAGCCACGCCGTGAACATTCTGACCGAGGCCAACGGCGTGCGCGCACTCGTCGAGGGCAGCAGACAAGAGCCGCAGGGCGAGCTGAAGGTTGCGATCCCGATCTTCCTCGGTATCGACTACGCGTCGCGCGTGGGTGCCGCGTTCCTGCAGCACTATCCCCAGTCGCGGTTGGACATCCGCCTGGTGGACAACCTCGTCGACCCGATCAAGGACGGGTTCGACGTCGTGTTCGGCACTGGGCCACTTCAGGATTCGACGTTGATCGCCCGAAAGGTGTTCAGCCTGGAGCTCTTTCTCTGCGCGACGCCCGACTTCGTGAAGCAGTTGCCCGAACCGATCACCGACCCGACGCAGCTGGACGCTCTGCCATTCATCGACTTCGGCTTCGGCGGACCGCGAAAATTCACCGTCACCAAACAGAAGCGCCGTTACGAGCTGTCACCGCAGGTGCGGGCGCGCGCCAACAACTTTCAGGTGTGCAAGCAGTACATCTTGCAAGGACTCGGCATCGGACCCATGCCCACCCAGATCATCTGCACGACCGAACTGCGCGAGGGCAGCATCGTCGCCGTCATGCCGGACTGGCGGCTCGAGGCGATGGACGTGCACATGATCTATCCATTCGAGCTCTCGTTCTCGACGCTCATCAGCGCGTTCTACGAAACCGCCTGCGCGATCATCGTCGAGAACGAGGCACGTAGCCGAGGCTGACGCGCGGCGAGCCGACCTACGACGACTGAAGGTCGGACTCCTCGAACACGTCGATGGACGTGCCAGGAGTCATCATGATCACCGGGATGTGCCGCGTCGTCGCCCGCTGATAGCTCAGATACGGCGGATACACATGCGACATGAAGTCCCAGATCCTGTGCCGCTCTTCACCTTCGGGCTCACGCCACGAAGCCCGGAACGCCTGGGTGGCGATCTGCAAGTCGACTTCGTCACCGGCACGCAAGTTGTGATACCAGTCAGGGTTCTCGTCGGCTCCACCCTTGGACGCGACAACCACGACCTCGCCTCCGATGTCGCCGTAGATCAGCGGAACGATCTGCGTCCTACCCGACTTGCGGCCCTTCACCCTGATCAGGCAGTGGGTCGTGAACGCATGTCCGCCGGCCTCGCTGATGTCCATGATGTGGCCCTGCGCTCCGCCCGAACGTAGGTACGCATCGCGGTGCCTCGCCATCCAGTCGCGGCGTTCCTGCCTGATGGCCGCCGCCGACTCGTTGCTCATGAATTCTCCCTGATTCGCTCGACAAGATTTGGACAAGACCTCGTCAGAAAGATGCATACCATGGCGATCATGACCGATCTGCTGAATGGCATCCCGAGGGTCGACCCCACGGCCGACCCGCCGTGGGCCCTGCGGATCGTCGCCCGCGTCCTCTCGACCGAGTTCGGTTCCGTTGTCCATCGTCGCGTCATGGCGCCGCTCGACGGGCCGCTCGGGCGCCTGACCCGCGGCCGTCTGCATTTCGGCAAGGGCACGATCCCGCTCGTCGTATTGCGGTCCACCGGAGCCAGATCCGGAATCGAGCGCGACGTTCCGCTGGGATACTTCACCGACGGCGACGACGTCATTCTCATCGCCTCGAACTACGGCCAGGCCCACCACCCGAGCTGGTACCACAACTTACTGAAAAACCCGCAGTGCCAGTTGTTCCCGGAAGGTCGCACCGACCGCGGTGGTCATTTCGTGGCCCGCCTGACCGAGGGTGCAGACCGTGACCGCCTGTTCGACCTCGCGGCGGGCTATGCGGCCAACTTCGCGTCGTATGCGGTGAAGACCGACGGTGTCCGCACCATCAACGTGTTTCGCCTGTCCCCGGCGTAGCTGCGTTTAGTAAGCGCGATGCCGGGAGAACCTCTGCAACATGTCGCAGACCAACGATCCGCCGTCGACGCCGAAGGACGCCACCAAAGCGACCGACGACCAACGGGAGATCCAGGACCAGCTCGACCACCAAGACGACGACCCCGATGCCCCTGGCGGGCATCAGACCAAAAATCAGGTCGCCGACGAAACCTAGATCAACTCACCTGCCGTGGGTGGCGAAGAACTGGCCACTCGCTAACGACGCGTCCAGCCACGTGTGACCTCCGCCGTCGATCTGGATGAACGACACCTCGGTGCCGTCAGCGCAACCGGCCGCGGTGAACCGATGTACCGAGGGCGACGGGGAGTCCTCGACGGGCGCCGGGCACCCATCCAGTTCACGCCAGCGCTGCGCCATCGCCGGCGCAGACACGATGTCGCTCGCTCCGCCGCGCCCCACCATCGGGCCGCCGTTGAACGGCACGACGTTGTCTGCGGTTCCGTGAATGCTCAGGACGGACACCGGTTGCGATGGATTGCACGGGGACGCCGAGCCGAGCGTGCCTGCGACGGGCGCGACCGCGGAAAAGACGTCCGCGCGCGAGCAGGCCAGCCGGTTGGCCATGAAGGCGCCCGCTGACATTCCGGTGGCGAATACGTGGCCGGGGTCGATACCGAAGTCCTGCGTCAGCCGGTTGGCGAGCGCGACGAGAAAGCCCACGTCGTCGACGCCCTGACGGTCGGGAACCGACGCGCCCCGACCATCGGCCCAGCTGAGGTCCACACCCTCGGGATAGACCACGACGAACCCGTGCTGATCGGCGACGGCGTTGTAGTTCGTCATCGCAGCCTGAGCACCGCCGGTCATTCCGGCCCCGTGCAGGTTGATCACCAGCCCCGTCGGCTGCTCGAGACCCGGCGGCACGTGGACCAGATAGTTGCGCTGCAGCCCGCCGAAGTTCAGGCCGTCGGGGAAGTCCCCGGCCGGAATCGCGGAGGCGTGAGCACCACTGAACATGAGAAGAGCCAGAAGGACGGCGGCCAGCAGTGCCGTCGTGCGCCCGATCAACCGCAATTCAGCTCTCCCTGTCGCAACATGACACCCGACAGTAGGGACCCTCATTGCGACTGCGCAAATAACCGAAATCCACGCGACGGTGAGATGCCCTGCTAGAAGGCGCGCCAGCCGCGGTCAACCGACGGCAAACAGCTCGAGCTGGATGTTGTCGGGGTCGCGAAACACCACCGTCGCAAATGGGAAAGGCTGGTCCCCGGATCTGATGCCCGAGTGTTCGATGCCGAGTTCGTCCAGCCGCGCCGTCCAGGATTCGAGGTCGTCGCGCGAAGCAACGTTGAGCGCCACATGGTCCAGCCCGGTGCGGGCCTCGTCAAAGGCTTGGCCGTCATTGCCGGTGTTGGTGTGCAGACCGATCACGACGCCCGAGTCCGGTTCGACGAGGAGCTCGCCGTAGCCGGTGTCCTCGCATCCATAGTGTGGGAACTTCATCGGTACCCGCTCAGCTCCGAGCAGGCGCTGGTACCAGGCCAGGCTGGCCTCGAGGTCGGTGACGGTGATCGAGAAGTGGTGGATCCCGGTCACGCCGGGGACTGGTCGTTCGCTCACGTCGGCCTCCATTCCGATGGTCTATCAGGATGACCCTTCATACCTGGGCCGATCCGGGTAATTGGAATCGGCGGTTTCGGGAGACCAGCAATTGGGTACAGCTTTTCCCACACGAGAGGTTCAGATCCGAGCCGCATCATCACAAGGCAACCGGATAGGGGCATCTTCGCGTGTCTGAACACACTTCTTCCGAGTACGCCGATCTCACCGACATGTTTCGCCGATTGGCGACCCTCGATGAAGGTTCGGCCGCATACCGCCGTCGGCGCGACGAGATCATCGAGCGCGGACTGCCGATCGCCAATCACATCGCCCGTCGCTTTCGAAATCGCGGCGAGCCGAACGACGACCTGGTACAGGCCGCACGGGTGGGGCTGGTCAACGCCGTCAACCGATTCGACCCCGAGAACGGCGCGGACTTCCTGGCCTTCGCCGTGCCGACGATGATGGGCGAGGTCCGCCGCCACTTCCGCGACTACGGATGGGCCGTCAAGGTTCCCCGCCGCCTGAAAGACCTCCAGGGCCAAATCGTGAAGGCCCGCGGCGCGCTGTCCCAGGACCTCAATCGGGCACCGACCGCCACAGAGATCGCGAGGTACCTCGGCATCGACCGCGAATCGGTGGTCGAAGCGACGATCGCGAGCAGCAACTACTCCACGCTGTCGACTGACGTGCAGGCCGGTCCGGACACCGACTTCCGGCCCATCGGGGACACGATCGGCGAGGTGGATCCCAACATCGACAAGGTGCTCGCCCTCGCGACCGTACGTCCATTGATCGCTGCCCTGCCCGAGCGCGAACAACGGGTGCTGAGCCTTCGGTTCTTCGACAACCTGACCCAGACGCAGATCGCCGAACGCATGGGCTACTCACAGATGCACGTATCGCGGCTCATCGCCAAGGCCCTCGCCACGCTGCGTGACCAGGTTCGCGAACCGGCCGAGGTAACCACGAGCAGGGCCGCAGTACCCGCCTGAGCAGTACACATACCCGGCCGCGGCCCGCCCTTTAGAAAGTGCCAAGGGCCAAGCCGGACCCTGTCGTCATGAATGAGGTCGGGTTTCGTCCGCTGGTCGCAAAGATGATGCGGAGTAGTTCGGCGAAGGGCGGCGCGCTGACGCGGTTGGCCGCCTTCACCGTGCGCTCCCCCAAGCTGGTCCTCGCAGTCCTGGCGCTCCTGCTCGGTGTCAGCATTGTGATCGGCGGCGGCGTGTCCGACAAGCTCGCTGTGGGCGGCTACAACGCCCCATCATCGGAGTCGACTCACGCCGCCGAGGTCATGGATCAGAACTTCGGCACCACCGCGAACCTGGTGATCCAGGTGCTACCGCGGGAAGGCACCATCGACAGCCCCGAGGTCGCCGACGTGGCCGGCCAGGTCTACGACCTGGTCAAAGCTGAGCCCGAGGCAAAGGTCCTCCGATCGTTCACCGACCCCGCGGCCACCGATCTGCGCAGCCATGACAATCGCTCCGGCCTCATGCTGGTGCATGTCAGCGGAACCGCGGATGAGGCGGCCGACACCGCCAAGCAACTGGTCGCCGACCTGCCCTCCAACCCGGACGTCGCGGTGCGCGCCGGCGGCACGCTTGGTGTCCAGCAAGAGATCCGAGCCAAAGTCAAAAAGGACCTCTTGGTCAGCGAAAGTATCGCGCTGCCGGTCTCGATGGCCGTGCTCGTCATTGTTTTCGGGGGGCTCATCGCCGCATTCCTGCCCATCGTCGTCGGCATCACGTCGATCGTCACGACGCTGCTCGTGCTCGTGCTCATGACGCGGGTCACCGAAGTCTCGACGCATGCCCTCACCGTGGCGACGGCATTCGGTCTCGGGTTGTCCATCGACTTCGGCCTGTTGATGGTGTCGAGATTCCGCGAAGAACGCGACAGCGGTAAGGAACACCAGGCGGCGATCGTCGCGACGGTGGCCACCGCGGGCCGCACGATCATCTTCAGCGCGGCGACGGTCACCCTGGCGATGTTGTCGCTGCTGGTGTTCCCCACGTATTTCCTGCGCTCGGTCGGCATCGCCGCGAGCGCTACCGTCATGCTCTCGGCGCTGAGCGCAATAATCGTGCTGCCCGCGATGCTGTCGCTGCTGGGAAAGCGCATCGACTCGCTGGCCATCATCCGGCGGAAAACGCCTCCGTCCGCGGACTCCGCGTTCTGGCGGCGGTTCGCCGCGGCGGTGATCCGCCGCCCGATCATCTACGCCTTGCCGGTCGTCGTGGTGCTGATCGGGCTCGGGGTTCCATTCCTGAAAGTGCAGTTCACCAATCCCGATGAGCGCGCGCTGCCCACCGACTCGAACGCGCGTCTGGTGGCCGAGTCGTTACAGCGGGACTATCCGCTGGATCCCTCGCAGGCGATCACCTTGGTGACGCAGAACAACGCCGACGCGCTGGAAACGCTTGCCGCCGACGTCTCCCAGATGCCCGACGTGGTACTCGTCAACGGATCCGTCGGCAAGTTCGAGCGCGGCGCGCGCGTCGGCGAGGCCCCGCCCAGCGAGAGTGATGGCGCGGCCTATGTGTTGGCATATCTTGCGGTCGACTCGGATTCCCAAGCGGCAGAACACCTCGTGCACGACATCCGCGCGAAGATCACCGACAAGCAGGTCGAGGTGGGCGGACCGTCGGCCACGCTGATCGACAGCCGGTCCGCGATCGCACAGCGGCTGCCGTGGGCGATCGGATTGATCGCGGTATTCACCTTCATCCTGCTGTTCCTGTTCACCGGCAGCGTCGTCGTCCCGGTGAAGGCGCTGCTGCTGAACCTGCTGGTGCTGTCTGGAGTCCTCGGCGTCATGACGTGGATCTTCCAGGACGGGCATCTGTCGTCACTGCTCGGATTCACGCCTGCGCCACTGAATTTGTCGATGGTGGTTCTGCTCTGCGCCATCGCGTTCAGCCTCTCGGTCGACTACGAGATCTTCCTGCTGAGCCGCATCAAGGAGGCTCGAGACTCGGGTATGTCGAACGACGAGGCCATCGTCGTCGGACTTGGCCGGGTCGGCCGGATCGTCACCAGCGCAGCACTTTTGCTGACCATCACACTGATCTCGTTCGCCAACGGGATGTCGTTCATGAAGATGTTCGGTATCGGCACGGCGCTGGCCGTCGTGATCGATGCGACGATCATCCGTGGCGTCGTCGTACCGGCGTTCCTACGTCTGGCAGGCGAACTCAACTGGTGGGCACCGAAACCGTTGCGGTGGCTACACTCCCGCATCGGTATCAGCGAGGCGCTGTCCTTCGCCGTGGAAGAGGCGACGATCGAGGTCCCCAGGCCCGCTGTTCTGTCGCTGAACTCGATGCATGCGGCGCCTCCAGTCCGCACGCCGGCCGAACTTGCCCGCCGGGTCCAGGTCATCTCCGGTCAGCATCTCGTCGCCAACGTGAACGGCATCGTGATCGTGGTGGCCAACCGCAAGTCGCTGGCGCAACAGGCGATGGCGGCCCAGCAGATGTCGCACCTCGTCGAGATCGTCCGCCGGAGCGAGCCCGCGATGTTGTCGTACGCGTTCTCGCAGCTCGCCCAGAGCGGCACGTGGAGTCGCGATCTCGCGGAGGTTGGCATCGTCATGCCCACCGAATCGGGTCTGGAGATCTTCTTGTGCGGCGGTGTCACGGTAGCGCTCGACGACGGTACGGGTGTCACCCTGATCGAGGGGCGCAACCGCTGCCTGCACCAAACCGTGCGGACGCCCGGCGTCGCCGCGGTGGTCACGGTCGACGAACTGGGTAAGCGGCCCGCCCTTCCCACCCCTGACCAAAACGCTGTCTACTCGATGTCCGACGGCGTTGTTCCGGGGCACGGCGCGGTGGTGTGGACGACGGAGGCCGCGGAAACGACACGACCCGTGCGATGCGTGGTCCTCGATGACGACTCCCGAATCGAGATCGACCACGACTGCGTCATCGGTCGCTATCCGCACAACTCGCACGCGGCACGGCAGGGCCTTCGCCCGGTGTCCGTCTACGACCGCTCGGGCCTGATGTCCCGGGCGCACATGGAGATTCGGATCATCGACGGCGAGCTGTTTGTCGTAGACCGGAACTCGACAAACGGCGTATTCATCCGCGAGCCGGGACAGGACGGGTGGGTGCGGATCGACCCGTGGCGGCCCACGGCCTTCCGGGACGGCGCCTCGGTGCGCGTCGGCGGTCGGAGATTTCGGGTCCATTCGCAGGCCAGGCCGCAAGAGCAGCGCGAGCAGGCTCGCGTGCCCGCCATGTCGGTCTAGAACGCGACGCCTGACCTACCCCGCACTCGTCCCCTCGGGTGCGGGGTTAATGCACGCAACACCGAGCCAGGGGTGGACTCCCGCGCGCCGACTGTGGACTCAACGCACGCCAAAGCGCCCCAGACGTGCCCCAACCCCACACTCGACACACCCACCCAAAAGCATGCAGTCGCCGGCCATCACATCGACCCACCCACCCGCCGACTGTGGACTCAACGCACGCCACACCGCCCCAGGCGTGCCACAACCCCACACTCGGCCCTGCCCTACCCCCGCCACGAGGGTGGCGAGTGCTCGCCGCCGACCTACGCCACCAAAGCGCACAGCGGCCGGGGGCTGAGCCGCCCGGCCGCTGTGCAGAGTGAAGCGTGTATGAAGCCCGTCAGTAGTCGGCTGCGGCCTTCTGGACGATGGCCTCGACCTCGTCGGCGAGCAGGAACCGCTCGGCAACAAGCGATTCCGCAGCAGTGCGGGCTGCGACGACGTAGTCCTCGCGGGACGGATACCGTTCGGTGACCGACGGCCGGCCCGGAGGGAACGCCAACTTACTGCCCACCCGCTCGTAGAGCACATCGGGCAACTCATCGATGTGACGACGGGGATTCCAGCCCGTGTATGAGGCGAGTGGTGCGGCGACGGCAGGCAAGCGGATGCCCGCGACCTCGTTGCCGTCCGCGTCGACCGCCGACACCAGGTCGACGTACGGCTCGCCCAGCTTGACCGGCCAGCGACCGATCCCGCGATCGGCATCAGGACCGAGGTCGATGTACCGCGCGTGCGGTAGCGCCGACGGGTCCGGGCCGGTGGTGTGGCTGAAGACCGACAGGACCTCTTTGCGCGCGACAGCAGTGCCGTCACTGGTCCGCGGCACCTTGCTGCGCGGAGGCTCGACACCCTCGCAGACCCAGTCCTCGAGCGCGACGAGCAGCGCCCGGTTGACCGGCGTGACATCCAGGCGATGCACCGGGTTAGCGACCGGCAGCGCCTCCTTGAGCTTGCTGCTGCCGAAATGGTCGGTGCTGGCCAGCAGGTAGGTGCGGACATCGGGATCCTCGGGCAGATCCACGCCGGTGATCGGATCGACGTGCAGCAGCGCACCCCCGCTGGTCCAGTATTCAGTCGCACTGTTGGTGAAGATCGTCTTCGGCACTCCGCCCAGTTCGCGCTGACGCGCCAGCAATTCGCTCGCCGCGAACGGTGCCATGTTCCCGAAGCCGTTGACCTGAGCCACGGACGGCTGCGCGTACCGGTGGTTGAACTCTCCCGTTGCCGCGCTCGCGGACTCGCTGAATACGCCGTCGAAGACGATCATGCCCGCCTCATCGACATTCAGCCCGTCCGAAATGAACTGCCGAAGGAGCCGGCCGGCCTGCGATACGCCGTAGGCGAACGCGTGCTCGATGCCGGCAATCAGGCCGTCGCCTCGCAGGTGCGACACGATGTCGCGGATGGCCAGTAGGCCGGCGCCGGCCACCGGCGCCCGCGACGTCCGGTACACCAACTCGTACCAGTGGAACGACTTGAAACCACCATCGAGAGTCAGATGCGTCTCATCGGTGAATCGCCAGCTCTCCCTAGGGATGATGGTCGGCTCGGCATCCGGTGAGGTGCGAACACTCAGAACGGCGTCGGGGTCGTCGACATCGACCGTCGGATAGTCGGTGAACGTGAACATTGCCTCGGCGCCAGCGGGCAGCGCGTCGATCTCGGGCACGGTGAAGCTGAGCGGATGATCCACGCTTGCACTGTCGGATCGCCATTCCAGCCGCATGAATCCCGGCGGCACGTCAGCCTGCGGAGCGGATATTCCAAGGATGCCGGACCCGCGCTGGGTGTCCCACTGCCAGCCGCACGACGCGATGGTGTAGCCGCGATCCAGCAGGAAGCCGTTTTTCAGCCACGGCGCAAGGGTGGGTACGCCGCGGTTGGGTACGACGAAAAGAAGCTTGCCGTTGCCACCTTCGACTGGGCGCAGAAGTTTCAGGTCAGCGTCGAAGCGCACCAGCCCGTCGGGGTCGCGAGGAGCGAGGTCGAGGTCGACAATGCGCTCGTTCGCCAAAAACTCGGGGTCAACGGCGAAGCCGACGGTCGCCTCCACCCACTCGTAGCGGGTGTCGGAATGGGGGTAAACCGTGTTTACGTGCACTGACTCGACGGCCATTTCCACTCCTTCGGTTCGTTGGGCTGTCAACTGTTAGATAGCAATGTGCGGGTCGGGGCTTGGAGAGTTCTTAAAGGCTCTGTGTCAGGCCGGGACTGCGTGCAGGGTGCGTCGCGCTGCGCGGACGGACGCCCGAGCCGACTTCCTCCGGTCGGCGAAGTCACCGACGAGGCGCGCGACGACGTCGGGGCACTGCACCTGAGGCTGATGACCTACACCGGGAATGACGTGCAGCTCGCTGCCCGGAATCGCCTCATGTACCGAATGTGCATGCGCGACAGGGATACAACGGTCCTCGTCACCGAAAATGATCAGCGTCGGCAGGTCTGCGCGCAGTCGATCCAATGCACAGACGGCCTGGCCGCGGTGATCGACGACCGAGCGCAGCGTCCGGAGAAATGCCGCGCGGCTATGTCGGTCCGACAGCGCGGCCTGACCCTTCAACGTCTCGCTGTACCTGGTGACATCGCGGCCTGATGACAGCGCGCGCTTGCGAAGCGCCTTGCCGACCTCGACCGCCGGCCGCGATGCGAGCAGCTGCAACGCGATCTCGGCGCCGGGCAGAGAAAGCATGCGCAGCAGCCGGCCCAGGTCGGGGCCCAGCCCGCCACTGCTGATCAACACCAGCCGGCGGCAGTACTCCTTGTGCTGATGAGCGAACTGCAGGGCCACGCCACCGCCGAACGAATGGCCCACGACGGTGACCTCACGGATGTGCAGGGCATCGAGGAAGTCGCGCAGCCACACCGCGAAGGCACCCAGCGAGTAGTCGCCTCGCGGCTTGTCGGACTGACCGTGACCGAGGAGATCGACGGCGATGACGCGATGGCGCTCGGCGAGCTTGTGCACGACGTTGCGCCAGCAGTCCGAACTGCCGCCAATGCCGTGGATCAGCAACAGCACGTCTCCCGCGCCTTCATCCAGGTACGCCACACGGTTTCCATGCAAGGTCAGCACACGCAGGCCCGTCGTGTCGGTCGGGGCCATTTCCCGGATTGCGGTCATCGTCTCCTCCTCACTTTGTTGGGAGGACTCTGTGGCGATCGCCTTGGAGGTTTCTTAACGGGTACGTCAGAGCTTCAGAAACTCCACGGCTCGGCAAATGAGAGGGGTGCGACGCCGCTACCTCGAGTGACGGGTTTCCCCGATGTCGACGCGGCGCGGGCGGATCCACGTTAAGAAAACAGGGTGACTTCGGCACCTGAGGCGTTCACCACGGCCGGCGACGGCGGCGTTCGCATCGTCGGCGATCGCATCGGCGATCCCCTTGCCCCAGCGGTGGTGTTCCTGCACGGTGGCGGGCAGACCCGCCGGTCCTGGGGTCGCGCCGCAGGCGCCGTAGCCAAGCGTGGATGGCAGGCGATCACCCTCGACTTTCGCGGCCATGGCGAGTCCGACTGGTCCCGCGACGGGGACTATCGCGTAGCCTCCTTCGCGCGCGACGTGCTCGAAGTGCTGCGCGATCTTCCGCCGAAGCCGGTGTTGGTGGGCGCGTCACTCGGGGGCTTCACTTCGATGCTTCTCGAGGGCGAACTCGCACCGGGGACGGCACGCGCGGTCGTGCTCGTCGACATCGTGCCCGATATGGACCAGTCGGGCGCATCGCGGATCCACAACTTCATGTTCGATCGCATGCAGTCTGGATTCGATTCACTGGACGAAGTCGCCGAAATGATCCAGAAGTACAACCCGCACCGTCCGCGGCCCACCGACCTGGACGGGCTGCGGGCGAACCTGCGCCACCGCAACGGCCGGTGGTACTGGCACTGGGATCCGAAATTCATCGACGGCACCTCGGCGCTGCCGCCCACCGAGGTGACCGAGGTCGATCGGATGCACGCCGCCGTCCAAACGATTGTCGACGCGGGTGTGCCCGTGCTGCTGGTGCGAGGTCAGATGAGCGACCTCGTCACCCAGGAACGGGCCGACGCGTTCATCGCCAGGTTTCCCGGGGTCGATTTCGTCGACGTCGGCGGCGCCGGCCATATGGTCGCGGGCGATCGCAACGACCTTTTCGCGGATGCCGTCGTGGAGTTTCTCGGCCGACACGCCGCGCAGTAGGAGCCCCCGTCAGGACCGCACGGCTTCGTCACGGTCGCCGAAGACCTTCTGCATCCGGCGCTTCGATGCGGGCGTCCGCGGAACCTGGGGCCACCAGAACCACCGCCCCATCAGCGCGGCTATCGACGGCGTCATGAACGACCGCACGATCAACGTGTCGAAAAGTAGACCCAGCGCAATGGTGCTGCCGACCTGCGCGATGGACAGTAAGTCGCCGAACACGAACGACGCCATCGTCGCGGCGAACACCAGCCCGGCGGACGTCACGACCGAACCCGATCCCGCCATGGCCCGGATGATCGCCGTCTTCAGTCCGTGGTGCAGCTCCTCCTTGAACCGGGAGACGAGCAACAGGTTGTAGTCGGAACCTACTGCGAGCAAGAGGATCACAGACATGACCAGAACGATCCAGTGCAATCGGATGCCGAGCAGGTGCTGCCAGACGAGCACTGAAAGCCCGAAAGATGTCCCCAGCGACAACAATACGGTGCCCACGATCACCGCGGACGCCACCACGCTGCGCGTGATGAGCAGCATGATGATGAAAATCAGTGCGGTAGCTGACAGCCCGGCGATCAGCAGGTCGTAGTTGGACCCGTCCCGCATGTCCTTGTAGGTCGCCGCGGTGCCGCCGAGGAAGATCGTCGAGCCTTCCAGCGGCGTGCCCTTGATGGCCTCCTTGGCCGCCTGCTTGAGCGCATCGATGCGCTCAATGCCCTCGGGGGTGGCCGGATCGCCATCGTGCTCGATGATGAAGCGCACCGACTTGCCGTCGGGTGAAATGAAGTTCTTGATGCCGCGTTTGAAGTCCTCGTTCTCGAACACCTCCGGCGGGAGGTAGAACGAGTCGTCGTTCATGGATTCGTCGAATGCGTCACCCATCGCAGACGAATTCTCTTGCTGCGCAGCCATCTGATCCTGCATGCCCTTCTGGGTGGCATACATGGTCAGCATCATCGACTTCATCGTCTTCATCGTCTGGATCTGCGCGGGCATCAGCGCGACCAGCTGCGGCATCAGCGTGTCGAGATGTTCCAGATCGGGCAACAGCTGCTGGATGTCGGCCGTCATGATGTCGACGCCGTCGAGGGTGTCGAACACGGACCGGATCGACCAGCAGACCGGGATGTTGTAGCAGTGCGGTTCCCAGTAGAGGTAGTTGCGCATCGGCCGGAAGAAATCGTCGAAATTGGCGATGTTGTCTCGTAACTCGGCGATGTCGACGGTCATGTCCCTGGTCTTGGCGACCATGCTGTGGGTGACGGCGGCCATTTGCTCGGTGAGTGCCGACATCTTTGTGAGCGTGTCGATGGTCGTCTGCATCTCATCGGCCTGAACCAGCATGTCGGCCATACGGTCCTGGTTGTACTTCTGGTTCAGCTGGTTTGTCGTGCCCTGCATGCCGAGCAGGAACGGAATCGTGGTGTGCTCGATCGGTTTTCCGTCGGGACGGGTGATCGTCTGCACCCGCGCGATTCCCGGCACCCGGAAAAGCGCCTTGGCGATCTTGTCGATCACCAGGAAGTCCGCCGAGTTCCGTAGGTCGTGATCGCTCTCCACCATCATCAGCTCGGGGTTCATCCTGGAGCTGTCGAAATGACGGTCGGCGACCGCATATCCGATGTTGGCCGGCGTGTCCTCGGGCATGAAGTGGCGTCCGTCGTAGTCGGTCTTGTAGCCCGGCAGGGCGAGCAGACCGATCAGCGCAAGCGCACACGTCGCCACCAGAATCGGGCCGGGCCACCGGACGACGACCACACCGATTCGGCGCCATCCGCGCGAGTTGATTGCGCGTTTGGGCTCGAAGAACCCGAAGCGGCCTCCGATCACGATCACCGCAGGGCCCAGTGTCAGCGCGGCGAGAACGGCGACGAGGATGCCGACCGCACAGGGCACCGCCATGGTCTGGAACCACGGCAGACGGGTGAATTTGAGACACAGAAGCGCGCCGGCGATGGTGAGGCCCGAGCCGAGCACCACGTGCGCGGTCCCGCGAAACATCGTGTAGTACGCGGCTTCCCGATCTTCGCCATCTCCGCGCGCCTCTTGGTACCGGCCAATGAGGAAGATCGCATAGTCGGTGCCTGCGGCAATCGCGATGAGCGTGAGCAGGCTTGTCGCGAATGTCGACAACCCCATGACGCCCGCGTTTCCGAGAAACGCGACGATTCCGCGGGAGGCGCCGAGTTCGATGAACACCATCAGCAGGATCAGGATCGTGGTGGCGATCGAGCGATAGACGACCAGCAGCATGACGAAGATGACGACGAGGGTCACGAGTGTGGCCTTGGCGGCACCCTTGTCCCCGGCGACGCGCTGGTCGGCATTCATCGCCGCCCCGCCGGTGACGTAGGACTTCACACCTGGCGGAGTAGGCGTCTGCTCGATGATCTCGCGCACGGCGGCGATGGACTCGTTGGCCCGCGTCTCGCCCATGTTTCCGCGCAGGTAGAGCTGAACATAGGCCGACTTGCCGTCGCTGCTCTGTGCGCCCGCGGCCGTCAGCGTATCGCTCC
Organism: Mycobacteriaceae bacterium; assembly: GCA_019749805.1. Taxonomy (GTDB): domain Bacteria; phylum Actinomycetota; class Actinomycetes; order Mycobacteriales; family Mycobacteriaceae; genus Mycobacterium. The sequence goes on along the minus strand of JAIEPH010000007.1, from coordinate 160,977 downwards.
AGAAGTCCGCGACGTGCTCTACATGTTCTGAGTCGGCCCGGAAAGCCTTTATCAAGTCGTCGTAATAGTGATGCGCCTCGTCACCGAGCGGCTTGTCACCTTCGAGGATGACCATCGCATTGCTGTCTGAGTCGAACTCCTGGAAGTTCGCACCGATGCGCTGCATCGCGATGAAGGCCGGCGCGTCGTGTGCGTTCATCGACACGGCTTGGGCCTCGCCCACCTTCTCCAGCGAAGGCACGAAGACGTTCGTGACGACCGTCAGGACCACCCAGCCCAGCACAATCGGCACGGCGAGCACGCGAATGGCATGCGCGATCTTCGATCGCTCCGTGGACACAGAACTCATCAGTCGGACCACCGGCCCCTTCAACCCGGCCTACAAGAAGCCGCGCGCGTTACACGTTCCGTATCGCTTGGAACATGACTGCGCATATATGTAGCCAGTCAAACTGTCGCCTGTCAATTGCTGGGCCGCAGGTCTGACAGGGTTTTCACAGCAACTCCACAGGCACAGCGCGGCGGCGGACCGCTATGGAGCTACCACCGAAGTCACGCTGGTTAGACCACTGACCCTGAGGACCGGCATCAGCATCGGGTTGACGATCAGCCGGATGCGATCGGCCTGATCGAACAACGCGCCGATGGCGGCGCTGTCCAAGTACTCGACGCGGGTCAGGTCGATCGTCAAGACACCGCCGTCGTGCGAAGCCGGGACCATCGCGTCGGCGATCGCGGTCGTGAACATGCCAACATTGCTCATGTCGATTTCGCCGGCCACACTCAGCACCGCGGTGCCGTCGTCAAGACTGGTACGGACAGAAAGTGGGGTGCCCATCAGGCGATCCCCGTGTGCATGCGAACCGTCGTGCCGGTATCACTCGGCTCAATGGTCACATCCTGCATCAATGCGCGCATCAGCATGATGCCCCGACCCCGAAATGAATTCGGGTCGGCCTGTGGTGGTCGCCAAGATCCGGTATCGACGACCGTCAGGTGCAATCGGTCCGCCAAAGCCGTCGCGCGCAGACGGACCGCGCCATCGCGGTGCTCACGGTGTCCGTGCTCGATCGAATTGGCAACCGCTTCGCCCACCGCGATGAGCACATCCAACGTCTTTTCGGCATCCAGGCCGGCACGGAGCAGCCAGCTGCGCAGCGTGGCGCGAGTCGACGCAAGCTCGGCCACGTCCGCGGCGATGTCGATTTCGAGTGACGCGGGCTGCCGGTACAGCAGAACGGCGACATCGTCCTGGTAGCCGTCGCCGGGCGTTAGGCGCGACATGATCTCGTCGGCGAGGCCCTCGAGCGCGGTGTCCCGATTGTCTTTGACGAGATCGGTGGCACGGCGAATCCCCAAGTCCAGTGATTCACGACGACGCTCGATCAAACCGTCGGTGTACAACAACAGCGTCGAGCGGGCGGGCATGGTCGCGCGAGCCTCGGGTCGTGAGTGGTCGTATCGCAATCCGAGCGGAGTCGCCGCGGCGCCGTCGAGCAACTGTGTGCTGCGATCGGCCATGACGAGAATCGGCGGTGGGTGACCGGCACTGGAATACACGATCTCTCCGGTGTCTGGATTCAGCACCGCGCAGAACGCCGTCGTACACCGCGCACCTTCCAGTCGTGCGGCGAACCGGTCGAGAGCCGTCAGCGCCGCGGACGGGCTGGATTGTTCGAGTAGCAGTGCGCGACATGCGCTTCGGAGCTGACCCATTACCGTCGCCGCAGCCAGCCCGTGGCCGACGCAGTCGCCGACGATCAGGGCGACACGGCCGTCGTCCAGATTGACGACGTCGTACCAGTCGCCGCCGACATGCAGGGGCCGGGTTGCGGGCTGGTATCGCACCGCGAACCCACCGGACACAGCGGGACCGAGGATCGCGTGCTGCAGCGCCAATGCGGTCTCGCGCTGCTGGTCGAGTTGGTGTACCCGCTGCAGGCCCTGTCCGAGGCGCCCGGCCAGCACCGTCAACAGCGTGTGGTCCTCCGATGTGAACGGCCGGCGCTCCTGGAGTTCGACCACCATCACGAGGACACCACCCGGATGCCGCAGCGCGATGCCGGCGATGTCGAGTTCCGTTGCGGACGAATCGAGTAGGTCGCCGCCCCGCAATGCATGGATTACGTCGCGGACGCGCGGCTCCAACTGCTCGATCGTCGTGGGCTCGCCTACGCATACGACGTCCGATGGGTCGGCCTCTGTCTCGTCGACCGGGAACGTGACTGCCAGCACACGGCGCGCGGACCAGATTTCGCAAAAGTCCTGGGCCGCGGCGCGTACGGCGTCGCCAAGCGAATCGGCTTGTGCGAGCTGCTGATTGAGCGCAGCCAACGCAGACTCTCGTTGCACGGTGTAGTGCTCGGCGGTGACGTCGCGGAAAGTGCCGACCATGACGCGACGCCCGGTGTCGGGATCGTCGACGTGGCTGAAGGCGGCGGACACCCATACTCGGTGTCCGTCGCGATGGGAGGCGGGAGCTGTCAGCGTGCCCTGCGTTTCGTCCCGGAGGGCCTCGAAAGCCTCCGCCATCTCCCTGTGGGCGTCGGGATCGATGTCGGGCGACGGCCACCACGGGTGCGGGGGTCCGTATGGCAGGCCGTCGACGCCGAACCCGAGGATGTCGGTGAACGCCGTGTTGATCTCGATGACGGTTCCGTATTCGTCGCAGACGAAGAACGCTTCTTGCAGCGAGTCGACGAGCGCGGTGCGCCAGCGGGCGTGATGACTGCGCATCCGCGCCAGCCCGACGTTGGCACGCACACGCGCGAGCAGTTCCGCGGCCGCGAACGGTTTGGTGAGGTAGTCGTCGGCGCCGGCCTGCAGACCTCCGATCGACGCCTCCTGCCCGGCGCGTGCGGATAACAGGAGCACCGGTATCGCCACGGTCCGTGGATCCGAACGCAGAGCCGCCACCAGCCCCAGCCCGTCGAGCTGGGGCATCATCACGTCGCTCACGACGATGTCCGGCAGGGTGGTACGAGCTGCGTCCAGGGCCTGCAGGCCGTCGGTGACCGCGTCGACTTCGTAGCCGTCGTTACTCAGCAGGCGCACCAGATAGTCGCGCATATCGGCGTTGTCGTCCGCGATCAGCGCGCGGATCGGCTTCCGAGTGCCCGTACCTGAGGCGTCCTCCCCGGGTTTCCCGGACTCCTCGGCCGTATGACGAGTCTCGGCGGGAATCCAGCGCAATGCCTCCTGCACATAGGGTTCGGCAGTTGCCGAAGATGCCCGACCGGCATCCGCCGTCGCGACCCGGTCGGTGGGCAGATTCGCGGTGCCGAATGGTATCCGGATGGTGAAGGTGGTCCCCACACCTTCGGTGCTGTCGGCCGCGATGGTGCCGCGGTGGACCTCGACCAACTCCTTGACAAGGGCTAGTCCGATACCACTGCCCTCGTTGGATCGGGAGCGAACATTTTCGATGCGGTGGAAGCGCTCGAACAGCCGGGGTATCTCCGGGGCCCCTACGCCGATACCGGTATCCGCCACGGTCACCACCGCTTCGCCGTTCTCGCCGCGAACACCTACGGCGATGCTGCCTTCGAAGGTGAACTTCAACGCGTTCGAGAGCAGGTTGAGAATCACCTTCTCCCACATATCGCGATCGATGTAGACGACATCGTCAAGAGGTGGGCAGTCGACGACAAAACCAAGACCCGCCCGTTCGACGGCGGACCGAAACACGCTCGCAAGCTCTGCGGTGACGGTCGCAAGGTCGACCGGTACGAAGTGCGCCTGGGTGCGGCCGGCCTCGAAACGCGAGAAATCCAGCAACGAATTGACCAGCTTGGTCAAACGTAACCCGTTGCGCCACACGGTATCCAGCTCCTGGCGGGTCGGCTCGTCGAGTTCGGGACGACCTCGCAGCTGGTCGACGGGGTCGAGTATCAACGTCAGGGGTGTGCGGAATTCGTGGCTGATATTCGAGAAGAACGTCGTCTTGGCACGGTCCAGTTCGGCCAGCTCTTCCGCCCGGCGTTGTTGGTCCCGGAAGCTTCTCGCACTGCCGATACCGGAGGCGATGTGCCCCGCGACGAGCGTCACGAAGTCGCGGTAGCCATCGTCCAAGGGACGGTAACGGTTCAGCGCAGCCACCAGGAATCCGCGAGGAGTGCCGCCCTGTTGCAGCAGTAACGGCACCAAAAGTGCCTTGGTGGGCGGGTCGCGCCAATCCCCCGTCGGCAGATTCGGCAACCCGTCCAGAACCACCGATAGCGTGTCGCCCTGGGCAGCCTCGGCTACCGGCCACGGCCGATTCTCGCCTGCGGGTATCAGCGAAGGAGCCGCAGGATGCCCAGCGTCGATACCGCTCGAGCCGGTGAGCCGGGCGTCACCGCTGTCATCGAGCAGGTAGGTCAGCGTGAACGGGAGGTCGCGCAAATTTTGTCCGAGCTGGCGATCGGCGAAAGCGAGTGATTCTTCCTCGCTGCGCACGACGCTTGGATCGGAGCCAAGATCGCGCAGCGTCGCCATCCGCCGCTCGCCGATCACCTGTTGCGTGTCCTCGCTGACCACGCACAGCATGCCGACGATCTGATTGTCGTCGTCGCGCAGCGGACTGTAGGAGAACGTGTGATAGGTCTCCTCCTGATACCCGGAGCGCTCCAAGAAGAGCAACAGCTCGGAGTCCCAGGTGGCTTCTCCGGTGGACAAAACCGCGTCGATTCGCGGTCCGATGTCGTCCCAGATCTCCGCCCACACCTCGCGGGCCGGCCGTCCCAACGCCCACGGGTACTTCCGGCCCAGCGTGTCGCGTCGATACGCGGCATTGCAGAAGAACGTCAAATCCGGTCCCCACGCCATCCACATCGAGAAACGCGTGGACAGCAGGATGCCGACCGCCGTCTGTAGGCTCTGTGGCCACTGATGCGGCGAACCGAGTGGGGTGCCGGCCCAGTCCACCTGGGCGAGGTCGAAGCCGACTTCCGTGTCCGCGCTGAAAACGGTGGCCACGCCATCGCGCTCGCCGCCTGCACCGCTCATGTCAATGTCCATCGAGTGCCGCGGGGATACTCGGATAGACCCGCAGGATCGCGTCGAGCTTGGTGATCTGGATCGGACGCAGCACCTCTGAGTTGGCAGCGGATATGTGGACGGCGACACCCAGGGCCTGTCCCTGCTCGTGGCATTCGAGGAGGGCGTTGAGCCCTGCGCTGCCGAAATGCGTGACACCCGAAAGGTCGATGACCAGCAGCAAGGCCGGGTGATCGAGAGCCCTCTTCAGGGCGGTATCGAGATGGAACTCCAGGTGGGTGAAACTCGCCGAATCAACATCGCCCACTGCCGTTACCACGACAGCGGCGTCGCGAACATCCTGATTCACGTCCAGTAGCGCCACGTCTCTGCACCTGTTGCTAGCGGATGGTTGGATGTTCGGTACCCAATTTGCTGCTGGCGCACACGCTCATGCGTTGCCGTTGCGATCGATGCGTTGGTGCGCGGTGAGCAGCAGGTGATCGAACGACCGCCGCAGATCGTCGGGTTCGAAGTCGAGGGTAGCGAGCTCGGCGACTATCTGTGTTGCCAGCGCGCGCAGTTTGGTGTTGGTGTGTTGCGAACGCCAGAGCAAAAGCTCGAACGCTGCGTTGGCGTCGATGCGATAGACCAACATGAGGGCGCCTTTAGCCTGCTCGATCGCCGCGCGTGACTCCAACAGTTCGGGAAGTGAAGCGTCGAGGGCTTGGCGCCGCGTCTGGTCGAACGTGTCGGTCAAGTCGACGTAGTAGCCCTCGGTTCCCAGGACTGCGCCCTCGTCGTCGAGCATCCGGTCGGCGAGCACGATGACGGTGTGGACCCGGCCGCCGGTGTCGATGAAGCGGTGACGGCTGGAGAGCGCCCCTCGGGAGAGCAGGGCATGGTCCAGCGCATCCTGGACGTGCTGACGGTCGTCGGGATGCTTATGGGAAAGCAGCAATTCGGTCGTGGGCACGACCTCGCCGGGTTGATAGCCATGCATCCGGGCGACCTCGTCGGACCATTCCCACGACTGCCCGACGAACCAAAAGCGGAAGCTGCCGACGTGCAAGTCCGGCGACACCAACGCCGATCGCTCACCGCGGGCCGACACGCGGGGGTCGTACATCGTCAAATCATCGCATTAGTGAGCGAGTCCCGACACACATATTACGTCGTCGTCGGGCGAGGCGAAGACCCTCTACCGGGCTCTTTGCCCCTAAACTCGGAGCGTGCGCAATGCCTTCCATCAGCAGCTCGACGACCTGATCGTCGGAATCGCCGAGATGTGCGGTGCTGCGGGTAAGGCGATGGAATCCGCGACCCAGGCCCTTCTGCAGGCCGACCTGGTGCTGGCCGAGCAGGTGATCACCGACCACGAGGCCATCCTGCAACACGCCAGGAAGACCGAGGAGCAGGCCTTGACCGTTCTCGCGTTGCAGGCACCTGTCGCCGGTGACCTGCGCGCGGTGGTCAGCGCCTTGAAGAACATCGCCGATGTCGAGCGGATGGCCGCACTGGCACTGCACGTCGCCAAAATCACCCGTCGACGGCATCCGCAAAAAGTGCTCCCGGAGGAAGTCAACGGCTACTTCACGGAAATGGGCCGCATCGCCGTCGATATGGGAAGCAACGTCAAGCAGGTCGTCCTTTCCATGGATACGCACCGCGCAGAACAGCTTGCGGACGACGACGACGATATGGACAACCTCCACCGTCACCTGTTCTCGGTGTTGATGGACAGGGAGTGGAAACACGGCGTGGCCCCCGCCGTCGACGTCACGCTCCTGGGCCGCTACTACGAGCGGTTCGCCGACCATGCGGTCGAGATCGGACGCCGCGTCATCTTCTCCGCGACCGGAGAATCGGCGGTCTGACCCGGCGGGTGGGGCTCAGACTGCAGTCTGGCTCTGCTCGGTTCGGCGTCGCATGCGCTCCCACGGCCAGGTGATCAGCGCCCACACGATGAGCACGATTGTCACCTCGATGAGCAGATACACCGGCCACGGACCAAGGAAGTCCAGTACCGATGCGGTCGGTGGCTTGCCGTTCAAGTAGCCGTAGTTGGTTCCGACGATCGCGTTGAACGTGAACGTGAATGCTCCCCACACCAAGGTGGCGATGATCGCGAACCGGTAGTCGCGCCAGCTCGGCCGCATCCTGCGCCCCCACGTCAGGTAAATGGCCGCCCACACGACCAGCACGTGCAGCGCGAAGAAGGTGATGAATAGGTGATGGGGAAAGTCCGGCGACCCTTCTTCTGCCGTACCGACGTCGGGTGTGATCAACGCTTGCGAGCTGAGCACGAGGCACCAGTAGTACGTGAGCACAAACGCCCAATGCCGTTGTGTCCAGAGGGCATAGACCGCAACGAGTTCGGCGACATCGCAGAGCTGCAGCGGTATCGACGTATCAAGGACCGGGCTCGTCAGCTTGTACGTCAATGCCACCAAGAACATCGCGAGGATGACGAGCGCGAAACCTCGGCTGAAGAGCCGAGCCTGGGCTTCGGTCTGCTTACGTCCACTCCAAACGAGCAGTGCCGCGCCTATCGCGAACACCGCGAGCACGATGAGATGCGACGGCCCGTACGCCGTGAATTCCCGCTGCGCTGCCAATAGCTCCATCAGATCCCCTGTTTTGAAGAACCCTATTGCCTCGGGCCCGCGATGGCGCGTCTTGTCGCAGATCGTGTCGAGTTGTCCGCCGGTTCGTAGCGCAGCATGGTGACGTCGTGGTCGGGATAGTCGAAGAAGACCGGCTTGACGCGCATACCGATTCGCAGATCGGCAGGGTCCACGTTCACCATCTCGGTGGAAAACCGTGGCCCCTCGTCCCACTCGACGATCGCCAGCAGCTGAGGTACGGCATCGGCGAAATGCGGTCCGACGGGTCGACGCGCGACGGTGAAGGAGTACAGCGTGCCCATCCCCGAAATTTCACGCCACTCGAGATCACGCGCCAACGTGCGCGGGGCGCGTACCCGTGGATAGAAAACCCAAGCGTCAGTGGAAGGCGAATACTGGATGCGGATGCGGTGCTGTGACAGCGCATCCCAGAATGGTGCGGTGGTAGGCGTTTTCACCGGCATCGGTCGTTCGAAGGCGGTCATGTGATCAATCCCCCTCGAGGATGAGCGTCGTCTGCTCGGACAGGATTCCTCCGTTGCCGGAGACGAACGCCCGATGGCAGTCGGAGACCTGTGACTGACCCGCTCGCCCCATGATCTGTCGGGCGGCATCGCATACGTGGTGCATGCCGCCTGCGAGTCCGGCCTGACCGAAACCGAGTTGACCGCCCGCGGTGTTGAGTGGGAAATCGCCGCGGAACGTCAGGTCATGGTCGGCGACGAATGACATGCCCTTGCCCTTTTCGCAGAACCCAGCGTCCTCGAGGCTCAGCAGCACCGTGATCGTGTAGCAGTCGTAGATCGACACCATGTCCATGTCTTCGCGCCGCAGATTCGTCATGCCGAACGCGGTGTCGGCGGCCTTGGCGATCGGCGTCTGCAGAAGATCCTCCGCGTAAGTCGGGGTTTTGAACGGGACGTGTTCGCCGAATCCCCTGAGCCACACGGGCCGATTGCGTGACCGCTTGGCGACATCGGCGTTGGCCACCACGACGGCCGCCCCGCCGACACAGGGCATGACGATCTCCAGCATGTGCAGCGGATCGGCGATCACCGGGCTGGCGAGCACGTCCTCCACGGTGAGCGGTTTGTCCTTCCAGATGGCCCCTTCAGTGTGGTTGGCGTTGAACCGCTGATCCACGACGATCTTGGCCATCGCGCGCTCGTCATATCCGTAGACAGCTGCGTAGCGCTGGGCGACCTGGCCGTAGGGTCCGTTCTGACCGAGGTTGCCGTAGGGGATCTCGAACTCGGCTTGGGGCGAACCGTATTGGTTGCTCGAGGAGCCGAAGAACACAGCGTCGACGAGCGGTCTGGGCTTCTTCTCCGACATGTGGGTGATGTAGCGGGACGGGATCGTGCAGAGCACGACGTCGCAGAGTCCCAGCTCAACGGCCGCCGCGGCCCGCCACACCATGCCGGCAGCACTGGCGCCACCGAGGTCGACGAGTTCAGCGAGATTCGCGTCAATGCCGAGATACTCGGCCACGGTCGACGGCACGAAGATCTCCGACTCCCCCAGGTGTGAGGTGACGATTCCGTTCACCCACTCCGCGGGAATTCCCGCATCCTCCAACGCCGCGGCGGACAGCTCGGCCCACTGCTCGAGTGTGAAGGGCCCCGGCGCGGCGGTGGTCATCCGTTCCGGCGGCAGCTCGACATAGCCGACGATCGCCGCTTCTCCGCGTAATCCCATGCTGTGTCCTGTTTCTCGTTTTTTCACTTGCGGGGCAGACCCATGATCATCTGCGCGATGATGTTGAGCTGAATCTGGCGCGTGCCGCCGCCTATCAGTTCGGCGGGCAGCCGCAGGTACGGTGCGACGATCGGGGGTTCCGACCGTTCGACCACCGCAAGGGGTCCCGCCAACTCGAGGGTGGCCTTGAAGGTGCGGCGCAGCATGACGCTGGTGGCCACCTTGGCGATACTCGACGCGGGTCCGGCGCTCTGTCCGTCGAGCAGCCGAATCGTCTCGCGCACACCGAGCGCCTTGATCGCGTTGCTGTAGGCGTCCAGTTCGCCCAGCGCGCGGATCACCGTGTCCTGATCGGGCCCGGCCTCGCCGGCGAGATGCCGCAGGGCACCCGCGCGGTCGATGTGCACGTACGCGCCGATTGCGACCCGTTCTTGGGCCATCGTGGAGATCGCAAGACTCCATCCGTCGGTCGGTCCCCCGAGCAACATTTCGTCGGGTACGAAAACATCGGCGAGGAACACCTCGTTGAAATGCCGGTCACGGTCCGCCGTCTTGATCGGCTGGATTTCCACACCCTCGGCACGCATGTCGATGATGAAGTAGCCGATGCCCTTGTGCTTCGGGGCATCTAAGTCCGTTCTCGCCAGCAGTGCACCGTAATCGGCGTACTGCGCCGACGACGTCCAGATCTTGTGGCCGTTGATGCGCCAACCGCCGTCGACCTTCACTGCACGCGTACTCAGTGCCGCGAGGTCGGATCCGGCACCGGGTTCACTGAACAGCTGGCACCAGAGCAACTCACCGCGCTGCGTCGGCGGAATCAGTTGCTGCTGAAGTTCTTCCGATCCCGAGCTGATGATCGACGGCAGGATCCACTCGGCGATGTTGAGCGACGGCCGTACCAGATCGGACCGCTTGGCGAATTCATCGTCGATGATCAGCTGCTGCAGGGGCGTCGCACCCACGCCCCACGGTGGTCGCCAATGCGGCGCCATCAAACCGGAGTCGGCGATCAGCGTGCGCTGGGGCCCGCTGGCCAGGTGGTCGTAGTCCCCAAGCGGGCTAGGCTTGTCGTTACGCAGTTCGAGCGCCCGGTCCAGCACGTCGGCAATCCTGGCGCGGAATTCCGCTTCGCCGTCGCCGAGCTTCACCGACATGTCGCGAACATGCGTCCGGCTCAGTTCGCCGAGGCGACGCGACCAACCGGTGATCGGCCCCATCGAGGCGGCCAGACTGGTGGCGCGTCGCCAATGCAGGTGCACGTCGTGCTCCCAGGTGAACCCGATCGCGCCGAACATCGTCAACGCGTCGAGCAGCAGCTCGGGAGCAGGCGCGACCGCCATGATGGCGGCGCCGGCGGCCGCCAGTTGCCGTTGCTCCGGCGCTTCGTCCACGGCGCGCACCGCGTCCCACGCTGCCGCCGCGGCCAATTCGCTGTTGACGAGCAGCATCGCCGCTTCGTGCTGAAGCGCCTGAAAGGTTCCGATGGGCTTGCCGAACTGTTCCCGGGTCCGCAAGTGCTCGGTCACCGCATCGAGCGCCCACTGCAACGTTCCGGCTGAGGCGCAAGCCGATAGCGCGGCGGCGATATCCCATGCCGCGTCGTCGTCGATGCCTTTCAGCACCAGCGCATCCGGCACGTCGAGGTCATCAAGGTGCAGAATGCCGATGTCGATGGTGAGGTCGGTCCCGCCACGCGCGTGCACCGACACCGCAGCGGCAGCCGGATCGACGAGGCACCACAGTGTCTCGCCATCGCCACGCCGGGCGGCCACCAGGATCGCCCCGGCCGAGCACAGCCCGAGCACGTCGCCCGACGATCCGGTCACGCGCCATGCGCCGTCGACAACGTTCGCGCGCAAGTCGCCGGACTCCGGCAGCACGACGGTGGCGGCAACCCCAGCGGCGAGATCGCTCAACAGCCTGTTCGCTGCGGGCACCTTGTCGGCCGAAAGCGCGATGGCGCCGGCGATCACTGTCGGCAGCAGTGGCCCCGGTAACAGCGCGGTCGCCGCGGCCTCGATGACGCAAGCCGCATCCGCCAGCGAACCGCCCTGTCCGCCAAACGATTCGGGGAGGTGTACCGCGTGAAAGCCTTGTGCAACAAGGTCGTCCCACCACTTGGGCAGCGTTCCTTCAGCAATCTCGTCGAACGAGCCGCGGGTCTGGTCCACGGCGGCATGCCGTGCCGCGAAGCGGCCGACCGCCTCGTCCAATTGCCGCTGCTCCGGGGTGAGCCCGATCGGCACGTCGCGCCGCCTTTCGTTCTTGACAAGACGGACCGTCTCGTCTTGTGGCACACTACGGGTTGTCCGACGCACCGGCAACCGAGGATGCGCCACATGGTCCGCCAAGTCACAGCTCCGCGCCGCCGCAGCGAGAAGTCGCGCGTCGCGATCGTCACCGCAACCCGTGAGTTGCTGCTCGAGCGCGGCTTCGACGGGACGAGCATCGAGGCCGTGGCCGCCCGCGCAGGCGTCGGTAAGCAGACCATCTACCGTTGGTGGCCCACCCGTCCCGCCCTGGTAGCCGACGTTTTGCTCGCCGATGCGGACAAGATCATCGCCGCGGTGAAGCACACCGATGATCTCGTCGACGACCTGGTGCGGTGGGCGGGCAGGCTGGCCGCGACGCTGACCACCGAGCGCGGATCGGCGATGTTGCGCATCCTCACGGTGGCCTGCATGGAGCACGAGGACACGGCGATCAAGCTGCGTGCAGGATTCAGCGCACCTCTACTGGACAGTGTTCGTAGGCGACTGCTCGCAGATGCCGTCGACGAGGCCACCGCCGCATCGGCGGCAGACGCGATCGTGGGGGCCGTTGTCTATCCGATTCTGTCCGAGGGGCGCGGGTATGGGCGAAAGCGGGCCGAGGCCACCACACGGCTGATCATTGCGGGGCTGGCGATCTAACAGTTCGTCCTCGCTTTGGTCACGAATGGAGACCGAGGATCCTCTTATCGGGCCGGCAGTGATTGGATCGCCTGAGCGGCCTGCATTGACGAACGGCCCGGAGGTCACATGGTGCCGCAGGTCATCTTTCTGTTGGTGGCGATCGCCGCCATCGCCGCTGTATGCGGCCATACCGCATCGGCGATAGCGCGGCGGAAGAAGCAGCGGGCGCGTCGGTACTTCACCGTCGGCTTCTTGTGCGGATTCACCGCAGGTGTGATCGTCCGCCGCAACTGGCGCGACATCACCCACCTAGCCGGTCGCACCTTCAGCTCGAGGTTTGGTCGAATGGGTTGGCAGCCGCGGCGGGCCCTCCGACTTCCGTTGGCCTTGCTGCCTGTTCGACGCTAGCCCGGCCGATGAAATTCGAGACCGGCGTCGAACGCCGGGGTGCAGGCGTCGAGGACGACACAGCCGTGTTGGCGCTCGGCGTCCCTCCGAGGCGCTGAGCACCCGGACCGGACTCCTCGCGTCGCCCGATCATGACGAAACGTTTCAGATGACTCGATTAGCGGTATCCCACCGTCAAGGCTCATCCGGGCCGTTGTGAATAAGCGAAGGAAGACGTCATGGGCGCAGGAGACAAGGCAAGCAACAAGATCGACAACGCGGGTGGCAAGGCCAAGGAGACCCTGGGGAAGGTGACCGGCGACAGCAGCACCGAGAACGAGGGCAAGGTCGATCAGGCCAAGTCGAGCCTCAAGGACGCCGGCGAGAAGGTCAAGGACGCGTTCAAGAACTAACCGACTTCAAACCGTGGCTGGCCCGCCGTCCCTCACGGACGGCGGGCCAGTCGCTACGGTTACGCCGCGAGCAACCGCTGGAAGAACTCGCGATACCGCTGCAGGGCCAGACGCAGATCTTCGGTGGACGCCTCCTCCCCTTTCGCCCACTGCGCCTCGAGTCGCGAGCGGGCCTCGGAGAATCCCGCCGTCACCTGCTCGACAACCTCGGCCACCAGGGTGTCGGCCTTTTGCACGCAATCGGCAGGGTCGTCGACGAACACCGCCTGAATGTCGTCCCAGCGCGACCGCAATCCGGAAGCGTCTGCATTGAAAAGCAACTCGTCGGAGTGCGGCTGAACTCCAGCACTCGGTGGCACCGTCTCCGGTTGAGGTGACTCGGCGGGTGCGCTTGACGCCTCTTCATGAGCGACCGATGGCTCGTCGTGTGCGGGTGCAGCTCCGGTCGGCGCGTCGGATACGCTGGTGTCATCCCACACTGCTGGCGAAACACGTTGCGCTGGAAGAGGTTCCCTACCGGGTTCCGAGAATTCAGGCTGCGCAGACCGCATCGGGGCACCATCGTTCCGCTGGTCGTGGGCAGTCATGCCGTCGCCTCCTTCGGCGTGTCATTCTCGATTGCGGGATCGGCGCCGAGCAACTCCTCGAAGAGCGCGCGATAGTGAACGAAGGCCTGGCGCTGCGCTTCGGTGCCGATGTCGGCCTTCTCCTGCGCCAGGTGCAAAGTGCGCGCGGCACGATAATGTTCGACCGTGCCCGGGTGATCGACCGAGATATCCGATGCGCGCTGGTCGAAATCGCTTATTGGATAACCGCGTTCGCGCAGGACCTCGGTCACCAGGCGGTCCGCGTAGCCAACCGCGCTCGAAGGGTCGTCAACGAACGAGCGTTGAACCTCTACCCACTGCTCCGAATACCGACGGTGGGCCTCGGGAGTCAACGCGACGATCTCGAGTCTTTTCCTTTTTCGCTCACGCGCCACTAGCTCGTTCTCGGCGGCGCGCCGATCTCCGGCATCCTCTACGGCATGCTCATACTCCGGACCGAAATGTTGCTTCAATCGCCTCGTTCTCCTGCGACCGGTCGCGGCTAAGACCGCGGCGAGTAGCAAAGTCAACGCGATCAGAACACCTGCTGCGATGAAGAACCAGCTCCAGACGGGCATCTTCCCACCTCCTGCGGGACGGATACCCTGCCTTCGCCGACGGAAACGTCAATTCCTCGGCGCGATCCCTCACCCAGCCTCGGCCTCAGCGCAATGTCGTGACGATGTGGATCTCCGAGGTCAGGGTCCGATGAATCGGGCAGCGTCCGGCGATCAGGAGCAAGCGTTCCCGCTGGGCATCATCGAGATCACCGATCAACTCAATGCCAAGATCGATACGGTCGAGCATTCCGATGCGAGTTTCGCAGTCGGCACAGTCTTGTGCGTGAATACGCGAGTGCCGCAACGAGACTCGGACTTGGTCAAGCGGCCAGTCCTTGCGCTTGGCATACATCCGCACCGTCATGCAAGTACAGGCACCGAGCGCCCCGAGTAGCAGATCGTAGGGTGTCGGACCCGCATCCTCGCCGATCGGCCGCGGCTCGTCGGCAACCAGTCGGTGCTCCCCCACGCTGATCCGCTGGGTGAGGGCTTTCGGGTCCATCCCCTCCACGACGACGGTGGTCTCTGTCGACGCCGGATCCTGGTCTGTCTCGGGTGTTGTCATGCCCGACTTTATCGCCCAGCTCAGGGCCAGACAGGACCATTCGCCGCCTTCTGAGACGCGCCTGCAACCCGGTGCGGGGCCAGGTCCAGAATGTGCGAATGCGATTCGGAAACTTCATGGCGCCGTTCCATCCCACTGGACAGAATCCGACGCTCGCTCTCGAGCGTGACCTCAAACTGATCCAAGCGATGGACGAACTCGGATTCCACGAGGCGTGGATCGGCGAGCACCATTCCGCCGGGTTCGAGATCATCGCCTCACCGGAGGTGTTCATCGCCGTCGCCGCCGAGCGAACCAAGCACATCAAGCTCGGGACCGGCGTCAGCTCGCTGCCGTACCACAACCCCCTGATGCTCGCCGATCGCATGGTGCTGCTCGACCATCTCACCCGAGGCCGGGTCATGCTCGGCTGCGGGCCAGGCCAGCTCACCTCCGACGCGCACATGCTCGGCATCCCTGCCGATGAGCAGCGACCCCGTATGGAGCAGTGCCTCGACGCGATCATGCGATTACTGCGCGGCGAAACCGTCACCATGGACACCGACGGATTCACCCTCCAGGACGCCCGGCTGCAGCTGAAACCCTACAGCGACCCCTGCTTCGATGTCGCTGTCGCAGCGTCCTTCTCCCCCACCGGCCCGCGCGGAGCGGGCAAGCACGGGATCGGCATGCTGTCGATAGCGGCGACCGCGAGACAAGGCATGAACATGCTCGCCCACCATTGGTCGACGTGGGAGGAGGTCGCCGCAGACCATGGCCATGTCGCCGACCGTTCCAAATGGCGACTCGTCGGCCCGATGCACCTCGCCGAGAGTCGCGAGCAGGCCGAACGCGACGTCGAATACGGAATCGCCGAATTCTCGCGCTATTTCAGCCACATCCTTCCGGCCGGGCCCGTACAGGGCGACACTCCGGCGGAGATCATCGCCAACAACCGTGAGTCCGGCTTCGCAGTCATCGGGACACCCGAGGACGCGGTCGCCAAGATCGAGGAACTCGTCGATGCGAGCGACGGCGGATTCGGTGCATTCCTGTTGTTCGACCACGACTGGGCACCCCCCGCTGCCAAGCTCAAGAGCTATGACCTCTTCGCGCAGTTTGTGATTCCACATTTCACGGGCCAACTGAAGGGGCCATCCGCTTCGGCCGACTGGGTAGCCGCAAGCGGAACCGAGTTCGTCGACCGCGCGTCGCATGCGATCGGTAAGGCGATCGAGGACCACGCGGCCGAACGGGCCGCGCGTCCCGCCACCTAGATCAACGGCGTTGGCTGTGGTTACCCACACGCTGACGCACGTAGCCCACCGCAACGTCTGACGCCGGTGTAAATTCGCGCTCTGCTGCTTCGTGATTTGGCAACTATCATGCTCTAGCTGCGAAATCTTCGTTTTTGGACATCAATGTGGCGGCCGCATCGGCCGAGGGCACCCCCTCGTTAGTCAGACGAGCCTCTTGTCATTAGGTTAGCCTCAGCTAATCTTAGGCTCGGTGTTCGCGGGCGGATTCATCCCGGTGACGGGGCGACCGCTGTTGGAGACCATCGCGTGGATCATGCCGGGACGATGGGTTTCGCGGCCACTGCCTCGACAGCGGATCTGAGCAACCTCGTGGTCGGTATCGCGCAGGACTCGCACTGGCAGCACTCGGTGACGGCGTGGCTATCCGACATCGTCATGCTGGGTGTGCTGACAGCCTTGTGCGCCGGTGTCGCACGGTGGAGGCTGCGCCTCCCGACCGGATGACGACTGATATACAGAACGGCGTAACCCCAACGCCGAGGAGCGCCGCCGCAGCATGACCGCCGATGCAGGGAGGCCACCGGCTCACCGATTGTTCGAACAGCCGTGGCCCGACGGCGACTTCCGGTTCTTTCAACTCGGACACGTGGTCGACGATGTACTCGCTGCAGCGTCCGGATGGGCAAGCGCGTTCGGTATCGGCCCCTTTCACGTGCTGCCGGTGCTGGAGCAGCAAGCCACCTACGGAGACGAAATGCGCTCGCTCCAAATTCAAATCGCCGTCGCACAGGCCGGACCCATACAGATCGAACTGATCCAGCAGCACTGCAGCACGCCGAGCATTTTCCGGGAATGGAGCAACAACGGCGCCTCGGCCTTCCACCAAATTGCCACCGTCACAGATCATTACGAGGAAAAAGGCGCATTTCGAGACGCTCGGTTACCACGTCGTCGCCGAAAGCGACGCGGGCAAGTTCCGTGTCGCGTACGTGGACACATCGGCGGACTTCGGGTTCTACACGGAGGTAGTCGAAAATCATCTCGGCTTCCTGACGAGATTGCAGGCCATTTCCGACACCTGCGCCAGCTGGAACGGCGTCGACCCGGTTCGGATCATGACGCGTGACGGCTACCGCGTACCCGACGAGCCGAAGGTCCGGTAACGATGGCCGATATTGACTTGACAGGACCGCTGCGCGGCACCGGCACCCCGATGGAGAAGTCAGTCCTCGGAGCTCTCGACAATCTCGAACGCGCTCTGCACCTGGAACCTCAGGGCGACAACCGGTTTCGCGTCGGCAACGAGCCCGGTCGGTTCGGTCGGGTCTTCGGCGGCCAGCTGCTCGCACAGGCCGTGCTGGGCGCCGCCGAGACCGTCAGCAACCACGTACCGCAGTCGTTGCACGCGTACTTTGTCCGATCAGGGGTTTCGGGTGCCCCACTGGACATTGCGGTCGACCGGGTGCGCGACGGGCGGTCCATGGCGACCCGGCGGGTCGACGTGCTGCAGGACGGGCGCAACGTCCTCACCGCGATCGCCTCGTTCCACACCAATGCTGTCGAACCCGAACTCCCCCAGCCGCCTCTCGACTCACCGCCGCCCGAAGATCTACCCCTGCTGCAACACTGGGTTCAGTACACGCCGCCGGAGATGCGCGAGAACGCATCGACGTGGATCGATGTGCCACCGCCGCTGGAGATGCGGATCGCGGAAGCACCGACCTTTCTGGGTGGTGCCCAGACAGCCGGCCCACGATCGCATTGGATGCGGCTCCCGCGCGAGGTCGGCGACCGCCCCGCCGTTCACCACGCGATGCTGGCCTACGCGAGCGATTACCTGCTCGTCGACATGGCATTTCGCAACCATCCGCAGCGCGTGGGCTACGGGTCTCTTGCGGCCCTGAGTCTGGACCATGCCATCTGGTTTCACCGTCCCGTCCGTTTCGACGAATGGCACCTGCACACGCAGGAGACGGTGTCGCTGACCGGGCATCGGGCGATGGTCCGCGGAA
This sequence comes from Mycobacteriaceae bacterium, assembly GCA_019749805.1. Classification (GTDB taxonomy): domain Bacteria; phylum Actinomycetota; class Actinomycetes; order Mycobacteriales; family Mycobacteriaceae; genus Mycobacterium. The sequence goes on along the minus strand of JAIEPH010000007.1, from coordinate 143,037 downwards.
CCATTCGCGATGCGGCAGGACGGATGGTCGCCAGCACGGCACAGGAAGTGCTCGTGCGGCCCCATGCCGGGCTGGCCGGCGCCCGTTGACTTCGCTCGTGGGGCAGCGGAATGTGTAGGGGCCGATAAACGAGAGGTGACGATGACGAACACAGTGGGCCGGGTGGCCGGCAAGGTCGCGTTCATCACGGGTGCGGCGCGCGGTCAGGGCCGCGAGCATGCGATCCGACTGGCCGAGGAAGGCGCCGACATCATTGCCGTCGACGCCTGTGCCGACATCGACGGCGCCCCTTACCCCTTGGCCACTGAAGCCGACCTGGACGAAACAGCCGCGCTGGTCGAGAAGTTGGACCGCCGCATCGTCACCGCGAAGGCCGATGTCAGGGACGTCGAGGCGCTTTCAGCCGCGCTGCAGCAAGGGATCGACCAGCTTGGCCGCCCGGACATCGTCATCGCCAACGCGGGGATCAGCGGCAGCCCCGCGCCCGCCGCGATGATCGAGGAAGCCGCCTGGCAGACGATGCTCGACATCAACATCACCGGGGTCTGGCACACGGTCAAGGTGGCGGTCCCGCACATGTCCGACGGCCGCGGCGGATCGATCATCCTGGTGAGTTCGATGCTGGGGCTTCGCGGCGGCGGCTACATGGCCCACTACGCGTCGGCCAAGCACGCAGTCGTCGGTTTGATGAATTCGCTCGCCAATGAACTTGCCCCGCAATGGATTCGGGTGAACTCCATCCATCCGGGAAACGTCCGGACACCGATGATCGACAACGAGCAGTTCCATCGCACACTGCGGCCAGATCTCGCCGAGCCGACCATGGCCGACGCGGGCGAGATCATCGGAACTTTCCACATGCTGCCGGTGCCGTACTTCGAGGCACGTGCGGTCAGCAATGCGGTGCTGTTCCTGGCATCGGATGAGGCCAAGTACATCACCGGCGCGGCGCTCCCGATCGACGCGGGAGCGACCGCGAAGTTCTGAGGCTCAGCGCGCCCCGCGCACCAGCCGGCCCGGGCGTGCGCCGGTGTCCACGTTGTCGCGACGGGTGACGACGCCATTGACGATCGTGGCGCTGTATCCGCTGGCGCCCTGAACCAGTCGCTGCCCGCCGGCGGGCAGGTCGTAGACCATTTTCGCCGGGTGCAACGTCAGCGCGTTCATGTCGATGACGTTGATGTCGGCCTTCTTGCCCTTCTGGATGACGCCGCGATCGGTCAATCCGAACAGCTGGGCGGTGTCGTGAGATTGCTTGCGCACCACGTACTCCAGTGGCAGCTTGTCGCCCCGATGCCGGTCTCGTGCCCAATGCGTCAGCAGGAACGTGGGATACGACGCGTCGCAGATCATGCCGCAATGCGCGCCGCCATCGGACAGGCCCATCACCCCCGCAGGGTGGGTCATCATTTCGCGAATCGCATCGCAGTTGCCGTAGGAGTAGTTGAACATCGGCAGCATCAGCATCGACGTCGCATCGGACTCGAGCATCAGGTCGTACAGAGTGGCGAGCGGATCCTCGCCCCTTTCGGCCGCGATCTTCTCCACTGTGCGATCGTCGGTCGGCTCGTAGTCGGGCGGGTCGCCGATGTGGTAGATACGACCGAGCGAGTGTTGCACGAGGGCGAACATGCCGTCGAACAGCTTCGTCGGGTCCGGCGCCAAGTCGTCTTCCGCCAGGATGGCCGCCTTGACCGCGGGATCAGCGAGCCGTTGAGCCATCTCCGCGCGGCTGCATTCGGCTTTGAGCTGACGGAACGTCGGACGATGGGTGAATGCGTGATGCCCGGGGAAGCCGAACAGCATGCCGAATGGCCGAGCGGCGACCTGTGGAAACAGTCGACTGCCCGATTCGTAAGCCTCCGCGGAGATGTCCATCAGCTCACGCCATAGGTCTGGAGCGGCGTCGACCTGGATCATGGCGAACGACACCGGCCGGTCGATCTCGGCGCTGAGCCGCTTCATCCATTCGAGTTCTTTCTTGGGCGCGACGATGTCCTCGCCCGCCGCACCTTGGGGCGCGAGCTCGAAGACTGCCTGGCCGCCCGCGGCCATCGCACGACCGAGACCGAACAGTTCGTCTTCCGCGGCGAACGTCCCTGGGACCGGCTCACCGTCCATCGCGCGGTGACCCAGCGTCCTCGACGTGGAAAGGCCAAGTGCGCCGGCCTCGATCGCTTCTTGCACCAGCCTGGCCATCGCGTCGATGTCCTCAGGGGTAGCGGGCTCGTTTTTGGCACCGCGCTCGCCCATCGCGTAGGCGCGTATCGCGCCATGGGCGACCTGACTACCGACGTCGATCGCGAGTTCGTGTTTGGCGATCGTGTTTAGGTATTCGGGGTAGCTCTCCCAGCCCCAGGTCAGCCCCTCGGTAAGCGCGGTACCCGGAATGTCCTCGACGCCCTCCATCAGCTCGATCAGCCATTCTTCGGAACCTGGCCGTACGGGGGCGAACCCGACGCCGCAGTTCCCCATGACGACCGTCGTGACGCCGTGCCCGCTCGAGGGCTCCAGCGAGCTGTCCCAACTCACCTGGCCGTCGTAATGCGTGTGGATGTCGACGAATCCCGGAGCGACGACCTTGCCCGTCGCGTCGATAGTCTCGGTCGCGTTGCCGTCCAGTGGCACGTCACCGGGACCACGGCGATGAATCTCAACGATCCGACCGTCCTTGATGCCCACGTCGGCCTGGAATCGGTCTCCGCCCGTGCCGTCTACCACGGTTCCGCCAGTGATCTTCAGGTCGAACACGATTTGCTCCCTCAACGTCCGGGCTGCCGTTATGGTGGCCAATGTAACACCGTTACAGACGGCGGCAGCCGGAATCGGAGGGGAATCGTGACGCGAACGGCACCGGCCGGCCGCACGGTCGGCAACCCGACCCAAACACTGCGCGAGGATGCCATCGGCACGCCACCGCAGCGCCCCACGCTCGTGCCCGCCGAGCGCTATTACTCGGCCGATTTCGCCCGCCTCGAGGTGGAGCGGATGTGGCCGAAGGTGTGGCAGCTCGCCTGCACCGTCGACCACGTCGCCGAACCGGGTGACTATTTCGAGTATCGCTGCGGCCTCAACTCCGTCCTGATCGTGCATGGCGAGGACGGCGAGCTGCGCGCCTTCCAGAACGTGTGCCGGCACCGAGGCAATTCGTTGTGCGCCGGATCCGGCTCCGACTTGCATGAACTGCGATGCGGCTATCACGGGTGGACCTGGGATCTGACCGGCGCACTGCGGCGCGTCCCCAACCGGAAGGGCTTCGGCGCGCTCCGTCTGTCCGACTTCCCCCTGCTGCCAGTCCGCGTCGACACATGGGAGCGGCTGGTCTTCGTCAACCTGGACTCCGATGCGATCCCGTTGCGTGACTACCTCGAGGCGATGCCCGACGACATCGGCTGGAACCGGCTCGGCGACTTCCGGTGCTACGCCACCATGACCATCGAGGTCGATGCGAACTGGAAGACCATCGCCGACGGGTTCAGCGAGACCTACCACATTCAGACCCTGCATCCGGAACTCCACAGGTGCATGGACGACGTGTATGCGCCACAAGTCATCTGGGGTCACACCGGCAAGTCCGAACAGCTCTACGGTGTGCCCAGTCCGGCCATCAAGGAGTCGGTGACCGATGCCGAGGTATGGGAAGCCTATGTCACCACGCAGGGCGCGCTGATGGGTGTCGAGGACGGCACGCCGTTCCCCCCCGATCAGCAAGGTCAGTCGGCGGCCGACGTAATCGCAGCGCGGACAAAGACTTTCGCCGACGGACGCGGTGTCGACCTCAGTTGGGCGAGCACTGATCAGGTGATGCGGCTGCACCAGTACAACGTGTTCCCGAACATGTCGCTGCTGACCAACGCCGATCACCTGACGGTGCTGGTCGCACGCCCAGGACCGGATCCCGATCGCGGTGAACTGGTGATGATCGTCTGGATGCGGATGCCGCCGGACGCGCCACGAATCACACCGACCGATGTGCGAATGACGGCAGCCGACGCGCACCCCGGTTTGGTGCTCACACAGGACATCGAGGTGTTGGCGGGCCTGCAGCGCGGCCTTCACCAACCAGGGCTCACCCACGTGGTGCTGTCCAACGAGGAACGCCGCGTGATCAACATGCACCGCAACCTCGAACGCTATCTGAACCTGCCCGAAGGAGATCGCATCACCGGAGGTGAGACGGTTGACGCAGCCGGGCGGTAAGGGCAGCGACCCCGTCACCGCCGACCAGATACTCCAGACCGCGGCGGAGTTGATCGACGTCGACGGTGTGGACGCATTCAGTATGCGTCGGCTAGCCGATCAGCTGGGTGTCGCGGTCACTTCCATTTACTGGCACATCGGCGGCCGGGACAAACTCTTCGACGCATTGGTCGAACGCCTGCTCGGCCAGATGGCCGATCTGCCGAGTGACGGCGGCAATCCGGTCGATCACATTGCCTCCCTTGCGCGTTCGCAACGCAAGATGCTCATTGACAAGCAGCACCTGCTAGCGATCGCCCATGAACGCGACCGTACGCCGCAGCTGTTCTTGCCGATTCAGCAGCGACTGGCGGCACAGCTCTCCGAACTGGGCATCACCGGTAGCGATGCCGCGCTGGTATTGCGAGCGGTGCAGGTGCACGTGATTTCATCTGCGGTGATGCAATTCTCGGCGGTCCGCGGGGCCAAGCACGACGAAGAGGACCCGTCCCTGTGGGCGGACGCCTGGCCCGACCGGGCGCTCGTTGAAGCGCTGCAATCCCCCACCGACTACGACGCCGTCTTCGAGTACGGACTGAACGCACTGCTGGCGCCACTGCGCGACAACGTGATCGAATTCCGTGGGTGATATTTCGCCTGCCGCGGTCATCGCCGCGGCGCAGGAAAGCACTGGGCTCTCCGACTTCGGGGGTGACGATTGGCGTATTGCCCTCGACACGCTGACCGACGCATTGGCCGCCGAGGCGGGCCTGACGGAGTTCGGAGACGTCGTCGCACAGGGCGACCTCGTCGGATCCCTCACGAGACGACTGCAGGTCGTCGATTACCGGCAGGCGCACCCCGAGGTCGCCGAAATGCGGATCGACCGGCCCATTTTCATCGTCGGTCAAGTGCGCACGGGGACCACGATCCTGTACGAACTCTTGGCGCAGGATCCCGATGCCCGGGCGCCGTTGACGTGGGAAGTCGACGCGCCCTGTCCGCCACCGGAGGCGGCGACGTACGACATCGATCCCCGCATCGAGGACAGTCGTCAGATTCAGGAGATGATGACCTCGATCATCCCCGACCTCAAGGCAATGCATCCGATCGGACCACTGCTGGCCCAGGAGTGCGTCCGCATCACCGGGATGGACTACAAGAGCTTCATCTTTCCCACGATGTACCGCGTCCCGTCCTACGCCCAGTGGCTTCTGCGCGCCGACATGGCGTCGGCATACCAATGGCACCGCCGCTTCCTGCAGCATCTGCAGTCGCGAATCCCGGTGAACCGCTGGGTGGTCAAGTCCCCCGGACATATCTGGGCCCTGAACGCAATGATGACGGAGTACCCGGACGCACGGGTGATACAGACACACCGCGATCCGCTGCGGACCATCGCGTCGGTGTCGTCGCTGGCGTGCACGCTGCGCACGTTTGCTGCCGAGCCGACACCCATCGAGGAGGTCGCCCGCGAGTGGGCCGAGTACGTCATCGACGGCCTCGACAGATCCATCGACGCCCGGGAGTCGGGAACCATCCCGGCCTCCCAGGTGGTCGACGTGAAGTACCAATCGTTCGCGGCTGACCCGATCGGTGCCGTCGCGGCGGCTTACGACCGACTCGGACTACCTTTCACCGCCGAAGCCGACACCAGGATGCGCGAGTTCTTGGCCGCCCAACCTGCCCACGAACACGGCGGACACCACTACACGTTCGCTCAAACGGGTTTGGACGAGAACGAGCTTCGCGAGCGGACGGCACGCTACCAGGAATACTTCGGTGTCCCCGACGAACAACTAGGGTGACCGCGATGGACCCGATGCTGCAGGAAATGCTCGACGAGTTGGCGTTGCGCAAGCTCGTCCATGCGTACTGCCGCGCGGTGGACCGAGGTGATATCGACGCGCTTCGGGACCTCTATCATCACGACGCCGTCGATGATCACGGTGCGTTTTCAACTGGGTCGGTCGAGGAGTTCTTCGAGCAGCTCGTCGCCTCCCGTCCCTACCTACGGGCAATGCAGCACCACATCACCACGACGAACTTCGCCATCCGCGGAGACGAGGCTGAGGGCGAGAGCTACAACATCGCGGTCCATACCCTCGTCGGCAAGCGCCGAGACGTCGATCTCGTGATCGGCGGCCGCTATCTCGACAAGTACGAGAAGCGCGATGGCATTTGGAAATTGCTCGAGCGAACCATCGTCACCGACTGGGCGCGCGTAACTGATCCATCCTCGATGGATATGAGTCACCCGATCACGGCGGACACCCTCAAAGGGACGCTTGACGAGAACGATCCGTCGTATCAGTTCTTCTCGCTGCTGGTCGGTCCCCAATCAAGATCGGACGGCGTCTAGTGTGCACACCAGATCGCAAATCGGGCCGATTTCAGGCGATTTCGCGATCTGAACGCAGACTAGACGGCCGCGGTCGCCGCGTCAGCTGCGCTTCGCTGAAGCGACATCATCGTCGTCGTCCCACAGCAGAAGCTGACGCACCGCTGGGCGGGAACCATAGGGCTGCAGCATGGTGCTCGCCGGCCGCGGACGCACTCGTAGCGGCCACCAGAACCACCGTCCGAGAAGCACGGCGATGGACGGCGTCATGAACGACCGCACGATCAAGGTGTCGAACAACAGACCGAGGGCGATGGTTGTGCCGAGCTGCCCCAGCACGAGTAAATCGCTGTACACGAAGGACGCCATCGTGAAGGCGAACACCAGCCCGGCGGCGGTGACCACACCACCGGTACCCGCCATGGCCCGGATGATGCCGGTGTTCAATCCGGCCCCGATCTCTTCTTTGAAGCGAGAAATCAACAGCAAGTTGTAGTCCGAACCCACGGCCAGCAGCAGGATGACCGCGAGCGGAATGATGACCCAGTACAACTGCAGGCCCAGGATGTGCTGCCACACCAATATCGACAGGCCCAGCGAGGCCCCGAGTGATAACGCGACGGTGCCCACGATGACCATCGCGGCCACCAGGCTTCGGGTGATGAACATCATGATGAGCAGAATGAGGCAGAGCGAGGCGATGATGACGATCATCAGGTCGTATTTGGCGCCTTCCTGGATGTCCTTGTATGTCGCTGCCGTGCCGCCGATATAGATGTGTGAGCCCGCCAACGGCGTGCCCTTGACGGCCTCCTCCGCTGAGTGCCTGATCGCATCGATATGCGAAATTCCCTGCGGAGTCGCTGGATCGGTGTCATGGGTGATGATCATCCGTGCGGCTTTGCCGTCGGGAGAGAGAAAAAGTTTCAGGCCGCGCTGGAACTCGGCATTCTCGAACACCTCCGGCGGCACGTAAAACGAGTCGTCGGTTTTCGATGCGTCGAACGCTGCTCCCATAGCTGTCGAGTTCTCGAGGGCCGCCGCATTCTGGTCGTAGATTCCCGACAGCGTGGCGTAGTTGGTCATGACCAGGTCACGATTGATCTGCTGACTCGCCAGCTGGGGCGGAATCAGCTCAAGCAGCTTTGGCTGGATCGAATCCAGCTTGTCCAGGCTCGTGGTGACATTCGCCAGCTGGTCGGTGAGCGCATTTATGCCGTCGAGCGCATCGAAGAGCGACCGAATCGCAAAACAGATCGGGATGTCGTAACAGTGTGGCTCCCAATAGAAATAGTTGCGCAACGGGCGGAACATGTCGTCAAAGTTCGCGATCTTGTCCCGCAGGTCCTTCGCCACCTCGACGGTTTGGTGGAACGCCGCCACTTGTTCGTGCGTGGCATCGTTGGCCTGCTGCTGCAGCGTGGCCTGTTGTCGCAGAATGCCGATGGTCTTGTCGATTTCGTCCACCTGCTTGAGCAGGTCGTTGGCCCGGTCCTGCTGATAGCCGAGGTTCTGTATCTGACCGGCACTCTGTGCACTGATCTGGAAAGGAATCGAGGTGTGGTCCAGCGGTGTGCCCAGCGGTCGCGTAATCGATTGCACCTGAGCGATACCCGTCGTGTGGAACACGGCCTTGGCCACGCGCTCCAAAAGAATCATGTCGGTGGGATTGCGCAGGTCATGATCGGCCTCGATCATCAGGAGTTCGGGGTTGAGCCGGGCCTTCGAGAAATGACGCTCGGCAGCGGCATACCCGATATTGGAGGGTGCGCGGTCGGGCAAGTAGACGCCGGTGTCGTAGCTCGTCTTGTAACCGGGTAGCGCCAGCAGGCCTACGGCGGCCACCGCCATCGTCGCGACCAGGATCGGTCCTGGCCATCGAACAATCGCCGTGCCGATCCGACGCCAACCCCGGGTCCGGGCTTTGCGTCTCGGTTCCAATAGCCCGAAACGGGCGCCGATGATTATCACCGCCGGCGCGAGGGTCAGCGCGGCCACCAAGGTCACGAACATACCGATAGCCGCAGGAACGCCGAGGCTCTGAAAGTAGGGCAGTCGGGTGAAACTCAGGCATAGAACTGCGCCTGCGACGGTCAGACCCGACCCCAAAATGACGTGGGCCGTGCCCCGATACATGTTGTAGTAAGACGTTTCTCGGTCAATTCCGTTGCCGCGATCCTCGTGGTAGCGGCCTAAGAGGAAGATTGCGTAATCCGTGCCAGCCGCGATGACCAGCAGCGTGAGGAGATTGGTCGAGTATGTCGACAGTCCGATGACTCCAGCGTTGCCGAGGAAGGCCACGATGCCACGGGCTGCAGACATTTCGATGAGGACGGTGATCAGCACCAACAGCATGGTGACAATCGAGCGATAGACCAACAGCAGCATCACCGCGATCACCACCACCGTCAGCACAGTGACCTTCGTGGTGCCTTCGTTGCCCACTTCGAACTGGTCGGTGACTTGAGGCGCCGGGCCGGCGACATACGCCTTGATGCCGGGCGGCGCGGGCGTGCTGTTCACGATGTCGCGGATCGCGTCAACGGACTCGATGGACTCAGGTTCGCCCAAGTTGCCGGTGAGGAACACCTGGACATAGGCAGCCTTGCCGTCGGAGCTCTGAGATCCCGCCGCCGTCAACGGGTCTCCCCAGAAGTCCTGAACGTGCTGAACGTGCTTGCGATCCTGCTCAAAACGGTCGATCAGGGTGTCGTAGTACCGATGCGCTTCGACTCCGAGCGGCTCATCGCCTTCCAGCACAACCATGGCCGCACCGTCGGAATCGAATTCTTGAAAAACGGCGCCGATCTTCTTGAACGCCTGCTGCGATGGTGAATCGGGTGAGCTCATTGCCACGTTGTGTGCTTCGCCGACGACCTCCAGCTGAGGGACGAGGGCATTGGTGAGCCCGGCGACAACCAACCAGAACAGCACGATGGGCACCGAAAGCACGCGAATCGACTTCGCGATGCGGTCCGTCAGCGACGTACGCGATTCTTGCTGGGTGGTCATCCCGACTTATCCAGGCAGAAGGTGTAGGCGTTCAAGGTGTCGACCTGTCTCTCGTCCTTGACCACGTCATCGATGACGATGCGGCAACCGAGGGAATCGCTGTCGCCCTGCGCCATGACGTTGACAAGCACAGCCGTCTGGGTCGTCGTGATGTCGTATCGCCACGGGAGGGTCACATCTTCGGCGCGCTGAGGCTGGGCGTTCACGTCCAGATAGTTGATCGTCGCCACAGTGCCCGGTGGTCCGAACACCTCGAGGACAACGTGCTTGGGATTGAACGGGATGATTTCGTCCGATAAGGCTTCGGCTGTCCCGGTGTCGTGGTCTGAGCCGAAGATGCCGTGCAGACGGAACACGGCGTAGCCGGCCACAGCCACGACCACGATGGCGACGATGAGCATCCAGCCGCGACTCAGAAGCCGACCCACCGAAAACCCCTGCACCCGCCAGCCTTTCGATACCCGCGACACGAGGCGTGGACTGACCCTATCTCAGTCTCCCGACATATCAACCTTGTTGACAGTACGGTACGGTACCGGACAGCACAAGCCGTACGGCGCACCGACTGACCAGCCGTTTCTAGCCGTTCGGGCGAGTGAGGCTGGGAATCACCACATCGTCGACGAGCGATTGCACCGTGCGTCGACTGGGCGGCCGCAACGAGAAGATGGACCGGAAGATGAGGTAACCGGGCATCACGTCCCAGAGGTCATCGGAGATCGCGGCCGCGTCGATTTCTCCGCGTTCGACGGCCTGCCCCAGGACCTGTTTGAAGAGGGCCTTCCGTTGGTCGAGGAACTGGTGCTGCATGACGTCGTTGAGCGCGGGATTACGCGATACCTCGACCAGCACCGCCCGCATGGTGCTGGCATGCGTCCGTGCCTGATCGCAGATCACCGCGCCCAGGTGCAGCAGGTCACCGCGCAGGGTGCCGGTCTCGGGGGCGACGGCGACGTGGCGAACGCCTTCGATGAACGCAGCCAGCACCAACTCCGCTTTGGTCGGCCACCGCCGGTAGACGGTCGCCTTGCTGGCGCGCGCAGTGGCGGCGACCGCATCCACGGTCAACCCGTCATAACCCTCTTCTTGCAGCAGCTGCAGCGTGACGGCCAACAACTCGGCCTCCCGCGGCGACCACGGTGAGGACTCCGCAGCGTGGGTGGCACTCCGGGTCATGGCCCCACCATAGATCGGTCGGACGCTTTCGACTATCGGCGCACTGTCCAACCCGCCCGCCTTGACGATCAAGCCGCGCGGCGGAGGGACAGCTGACTATCGGCTGCGGCAAGGTCCGTTATCGACGCCCGGCATTCGGACCGCCCCGGTATGACGGGTTTCGTCTGCAATTGCCGCCGCGCATTGGAGAATTCTCGCCACGATGACATTGATCAAATGGGCGCCCGGCATTGCGCAGTTTCGGGGATACCAGCGAAGCTGGCTGCGCGGGGACATCCTGGCGGGCCTGGCCGTTGCGGCCTATCTGGTACCTCAGGTGATGGCCTATGCGACTGTCGCCGGTCTTCCCCCGGTGGCTGGGCTGTGGGCGGCGATCGCGCCGCTCGCCCTCTACGCGTTACTAGGCTCGTCGCGGCAACTCTCGGTCGGACCTGAATCCACAACCGCTCTGATGACTGCCGTCGTTCTCGCCCCGATCGTCATCGGCGATCCAGCACGCTACGCGGCTCTCGCTGCGGTCCTGGCGTTGCTGGTCGGCGCGATCTGTCTCTTGGGCGGCATCGCACGGCTTGGCTTTCTCGCCAACCTGCTGTCACGGCCGGTACTCGTCGGATACATGACGGGCATTGCCATCGTCATGATCGCCAGCCAACTGGGCAAGACCACCGGCGTTGCGGTCCGTGGAGACGAGTTCATCGACCAGGTAAGGACTTTCGCGGCCGGAATCGGACAGGCTCATTGGCCGACGGTGGCGCTGGCCGCTTTGGTGCTGCTGCTCCTGCTATCTCTGGCGCGGTGGCTGCCACGCGCGCCAGGGCCGGTGATCGCTGTCCTGGCCGCCACGGCGTCCGTCGGCGCCCTCTCCTTGGATACGCGCGGAATCGCCGTCGTAGGCGATGTTCCTTCCGGCCTGCCGACGCCGGGAGTACCGCCAGTCTCGTTGAGCGATTTGGCATCACTGGCCGTTCCGGCAGTCGGCATCGCGATCGTCGCGTTCTCCGACAACGTGCTGTCCGCGCGGGCGTTCGCCACCCGTAGAAGCGAGGAGATCGACGCGAATGCGGAACTGCGCGCGGTCGGGATGTGCAACCTCGCCGCCGGGGTGACCCACGGTTTTCCGGTCAGCTCGAGCGGCAGCCGCACGGCCGTCGGCGACGTCGTCGGCAGCCGTACGCAGCTCTACTCACTGATTGCGCTGGGATGTGTCGTCGTGGTAGTCGTCTCCGCGGGCGGGCTGCTGGCGATGTTTCCGACCGCGGCGCTCGGGGCGTTGGTGATATTCGCCGCACTGCACTTGATCGACATCGCGGAGTTTCGTCGCCTGGCGCGGTTTCGCCGCAGCGAATTGGTCCTCGCATTGGCCACCACGGCCGCTGTGTTGGCCCTCGGCGTGCTCTACGGCGTTGTCGTCGCCGTTGTCCTGTCCATTCTGGAATTGCTACGACGTCTGGCACACGCACATGACAGCGTCCTCGGCTTCGTCCCAGGCATCGCCGGCATGCACGATATCGATGACTACCCAGGGGCTACCCGCGTGCCCGGCCTGGTCGTGTACCGCTACGACGCACCGCTGTGCTTCGCCAACGCGGAGGATTTCCGGACGCGCGCATTGGCCGCGGTAGATGACAATCCAGAACCCGTCGAATGGTTTGTGCTCAACGCCGAATCCAATGTGGAGGTCGACTTGACGGCGCTCGACGCCCTGGAGCAGCTGCGCGTCGAATTGGCGCGCCGTGGAATCGTTTTTGCAATGGCCCGGGTCAAGCAGGACTTGCGCGAGTCGTTGCACGCCGCGGGAATTCTTGACGAGATCGGCACAGATCGCATCTTCATGACGTTGCCCACCGCTGTGGACGAGTTCAAGCGCCGCAACGGGTCCTGAGCCGTCGGTGACCATGCACGGACATTCACTGTCACGGTAAGGGCGCGCACCATCTCAATTTGGTGCCCCCCGTTGGCACCGCCTCGATGGTGAACGACCCGCCGGCCTCGTCGGCGCGCTTTTGCAGATTGGTCAATCCGCTGCCGGTGATGTCACCTTCGATGCCGCAACCGTTGTCGACGACCTCGATGGTCAAGTCGTCCTCGACCACGACGTTGATCGCAAGCGAGGCCGCTTGCGCGTGGCGCACGGCGTTGCTCACCGCTTCTCGGACAACGGCTTCGGCGTGGTCGGCGAGCGTCGCATCGACGACCGAAAGCGGTCCCACGTATTGCACGCTGGTGCGCAGATTCGCGTTGGCGAATTGAGCCACGGCCTCGTCGAGGCGCTGGCGTAGACGGGTCACACCCGAGGACGAACCGTGCAGGTCGAAAATCGCGGTCCGGATCTCCTGAATCACTTGTTGAAGATCGTCGACACAATCGGTCAGCCGTTGCTGCACTTCGGGTACTCGTGCCCTCGGAATCGTTCCCTGCAGGGCAAGACCAACTGCAAACAGCCGCTGGATGACGTGATCATGCAGGTCACGGGCTATGCGATCGCGGTCGGTGAGGATGCTGAGCTCGCGCATCCGCCGCTGCGTGCTGGCCAGCTGCCACGCCAGCCCGGCCTGGTCGGCGAAGGCGGTCATCATGTCCAGCTGCTCGGAACTGAACTGCGACGCGCCAACGGGTCGCAATGCGACCAGGACACCGGCGACTTCGTCGCTGGCCCGCAACGGCAGCACCAGCGCGGGACCAGTTGCCGTCGAATCCAGTTCGATGTGGTCGAACCGCCCGGGTGTGCGCTCGACGAACGCCTCTCCGATCAGCGTTCCCTCGACGGGGATGCTTCGAAGCGAAGTAACAGGACCGTCACCGGCGGTCGCCGCGACGATGAGTTCGGTCATCTCCCCGACCGGTAGGTCCGCGTCGGGCGGCACGGCCACCAGCGTCAGCTCGGCGCCGCTGAGATGCCGAGACTGGTCGGCGACGAGCCGGAACACCGTGGCGGGGTCAGTCCCGGCCAACAGCTCGGTTCCGATATCGCGGGTCGCCTCGATCCACGACTGCCGGGTCCTGGACTGCTCGTACAACCGGGCGTTGTCGATCGCGATACCGGCAGCCGCCGCCAGGGCCTGGACCAGAACCTCGTCGTCCTCGCTGAATCGCTGTCCGCCCGCCTTCTCCGTCAGATACAGATTGCCGAAAACCTCGTCGCGGATGCGCACCGGCACTCCGAGAAACGTCTTCATCGGAGGGTGGTTCGGTGGAAAGCCGACGGACGCGACGTGGCGGGAGATGTTGTCCAGGCGAATCGGCTTCGGGTCGTCGATCAGCACACCGAGGACGCCGCGCCCCTCCGGAAGATGCCCGATGCGCTCACGCATCTCTTCGTCGATGCCCTCGTAGATGAACTCGACCAGTTCGTGATCGTGGCCCCGCACGCCGAGCGCTCCGTAGCGGGCGTCGACCAATTCTATGGCCGTGTGCACGATGGTCTTCAGCGTCTGATCGAGTTCGAGGCCTGAGGTGACCACCAGCATGGCCTCGACCAGACCGTCGAGGCGGTCGCGGCCCTCGACGATCTGCTCGACGCGGTCTTGCACTTCCGTGAGCAGTTCACGTAGACGCAGCCCTGAGAGGGTCGCCCGCAAGTGCGGTGTGCCTGGACCATCCTTCGACCTGTCGGTCACTGCCTCATCGTCTCACCGAGCTCGCCGAATGGAGACGATTCTGGGACTTAGTTGACGAGGCGGCCGGCTCCTATCGGGTTGACGGTCAGTTAACGGTGACGATTCTGCCTCGGTCGCATCGGTATTGCGTCATATGGTCCACGACGTCGGGCCGTTGGTGCTCCGCACGGTCACGTAGGCCGCGCATCATTTTCTGCTCCATGACGAAATGCACGACATCGAAGGCCGGATGTCCGACGGCTCCCCCACTGCCCCGAACCAACAGACGGGTCCATGCATTCTGTGGCCGAAGACAGAACGACCACGCGCCCGAGGCCTCTGCGCCGCGCTGCACGCGTTCGAAGTCCGCCGGTGACACCAGTACCAGGTGTGACTCCGGCTCGACCGCGGCCACGACTTGGCGGGCGCCGTCACCGAGTCGGCGAGCGAGCCAAACGGTGTCGCCGACGTGCAGCTCCTGCCACTCGGGGTGGACGGTGTTCGCATTGTGAATGTGTGCCCCGACCGTCCGTTCGAGCAGCGAGTAACTGTAGAAGCCCCCGCGGTTCTCGCCAATCTGCACAAGCCATGGCCATACAAAGCGAACCGGGGCATCGATGGTCAGTGCGCGGGTCGTCCGCGCCGCTCCGGCGGCCACGAATTCGTCTCCCGGCAGTGCGGTCGTGATTTCACCGTCGTCGGCACCCCAGGTGTACATCCAGGGCCGCAGTTCGCGTCGGTACATCGCGATGACGCCGACCGCGGCCATCAGTCCGGCTAAACATGGTCGTTGTTTGCCCATGCGCCCGACGCTAAAAGCTGCCCCACCGCAAGCTAAGGGCCGAAGGTCCTGAGCATCGATGCCAACAGCGCCATCACCCGCGGGTCCATCGCATCGACTATCGCGACGCCGCCACCGGCGTTGGGGTCGGCGCGTACGGCGACGTTGCAGGGCACAGCAGGCCGATCCGGCGGGAGGTCCGCGCGGTGCGCCAGCGGCGGGTTGCAGGCCGCCACTCTGGAGAGCCGCTCCGTCCCGGACCGTTCTGGCTTTCCGTGAAATCGCTGGACATGACAGAGGTCCGCGCCGACCAGGCTGGCTACCATGCACGCAGGGTCCAAAGTCCCTAGCGTGACCGGCCCTACGAATCTGTCCCGATCGCCCCCGGTCCGCCACCGTCGAGAGGGTGAACACAACAGTTGTCGTATTGGTCGCTGCCTGGGTTGCGATCGGACTGCTGGCCGGGTTATGGATGGCGCGCCACGGCCACGACCCGCTGTGGACCCTGATCGCGGTGGCGTTGGGACCGCTGTTCATACCCATCGCGATCGAACGTGTGCAACGCCTTCCCGGGTTGGCGACGTTCGGGCACAAGGGAGCACCGCCGCAGCGGTCGGAGGGCAACGCGGGATTGCGGGTGTTGGTCGGACTCGACGGATCCGCCGAATCCGAACGAGGTTTGGCGACGGCGTTGCGGCTCTTCGGGCCGCACTGCGGACTGCTGGTGTTGGCCGAAGTCGTGCACTTCGAGGCCGCCGAATATTCCCCCCGGACCGACGTGGATGCTGCCGCGCAACGCCTGGCCCGATTGGCCGACGGCATCGAGATCGCGGGTGCCGTGCATACCGAGGTCCTCGCCGGCGCGCCCGGTCCGACGCTGCGCGGATTCGCCGAACAGCAGGACATGGACATCGTGGTGGTGGGGCGGCGCGGCCGCGACCTCTCCACCCGCCTGCTGGGCAGCGTCTCGGCTGACGTCGTTCAACACTCCTCGGTTCCGGTGCTCGTCATCGAACCGGCGGACGTCCCCAAGCGACGGTTCGAGCACCAGGCCTCGAGCGAACACGCCGCTTCAGGGAGTCGACACGGAACGGCGTCGTGACCGCTCCGGCAACCGCCGCAGCGGGTATCCACGGGCTGTCCGGACACGAGGTGGTGCTGCTGCTGGAGACTGATCCGCATCGCGGGCTCAACAGCGACGAGGCCGGTGAGCGGTCGCAACGCTTTGGACCCAACGTACTTCCCGAACCAGCCGGCGCGGGACTGCTGATACGGATCCTGCGCCAGTTCCACAACCCGCTCATCTATGTCCTGCTGGTCGCCGGCGCCGTCACCGCCTTGCTCGGTGAGTACGTCGACTCCGTCGTGATCTTCGCCGTGGTGATCGTCAATGCCTTCGTCGGCTTTCTCCAGGAATCCAGGGCCGAGGCGGCGCTGCAAAGCCTGCGCGCGATGGTCCACACCGACGCCACAGTGATCCGCGGTGGGCGCGAGCGCGTCGTTGCCTCCGAACAGCTGGTGCCCGGCGATCTGGTACTGGTGGAGGCCGGCGACAGAATTCCCGCCGATATTCGCCTGCTCCGCCAGACCGAACTGCGCGTCGACGAATCGGCATTGACCGGCGAATCGGTATCCGCGGCAAAAGACTCGGTCGTGCTTCCCGACGCGACCCCGGTGGCTGATCGATGCAACATGGCACACTCGGGCACGCTGGTGACCGCGGGTTCCGGTGCCGGGATCGTGGTGGCCACAGGAGCGGAAACCGAGATCGGCGAGATCCACCGGCTCGTCGGTGCCGCAACGACGTTGGCGACGCCGCTGACCGAGAAGCTGACCCGGTTCAGCAAGATACTCACCGTCGGCATCCTGGCCCTGGCCGCGTTGACCTTCGCCATCGGGTTGCTGCGCAATCAGGACGCCGTGGAGACCTTCACGGCAGCCGTCGCGCTTGCGGTGGGCGCCATCCCGGAAGGTCTTCCCGCCGCCGTGACGATCACCCTAGCCATCGGCGTCGCACGAATGGCCAAGCGCAGAGCTGTCATTCGTCGGCTGCCCGCTGTGGAAACCCTCGGCAGCACCACTGTCATCTGCGCCGACAAGACCGGCACCCTGACCGAGAACCAGATGACGGTGCGGGAGATCTGGACACCCGAGGAGTCAGTGGAAGTGACAGGCTCCGGGTACGCAGTCAACGGTGCGCTGCAGTCGCGAGACGGAACCCCGGTGTCGATCGAGGCCAACGCCGCGCTGCGATGGACGATGATTGCGGGCGCGGCATGCAACGATGCGGCTCTGACACCCGCCGGCGAACGGTGGGACATCGTCGGTGACCCCACCGAAGCCGCCATGCTGGTTGTCGCGGTCAAGGCCGGCCTCACGCCGGATCGCCTCGCCGAGAGCCTTCCCCGCGTCGAGGCCATCGCGTTCAGTTCGGAACGCCGGTACATGGCCACTTTGCACCGGTTCAAAGATGATGACCACGTCGTGCTCGTCAAGGGTGCCGTGGAGCGGATGCTCGAGATGTGCAGCACACAGATGCGCGCCGACGGTGCGCTGCAACCCATCGATCATCCGGCAGTGCTGGGGGCGGCCGAACTGCTTGCGGACAAGGGCCTTCGGGTGTTGGCGACCGGCGTCCGCACGCCGATGGACCCCAGCGACTTCACGGAGGACGCCCTACCCGGCACGGTGACGCTGACCGGTTTGCAGGCCATGCTCGACCCGCCGCGCGCAGCCGCCACCCCGGCGGTGACCGCCTGCCACACCGCCGGGATCGCGGTGAAGATGATCACCGGTGACCATGCGGGCACTGCCAGCGCGATCGCCGGTGCCGTGGGGGTGCTGGACGACGGCACGCCCCGAGACGGAGCCGTGCTCACGGGCACACAGCTGGCTGAACTGCCACCCGCCGAGTTCCCCGACGCGGTCGAGCGGGCGAGTGTCTTCGCCCGAGTGTCCCCGGAGCAGAAGCTACGGCTGGTGGAGGCGTTGCAGGACAGGGGCCATGTCGTCGCGATGACCGGCGACGGCGTCAACGACGCGCCCGCGTTGAGACAGGCGAGTATCGGGGTCGCCATGGGCCGCAGCGGCACCGAGGTGGCCAAGGACGCGGCCGACATGGTGCTCACCGACGACGATTTCGCGACCGTCGAAGCCGCAGTCGAGGAAGGCCGCGGCGTCTTCGACAATCTCACGAAGTTCATCACGTGGACTTTGCCGACGAACATCGGTGAGGGCCTTGTGATTCTGGTGGCGATCGCCCTGGGTGCGGCGCTGCCGATCCTGCCGACCCAAATCCTGTGGATAAACATGACCACCGCGGTGGCGCTGGGGCTCATGCTGGCGTTCGAGCCCAAGGAGGACGGCATCATGAACCGGCCTCCGCGCGATCCGGGCCAGCCGCTGCTCACCCGGGCCTTGGTGGGCCGCATCCTGCTGGTGTCCAGTCTGCTCGTCGCAGGCGCATGGTGGCTGTTCGAGTGGGAACTGGCCAATGGCGCGGCGCTGGCCGAGGCCCGCACCGCTGCGCTGAACCTGTTCGTCACGGTCGAGGCCTTCTATCTGTTCAGTTGTCGCTCCCTGACCCGCTCTGCCTGGCGCATCGGCCTGTTCACCAACCGCTGGCTGATCGTGGGTGTCGCCACTCAGGCTGTTGCGCAGCTCGCGATCACCTACCTCCCAGGCATGAACACGGTATTTCAGACGGCGCCGCTGGACGTCGGTGCATGGCTGCGCATCTTCGCGATCGCCGTTGTTGTCAGCGTGGTAGTGGGTGCGGAGAAGCGGATTCGGGCGCGCGAATAAGCTGGACGCAACGGAGAGGAGGAGTTGGGATGGGCGTCGCCGCTACACCGCCCCGGCAGATTCTGGTCGCGACCGACCTGTCGCAGCGGGCGGGCATGGCGACGGGCAACGCCTGATCATGGATTTGCACCCGTTTCCCACCCTCGCCGTGATTCTGGCGATCGCCACGGTTGCCGGGCTGCTCGCCACCCGGCTGCGTCAGCCGCTCATCGTCGCGTTCATCGTGGTGGGCATCGTGGTCGGCCCGGTGGGCACCGGATGGGTGTCGGCCGACAGCACGATCGAACTGCTTGCCAGGCTCGGTATCGCGATCCTGCTGTTCCTGGTCGGACTGCGGCTGGATCTGCACATGATTCGAAGCACTGGCCCCGTCGCGTTGGCGACCGGACTCGGACAGGTGATCTTCACCTCCGTGATCGGCTACCTCATCGCACTAGGGCTCGGCATGGACAGCGTGACTGCGGTCTATGTCGCTGTGGCCCTGACATTTTCGTCGACGATCATCATTGTCAAACTGTTGTCGGACAAGCGAGAACTCGACCAGCTGCATGGCCGGATCGCGGTGGGCTTCCTCATTGTCCAAGACATCGTCGTGGTCCTGGTGATGATCGCACTGACCGCCTTCGGCCACGACACCGGCGACAACCTCGGCCTAGGCATCGCCACTGTGCTGCTGAAGGGCTTGGGCCTGCTCGGGGGCACCTGGCTGCTCATGCGATTCATCCTGCCGTCTCTGCTGCCTCACATCGCCAAGTCTCAAGAACTACTGGTGCTCTTCGGGGTGTCCTATGCCACGTCGTTGGCGGCGTTGAGCGAGTGGCTGGGGTTCAGCTCGGAAGTCGGGGCCTTCCTCGCGGGAGTGTCACTGGCGAGCACGCCGTTTCGTGAGGCGCTGGGCGCACGGCTGGTCAGCCTGCGGGACTTCCTGCTGTTGTTCTTCTTCCTCGATCTCGGTGCGCGGCTCGAATTCACCGATGCTGCAAGACAGATCACCGAGGCTGCGATCTTTTCAGCATTCGTGTTGATCGGAAACCCGTTGATCGTCATCGTGATCATGACCGCGATGCGCTACCCCGTGCGGATTGGCTTTCTCGCCGGACTGACTGTCGCCCAGATTTCGGAGTTCTCTCTCATTCTCGCCGCTCTGGGTTTGAGCCTCGGCCATATCACCAGCGCCACAGTCAGTCTGATCACCGTCGTCGGCCTGGTCACCATCGGCGGATCGACCTACATGATCATGTACTCGCACCAACTGTATGACCGGTTGAAGCGGTGGCTCTCGGTGTTCGAGAGACGCGGAAGCATCGTGCCGGATAATGCCGGCGCTGACGACGATTTCGATGTCATCGTGTTCGGACTCGGGCGATTTGGCGCCCACTTGGCCGAGAGGCTTAGCGGCGCCGGTCACCACGTCCTTGCCGTCGACTACGACCCGCACGCCGTGAGGACCAACGAGCGAGACGGGGTGACGGCGTTGTTCGGCAGCGCCGAGGACGTAGACCTCCTCGCCGCCCTGCCGCTGAGCCGGGCCAAGTACGTCGTCAGCGCCATCCCGATACTGGAGACCAACTTGGCGCTCCTCCACGGCCTGCGCCACCTCCAGTTCGCCGGCACCGTCGCCCTGACCGCCCACACCCGCCACGATGCCGGGCAACTGCGTGCCGCCGGGGCGCACACGGTTCTCGAGCCGTTCTCGGCCGCGGCGCATACCACATCGACCACCCTGCACGATCTGCTGACCGAAGACGTCGACCCGGCAGATCGTGACGGGAAGCCCGAATGACCCACTACTGGCCCGACCTTGCGTTGGTGGCTGCGCTCGTTCTGATCAACGGAGTGCTGGCCGGCAGCGAAGCGGCCTACATTTCACTCCGCGAGGGCCAACTGCGCGAGTTCGAACGCCGCGCCACCCGGCGCGAGCGCATCGTTGTCCGGCTGGCGCGGGAGCCCAACCGCTTTCTGGCGACGATCCAGCTAGGCATCACCCTGGCCGGATTCCTCGCTTCGGCGACCGCAGCGGTGACGCTCGCGGAGCCGTTGGTCGCTCGCTTGTCCCTCCTCGGTGATGCCGCTGAAATCGTAGCTATCACCCTCGTCACCTTGCTGGTGGCGATCTTCACGCTGGTGGTCGGCGAGCTTGTCCCCAAGCGGTTGGCTATGCAGTACGCCCGCCGCTGGGCCCTGGCGGTAGCCAGGCCGCTGGAGGCATTGTCGCTCGTCGCGAGGCCCGTCGTGTGGTTCTTGGGGAAGAGCACCGACGTGGTCGTGCGGCTGTTGGGGGGCGACCCGGGTGCGGGCAGGGAGGAGTTGACGGTCGAGGAACTTCGACACCTCGTGGCCGGTCACCGGGGCCTGTCGTCCGAACAGCGAACGATCATCGCCGGAGCCCTCGAGATACACGAACGCAGACTTCGCGAGGTCATCGTGCCGCGGCCGGCCGTCTGCCGACTTGGCGCGAGCCTTCCGGTGGATCGGGCCCGGAAAGACCTTGCGGACTCAGGTCATATCCGGGCGCCGGTGGTGGCTTCGGGTGACCTCGACGACGTGCTCGGCGTGGTCCATTTGCGCGACCTTCTCGGTTCGGCGGGCACCGTGACCGACGTGATGCATCCCGTACTCAAGCTGCCGGACAGCCTTCGTGTCAGTTCGGCCCTCAGCCTTTTCATGGCCGAGCACGAACACTTCGCCATGGTGATAGACGAAAGAGGTGGCGTGGCCGGAATCATCACACTCGAGGACTTGTTGGAGGAGATCGTCGGCGAAATCTATGACGAGGCGGACCGCGACATCTGGTCGGTCGAGACCATGCCCGACGGAAGTCTGCGTCTCCCAGGGACTTTCCCCATTCACGATCTCTCCGACGTCGGCATAGTCCTCAAGAGCGTGCCCAAAGGCGATTTCACGACGATCGCCGGACTGGTGGTGGCTGCGCTGGGCCGGATCCCCACCGCCCCGGGAGATCGCGTCAGGGTGGCTGACTACACCATTGAAGTCACCGCAGTGAGCAGGCATGCCGTTACGGGAGTGCTGCTCAGCCCGCTGACCGCCGACTGACGGGGCCTCCTTCAGCCGGTATGTCGGTGGTCCTCGGCGTAGGCCTTGATGACGGCGTCGGTATCCCCACCGAGCCGCAGGAATTCCTCGTCGAGTAGCCCGGCGAGACTGTCGACGGCGGCTGAGATCATGGCGCCGGTTAGCCGCGTCTGTGGCTGTTCGCTGGTGGCGGCTTCGTTAGCGAGCTGGGTGGCGTATTCGAGTGAAACCGCCAGTGCCGCGTCGGCGTCCAGATCGCGAAAGTAATAGGTCGCGCCGTACTGCGTGAAGTCGTTTCGGGCCTCGACAATAGTATCGGCAAGTCCGGCGAGGACGTCGGCGGGAATCGAGTCGATGCCCAGGTCGGGGTTGGCACGCCGCGCCTCCCGCAGAGTCGAGAGTTGAAGCGCCAGAACGCGTCTGCGGTGAAGGGCCGGGTAGATCTGGAGAACCCAGGATACGGCGGCTGTGAGCAGCATGAACCCGAACAGCGACTCGAGCGGGACGATAAGCCGAAGAAACGGGGACGTGGGCACGATGTCGCCGAACCCAAGTGTGCCGATCGTCACCAAGGACACATAGAGCGAGTCGAACACATCGTTGCGGTCAACGGGATTCAGTTCCGAGCTGTAGGCGAAGCCATCCGGCATGTGCGCCAGGTACAGCATGGCCCACCCGACGATGGCGATCGCTCCCCAGGTCAGGACGACCAGCGCGATCCCCAGTGGGCCCGTCAGTGATGCGATCCGGCGATCTGGGGGGAAAAACCGCAGTAGCCGCCACACGAACTTCATCACCAGCGGCGCGATACTGCCGTGGCCGATCGGATGGAACAGCGTGTGGAACACGTCGCGAACCACCACTGCCACGAGTAGGGACCCGACTACCGCGACTACCCAGTCCGTCACGCGTCTCCTCGCTAGCAGCCGGTAGGCATTCAAAGGCCCAGCTCATGAAATTCGGACCACCAGCTTATGGCTTAGGGTCGAAGGTCCTTCGCCTCGATGCCCAAAGCGCCCTACTTTCTCATCGTCTGGCGCCACATGATCGGTTGATGACACACACGGACTGGCTGGTCATGGAGCCCTCAGCGGGGACTCCTGACGCGCCGTTCCGAGCGCGACTGGCGGGCGCCGGGCGGCACCTGCCGACAACGCGCCTGGCCACCGATGAGCTGATGTCGACGACGCGGCATCACACACACATTGACCTGGAACGTCTGACCGGCATCAGGGAACGTCGCGTCTCGGTAGGAGATGAGGACTCCTACAGCCTCGCCACGGCAGCGGCACTGGACTGCCTGGACAAAGCGCAGGTCGACGCCGCGTCACTCGACGTGGTGATCAGCTGCAGCATCACCAAGTTCCGGGATGGCCTCACTCAGTGGCTCGAGCCGACAATGAGCGCTGGCGTCGCGCACGCCATCGGGGCGCCGAATGCTATGACCTTCGATCTTTCCAACGCATGCGCCGGAATGCTGAGTGGAGTCACGGTCGCCAACAACTGGATTCGGCAGGGCTCGGTCCAACGCGCACTGGTGGTCAGCGGTGAGTACATCTCGCAGTTGGGCCAGAATGCGGCGCGCCACATTCGCACCATCATGAGCAAAGAGCTCGCCTCCCTGACACTCGGCGACGCGGGCGCCGCACTTCTACTCGAAAGGGCCGCACCTGGATCCGCGGGAATCGAGCTTGCGGGCTTCACCACCGTCGCCCAGTACAGTCGGCTCTGTCTGGCATACCCCAAGGGCGGTGAACCCGCTGCGCGAATGTTCACCGATGCACGCGGAATCCACCAGGCCGCGATGTCGAACACTCCCGTACTACTACACGAAGTGCTTGATGCGGTGGGCATCTCGATACACGACATCGATCACGTGATCACCCACCAGACGTCGGCACGCGCCATCCGCAAAGGCATGGCTCGGGTTTCCGCGGCCTTCGGCGACAGCCCTCGGCACGATGCGGTGATCACTGTCGACCGCTACGGCAATACGGCATCGACCACCCACACGGTCGCCCTTGTCGAAGAACTCGAGGCGGGAAACATCCGGCCCGGTGAAACGGTCGCATTGATCGCGCTGGCCTCGGGTCTGGAGATTGGAATCGTCCTAGTGACGCTGGACGAGAAGATGGTGAATCGCTATGGGCACGGTGATTGATGCGGTCGGCTGCGCCGAGGGACGGTGGCGCACACGTCACAGCGCCCTGCATCTTGCGGTCGAGTCTGCCGAGGACTGTCTGCGCCATGCCGGACGTACTGCGCGGGAGATCGACCTATTGATCAATGCCGGGATCTATCGCGACCGCAACCTGGCCGAGCCTGCGCTGGCCGCACTGATCCAGCAGGACGTCGGCGCCAACCCCGAAGAACCACACGAAAACGGGCATGGCACATTTTCGTTCGATGTCGCGAACGGAACCTGCGGTCTCCTCACGGCCCTACAAATCGCCGACGGCTTCCTGAAGTCACGCGTAATCAGGTGTGCCATGGTGGTGGCAAGCGATGCCGATCCCGGACACGGGATGAGTGACAACTTCCCGTTCGCGGCGGCGGGCGCATCACTTTTGTGTACGTGGTCGGATGACGACCGCGGTCTCGGACGGACGTACTGGCAGAATCTTTCAGACGACGGCGACTGCCTCTCCGCCACAGTCGGGCTGGTGGATCACCGAAATGTTCTGCGCTTTCACGAATCATCCTCAGTTGACCAGAGATTCGCTGACGCTGCATCACGCGCCGTTGAACGGTGCCTTCGCGATGCGTCGCTGACGATCGACGACGTCGACGCGATTGTGGCAACTCCACCTAGGCCGCAGTACCGCGCAGCACTCGCGGTCCAGCTGGGTCTGCCACCCGAACGAATCACGGTCGCTGACGACGGAAAAATGCACACGGCTTCCTTGGCGTCCGCGTTCAACGAGGCGGCCACAGCCGTTGGCGCCCCTGGATTGATTCTCATCGTCGCAGCTGGTGCTGGAGTGACCGCCGGCGCCGCACTGTACCGGCTGTGAATGCCACGACCGGAGACGAAAGTCCCTCAACGTGAGGGCTTTCGCCTACAACCGACAGCCCACGGTTTGAAGCAGAGTAGTCAGTGTCGGAGATGCAGACCTCAGAGGTAGTTCAAAATGCAAGACGAAAGCCCAGATTTTGCGGTGATCCAAAACGCCGTACGGTTGGCGTGCCGTGCCCCGTCGCTGCACAACAGCCAGCCGTGGCGCTGGGTCGCCGAGCCATCGGCACTCCATCTTTTCGCCGATTTCACGCGGGTGATGAACGCCGCTGACCCCGAAGGCCGCGAAATCTACCTGAGTTGTGGCGCCGCGCTGGATCACCTGACGGTCGCGATGGCCGCCTTCGGATGGGAAGCAGCCGTGCAGCGCTTTCCCGATCCTGATGATCCTCTTCACGTAGCAGCGATCACCTTCGACTCAGCGCCACCGGGACTGGCAGCAGACAGTCGACCGCAGGCGCTGGCGATTGGCCGGCGCTATACGGATCGGCGACCCTACGAGGCTCCTGCCGATTGGGCGAGATTCGAAGTGCTGCTTCGCCAGATCGTCATCCCCCACCACGTGATGTTTGACACCGTGCTCGACAATGCGCGACCGACTTTGGCGACTGTCTCCCGGCTCACCGCGACGATCCGGGCGAACGACCCCTCCTATGAAGCAGAGCTGAATTGGTGGACTTCGCCTTTCGCATCGGGTGATGGTGTGCCGCAATCGGCGTTGCTGTCAGTCGAAGCAGCTGGACATATCGATGCCGGCCGTCATTTTCCCGCCCCCTACGCCGCCGCCCCCCGCGCCGGGCACGTCGAGGTTGACCGGTCCAAAATCGTCGTGCTGTCCACTCATCACGAAGATGCCAGGTTGGACGTGTTGCGCTGCGGAGAGGCGCTGTCGACGGTTCTGCTTCGATGCACCGCGAGTGGGCTGGCCACATGCACTCTCACCCACATGACAGAACTAGCTCAAAGCCGCGAAATCGTCCGTGAATTGACTGGTCAACGCGGCATGCCTCAGTTGCTGATCAGGATCGGATATTCGCGGCATGCCGATGCGGCGGTGGCGGCTACACCGCGCAGGCCGCTGGCCGAAGTGCTCGAACGACGCTTCTAACTCCGTAAGGGTCCCGAGCATGGGCCGCTCGCACACGGTGCGAGGGGTTCCAATAAGCCAGTAGGTATTGCGGGTTAGGTGCGCACGCGATACAAGTCACTACAACCCGGTGGGGTACGTTTCCGGCGTCTCGCCGGCCTCCCACAGACTGGTGACCTCGAGCGGCTCAAGCGCTCGTGTTCTGTCGATGTGAATGATCGCGTCGAACTGCTCGCCGGGGCGCACATGGTAATAGTGGCTCTGCCGTTCTGTCGCTGGAAGATAAATGACACCGATAGCGCGGCCCAGTCGAACGGCATCGAGAGGATATGCCGCAGATCGGCTGATCGATGGCGACACCAGGAATTCCGGCCGTTCGGTTTCATGGAACAGTTCTTCGATGCTGCCGTTCAGGGCTGGCCGGACGTACTTGCGCTCGGCTATTCCACCCCATTCACTGGCTGCGGTGACGGTGCCCGAGTACGTGGTGAAACCGATCAACCGAGAATCCTCGCCGTACCGCTCACGCACGAGCTGACCGAGAGTGACCTGCCCGTCGCTACCAACTTCGGTAGCTCTGGCATCGCCCACATGGGAATTGTGGGCCCACACTACGATTCGGGCTGACCGCTGATCCTGACGACGGTCCAGGTGAGCAACCAAGGCATTCAGGGTTCGGGCCATGTGCCGATCCCGGAGATTCCAGGAGGTCACTCGGCCGCTGAACATCGCTCGGTAATAGAGCTCCGCGTTCCTCACGGTCTGTGCGTTTTGCTGGGCATAGAACGCCTCGTCCTCGGCGAGCAGTCCATCGCGTCGCGCGTAATCGACTGCGGTGCGCTGCATCTCCACTAGTTGCTCGATCGCTTCCCGCTCGCACGACAGACCGGCACCGAATGCAGCGGCGAATCCGTATGCCTGGCCGTCGTCGGCCGATGTGTGGTCGAAGCACGAATACCGCGCTCGCGCGCGCATCGCCGCTTGCGGGTCAACGCTGTCGAGGTATGTGATCACTTCTTGCATCGATCGATGCAGACTGTAGAGGTCCAGCCCGTAGAAGCCAGCCTCCGTTCCACGGAGAGTACGAGCTCTCTGGTTGTGGTCGTGTAGCCAATCGACGAAGTCACGCACCACGGCATTTCGCCACATCCACGCAGGGAAACGTTCAAACCCGCGCAACGCCTCGTCGGCCGTTCGGTCTGCGCCCGAGTCACGTACGTAACGATTGACTCTGTAGGCGTCCGGCCAGTCCGCCTCCGCCGCGACGGCGCTGAAACCCTTCTCCTCGATCAGCCACTTCGTGATCTCGGCACGCGCGTGGTAGAACTCGTGCGTACCGTGTGAGCCTTCGCCGATCAGCACGATGCGAGCATCACCGATGACTTCGTCGAGCGCCTCGAACGGCGGTACGCCCGCCGGCGCATCCACCGCGACGCGTTGAATGACTTCGGCGGGCGTTTCCGCAATACGAGCCTGGACGGTGGCGAAACCGGTTGTCGGAGTTGCGAGAAGGTCCCGCACTTCTTGATCGTCCACCTGGCGGAAGTCCCAGAAGGAATCCCCGACGGCAAGAAACGGTGTCGGCATCGACGCACAGACGACATCGTCGACGATCCCCGAAAACTGTCGACAGGTCGATTCAGGTGCCGCCGGAACTGCGATCACGACTTCGGCAGGCTCCATCTCCCGCAGTGCCTGCACCGCGGCGGACATACTGGCGCCGGTCGCGAGTCCGTCGTCGACGAGGATCACGGTTTTGTTCGCCAGGTCGAGGGGCGGTCGACCACCGCGGTAGGCGGCCTCACGTCGGATGAGCTCTCGGCCTTCGCGTTCGGCGACTTCCCGCAGTTGTTGCGGGGTAACCCGTAACGCGCGTAGTACATCGTCATTGACGACGACACGTCCACCGCTGGCCAGGGCACCGACGGCGAATTCCTCATGACCGGGCGCTCCCAACTTCCGCACGACGAAGGCATCAAGGGGTGCGCCCAAAGCCGCCGCCACTTCCCACGCAACAGGAATTCCGCCGCGAGGCAGCCCCAGAACGACCACGCCTTCGCGTCCGCGGTATGCGCCGAGCAGGCTGGCAAGCACCCGACCTGCTTCGCGGCGATCACGAAAAACGCGTCTAGGTTGGCTCTTCAAAATGCCTGGGCCAATGCTCATTTTGGCTCCCCGTCTTCAATCGCTTTTCAGTACCGAAGTGTCACCGGTTGATGGGTGACGGACTCGATGTCCTGGGCCGACACCGCCATCAACCGCTTCCCCAGATCTGACAGGGCGCGACCGACGGCGAGTTCATCACCGATCTCGGCGATATCCCGGTCATCGGGATTGAGCCTCGCCGTGCCGATACCCACCTCCTCTTTCTCGCGCCAGCGCAGCCGCGCCTTCGCTCGGGTGAGTCCCATGTGCTCGTCGATCGACACTTCGACTGTCCAGTTCTTGACCACGACGTCCGATCGTTCACCAGTCATCTCAGTTGCCTCCTTCGCGACGTTGATCCCAAGGTGTATACGACCACCGCACGAGGGCGCACAGTAGGGCCGAAGTCCCTCGTCCGCTGGGCCGTTCGGCGGGCCCAAATGCACATTCGCCGATCAATGTCTGGTGTCGCGATCGTCGCCTACCGGAAAGGCTGGGCGAAACGTCGATCAGATCAAGGACTAGCGACCCTAGTTGCCCACAGGCCGGCAGCGCATCGTTAGTTCATGATCACGAACGGACTGCGGCTCGCCGGGGGGATGGCGATTCTGTATGCAGCGCGGCGGTATTACCGCAACTGGGGCACCACAAAGGAAGAGTGCCAGATGTTTCTCGACGGTGATGACCTCATCGCCGGACCCGTCGTGCGGAGCACTGAAGCGGTGTCGATCGATGGCCCACCCGCCGCGGTCTGGCCATGGTTGGTTCAGATGGGCCAAGATCGCGGCGGGTTGTACACCTACGAGAAGGTCGAGAACCTCGCCGGGTTGCGGTATGTCAACGCCGACCGAGTCCATCCAGAATGGCAGCGCCTCGCGCCGGGTGACACGATGAGGCTTGTTCCCAAGGGCTGGATGGGATTACGGGACGGCATCGCGCTCGAGGTGGTCGATGTCGTCGATCAGCAGTCCATCGTGTTGCGCGCCTTTTCAAATCGAGAATGGAACGTGGTGTGGTCGTTCCACGTCATTCCCCATTGGGACGACCGCTGCCGGCTTGTCATTCGGATTCGAACGCCCCTGAGACATCCGGGCCAGGCGCTGGTCACCGAACTTGCGGGACCAGCGATAGCACTGGTGACACGGGGCATCTTGCTCGGCATCAAGCGAAGGACGCAACTCCAAGTACAGGCCGAGGCATCGGCGGCGCGGGCTAGCGAAGAACTACACCGGTTGTCTAGGTAGGCGTAGGAGCGCCGCCTATGCGATCGTGAAGTCGCGATCCGGCTCAGATCCGAAAATGAATCGCCGGCCGGTGACACTCGTCGGCCGGATGCGCACATAGTGTTGCTTGACTGTGGCCGTCCACGGGAGCAGTTGTGCCCGCTCTGCTTCGTCGATCTCGGCGTCGGTACGCATCGATCGCGCTATTCCCTTGACGATCACACTCCAGCCTTCCAGAGCGTTATGGTCATCGACCTCGAACAGCACATTGTTGTTGATCGCCGCGCTGACCAGCTTGGTGCCCTCCGCCGTGCGGAACAACAGCGTTTTGCGCTGGACGACGAAGTTGACGGGAAAAATGTCCGGTTGACCGTCGACGCTCGTGACAAGCCGTCCCAGCGAGGCGCTAGACATGAGGCTCCAGCATTCGGTCTCCGGCAGGATGGAGATCGGTTGAGTCGGTGTGGTCATGGCCGCAACGCTACCGAACGCCTCCGCCCGAAGATGCGGCCAAAAGTCCCATAATTCAAGACCCCAAGGGACTACTGAAGTCGCTTCGCCGGCGACGACAAGAAGTGCGCTGTTGCGTCGTTCAAGTTCTGCTTTGCCGCCTGGGTCAAACCCATTTCGAGTCCGAATTCATATCCGCGGATCGCTAGCACGTGCACGATCGGCAGGTGCTCGAAACATTGCTGGCAGGTCGCCATGATCGCCGGAATCGAGATGGCGTGTGACGTGAAGCTGAAGTCCATTCGCGGCGCCGCGCGCTCCAGCGTGAAGGATTTCACGGCGGCTTCCCTGGTGGCATCGATGAACAACACACGTTCCCTGGTGCTGATCAGCTCGGCGTCCTCGAGCAGAAGCTGATAGCCACGCCGCATCTCCGCGCCTGAGCAAAGGCCCTGCGCCTGAAGCCAATCGACGAACGCCCAGCCCAAGCCGTCGTCCTGCCGACCCACGTTGCCGATGCCATAGACCAGGCAGGATTCCTTGTCCAAATCGTCGAGTCTCATGAACCGGCCCCAGAGCGGACACGTTCGTTGATTACGTTGCCTGCGGGATCACATACGGTCACGACCAGCGGCATCTGCCCGAACGCGTGCGTCGCACAGCTCAGACATGGGTCGTATGCACGAATGCCGACCTCGATGGCATTCATCATGGCTTCGGTGATCTCTCCGCGTCCCTGCAGGTAGTCCTCGGCGACGGAGCGCACCGTGCGATTGATGACCTGATTATTGTGCGTGGTGGCCACGATCAGGTTCGCGAATGTGATGTCGCCTCCGACGCCGGCGCGATAGTGATGGAGCAACGTGCCGCGCGGGGCTTCGACGACACCGATGCCCTCACCGACCCAGGCGTCGGCAGCCGGTGTAATGATCAGGTCGTCGTTCTGCAGGTCAGGGTCGCGCAGCAATTCCTCGATCAATTCCGCAGCGTGCAGCACTTCGATGGTCCGCGCCCAATTGGTATGCAACGTCATATTGTTCGCGGCACCTCGTGTGTACGCATGGAACCGCTCTAGCGCCTGCTGGGCGCGCGGCGTCGAGAGCGACTTGGTGACATTCATCCGCGCCAATGGGCCCACCCGAACCGAGCCGTTCTCCCTGCCGAGTTCCTTGAGGAAGGGGAACTTCATATACGTCCAGGTTTCGACCGCTTCCGAAAAATGATCGAGATAGTCGTGATAGTCGAGCTCGCGCACGACGTTCTTGTCACCGTCAACGATGCGCAGCCTGCCGTGGTAGTAGTCCACGTTGCCGTCGGCGTCGACAAGGGACATATTCAGGGCACGCACGTTGGCGAAGCGGTCCACCGCACTTCGGTTCTTTTCGTGGAATTCGTAAAACAGTCGAAGCCCGTCCTGCGCGTAGTCGATGATCTCGTCGACCGACGGGAGCCCTTGCTCGCCGTTGAGCAGACGGTCACATTCGGAGCGGCTCAGATTCTTGTCGACCCCTCCTGGCACCGAGTTGATGCCGTGCATCCTCCTGCCGAAAACGGTCTTGATGACCTCCTGGCCCCACTTGCGCAGCATGATGACCCGCCGCATCAGTGCGGGATCTGCCTCGATCAGACCGAGGAGGTTGCGCTGCTGCGGCGCGGCGTCCATCCCGAACATCATCTCGGGGACGACCAGATAAAAGTATGCGGTCGCATGAGACTGAAGCATCTGCGCGTAGTGGCCGAGCCGACGGATCTTTTCCGCCGTCCGCGTTATTCCGACTTCCACGTTCGCGCCGACGCCGATCATGTCATCGAGCACTTTCGCGCCGCAGAGGTGGTGACTGACGAAGCAGATTCCGCAGATGCGTTGCATCAGCATCGGCGCCTCCCAGAACGGGTGGCCCTGAACGAATTTCTCGAATCCGCGGAACTCGACAACATGCAGCCTGGCGTCGACGACATTGTCGTCGTCGTCGAGGTGCACAGTGACCTTGCCGTGGCCCTCGATCCGGGTGACGGGGTCGATGATCAGCTTTCTGCTCACGCGAAGCCTCCGAGTTCAGTCGTAATGATTGAGCGAGCGGGGCAACACAACAGGGCGACCGTCTATCAGATCCTCGAGCACAGTGAAGATCGCGTCCGCATCCGGTGGACAGCCGGGAATGAAGTAGTCCATCTTGACCACTTCGTGGCAGGGGTAGACCTTGGTGGTCAGTCGGGGAATATCGGGGTGGAAGGGGATGAGGGGCTCGGCACCCGGTACCGCCGTGGGCGAATCGACGTACGCCTCGGACAGACAGTCCTTCAGCTCGAAGACATTGCGCATCGCCGGCACGCCGCCCCAGATGGCGCAGGCTCCGACGGAGATCAGGATGTCGCAGTTGTTCCGGAAATGTCGCAGCGTTTCGATGTTCTCCTCATTCGCCACACCCCCCTCGATGAAACCGATGGCGCAACGTTGCGTGATTCGTTTGATATCGGTGAGCGAGGAACGGTGAATGGTGACCTTCGTCAATAACGCAACGATCCGCTCGTCCATGTCCAGGAACGACAACGTGCAGCCCCAGCAGCCGCACAAACCGATCATTGCCACATTGATCTTGCCCTCGCGAGCGGCCGACAGAGCTGGATCCGTTGGCGTCGCGGACATGTTGTGCGAAGCGATGTCGTCGGTCACGGTGCACCGGAATCCTCTGAGGGGTCCAGTGCCCGTTCCCGGACGGATTTGACCTCGTACTTGCGCCGGCCGATAGGCACGTCGAATCCGACACCCTTCTCGAGGATGGCACCGACCGGGCAGATCTCGACGGCATAGCGGACCTGCTCATCCGGCATCGCGTTGGCGCGCGCGGAATCGACTTCGATCCGTGACTCGGCACCGCGGTGGCTGATGCTGAAGATCTTCTGTCCGGTGGTTTCGTCGCGGACGAATTCCACACAGCGCTGGCAGAAAATACAGCGGTCCCGCTCCAGCCAGATACGGTCCGAGGCATGGTCGCGATGTCGAACCGGGAACCGGTACGGGAAGCGTGACACCAGCATGTCCACCTCGTAGCCGACAGCCTGTAGGGTGCAGCGACCGCTCTTCTCACAGCTCGGGCAGTTGTGGTTGCCCTCGGTGAACAGTAGCTCTACCAACGCCTTCCGTAGGTCAGCGGTTTCCGGTTCGTTGACCTCGACCGTCATCCCGTCCGATACGCGGACCGTGCAGGCCGCGGCCACCGCGCCATTCACCTTGACCGAGCACACCCGGCAGGTCCCGAGGCACGGCTTGCCTCTGAGGTAACACAGCGTCGGGATGTAGACACCCGCATCCGCGGCGACGTCAACCAGGGTTTCGTCCTCCTCGGTCGACACCGGGACTCCGTCGATCTCGATCCGGATGCTCACGCCGTCCCGCCTTTCTCCAATTCGGTGCGTGCCTTGCCGTATCCAGCGAGGGCGGCATCCAGATCGAACGAGGACAGCAAGGCGTGCTCCTGGACGACCAACCGCCGCCGATAAATCTCGGGGAACTTCTCCAGCGTGCTCAGGATGGGATTGGCCGCCGTCACCCCGAGGCCGCACCGACTGGTCGAATGCACCAGCGCGCCCCAACGGACCACCTCATCGAGGTCCCGCTGCACCGCGTTTCCTGAGATGACGAGCTCGACCTTGTCGTGCAGATCGACTGTGCCTGCCCGGCAGGGAACACAGATGCCGCAGGATTCGTCGGCGAAGAACTTCGTGTAGTCCTTGACGCAGTCCAGCAGATCGCGGGTGCTGTTGAAAATGGTGACAGCGCCGTTGCACGGAATGTCCTCGTAAGCAATGCGGCGCGGGCCATCCGCCGCCACTGACAGACACTCCCCCGACGGACCGCTGATCTGGACGGCACGGGCGTCCCGAGCGCCGACCATCATCAGCACCTCGTCGAGTGTGATGCCCCATTCGACCTCGTAGACACCCGGACGGTCGCAGTCCCCGGCGATGCTCAACAGACGTGCTCCTGCCGAATCGGGCGTGCCCATGCGTCGGAACCACTGGGCACCTTCTTCGATGACCCGGGTTGCCGCAGCGAAGGTTTCGACGTTGTTGACGCATGTCGGTTTGCCGAGGTAGCCCTCTTGGACGGGGAAGGGTGGTTTCAGCCGGGGCGTGCCCCGTTTGCCTTCGCAGGACTCGATCAGCGCAGACTCTTCACCGCAGACGTAGGAACCAGCACCCATCTGGATGCGGATGTCGAAATCGAATCCAGGTCGGCCGCCGACACTGCGCCCGAGTAGCCCGTCGTCTCGGAGTTGCTGAAGTTGAGTTTCCAGATAGCGCTTGAGGTAGACGTATTCTGCACGGAGGTAGACGATTCCGTGTCTACTGCCGACCGCATAGGCCGCAACGACCATCCCCATGAAGACGTCTTTCGGAGCTCGGGTCAGCAGCGCTCGGTCCTTGAACGTGCCCGGTTCTCCCTCATCGGCGTTGCAGATGACGTACTTTTCGTCGCCCGGCGCGCCCCTACACAACTGCCACTTCAGCCCGGTTCGGAACCCTGCACCGCCGTATCCCCGAAGCCCGGATTCGATGACGGTGCCGATCGTCTGCTCGGGTGTACCGGCGAGGCAGTTCTTGAGCACCGTTTGGTAATCCGGCTCGCCGCGGAAGAACACGGGCCCCCGCGTGTGGACGTTGGACTCCACCAGCGCGTCGACGTAGGCCAGGTCATCGTCGGGTAGCCCCCCCGGGTTCGCGATATCGGCGGCCGCTCTTCCAGTTCTCAACTGCGCGACGATGTCTGCGACGGACTCGGGCGTCAGTCGCGTGAACACCACGCTGTCGATCATCATCGCCGGTTCCTGATCGCTGAGCCCGATGCACGGTGTTTCGAAAAGGCCGAACATCCCTGCCTCGTCGGTCTCCCCGAAGCGCGCCCCGGTCTGTCGCTCGAGCGCGCTGTACACCTCCTGGTAACCGTTCATCTTGGCGATCACCGTGTTGCTGAGGTAAATCCGGTGGCGTCCGGATGGCGCGCTGTGGAAGAAGTGATAGAAGGAGGCTGTCTCCACGATGTCCAGCGGAGTCCGATTCAACCCGGTCGCGATCTGTGGCAGATGCTCGTCGGGGACGTACCCGTACAAGCGCTGGACATCCCACAGGACGTCGAGCAGCCGCGTTCCGTCGTAACGGTAGCGCCGGAGCACGGTGTCGACGTCTGCGTTCATCTAGCAACGTTCGCCTGTACGAAATCTATGCAGGACACATGGGCAGCAAAGGCCACATGTATTGCAGTTGGCGCGATCGCCATCTGAAACTCCTCTCGGCCATCGATCGATGCCCGGGGCCCACCGGGTTGCGTCGGCCTCAAGCTCGCGTATGCCAAAGCGAACAGCGGTGCCGCTGAAAATCCACGACATTCCACGGCCCCGACTCCCCGCCGAGCGGCCCGCCATTCACGATAGTGGGCACAGCGCGGAGCGGCGGGCTTGCGAGCGATTCCGCCGTTCCAGGCTGAGTGGTCGAACGTTTACTTCTGGTCGCCGTCGGTCTTGGTCAGGGCTCGTTCGGCGCTGTGGATCAGGTCCCTGTTGAGCTGAAACTGCGCCGCGACGAGCTTGTCGGCCAGTTCGACCGCGGCATCAACGATCTTGGTGCGTAGCGGTTGAACTGCCTGCGGTACCACCTCGTCGACCGTTTGGCGGAACGCCCGCAAAGCCTCGGCCGCGGCGTGCTGCCCTGCTTTGGCCGCATCGCGTACGTCGTCGAGCAGGTCGATCGAATGGGACGTCGCGTGCTGCGACTCAACTGCCTGGACCATGTCGGATCCTTACATAGTGGTTTCGGTTCCGCTGTCGACGCTATTGATAGCCAAGGTCGGCCACTACCGACGAAGGTCCCCCCGCGAGTGACGATGGTCCCTTCGTTGGCGATTTCGGCGTCCTTCGGACTCGACGAGATCACCGCGGGACGATCGGGGGCGTACTTCGCGGGTATGCCCGGCTACAGGGCCTTCAGGACCCGTTGACGTACGTCTGATAATGCGGAACGGTCATCGGAAACTTTCTCTCAGAACCGGATCAGGCCGCGCAGATTCACGCCGTTGTGCATGTCCTCGTAACCCTGGTTGATGTCCTCAAGTGCGTACTCGCGGGTGATCAGCTCGTCGAGCTTGAGCTGCCCGGCCCGGTGCAGGTCCAGCATCCGCACGATGTCGTGGCGCGGGTTGGATGATCCGAAAAGCGATCCGCGAACCTGCTTTTCGTACAGCGTCAGGTCGAACAGGGACATGTCGACCGTGGTGTCGGCCGGATGCGGTATTGCCGTCATCACGACCCGGCCCCGCTTGCCGACCAGGCTCAGTGCCTGCGCGACGTAGGCGCCCTCGCCGCTGTCGGTCGACACCACGCAGACGTCGGCCATCTCACCACGGGTCAGCTCGGCCACCAGAACCGACGCCTCCTCGACGCCGGAGGCGGTGTGGGTCGCGCCGAACTCCAGCGACCGCGTGCGCTTGTACTCCACCGGGTCCAGCGCGACGATGTTGCGCGCACCCGCGATGCGGGCACCCTGGACGGCGTTGATACCGATGCCGCCGACCCCCATCACCACGACGGTGTCGCCGTCGCGGGTCTCTCCGGTGCGCACGGCGCTGCCGTAGCCGGTGGTGACGCCGCAGCCCACCAGCGCAGCGGTGTCCAGCGCCGTGTCGGGGTCCACTTTGACCACCGAAGCCGTCGGCACCACGGTGTACTCCGAAAACGTTCCCAGCACACACATCTGGCTGAGGTTCTGACCCCTGGAGTGGAAGCGGAACGTTCCGTCCAGCTGTGGTCCGGCCACGATCGCCGCACCGAGCACGCACAGATTGCTCATGCCTCTGGCGCAGGGCGTACACCGCCCGCATGCGGGAATGAAGCTCAGCACCACCGGGTCCCCCTCGGCGACGTCGGTGACACCCGGGCCGACCTCGACCACGACACCGGCACCCTCGTGCCCGCCGACGACCGGCATCCGCATCGGCATGTCACCGGTGACGAGGTGGTCGTCGGAATGGCACAGCCCGCTGGCGGTGAGCTTCACCATCACTTCGGCATGCTTGGGTCCGTCGAGGTCGACCTCCTCGACCTCCCACTTCTGGTGAAGCCCCCACAGGACTGCAGCTTTGGTCTTCACAAGTCTTTTCCTTCCGGGTCAGGCGCGTTCAGGTGTCCAGGTGGCGGGCAGGCTCTTGATGCCGTTGATGAAGTTGGCGATCAAGAAGTCCGGCGCGGGCGCCGAGATGTCCGGGATGCGGGTGTAGACCTCGGTGAGCAACGACTTCAGCATGGTGCGGGCCAGCGCGGCGCCCAGGCAGAAGTGCGGGCCGCCGCCTCCGAAGGCGATGTGCGGGTTGGGATTACGCAGGATGTCGAATGTGAAAGGATCGTCGAAGACGTCCTCGTCACGGTTACCGGAGATGTACCAGAGAACGACCTTGTCACCGGCCTTGATCTCCTTCTCGCCGATGGTGACGTCCTGGGTGGCGGTGCGTCGCATGTGCAGAAGCGGCGACGCCCACCGGAGCACCTCCTCGACGGCGGTGCCGACCCGGCCGGGGACGTCGGCCACCAGCAGGTCGCGCTGTTCTGGAAACTTGGACAGCGCGTAGATCGCGTGCGCCGAGGCGTGGCGGGTGGTGTCGTTGGCGGCCACCGCCAGCAGCACGAAGAACGCCTTGAGTTCGTCGTCAGACATCTTTTTGCCGTCGAACTCCGCCTGCACCATCCACGTCAGCAGATCGTCGCCGGGGTGGGCGCGGCGCTCAGGGATCAGCTGGCTCGCCACCTCGTGGAGCTCCATGACGGCGCCGGCGAAGAGCTCGAGGCCCGTGCGGCCCGCGCATACCTTCGGGTCGGTCCAGCCCAGGAGCCGCTGTGCGGCATCGATCGTCTTCTCGTGAACGTCGCCGGGCGGCAGGCCGAAGAAACTGCCGAAGATGCGACCGGGCAGCTTCACCGAGACCAGGTCAACGAAGTCGCCTTCGCCGAGATGCGCCATCTCGGACACCAGGTCACGAGCGTGGCCCTGGATCCAGCCCTCCAGGCGACGCATGTTCTTCGGCTTGAAGGCGTCCATCGTGATGCCGCGCAGCTGGGTATGACGGGGAGCGTCCATCGCGATGAACGACTGCGCCACCTCGATCATCTCGGGCGCGAAGTCCTCCATGGTGATGCCCTGCGCCGACGAGAACACCTCGGGATGCCTGCTGGCCATCCGGATGTCCGCCTGCTTGGTCAACGACCAGAACCCCTTGGTGTTCAACTCCGGTGGCAGCAGGTCGGATTCGGCCGGCCTGCTCCACGCCACCGGGTTCTCGCGGCGCAGCACCGCGAACGCTTGATCGCGCTCCTCGGGTGATTTCGCCCAGAACGACCTGGCGGACAGGTCGATGTCGTTGTGGGTGGTGGCGACGGCGGTGCTCATCGGAATCCCTTTCGGCGGTGTCCGCGCGGTGTGCCATAGCCCACTGCGCCGTTACTCCCATGGTCGGGAACACAACACCGGGGAACGCCAGCCGCGCGGGCCAATCACGGCCTGCACGGGCCACCTCCTTGGACCACGTGGGTCGGGCGTGCGCGTCAGCCGATCGGCACACTGAAGGTGGCGGCCAGTCCCCCGCCGTCGCGGGCCGAGAAGTCCAACGTGCCGCCGAGCGCGTCGATGATCTGCTGCACAATCCACAGGCCGAGGCCCGCCGTGCCCCGCCGGTCGCTCAGGCTGATCCATTTCTCGGTCAGTTCGCCGAGGTTCTCTTGTGGCACACCGGGACCGCGGTCGAGCACGGAGATGACGAGGAGATGGTCGGCCTGACGACACTGAACGTCGATGGGCAGGCCGCGACCGTGCCGGGCCGCGTTCTCGAGCAGATTGGTCAAGACCCGCCGCAGGCCCTGCGCGTCGACCTGGACCGCGGACAGGTTGCCGGTCACCTCGACCCGAAGCCGCGGCGGTTGCACCCCGGCCGCGTCGCCCGCCTCACCGATCAGCGCGGCCACGTCGACGCGGCGCACGCGACCCGACGAGAAGGTGGGCCGCCTGCTCAGCGCGACGTCAGCCAGCGCGTCGAGCATGTCGGTCAGGTGCTGCGCGTGCCGACCGGCGAGGGCGATTGCCGCGTCCCGGTCGGTCGGTGTCATCGGCGACGCGGTGTCAGTCAGCGCCGCTGCGAGCGCGTCCAGCGACGCGACGGGGGTACGGAATTCGTGGAGTAGAACGTGAAGGCCCTCCTGCTGGTTCTCGTATGAACGCAGCAGGCGGGCACGCAGATCGCGTTCCTCCTCGGCGGCGGCGTGCTCGGCTTCGGCCTCGACGAGGGCGTGCACTCGGGAGCGGTGCTCACGTTCCGCCAGCACCGACAACCCGCCGGTGAGCACGGCGATGAACACCAGGTACAGCGCCCACCACAAGCCCTGCACCGGTGGGCTCAGCACGGCGTCGGGGTCACTCCCCGATACGAGCACCACCAGCACGTAGCCTGTGCCCACCATCGACGCGAGCACCAGGCACTCGACGAACCGCAGGCGCGCCGCGGCAGCGATGACCGCGAGGACCAGGACCACGGCCACCGGACTGGCAGTCCCGCCGGTCAGCGCAATGAGGGTCAGCGTCACCGTCGCGTCCACCGCGGCCACCAGCCACGAATAGCGGGTCCGGCGCACCTCGAACTGGGGTCTGGCCATCAGCACCGTGGCGTATAACAGGGCCCCGCCGAGGACCGCCGCGGTCGCGGCCGTGTGGTGTCGCATCCAGCCCGGACCCGTCGCCACCAGCAGCACGATCGACAGCACCACGGCGACGCGGACGGCGACCACCACACGCGCCAGGCCGTACCCGTCGCCGTCGGGCACCACCAGCGACCGAAGGCGATGCGCACTCGTCATTGCCCGACCCTAGGCATCGACGCGGACCGGGTGTCGAATTCGTCGATCATCGGGGCCGGTGCCGATTAGCCTCGGGCCGATGGGCCAGAAGCCATACGTCGTCGTCATCGTCGACGACCATGAGCTGTTCGCCGAGGGTCTGGAGCTGCTGCTGACCCGGGACTGGGGCGAGCTCTTCGTCATCGGCGGCCGGACGACGTTCGTCGAAGAGGCTTCCGATCTGGTCACGTCGTGCGACGCGGATCTGGCGATCGTCGACCTGTCGATGCCACCGCTGGGTGGGGTGGCGGCAATCCGGCACATCAAAAAGCGTCATCCGCGCACCCGGATCCTGGCGCTGTCGGGCACTGCAGATGTGGCCCTGGCGCATGAGGCACTGCGGGCAGGCGCCGATGGCTTCCTGCCGAAGACGGTGCGCCCGGAAGCACTTGCGGCGCCGCTGTCGACGATCGCGGCGGGGCTGCGGGTCCTCGACCCCACGGTGCTCGACGCCCTGCTCGGCGGCGGCCGCAAGCCTTCAGCTGAGGTGTTCAAGACGCTGAGCCCGCCGGACGTGAAGCTTTGGGCGCTGCTGGCGACCGGCATGGAGACCGCCGACATCGCGAGCCGCATGGTGGTCTCCGAACGCACTGCCAAGCGGATGGTGGCCTCGTTACTGCACAAACTCGGAGTGACCAATCGGATCGCCGCGGCCGCGCTGGCCGGGCAGAGCGGACTCCTCGACGACCTGAATGTGGCGGACCAGTCGCGGCAATGAGGCTTTCGTCGGCGGCCTGTCAGACCTCGACGCGCAGTGCTTGCGCAGGGCACATCGCCGCCGCGCGCACCACGGCCTCGTGTTCGCCCTCCGGAGGGTCGGCATTTAGCACGACCACTTTGTCCGCGCCGTCCGGCAGGTCGAAGACATCCGGTGCCGCCAGGAGACACTGGCCGTGACCTTCACACAGGTCGTAGTCGACGGTGACGTGCATGGCGTTCCCTCCGCAGTGTGGGCTTCACCGTCGAGTCTGCCGCCACTGCAGGTGCGTGAGCAGGCCCACGGGAGCCAACCCTGGCCTCCCCGGGCCAGGAGTCCGGTCGGCGGACCAGCGCATCCGCCCCGAGCGGAGGGTGGCTCAGTCGTACAGGCGCGCGATCACATCGGCGGAATTCTTCACGATCACGTTGCGCTTCGCTTTCAGGCTTGGCGTGAGATCACCTGCAGCGATCGATAATTCGCGGTCGAGAATGGCGAACTTTTTGATCTGTTCCCAACGGTTCAACTGCTCATTGAGCATATCGACGTACCCACCGATCAGTTGCCGCGTCGAGTCGTGGCGTGCGATCTCGGGAAAGGACATGTTCGCCAGGCCGTTGCTCGCTGCCCACTCGGTGATCGCATCGCTGTCCAGGCTGACCAGCGCCACGCAATAGGGCCGCGCATCACCCACCACGATCATCTCGCTGGCGTACGAGCAGATCGCCTTGAAGGCGGCCGAAATCACCGACGGCGCCACATACTTGCCCTGCGAGGTCTTGAAGAGGTCCTTCTTCCGGTCTGTGATGCGCAGGAATCCGTCTTCGTCGATCGTGCCGATGTCACCCGTGTACAACCAGCCGTCCGGGTCGAGCGCTTCGGCGGTAGCCGCCGGCAGGTTGTGATAGCCGGTCATCACACCGGGACTGCGCACGAGGATCTCGCCGTCGTCGGCGATCTTGACCTCCGTGCCCGGGAAGGGCAGCCCGACCGTTCCGAACCGGTAGGCGTTGGGACGGTTGATGAATGACGCCGCCGCCGTCTCGGTGAGGCCATAGCCTTCGAGCACAATGATGCCGATGGCGTCGAACCATTGCGCGATGTCGTGGTTCAGTGGCGCAGCGGCCGAGACGAAGAACCGTAGTCGCCCGCCGAAGCGTTCCCGGATGGTCGAGAACACCAGTCGATCGGCGATCGCGTGCTGAATCGATAACAGCGGTGACAGTCGGCTGCCGGCTTCCCTTGCCCGAGACGCCCTGACTCCCACCGCGATCGCCCAGTCGAAGATGCGCTTCTTCAGCCCACCTTCCTCGACCATCATCGCTTGGATGCGCGCGTGCGCCTTCTCGAAGATCCGCGGGGCAGCTGCCATGAACGTCGGATGCACGACCGCGAGGTTGTCGACGATCTTGTCGACCCGACCGTCGATCGCCGTCGGATAGCCGATCATCAACGGCAGCGCCAACATGACCTTGCCGAAGGCGTGCGCCAACGGCAGCCAAAGGTAGTTGAGGTCTTCGGCTCGGAGGATGTCGAGCGCATCGATCGCCGCGGCCGTGTACATCCACGCCCGGTGCGGGAGAAGCACGCCCTTCGGGCGGCCCGTTGTGCCGGAGGTGTAGATGATGCTGGCCAGGTGGTCGGAACGGATGCTGTCGACCCGTCGTTCGACGACGTCGGGAGACTGGGCAAGTAGTCGTTCACCGAGTGCCTCGAGCTCGGCGAGGGTGATCACCAGATCGCCGTCACCCTCGCCGTCGATGATCACCACCTTCTCCAGGTCGGGCAGCTCGGAGCGATGCCAAAGCAACTTGTCGACTTGCGCCTGGTCTTCGGCGACGACCAAGCGACTCCCGGAGTTGGCGACGATGAAGGCGACGTCGCGCGCGTTCGTGGTGGGGTAGAGCGTCGTGGTGGCGGCCCCAGCGCACAACACCGAGAAGTCGACCAGCACCCACTCGTAGCGCGTCGAGGATGCCAGTGCGACGCGCTCCTGGGGCGCGATGCCCAACGCGATCAACCCGGCGGTGACGCGGCGAGCGCGGTCACCCACCTGCTGCCACGTGACGCTCTTCCAGTGACCGTCATCGGGAAACCGGAACGCCTCGGCCCGGGGAGTCGCCGCCACGCGGTCCAGGAACAACCGGGCCACCGACGGCGCCCGGCCGGCAAGCACGCCCCCGTCGTCTGGTTCGGCGGCGGGCAGCCCCCGCTGGGCCCGCCCGCGTCGACCGTCCGCATC
Organism: Mycobacteriaceae bacterium; assembly: GCA_019749805.1. Taxonomy (GTDB): domain Bacteria; phylum Actinomycetota; class Actinomycetes; order Mycobacteriales; family Mycobacteriaceae; genus Mycobacterium. The sequence goes on along the minus strand of JAIEPH010000007.1, from coordinate 100,326 downwards.
GGGCTCAATCACGTTCTTGCTCAGTACAATTTGTTCCGTACGACGGGCGTCGTCTTGCATGGCAACCTCCTAGCGAGCGTGCGACGACGAGAAGACAAAGGTGACGTCTGCCCGCTTCGACGAGTCACGGCAGCTCTCGACTCTGATTCTGCGAGCGTTGCCCAGGGGCGGATAGCTCACTCGGTCCCTTCACGCAGGGCCGAACGGCCCTATTCTTCCGATGCCCTCACCCAATGACGGGCAGTCGACGCTTGCGCGCCAGTGCGACCATCGCGTGCTGCATCACCGCGCGGACGTGTGCGTCGACCCTCCGCACGTCGGGGTCGTCCCCGAACTCTGCAGCGATGTCGATCGGTGGCAACACTTGCGTGACGATCTTCGTAGGCAGCGGCATGTTGATCGGCAACACCACGCTGACGCCGAACGGGAATCCGATGGTGATCGGAAGGATGTTGGTGCGGAACAGCTTGCGTTCGAGGGCCGTCAGACCCAGCGCCCGCGCCAGCCACGTGCCTCTGGTCAGGTAGAACTGGTTTTCCTGGCCGCCGATCGATACCGCGGGAACGATGGGCACGCCGGCCTCGATCGCCGTCGTCACGTACCCGGTACGCCCGCCGAAATCAATGACGTTCTCCCGCCGGGTGGGCCGGTAGACGTCGTAGTCCCCACCAGGGAAGACGAGCACCAGGCCACCGGTCGCGAGGGCCTCGGCGGCGTGCTCGGGGGTGGCTCGGATGACACCGGTGCGCTCGAGAAACCCGGCCACCGGTCCGCGAAACATGTTGTCGTGGGCCAGCGCGTAGAGCGGCCGCTCGTATCCGAACGTCTGGTAGTAGTCGACGGCGAGTACCGACAAGTCGACAGTGATGAGGCCGCCCGAGTGATTCGCCACCATCAGCGCCGGCCCACGCGGAATGTGCTCCAATCCGAGTACCTGAGAACGGAAGTAGCTCTTAACGATCGGGCGGTGCAGATCCACGACGCGTCGCGTGAGACCTCGGTCCCACTTTGCCACTACCGAAGGTTCGTCGGCCATTCATCCCACTCCGTCAGCCGGCGGCGTAGCACAGGCTCGGCAACGGGACGAGCAAATTCGTCCTTGGCAAGCCGCGCGTTTCGTTTGTCATCGCGGTGCATCGTCACGTCGGTTCGCGCGCGCCGCCGGCGCTGATCTCCGCGCCGCGTCCGACGGCTCGCCGGGCACGACCCTCGGCGGGACGACACGCAACGCCAGCGCGCCGAGTGCGAGCACCGACACCGCAGGAGTGAGGAACAGCAGTATCGCCCAGGCCAGCTCGACACCTGCGCCGCTCAGTGCCCTCACCAACGTGAATACCGCGACCAGCCAGCTGACGCCGCCCGCAAAGACCGTGACCACAGCCGCGACCGCGACCGCGCGTCCGGGGCCGTAGTGCCGGAATCCCGTGGCGGCCAACAGCGTCGCCGTGGGAACGAGAATGACCAGCGCGCCCAACCACGGCCAGTCTGCACCGAGCCGCAACCCCGGGACGAGCACGAGCGTCGCGAGGACGGCGGCGCCGACGATGCCGGCGACCGCGAGACGTCGACCCTTCGTCCTAGACATGGTCCACGCCAAGGGCCAACACCTCGTCGAACCCCGCGACGAGGCTGTCCATGAAGACGTCGTGGTCGGGAATGGCGCCGGTGTCCACGTCGATGCCCAGTGTGCACACGTCCACGTATGTCAACAACGTGACGTTGACCGCCGAGCCGATCGTCGGGCCGAATCCATACTGCGTCAAGACCTTGGCGCCACCGAGGAAGACGGGCACGGGTATCCCCGGTACGTCGCTGCATAGGAAGTCGACATTGCGCAGGATCGAGCCGATGTACCAGCGCGGCATCATGTTCAGCGCTCCGGCAATCCACTGCGTGTACGGCAGCGACTTCTCGTGACGCACCTTGGCGGTCCTGTCGTGGATCTGGCGGATTCGCTCCTCGGGATCGGCGGTGCCGACCGGCACGTCGAACCGCATGATGGTGATGCGGTTGCCGCCCATCTCGTCGCCTTCTTCGCGCAGGCTCATGGGCATCGTCAGGTGAAGGTCGCCCACGGTGACGCCGTGCTTTTCGTGGTACAGCCGTAGCCCCCCGGCTACACCTGCCACGAACGCGTCGTTCAATGCACCGCCGCCGTGATGGGCGGCCGCCCGCAGCTGTGCGAACGGGACGTCGAGTACACCGAGCTTTCGGATGAGGCTGCGGTTGCTCATCAGCGATGAGCCCCTGCGACTCACAGGGCGCATGGTGCGGTAGACCGAGGCGGCCAACTCACCGGCCGACGTAAGGGTGTCCACTGGGCGCAGAATGCCGTTGGCGATCAGCTTCGGAGCAGTCTTCAGAGTGCCCGTCAGCGCGCCTGCCGCCAAACCGGCGCCGTATCGCGCGGTGTCGCGGTAGCCTCGCAGCCGCTGCGGCGGAGGAACTTCAGGCCATGCCTGAGCAACGTCGTGCCGATCGGGAACCTGGGATAAATCGAAGAGGATCATCCCGATCTGAATGCCTCCGACTCCGTCGGTCAGCGCATGGTGGAACTTGAGAACCATTGCTGCACCGTTGTTTTCGAGTCCGTCGATCAGCGTGGCCTCCCACAGCGGGCGGGCCCGGTCGAAGTCCTCCATGGCCGCGACCCGCGCCATTTCCAGCACCGTGTCGATGGTGCCGGGCGCGGGCGCTGTCACCCTGCGCATGTGGAAGCCCAGGTCGAAGTCCGGGGCGTCTTCCCACCTCGGCGGCGCCGGTGGCGGCGACGGGACGACACGCTGGCGCAGCATCGGGACCGCACGCGAGACGACGTCGAAGCGGTTGCGGACTTCGTCCCAGTCCGGCGATCGGTCGAGCATCATCACCGTGACCACCGTGGAACGCAATCGAGGATCGCTTTCCATGGCCCAGGTGAAAGCGTCGCTGTTGCGCATGAATTCGGTCATCTGTGGTCACCGGCCGCTCGTGTCTGTCCTGGCGAGCCGCCGAGCGCCGCCAGGTGTCGTACCGCATCCTCGATTCCTCGGGCGAGCGCGTCGACGTCGGGTGCGCTGTCAAAATCTGCGGTGATGCCGAAGAAGAAACGGTCGGCGTAGCTGAGCATCGCGATACCGGTGCGCAGGTGAAGAGCGATCGGCGGCACCGGCAAGATCTCCAACACGTCCCGACCCATCAACCGCTGCCGGGTCCGGGGCCCCGGCACATTAGTCGCCAACGCGGATACCGACTTCTGCGGCAGACGGGTCAGCAGTCGAATCGCCCACGCCGAGAGGGCAAAAGGAACGCTACCGCTGGCCGCGAGAACCGCGCTGCCACCTTCGGATTGACCGCTTCCCTTGGCTTCGGTGAGTCGCTGGTGGACGATCTCCAACTGCTTGACGGGGTCGGGTTCATCGACCGGCAAAAGCGGCAACATCGCCGACACCCGGTTGTCGGTCACATCGAAGTCTTTCACCGAACGCATCGACACGGGAACCAGCGTGCGCAGTGCGTGGGGGCCCGGCGTTTCACCACGGGCCAGCAAGATCGTCCGGTATCCGCTGGTGATCGCCGCCAGCGCCACGTCGTTGAGCGTGACGTCGAAATCCCGGCAGACCTGCTTCATCACGGCCAGGTCAACGCGCGCGGCGCTGTAGCGACGCATCTTGGTGACGGGTCCGTTCAGTGAAGACTCCTGCGCGGTGGTGAGCACACGAGCTGTTAGTTCGGCCGCCCCGACCACGGCGTGTTCGGCCGCGCTGGTCGCTGCGACCGCCGCCTGCCATATGCCGCCCACCCAGTTCAGCGGGTTCAGCCTGGGCCGCAGCAGATCGAGTATCGATCCGCCGGACTCCCGCGCTGCGCGAATACTGGTCGCGAAGGTCTCCTCAGCGCCGCCGTCGCTGAGCTTCGCCAGCATCTGCGTGGTGGCGATGCCATCGGCAATACAGTGGTGGATCTTCATCAGCAGCGCCCACCTATTGTCGGTGAGCCCCTCGATGATCCAGCACTCCCACAGCGGGCGATCGCGGTCCAGCCGTTGTTCCATGATGCCGGCGATCACCCCGAACAGCGCGGAGTCATCCCCCGGATGCGGCAACGCGGTGCGGTGCAGGTGGTGCGCAACGTCGAAGTTGGGGTCGTCCACCCATTCGGGTGCGCCGAGGTCGAACGGGTGCGTGCGCAGCACTTGGGTGCAGCGCGGTATGGCCCGCGCCCTGTCGGCGAACGCCGACACCAGATCGCCGTAATCGGGCGGCGGTCCTTCCACGATCGATACGGCGCCGACCGCCAGACTCACGTGGGAATCGGAATCCTCGGCCTGCAGAAAACTCGCATCCAGCGTGGTCAGGTGCTCCATGCGATCACGATGCGCTTCGCGGGGTACGCGGCGGCAGGGTCGCAAGTCCTCAAGCCGTAGGGACAACGTCGTTCCGACCAGCGGTCCTCAGCGATCCTCAGAGAGTTGAAGCGACCAGGTCGGTCAGATCGACGAGGCGGTTCGAGTAGCCCCACTCGTTGTCATACCAGCCGACGATCTTCACCAGGTCACCGCTGACCTTCGTGAGCCCGGAGTCGAAGATGCACGACGACGGGTCGGTCACGATGTCGGAGGAGACGATGGGGTCATCGGTGTAGGTGAGGTAGCGCCCGAGTTCGCCTGCGGCCGCGGCCGCGAAGGCGGCGTTGACGGTTTCAACCGTCGCCGGTTCGCGGACCGTTGCGGTGAGGTCGGTCGCCGAGCCGGTGGGCACCGGCACACGAAGTGCGTAACCGTCGAGGCGGCCCTCGAGTTGCGGCAACACCACGCTGATCGCCCGAGCGGCACCGGTGGACGTCGGCACCACGTTGAGAGCCGCGGCCCTGGCGCGGCGCAGGTCCCGGTGCGGGGCGTCCTGCAGGTTCTGATCCGGGGTGTAGGCGTGAATGGTGGTCATCAGTCCGCGTTCGATGCCGAACACCTCGTCGAGCACCTTCGCCATCGGCGCCAGGCAGTTGGTGGTGCAGGACGCGTTCGACACCACGGTCTGGGTACCGTCGTAGTCGCGGTGGTTGACGCCCATCACGACCGTGAGGTCGGCACCCTTCGAGGTGGCGGACACCACCACCTTCTTCGCACCTCCGTGGAGGTGACCCCTGGCCTGCTCGGCGGCGGTGTACCGGCCGGTCGACTCGATGACGACGTCGACACCAAGGTCTCCCCACGGCACTGCCGCAGGTCCGTCGGCGACGGACCAGACCTTGATCCGTCGACTTCCCACTAGCAGGACATCGCGATCCGCCGACACCTCGTGCGGTAGCCGTCCCAGGACGGAGTCGTACTTGAGGAGATGCGCCAGCGTCGTGATGTCGGTGAGGTCGTTGACCGCCACGATCTCGATGTCGGTGCTGCCGACGGCCCTTTGCACGTCGACCGCACGGAAGAAGTTCCGGCCCACTCGGCCGAAGCCGTTGACGCCAACCCTGATTGCCATGATGAATCTCCCTTTTGCATCGGTCGTCCCGGTGCCGCATCAGGCGCCGTGCCGAGTCTGACGACACCCGCCGCCGCGCAATAGGGCACGAGGTCACCGGTTCGTGGATGACGCGATACCGGTCGCAACGCGCTCTGTGACAATCGGACTCGATCCAGACCGCTGATCGGCGGTCGGACCTTTGGGGGTCGCGTCACGTCGTAGCGTCACCCATTCGAGTGACCTTCGGCCCTGTGTCCCCACCTACCGAAGTGGGAGGTTGGGCACGTGGGCGGCAGTGGTGCCGTGCGACGAGAGGACACGTCATGGGTACACCTGAATATGTTCGCTTCTTCGAGGACATGGGCATCGATGATGTGCCGCTCGTTGGCGGCAAGAACGCCTCACTCGGCGAGATGTTCCAGAAGCTGTCCGCGCAGGGCGTGCGCGTTCCGCACGGATTCGCCATCACCGCTGCCGCCTATCGCCACATGCTGGACGAGGCCGGGGCGTGGGGCCGCCTACACGCCGAACTCGACGACATCGACCCTGCCGACGTCGCCGCGCTGGCGCGTAAAGCCAAGCGCGCCCGGGAGATCGTCTACGGCGCCGGACTACCCGACGATCTGGCCGCCGCGATTCTTGACGGATACCGCGCTCTGCAGCGGGAATACGGCGAGGAGGTCAGCCTTGCGGTGCGCAGTTCGGCGACTGCCGAGGACCTGCCGACCGCCAGCTTCGCTGGACAGCAGGATTCGTATCTCAACATCAAGGGCGAACAAAGTCTCCTTGACACCTGCCGACGGTGTTTCGCCAGCCTGTTCACCGACCGGGCGATTCACTACCGAATCGACCAGGGCTTTGACCATTTCAAGGTTTCGCTGTCGATCGGCGTGATGAAGATGGTGCGCTCCGACATCGCGTCATCCGGTGTGATGTTCTCGCTGGACACCGAATCGGGCTTCCGCGACACCGTCTTCATCACCGGCGCCTACGGCCTCGGCGAGAACGTGGTTCAGGGCGCCGTCGACCCGGACGAGTTCTACGTCCACAAGCCGACGTATCTCGCCGGCCACCGCACCGTGCTCCGGCGCCTGCGCGGCGACAAGGCCGTGAAGATGATCCTCGTCGATGGCGAGACCAAGAACACCACGAGGAACATCCCGACCCCGAAGGCCGACCGCACCCGGTTCTGCCTCACCGATACCGACGTGTTGGAGCTGGCCGGCTACGCCTGTGCGATCGAGGCGCACTACGGCAGGCCGATGGACATCGAGTGGGCCAAGGACGGTCTCGACGGAAAGCTCTACATCGTCCAGGCACGACCTGAGACGGTGGCCTCCCAGCACAGCGTGACCGCACTGGAAACCTATGTGCTCGAGGGCAAGGGCGAGATCATCACCGAGGGCCGCTCGGTGGGTGAAAGGATTGCCTCGGGTGCAGCAAGAAGGGTCGAGAACCTAACGCAGCTAGCGGCATTCAAGCCCGGCGAGGTGCTGATTGCCGACACCACCACACCCGATTGGGAGCCGGTCATGAAGACCGCCGCGGCGATCGTCACCAACCGCGGCGGCCGCACCTGCCACGCATCGATCATCGCCCGCGAACTAGGCATCCCCGCTGTGGTGGGCACCGGTGACGCGACCACCTCCGTACCCGACGGCCAGGTGGTGACGGTGTCCTGCGCCGAGGGCGATACCGGCCGGGTATACGAGGGCGCTGTGGGTTTCCACGTGGACCGCACGGAAGTCGGCGACCTGGCGCGGCCACGGACGCAGATCATGCTCAACCTCGGCAACCCCGACCTCGCGTTCAAAACGTCGTTCCTACCGAACGACGGCGTGGGACTGGCCCGCATGGAGTTCATCATCAGCGAGTACATCCGGGTGCACCCGCTCGCCCTACTGCACCCGGAGAAGGTGGACGACCCGGACGCCCGCCAGACCATCGATCAACTCACTCAGGGTTATACCGATGGCAGTGCCTTCTTCGTCGAGCGGCTCTCCGAGGGAATCGGCACCATCGCCGCCGCCTTCTGGCCCAAGCCCGTCGTGGTGCGGATGTCGGACTTCAAGTCCAACGAGTACGCCAGCCTGATCGGCGGGCAGAGCTTCGAGCCGTCCGAAAGCAACCCGATGATCGGCTTCCGCGGCGCCTCCCGCTATGCGCATCCGGCCTACGCCGAGGGCTTCGCGCTGGAATGCCGTGCAATGCAACGGGTTCGCGATGACATGGGCTTGACCAACGTCATCCTCATGCTCCCGTTCGTCCGCCGCATCGCCGAGGCCGACCTGGTCCTGCAGACGATGGCGGAACTGGGCCTGCGGCGAGGCGAGAACGGGCTCAAGGTGTACGCGATGTGCGAGATCCCGAACAACGTGATCCTTATCGACGAATTCGCCAAGCGCTTCGACGGCTTCTCCATCGGCTCCAACGACCTGACCCAGTTGACGCTCGGCGTCGACCGGGACAGCGAGATCGTCGCCTTCGACTACGACGAACGCGACGAGGGCGTCAAGGAGATGATCCGGTTGGCCGTCGATGGTTGCCGCCGCAACGGGATTCACTCCGGGCTGTGCGGACAGGCCCCGTCGGACTATCCGGACATGGCCGACTTCCTGGTCCGGCTCGGAATCGACTCGATGAGCTTGAATCCCGACACCGTGGTGAAGACCACCCGCCGGGTCCTGGAGTTGGAACGGCAGCTGGTCCCCACGCCATGAAGCTGCCGATCACCATCGACCCGCGTCGTCACGACGCGGTGCTCTTCGACCTCGACGGTGCGCTGACCACCGACGCGCCGCTCTTCGGGGCGACGGTGGACCTGGCACGCAAATTGCAGGGCATCGGCATGGCCGCGGCGGCCTATTCGTCGAGCCCGCAATGCCAGCAGGCCCTGAAAGCCGCCGGGATCGACGATCTGTTCGAGGTCTGCGTCGACGGCGTCGCAGGCGAACGCGGGACGGCGGAGAACCCCGACCCCACGGTTCTTTTGGAGTCTGCGCGTCGACTCGGTGTGCGACCTCAGCGGTGTGTCGTCGTCGAGAGTTCCGCCGAAGGCGTGGCCGCAGGACGCGACGGGGGCTTCGGGCTCGTCATCGGTATCCACGGCACCGGACCCGCCGACGAATTGGCCCGCCGCGGCGCCGACGTCGTGCTCGCCGACCTGGACGATGTGGCCGTACGAACCGGCGACAAGCGGATCTCCGAGCTCCCGAATGCGCTGGCGTCCTACGGTCAGTTGATCGGCATCACCAGCGCACGCGAGTCGATGCTGTTCCTGGACTACGACGGCACGCTGTCCCCCATCGTCTCGGATCCCGCTGCGGCCAGGCTCGTCGACGGTGCCGCCGAGGCGTTGGAGCTCGTCGCCAAAGTGTGTCCCGTGGCCATCCTGAGCGGTCGCGACCTCGCGGACGTCCGCAGCCGGGTGAGCGTTCCCGGCGTCTGGTACGCAGGCAGCCACGGCTTCGAATTGACGTCGCCCGACGGCGCGTACCACTGCAACGAGGCTGCTGCCGAGTTCGTCCCTGTCCTCGAGCGCGTCGCCGCGGAACTGAGCCAGAACCTGGAAAAGATTCCGGGAGTACGCGTCGAGCACAAGCGTTTTGCCGTCGCGGTCCACTACCGAGAGGTGGAGCCGGATCGAGTCGGTGAGATCGTCTCTGCCGCCCATCGAGTCGGGGCGAGGGCGGGCCTGCGGGTGACCGGTGGGCGGATGCTCGTGGAGTTGCGGCCCGACCTCGACTGGGACAAGGGCACCACCTTGGCGTGGATCCGCGACCAGATCGACGCCTCCGGCTCGCTGCTGCCGATCTACATCGGCGATGACCTGACCGACGAGGACGCCTTCGACGCGGTCAAGTTCGACGGCATCGGGATCGTCGTCGGACACGATGAGGACGGCGACCGCAAGACGGCTGCCCACTTCACCCTGCAGAGTCCGGATCAAGTGCGCGAGTTCATGCAGCGCGGGTCCCAGTGGCTGGCCTACAAGCACCAGGTCTCAGGCGAGGCGTGGGATTACGTCTTCGACGGCTACGACCCGACGAACGAAAAGCTCCGTGAGGCCCTGTGCACGTTGGGAAACGGCTACTTCGCCACCCGGGGAGCAGCGCCCGAGTCGAAGGCCGGGCAGGTGCACTACCCGGGCACCTACGCGGCCGGGGTGTTCAACCGGCTCGTCGACAACGTGGCGGGAACCGAGATCGACAACGAGAGCCTGGTCAATCTGCCCAACTGGCTGTCGTTGACCTTCCGCATCGACGGCGGCAGTTGGTTCGACATCGATGCGGTCACCATGCTGTCGTACCGGCAGAGGCTCGATCTTCGCGGGGCGGTGCTGCATCGGGAGGTACGCTTCCGCGACGACGCAGGCCGGACGAGCTCGCTGAGGCAACGACGGTTCGTGGCGATGCACCTGCCCCACGTCGGCGCCCTCGAGACGACGATCGTCGCCGAGGACTGGTCGGGGACAATCGAATTCCGGTCGACGGTGGACGGCAACGTGACGAACTCGCTCGTCGAGCGATATCGGGACCTGGCCAGCGAGCATCTCGGGTCGCCGGTCACCCGCGAAATCTCGAACAACTCAGTCCTGCTGACCGTCCAGACCAACCAGTCCCACATCCCCGTCGCCATGGCCGCGCGAAACGCCGCGCTGCGCGACGGTGAACCCGTCCCCGCGACATTTCAGCTGTTCACTCTCGACGCCGAGATCGGTCACGACATCGCTGTCCGACTGTCGGCCGGAGAGTCGGTGACGATCGAGAAGGTCGCGACCGTCTACACAGGTCGGGACGTGGCTACCTCCGAACCCGGCGTCGACGCGCAGCGTTGGGTCGGCAGGCTCGCCGGGTTCGCCGAACTGCTCGACGGGCATCTGACCGCCTGGACGCATCTGTGGGAGCGGTTGTCCATCGAATTCGACGACTTCACCGACGAAGTGCGGATTCTGCGGTTGCATCTGCTGCACCTGCTGCAGACGGTGTCACCGAACACCGCCGACCTCGACGCCGGGGTGCCGGCCCGCGGACTGCACGGTGAGGCGTATCGCGGCCACATCTTCTGGGACGAATTGTTCATCTTCCCGGTACTCAACCTGCGGATTCCGACGGTCACCCGGTCCCTGCTCGGCTACCGCTACCGGCGCTTGCCGGAAGCCAGGAACGCCGCCCGCGCGGCAGGCCATTCCGGCGCGATGTTTCCCTGGCAGTCTGGCAGCGACGGTCGCGAGGAAAGTCAACGGCTGCACCTGAATCCGCGCAGCGGCCACTGGAACCCCGACGCCAGCGCCCGTGCGCACCACATCGGTATCGCGGTCGGCTACAACGCGTGGAAGTTCTATCAGGTCACCGGCGACCTCGCCTACCTGATCGACTACGGCGCGGAACTGCTGGCCGAGATCGCGCGGTTCTTCGTCAGCTTGGCCACCTACGACGACGAGCGCGCACGCTTCAGCATCAAGGGCGTCATCGGCCCCGACGAATTCCATTCCGGCTATCCCGACGCTCCCTACGACGGCATCGACAACAACGCGTACACCAACGTCATGGCGGTCTGGGTCATCATGCGCGCCATCGACGCACTGAACCTGCTGCCGCTGCCGAACCGCCTGGATCTGATGGAGACCCTAGGCCTCAGCAGTGCCGAGCTCGCGCACTGGAACGACGTCAGCCGACGGATGTTCGTCCCGTTCCACGACGGTGTGATCAGCCAATTCGAGGGCTATGGCGACTTAGCGGATCTGGATTGGGACCGCCTCCGCAGCCAGTACGGCAACATCCAACGGCTGGACCGCATCCTGGAGGCCGAGCACGACGACGTGAACCGCTATAAAGCGTCCAAGCAAGCCGACGCGCTGATGCTGCTCTACCTGCTGTCGGCAGACGAGCTGCGTGAGCTGCTCACCCGGCTCGGTTATCGCTTCACCCCGGAACAGGTACCGAAGATGGTGGACTACTACCTGGCCCGCACGTCGCACGGATCGACGCTCAGTGGTGTCGTGCACACCTGGGTGCTGGCCAGAGCCAACCGCGATCGGGCCATGGAGTTCTTCACCCAGGCGCTGAAGGCCGACGTCTCCGACATCCAGGGCGGCACCACATCCGAAGGCATTCATCTGGCGGCCATGGCTGGAACCGTCGACCTGATGCAGCGGTGTTTCACCGGGCTGGAGACCCGGTCCAACCGCATCATCCTCTCGCCACATTGGCCGGAAAGCCTTGGCGTGCTGGCGATACCGATCCTTTACCGCGGCCTGCACCTGCATCTGCGGGTCAGCGGGAAGGGCGTGATCATCAGCGTTGATCCGCGCAACGCCGCCGGGATCGAAGTGGAGTGCCACGGCAAGGTCGTCGAGCTCATGCCCGGCACCACCGTCCGATTCCCCGGCTGATGGCTGATTCCAGAGACCTCACCCCGCTCCCTGACCTCAGCCAGGGGCATGCACGGGCAGGTCCCGTGCGCGAACACCGGCCCGTCTACCTCGATCTGATGCCACCGTGCAATGCCGGTTGCCCGGCCGGCGAGAACATCCAGGCCTGGCTCGCGCACGCCACCGCCGGTCGCCACGAAGCCGCGTGGCGTCAACTCGTCACCGACAACCCGTTCGCCGCCATCCACGGTCGGGTGTGCTACCACCCGTGTGAGACCGTTTGCAACCGTGCCCATCTCGACGCCGCGGTGTCGATCCATTCGGTGGAACGGTTCCTCGGCGACCTGGCCCGGGAGCGGGCCTGGATGTTCGAACCACCGCCCACCCGAACCGGTAAGCGGGTCCTGGTCATCGGCGCGGGGCCGAGCGGACTGTCCGCCGCCTACCAGTTGGCGCGCATGGGCCACGAAGTCGAGATCCGCGATGCGGGTGCCGTGCCCGGCGGGATGATGCGGTACGGCATCCCGAGCTACCGACTCCCCCGTGACGTGCTGGACGACGAACTGAACCGGGTCGCGGAGATGGGCGTGCGGCTGACCTGTAACCATCGGGTCGATGACCTCGCGGCCGAGCGAGACGAGGGCGGCTTCGATGCGGTGTTCGTAGCCATCGGCGCACATCTGGCCAAACGGGTCGACATCCCGGCCCGCGATGCAGGCACGATGGTGGATGCGGTGTCTTTCCTACGCAGCGTCGCCTCAGGCCAGAAGCCGGTCATCGGAAGGCAGGTCGCGGTCTATGGCGGCGGCAACACCGCGATGGACGCGGCCCGCGTGGCCCGCCGCCTCGGCGCCGAGGACGCGGTGATCGTCTACCGACGCACCCGCGACCAGATGCCCGCCCACCCCGAGGAAGCCGAGGATGCCGAACGCGAGGGCATTCGGATCAACTGGCTGCGGACGATAACGGCATTCGACGGTCCCGAATTGCAGGTCGAGGTCATGGAACTCGACGATTCGGGCCACCCGCGGCCGACCGGGCGTTTTGAGACTCTGTCCGCCGACACGCTGATCATGGCGATCGGCCAGGAAACGGAATCGGCCTTTATGGGGACCCTTCCCGGGGTGGAGTTCGAGGCCGACGGCAGCGTGCGTGTCTCGCCGTCGTTGATGACCGGTTGTCCCGGCGTGTTCGCCGGTGGCGACATGGTGCTTAGTGAGCGCACCGTCACTGTCGGTGTCGGTCATGGCAAGAAGGCGGCCCATTACATCGACGCCTGGCTGCGGGGGACGCAGGTCGAAAGGCCGCCGAAACACCCGACCGCCACCTTCGACGCGCTGAACCTGTGGTACTTCGGGGATACCGCTCAACGTCAGCAGACCGAACTCGAACCGCGTGTGCGCATCGAGAGTTTCGACGAAGTCGTCGGCGGGCTGTCCCCCGACGAGGCGGTCTACGAGGCGGGGCGATGCCTGTCTTGCGGGAACTGCTTCGAATGCGACGGCTGCCTGGGCGCCTGCCCCGAGGACGCGGTGATCAAACTCGGAGTCGGACACCGGTATGAGTTCGACTACGACAAGTGCACGGGGTGTGGCGTCTGCTTCGATCAGTGCCCCGTACACGCCATCGAGATGTTCCCGGAGCCAACATGACCCGTGCAACGGTGGACGGCAACGAGGCAACCGTCTCGGTCGCCTACCGACTCAACGAAGTGTGCTGCATCTACCCGATCACACCGTCGTCACCGATGGCCGAGCTCGCCGACGAATGGTCCAGCGCACAGCGAGCCAACGTCTGGGGGAACGTCCCCACCGTGGTCGAAATGCAAAGCGAGGGCGGTGCGGCGGGCGCCCTGCACGGATCGCTGCAGAGCGGTGCGTTGACGACGACGTTCACCTCGTCGCAGGGCCTGCTGCTGATGATTCCGAACATGTACAAAATCGCCGGCGAACTGACCTCGGCCGTCATCAACGTGGCCGCGCGATCTATTGCAGCCCAGGGCTTGTCGATCTTCGGTGACCATTCCGACGTGATGGCGGTGCGCCAGACGGGATTCGCGTTGCTCGGTTCGGCATCAGTTCAGGAAGCACACGACCTGGCACTCGTCGCGCAGGCGGCAACGCTGACGACACGCATACCCTTCGTGCACTTCTTCGACGGATTCCGAACCTCCCACGAGATCAACACAATTGCGACGCTGACCGACGACGATCTGCGGGTGTTGGTACCCGAAGAACTGGTGCACGCGCATCGCGGTCGGGCGCTGACCCCTGACCGGCCCTTCATCCGCGGAACCGCCCAGAACCCGGACGTCTACTTCCAGGCCCGCGAAACGGTCAACCCGTTCTACGCGCGGGTCCCGGATGTGGTCGAGAGCTTGATGGCCCGCCTCAGCGAGCGCACCGGCCGGACGATGCACATCGTCGACTACGAAGGCCACCCCGAGGCAGAACACGTTCTGGTGCTGATGGGTTCGGGCGCCGAGACGGTAAAGCAGACCGTGGGTGCACTCGTCGAACGCGGCGAACGGGTCGGCGTGGTGCAGGTGCGGTTGTACCGGCCGTTCCCCACGCGAGCACTCCTAGACGCATTGCCGACGGCGGTGCGCACTCTCGGGGTGCTGGACCGCACCAAGGAACCCGGCTCGATCGGCGAGCCCTTGTATCTGGACGTCGTCGCAGCGCTTGCAGAGGAATGCGCCGACGGCAAGCGGGCGGTGATGCCGCGGGTGACGGGGGGACGCTACGGCCTGTCCTCCAAGGAGTTCACCCCCGCCATGGTTGCCGGCGTGTTCGCCGAACTCGCCCGCGAGCAGCCGCGGCGGAGGTTCACCATCGGCATCGATGACGACGTCTCCGGGTCCAGCATCGATTACGACCCGTCGTTCGATATCGAGTCGCCGGATACCGTCGGCGCGATCTTCTACGGGCTGGGTTCGGACGGTACCGTCAGCGCGAACAAGAACACCATCAAGATCCTCGGAGCCGAAGATGGTCTGCACGCGCAGGCCTACTTTGTCTACGACTCCAAGAAGTCGGGATCGCAGACCGAATCGCACCTGCGCTTCGGGCCGCATCCCATCCGGGCCCCCTACTTGGTGACCGCGGCCAATTTCGTCGGCTGCCATCAGTTCCGATTCCTCGACAAGGTCGATGTGCTGGGTCGGGCCGCGCCCGGCGCGACGCTGCTGCTCAACTGCAGGCTGCGTCCTGCAAAGCTCTGGGACGCGTTGCCGCGGCGAGTGCAGGAACAGATCCTGGACAAGCGGATCACGCTCTACACCGTCGACGCCGACCGGATCGCCCGCGAGGCCGGGCTGGCCGGCCGCATCAACATCGTGCTGCAAACCTGTTTCTTCGTGATCTCGGAGGTGCTGCCGCGCGAGCGGGCCATCGCGAGGATCAAGGAATCGGTAGAGAAGACGTACGGCAACCGCGGCGCCGACGTGGTGGCCAAGGAGCTGGCCGCGGTGGACGGCGCCGTGGCCGGGTTGCAGCGGATCGAGGTACCCGCCCTCGTCACCTCCACCCGCGTACCGGCACCGCTGGTGCCCGAGTCGGCGCCGGAGTTCGTCCGCACCGTGATCGCCGAGATGATGGCCGGACGCGGAAACCTTCTGCCGGTCAGCGTACTTCCGGTGGACGGCACCTACCCGAGCGGCACGACGGCCTACGAGAAGCGCAATATCTCCGACCTGGTGGCGGTGTGGGATTCAGACAGCTGCATCCAGTGCGGCAACTGCGCGTTCGTGTGCCCGCACAGTGTGATCCGGTCCAAGTTCTATGACGAGTCACAACTGACCGGGGCGCCGGAGGAGTTCGACTCCGCGCCGCTGGACGCCGTCGGCCTGCCCAACGCCCGGTTCTCGCTGCAGGTGTACGTCGAGGACTGTACGGGCTGCGGCTTGTGCGTCGAGGCCTGCCCGGTCGTCATTCCCGGCCCCGCCGTCACCAAGGCGATCAACCTCGGTCCCGCCGAGCCGCGGGTGGCCACCGAGCGCAAGAACATCGATTTCTTCGAATCGCTGCCGACCAACGACCGTTCGCGGGTGGACTTCGGCACCGTACGTGGAACGCAGTTCCTTGAGCCGCTTTTCGAGTTCTCAGGGGCATGCGCGGGTTGCGGCGAGACTCCCTACCTCAAACTGCTCTCCCAGCTGTTCGGAGACCGACTCATGGTCGCCAACGCGACCGGCTGCTCATCCATCTACGGCGGTAGCCTGCCCACCACTCCCTGGACCACCGACGCCGACGGGCGGGGCCCAGCCTGGTCGAATTCACTATTTGAGGACAACGCCGAGTTCGGGCTCGGACTTCGCTTGGCCAGCGACGCACATGTGCAGCTGGCCCGGCGACGGCTCGCCGAACTGCGCGACGCGCTCGGCGCCGATCTCGTCGACGACATCCTGGCGGCGCCCCAGCTGCGGGAGTCGGAGTTGGCTGCGCAACGAGAGCGGGTGACCGTGCTGAAACACCGCCTCGGGGGCCTTGATCCGGCTGTCACCGCTGACCTGCTCAGCGTGGTGGACCAGCTAGTCCGGCGCAGCGTGTGGATCGTCGGCGGTGACGGCTGGGCGTACGACATCGGGTCCGGTGGGCTCGACCACGTGTTGGCGACCGGGCACAACGTCAACGTCTTGGTGCTCGACACCGAGGTGTACTCCAACACCGGCGGCCAGATGTCCAAGGCGACCCCGCTAGGCGCGGTCGCGAAGTTCGCTTCCGCAGGCAAAACCGTGCCGCTCAAGGATCTCGCCCTGCAGGCGATCGCCTACGGACACGTCTACGTCGCCAAGGTCGCCATGGGTGCCGACCCGCAGCAGACGCTGCAGGCCTTCCGTGAGGCGGAGGCGTACGACGGACCGTCGCTGGTGATCGCCTACAGCCAGTGCATCGCGCATGGCATCGACATGCGTCTCGGGATGGATCAGCAGTACCGCGCCGTCGCGACCGGGCACTGGCCTCTGCTGCGGTACGACCCGGTACTGCGTACCGTCGGGAAGAATCCGTTCCTGCTCGATTCGCACCGACCGCGGGTGGCACTCGAGGACTACCGCAAGCGGGAACTGCGATACCGCTCACTGGCGAACGCCGATCCGGTCGAGTACGAACGGTTGCTCGGGATGGCCGAGCAGGCGATCGCACAGCGTTGGAATGTCTACGAGGAGATGGCTTCCCGCGGTCCCGAACACTTCCACCCCGACGCTCGCAAGGAACAATGATGGAACTGTCCACTCGCTACCTGGGCCTCGACTTGCACAATCCGCTGGTCGCGTCGGCGTCTCCGCTGTCGAACACCGTCGACGGCGTCAGGCGCCTTGCCGACGCGGGAGTCGGTGCGGTGGTGCTCTATTCATTGTTCGAGGAGCAACTACGCCGCCAGGCCGACGAGAATACGCGCCTCGCCGTCGCAGGCACGGAGAGCTTCGCCGAATCGCTGTCTTACTTCCCGGAAGCCGCAGGAGCGGACCACGGCGAACGTCCATATCTGAGCCTGCTCGAACGCTCAGCGGCAGCCGTCTCGATTCCCGTGATAGGCAGCATCAACGGAAGCACACCCGGCAGTTGGGCCGCCTACGCCCGATCGATGCAGGATTCCGGCGCGGCCGCAATCGAATTGAACATCTACACCCTGCCCGGCGATGCGCACATTTCCGGCCGCGATGTCGAACAGCGCCACCTCGACATCCTGGCTGGGGTCAAGGACGTGGTGACCGTGCCGGTGGCGGTGAAACTCAGTCCATTCTTCAGCGCGACCGCCGACATGGCCCGACGCCTGGACCTCGCCGGCGCGGACGGGTTGGTGCTGTTCAACCGATTCCTGCAGCCCGACATCGATCCCGAAACCCTGGCCGTGGCGCCCGGGATCTCGTTGTCACGAGCGTCGGAGGCTCTCCTACCCTTGACGTGGATTGCCCTGCTGCACGGCCGGATCGACGCTTCGCTCGCCGCGACCACCGGCGTCGAGGGTTCCAAGGAGCTGATCAAGTACCTGCTGGCCGGCGCGGACGTGGTGATGACCGCGTCAGCACTTCTGCGGCACGGTCCCGACTACGCCGCCGTGATGCTCGACGGGTTGTCCAGATGGATGGGGCGCAAGGAATACACCACGGTGGACGACTTCCGCGGCCTGCTGGCCGTCCCCATCGGTTCCGACGAAGTCGCGCGTGAACGCGGGGACTACGTCAGCGCGCTGCGGCGGGCCAACGGTGCCGACTTCGGGCCCTGATATCGCCGAAATAGTCGCCGGGGACGCCGGCACCCGCGTGAGGACCTGACCATGCTGCGCGGCCTGATAACCGCACCCCTGCGTGCGACGACGGCCGGTACCCGGCTGATGCAGTCCTCGGCGTCGACGGTTTCAATACACCGGCACCGCCTGATATGACCTTCGACCGTCGACAGGGGCCCTTCGGCCCTCCGATCGGATACGCCGACGATGCGATAGTTGGTCGTGCCGGACAACCGGCGATCTGCCCGGAGGCCGGAAGCCGTGGCTGAGTGGGGGACTAAGGACCTGGCATCCGCCTTCGGGCAGTTTTTGTGAGAACGCAGGCTAATTCGCGATTGCGAGCACGTCGTCGAAACCGGCGAAGAGGCAGTCGTAGAGAACCTTTGGCATCGGCACGCTCGGCATGGGGCGACGGGTCATCGAGCTCCTGGGTGCGGTTGAGAAGGGTCATCGCGATTTACCGCGCCTATACCGTCGGTCAGCGCATGGTGCAGCTTGCACAGCAACGCGGCACCGCCATCGGCTAGCCCGTCGATCAAAGTGACCCCTTTTCCGGAAGATGGGCATGCTCCTGCGGAGAAGATCGAACCGATCGACGAGCTGCTCCCAATTCGGGGCCCGGTCAAGGAGGACAAGCGAGACGATGGGCGACCGCAGTCGAGGGTCACTCTCCATCGATCAGGTGAAAGTGTCGGTGCTGCTGAGGAATTCGGCCGTGGCTACGCGGTGCCGGTCACGTCGAGAGACAATGTTTCAGCGATGGCGTGGGCAGCAGTCCAATCGCCTGTGCGCAGCGTACTGGCAAGGTCGTCGACCAACGGGCTGCTGGTGTCCAACTCGGCCAACCACGCCGATACCGTGGGCACGATGTCATCAGCGGATACGCGGGCAATCCGACCCGCGTGCAGACGGTCGGTGAGCTGATAGGTTTTCACCCTTTGTGGGTTCATGGGTGGCCTCCTCGTTGGCTGCGACCTTCTGATCAGACCACCGGGCGACTTTGCTGGCAAAGGGGCAAAGGCACAGTCCCCGGGGTCCTTGGGGCCTCGGCTCCAGGCGTCGGGCGGGGCCCTTTGGCCGAACGGGTGGGGACTAAAGACTCACGCCTGGACTGGCGCTGCTGCCTTAACGTGCCGTATGTCTTCGATTGCTCCTCCGGAAATCGTGGTAGGTGTCGACGGGTCGGCCGCCGCGAAGGTTGCCGTCGACTGGGCCGCACGGGACGCCGCGATACGTGGCGCGCCGCTCACCCTGGTCCACATCGTCAGCAGTGTTCTCGGCTCGTTGTCCCAAACACCCCTGCCGACCGGGATCGGAAAGTGGCAACAGCAGAGGGCCCACGAGGCCGTTGACGAGGCGATGGCTGTCGTTGCAGCGGTGCAGAGGGACGCCGGCCCCTTGGAAGTCCGAACCGAGATCTACTACTCGACCGCCGTTCCCACTCTCGTCGATATGTCGAAGGGTGCGGCGATGGTCGTGGTCGGTAGCCGCGGCCACGGTGCAATCGGCAATCTGCTCGGTTCGGTCAGCGCAGGCGTAGTACAGCACGCGCACTGTCCGGTGGCGGTCATTCACGACGAAGATCCCTTGATGCCGCATCCGGCGCAGGCGCCGGTATTGGTCGGGATTGATGGCTCCCCCGCGTCCGAGCTGGCCACCGCGATCGCGTTCGACGAGGCGTCACGCAGAGGCGTGGACCTCATCGCCCTACACGCATGGACCGAATTCGGGGTGGGCGATTTTCTCGGCATGAACTGGCTGGAGATGAAGTCGTCGGAGGATGCAGCGCTCGCTGAGCGACTGGCCGGCTGGCAGGAGAGCTACCTCGACGTGAACATCCGACGCGTTGTGGTCTGCGATCACCCCGCCCGCACGCTCGTCGAGCACTCGGAACAGGCCCAGCTGGTTGTCGTGGGAAGCCACGGCCGTGGCGGATTCTCCGGCATGCTCCTCGGCTCAGTCAGCGCCGCGGTGGTTCAGTCAGCGCGCATGCCGGTGATCGTCGCGCGGCAACCGTAGCCTCGCGGGCGTTACGCTGACCCGAACATACCTGTGGCGCCCGCGGCAGCGGATCGGAAAGCTTAGTGCAGCAAGCGATTCGGCGAGTTCGGCGACAACACCATGCGATCGCCGCGATCAGGCGTGTCAACGACGCGGTTTCGGTGATCAATCCGTCGAGATCGAAACAACCACGCCGTGCAAATCGGGGATCGACAGACTCATCCGCAAACGACAGCGACTTCTACTGGCTCTTCAGCAATTTCGAAGAGCCGCTCGGTGTCGGCGCGCGTGCACGCGGCGGTACCGGGGGTCATCAGCATTGCCGCGCCGGCGGCCATGCCGAAACGAACCGCCGTGCTCAACGGCCATCCGCGAGTCAGACCGACGGTGATGCCGGCGACCATCGCGTCCCCCGCACCAACGCCGCTTACCGCACGCATCGGAATGGCGGTGAATCGGCTGCTTTCGGTCCGGGTAGCAAGCAATGCGCCCTGAGCTCCTAGCGACACCACAACGGCCTCGGCGCGGCCGGAATCGACAAGTTCGTGCGCGGCGTCCAGCTGTTCGGCTTCCGTCGTCAGGTCGCGTCCCACGTATTCGCGGAGTTCGCGTTCGCTTGCCTTGAGCACAGACACACCACGATTGACGTGTTGTAGACCGGCGCCCGAGGTGTCCAAGACAAATCTGACCCCGGCTTCACCGCACACGTCCGCGATTCGCTGGTAGAAGTCCGCAGGCGCACCCGGCGGCAAACTCCCGCTGGCGACAACGAATTGTGCCGAGGCCGCCTCAACAAGCAGCTGATTCACGCACCCGGCCTGTTCGGACGGAGTCAGCCGAGGGCCCGGCAGCACGAACCGGTACTGCAGACCAGTGGCGGTCTCATCGACGGTGAGGCTCTCCCGCGTGGGCTCGGCAATGTCGATCCGTCGAAATGGCACACCTGCCTCGGCGACGAGCTGGCTGACGAGGTCACCGCTGGCACCTCCAGCAGGGAAAACGGCCGATACCGGCGCGCCCAGGACGTGTGCGATCTTTGCCACGTTGATCCCTCCGCCGCCGGCATCGTATCGAGCACGTGAGCAGCGGATTTTGCTGGTGGGACGCACGGCCTCGGCCGCCACGGTGATGTCGAGCGCCGGGTTCATCGTCAGGGTGACGATCGAATCCATGCCACAGCCTCCTCGCTTCATGAGCCGACTCTGATCCGACTACATCGCAGATCATGACGGTAGGGACCGAAGTCCCGCGGCGGGGAGGCGTTGGCCTCTGACGCGATGCCGCGATCACCTCAGGGACGCGTGAGCACCGCATCCATCGTCGCGCGCGCTTCAGTCTTCCCGGCCGATTGCCGGCGCCGAAACTACAGGCCCGGGGTCAGCGCTGACTCCGGGTGCAGTCAGCCGAGCAACACGGTGACCGCCCCGAGGTAGATCACGATCGACAACAGATCCTGGATCACGGTGGCCAACGGACCTGAACCGAACGCGGGATCCTTGCCCAGTGCCTGCAGCAACCAAGGCAGTATCAAGGCCACCACCGTGGCGATCGTGCTCGCGGCCAGCACCGCGAGCGCGACCGCAGCCGCGAGCCGCCAGTCGTTCGTCATGAGTGCCACCACCGGCAGCATGAGCAGGCCGAGCAATATGCCGACGATCAGACCCGTAAGGCTTTCCGGAGCCAGGATGCGACGAATGCCCACACCGACCGACAGACCGCGGATCGCGACCGTTTCCGATTGCGTGCCAACGGCATCAGCCAGATAGACGATCCCAGGCACGAAGTACGCAACCGCCAGCACGGCGTTGAGTTGGTCTTCGAAGGCGGCCATCAGCCCCGCCGACACCATCGCACCGATCAACCCGACCACCAGCCATGGCAGGCGGTGCCACAACCGCCTGGTGACCGTCTCGAGTGTTGTCCTTCTGGTCGACTCGACCGTATGCAGAAACCCGCCCAGTCGTGCCATGTCTTCGTCGTGTTCATGTAGCAGGACAGCGAGCAGCTGCTGCGGGGCAATCAGCCCATAGAACCGCCCATGCTCGTCGACCACCGCGAGACCAGGCTCGTTATCGTGCACCGCCTGCCAGGCGGCGCGCTCTTGGTCGGTGTCCGGCGTCACCACGGGCGGCTGCCGGTCCATGACATCACGCAACAACGCGTCGTTGTCCGCCGCAAACATCTGCTCAATGGTCGCGACACCCACGAGACGATCTTCATCGAGAACCGCCACGGCGGCAGCACTGTCGAAGCGTCGGCCGCGCATTCGTTCCAGCGTGGTGCCGACCAGATCGTCCGGTGACGCCTTCGGTATCTCCGTGTAGGCGTGCGACAACGCCGTCTCCGGCAGACCGCCGAAATCGGTTGTGACATCAGTGACCATGGCAACTGACGCTACAGACCGGGTTCGCCTCCGGACTGCCTGCAGCCGTGTTGAGGACCAATGTCCAACACTGAGGGACCTAGTGCCCCACCGGTCGGGCGGCGGAACTCAATAGCGTTTGATACATCAACTGCAAATAGGAGTGCACGATGACTGAAAGCGCCTCCCCCCCGTCGGTTGTCGCCGCAATCGACGGCTCGGGCACAGCTATCAACGCCGCGCTGTGGGCCGTTGACGAGGCGATCGCCCGAAGTGTGCCACTGCGCCTCGTGTGCGTGACGAAGGCTACTCACCCCACTGCCGAGGACTACTACGCCGACATGCACCACGCAGAAGCCTCGATTCGCGCGGCGCAGGACGCTGTCGAGGCCACGGGTCGACCCGTCAAGGTAGAGACCGCAATCCTCTCAGGGCCAACGGCTTTCAACCTGATCGAGGAGTCACAGTCTGCCGACATGATCTGTGTCGGCTCGGTCGGTATCGGCCGGTCGGCGCGGGCGATACTAGGGTCAATCGCCACCGAGCTCGCCGAGAAGGCGCAGTGTCCGGTCGCGATCATCCGTCCACAGGACGAGATACCGCGCGACGAGGTCGACATTCGCTGGATAGTCGTGGCGGTGACCGATGAAATCGACAACGAGTCGGTGATCGAGACTGCGATGGGTGAGGCACGGCTGCGTCAGACACCGGTTCTGATGCTCGGTGGTCGGGACGGTCTGGAGGACATTGTCGCGCAATGGAAGGGACGCTATCCCGACGTCCACGTCTACCCTGTATCCGACGGGGCCGATGTCGCCCGGTTCCTCAAGAAGCATGATGAATGGGTCCAACTCGCCGTGATCGGCGGTTCGCGCGCCGATGAGGTGACGCAGATTCTCGGCCCCCGGGGGCACCCTCTCTTTCACCGGAGGGCGGCTTCGGTGCTCGTCGTACGGCACTGACGATCGCAGGGGCTACGGGATTCCGACCAGGGCCTTGCGAACCAGTTCCTGTGCCGCTAGCAGGTGCTTGTCTGCCTGCTCGACGTCGACGGGAAATTCGCCGTCATAACTGTTCGTAGACCTTGCCAACACCGACAGACACATGTGCGCGGCCGCATGAGCATCCTCGGTCGCGGCCTCCAGCTCGCTAGTCAGCTCTGGTCTCGGTGCCGGCAGATGCACCGGAAGGTCGACCGCCGCGGTGTCATGCATCTGCCGACATGCATCGTCCATCGCCGAGCGGTCGACGTTCACCAACGCATGCTGCGCGTCAGCAAGAGAATTCTGTAGATCGGTGAAGGGTTCACGTGCTTGTGCCCACCATTCCAGAATGGTCGTCGGGTCGGCTGATTCCGGCGCCGAACGGTCGGCTTGCCCGTCGCCACCCGTCACCGTCAACGTGACGATGGCGGACGACAGCGCAACGACTGCGAGGACACTCGCCCCAACGATGGCCCATTTCGCCCGGTACCAGACGTCACGGGCGGGTTCCGGCGTCGCCTCGATCGAGCTACCGCATTCTCCGCACAACTGCCACCCGGCCGGGTTCTGGTGGCCCTGAGGACATTCCACCACGATGTCAGCTCCTAACCGCATTCACTGTGAGGAAGTGCTCGATTCCGAATGCCTGGAAGACTCGTCGACGCCGCGGCGGAAGTTGAGGACCTGCTGTTGCCGCGTCGATGACTTCGGGTTCGACGACGTCATACGTGTGGCCGCCTATCGAGATGGCGGCTTCCCCGGAGGCCTGCACATTGCGCAACCAGTCGACGTCCGTTCCGTACGGCAGGGGAACGATGAATCCATTCACCACCCGGTCGGCAACCACCGGTGTCGCGTAGTGGCGTCCCGACCGACGCCCGGTATGGCGTATGACTGCCGCATACCAATGCCTGCGACCTGCCAGGTGCATCATCGCCGGATTGAGCACGTGCTTGTTGAAGCTGCGCACTGCGTTCCTGATGGGCGGCGTTTCGGTCAGCATGTCCCGATGTTCGTCGCCCACCTCACCTGGCCGGAAGGGCCGACCGGACCAATAACGGGAGGACTTATGGCATATGAACTCCCGTTCGCGCGGTGCAGAACCGTTCGTCGTCGGGGGAACACAGACGCGGCGTTGGTGACTTTCGTCTCTAGTGCCGCGAAGGCGGCTCGAAAAAGATGAGGACGCGAAACATGACCGGAGGTTGCACATGACGCCGACCGAGCCCGCCGAGCGGACTGCCGAGAATCTCGACGCCGTCGCTTGTCGGTTCCTGCGATCCGAATTCGCCAGTCAGATCTATTCCGACTGGCCGATCGACCGACGGATCGAAGCCTATCTTCGGCATCACGAGGCCTCCGCGTTCCTGACCGACGGCTACTCCTACGACCTTCTGCTGGAACGCGTGATGGCCAATATCGGTCCGGCCGTCCGCGACGGTGTCCTCCCGCCACCGGGCTCATCGGACCTGCCGTGACGATCATTCGCAAGGCTGCCGAGGACTGGAAAGTCGCCCCGAACTTCGCCGACTACGAGCAGACGCGCGCGACGTTCGATTGGTCGATGGTCCCGGACCTGTGCGCCGGTATGCCATCCGGCGGCTGCAACATCGCGTATGCGGCGGTGGACCGGCATGCCGACGGTCCGGGAGCGGGCCGCACCGCGCTGCGGTTCGTCACCGACACCGGCTTGGATGGCGAGTTGGTCGCCAACGACCTGAGCTACGCCGAACTGGGCCGCCGCACCCGCAGGTTCACCAATGTGCTGCGCGGGCTTGGCGTGGACAAGGGCGACCGGGTGTTTCTGATCATGGGACGTATCCCCGAGCTGTACGTCGCGATGCTGGGTGCGCTGCGCAATGGCAGTGTGGTGTCGCCGCTGTTTTCGGCGTTCGGGCCCGAACCCATCGCCACCCGCGTCGCCATCGGCGAGGCGACCGTACTGGTGACGACGAAGGCGCTGTACAAGCGCAAGATCGCCAAGGTGCGCGACGAGCTGACATCGGTACGCCACGTGTTACTGGTCGACGGCGACGAGCCCGGCACGCTGAACCTGGCGCAGCTGATGGCAGAGGCCTCCGAGGACGCTCCGATCGAAGCCACCACCGCTGATGACCCGTCGCTGCTGCACTTCACCAGCGGCACCACCGGCACGCCCAAGGGGGCACGGCACGTGCACGGCGCGGTCACTATGCACTACCTCACCGGCCTCTACGCATTGGACATCCATCCCGACGACATCTACTGGTGCACAGCCGATCCCGGGTGGGTCACCGGCACGTCCTATGGCATCATCGCACCACTTCTACACGGGATCACCTCGATCATCGACGAAGCCGAGTTCGACGCCGAACGCTGGTACCGGATTCTTCAGGACGAAGGCGTCACCGTGTGGTACACCGCCCCCACCGCTATCAGAATGCTGATCAAGGCTGGGCCGGAAGTCGCGCAGCGGTACCGCTTTCCGCATCTGCGGTTCATCGCCAGCGTGGGCGAGCCGCTCAACGCCGAGGCGGTCTGGTGGGGAAAACGCGTACTGGGCTTGCCGATTCACGATAACTGGTGGCAGACCGAGACCGGCGGCATCATGATCGCCAACACCCCGGCCTTCGCCATCAAACCAGGTTCGATGGGTCGGCCGTTGCCAGGCGTCGACGCGTACGTGGTCAGTCATGGCGACGACGGCACCGTCTCGGTGATCGAGGAGCCCGACGTCGAGGGCGAGTTGGCACTAAAACCGGGGTGGCCTTCGATGTTCCGCGCCTACCTCAATCAGGAAGAGCGCTACCGCAGATGCTTCGTCGACGACCTTTACCTGAGCGGGGATCTGGTCAAGCGCGACGCGGACGGTTACTTCTGGTTCGTCGGCCGCGCCGACGACGTGATCAAGTCCGCCGGACACCTGATCGGGCCGTTCGAGGTGGAGAACGCGCTGACCGATCACCCGGCGGTGGCCGAAGCCGCTGTGATCGGGAAACCCGACCCGACAGTCGGCGAGCTGGTGAAGGCGTTCGTCACCCTCAAGGACGGGTTCACCGCGGACGAGACGCTACGACTGGAAGTGTTGGGCCACGCGCGCAAACGGCTGGGAGCAGCGGTGGCGCCCAAGGAGATCGAGTTCGTCGACGCACTACCGCACACCCGCAGCGGAAAGATCATGCGGCGCCTGCTCAAAGCCCGCGAACTCGGGTTGCCCGAAGGTGACACATCGACTGTCGAAGCACCGGTCGTGCATCATCAGGGGGTTCCGTCATGATCGACCACGACACGGCGACAGCGCTGCTGTCGGACATGGTGCGGGTGCGCCTGATGGAAGAGAAGTGCGCTGAGCTCTACAGCGCGGCCAAGATCCGCGGATTCCTCCACCTTTACGTCGGTGAAGAGGCGGTGGCCGCGGGGTCGCTGCGGATGCTGGAAGCCGAGGATGCGGTGGTGGCCACCTACCGCGATCATGCGCACGCCCTGCTCCGGGGTGTCCCGATGACCAGAATCATGGCCGAGATGTTCGGCAAGCAGGAGGGTTGCTCCCGCGGGCGCGGCGGCTCGATGCACTTGTTCGACGCGCGCACCCGCTTCTACGGCGGCAACGCGATCGTCGGCAGCGGCCTCCCACTGGCGGTAGGCCTCGCGCTGGCCGATAAGCAGCTGGGCAAGCCACGGGTTACCGCCTGCTACTTCGGCGAGGGTGCGGTGGCCGAAGGCGCCTTTCACGAATCGCTGAACCTCGCCGAACTCTGGCAGTTGCCCGTGCTGTTCTGCTGCGAGAACAACTTCTATGCGATGGGGACTGCCATCGCGGTGGAGCAGTCGCAGACGGACATGACCGCGAAAGCGTCGTCATACCGGATACCGGCGCTGGCGGTCGACGGCATGGACGTGCTGGCTTGCCGTGCCGCAACCCAGGAGGCCGTGTACCACGTCCGCAACGGTGGCGGTCCGTTCTTCCTGGAGTTCCGGACATATCGGTTCCGCCCGCATTCGATGTTCGATCCCGAGTTGTACCGCAGCAAGGGTGAGGTCGAACGCTGGAAGGAGCGTGACCCGATCCGCACCTTCACCGAGCGATGCCTGGCCGACCGCGCGCTCACCGACGACGACATCGCCGCGATCCGCCGCTCCGCCGAAGAGGAACTGGACGACGCGGTGGCCTATGCCGAGGCCGGGACCTGGGAGTCCGTGGAGGATCTCAGCCGCGACGTGATGACACCTGCGACGGCGGAGGCGCTTCGATGAGCAAAACGGCATACCGCACCGCGGTGCACGATTCCATTCGTGACGCCATGCTCGCCGATCCGCGGGTGGTGCTGATGGGTGAGGACGTCGGTGCCTACGGAGGCACCTATGCGGTGTCCAAGGGCCTGTTGGAGGAGTTCGGCCCGGAGCGGGTGCGTGACACCCCACTGTCGGAGCTCGGCTTCGTGGGTATCGGAATCGGAGCCGCACTGGGCGGATTGCGCCCGATCGTCGAGGTGATGACGGTCAACTTCAGTCTGCTGGCGCTGGACCAGATCGTGAATACCGCTGCGTCGCTGCGGCATATGTCCGGCGGCCAGTTCTCGGTCCCGCTGGTGGTCCGGATGGCGACCGGAGCGGGACGCCAACTGGCCGCACAGCACTCCCACAGCCTGGAGGGCTGGTACGCCCACATCCCCGGAATCAAGGTGGTGGCCCCGGCGACGGTGGCCGACGCCTACGGGATGCTGCCCACCGCGCTGGCCGATCCGGACCCCGTGATCATCTTCGAGCACGTGCAGTTGTACAACACCTCGATAGACATCGAAACTCTTACGCCCACCGATATCGACCGTGCCGTGGTTCGGCGGGCCGGTAAGGACGTCACGGTGATCGCGTACGGCGGCTGCCTGCCGAAGGCGCTCGACGCCGCTGACGAACTGTCCCTAGCCGGAATCGACTGTGAGGTGATCGATTTACGGGTGCTGCGCCCGCTCGATGACGACACCATCCTCGCCTCGGTACGCGAGACTCACAAAGTCGTGGTGGTCGACGAAGCATGGCGCACCGGGAGCCTCGCCGGCGAGATCAGCGCGCGCATCGTGGAGAACGCGTTCTACGACCTCGACGCGCCGATCTCTCGAGTGTGTACCGAGGAAGTGCCCATTCCCTACCCCAAGCACCTCGAGGAGGCGGCGCTG
Organism: Mycobacteriaceae bacterium; assembly: GCA_019749805.1. Classification (GTDB taxonomy): domain Bacteria; phylum Actinomycetota; class Actinomycetes; order Mycobacteriales; family Mycobacteriaceae; genus Mycobacterium. The sequence goes on along the minus strand of JAIEPH010000007.1, from coordinate 71,782 downwards.
CCGCAGAAGGACAAGATCGTCGCGGCAGTGAAGTCGCTGTTCGGCCAGTCCTCATGATCGAGTTCAAGATGCCGGCCCTCGGCTCGGACATGGACGAGGGCACTCTCAACGAGTGGCTCGTCAAACCGGGCGACTCCATCACCCGCGGCCAGGTGGTCGCAGTGGTCGAGACCACCAAAGCTGCGGTCGAGGTGGAGTGCTGGCAGGAAGGCACCGTCGCAGAACTGTTGGTGCCGCTCGGCCAAACCGTCCAGGTCGGAACACCGTTGGCGCGGTTGGTGGCCCCTGGCGATTCCGTGGAACAGACACCGCCGCCTGCCGTGACAACGGTTGTCGAACCGGTTCCGCCGACACCGACCGCCGAACCCGTACTCGACTCGGTCGCCCCGGCGGCTCCCGCGCCCTCGCCGGCGCCGCCCTTCGAGCATCGTCGTCGCTGGGTGTCGCCCGCGGCGCGTCGACTCGCGGCATCGCTGGGAGTCGACGTCGATCACGTGACCGGCACCGGCCCGCAAGGGGCCGTCACCATCAACGATGTCGAACATGCCGCAGCCCACATCGAGTCAGCCAGACCAGAAGCTCCGAAAACCGTCGCGACACCCACGGCATCAGTGTCACCGAAAGAGCTTGCAGCCAAACGCGGCACCGAGATGCGCAGGTCCATCGCGGCGGCGATGAGCCGGTCCAAACGGGAGATTCCGCACTACTACCTCGCCGACGAAATCGTGATGGACCCGGCGTTGGACTGGCTGGCCGAGCGTAACGCGCAGCGCCCCATCACCGAGCGGGTGCTGCCGGCCGTTCTGCAGCTCAAGTCAGTCGCGCTCGCCGCCCAACGATTCGGCGAATTCAGCGGCTTCTGGCGTGATGAGGGCTTCGAACCTGCGCCGAATGTCCATGTCGGTGTGGCGATTTCGCTACGGGGCGGCGGGCTGGTGGCTCCGGCGATCCACGACGTCGCCGACCGTAAGGTCGACGAGCTGATGGCCGACCTCACGGATCTGGTGGCTCGCGCCAGGACGTTCTCGTTGCGCAGTTCGGAGATGTCCGATCCCACCATCACCGTGACCAATCTCGGCGACCAGGGAGTCGCCACGGTTTTCGGCGTGATTTACCCGCCGCAGGTGGCGCTGGTGGGATTCGGCAAGCCGGCACAGCGGGTGGTGGCGATCGACGGCGGCATCCGCATCGCCACGACCGTGCAGGTCACCTTGGCGGCTGATCACCGAGCCAGCGATGGACACCGTGGGGCGTTGTTCCTCGCCGCGATCAACGAATTACTGCAACAGCCCGAGCTATTGGAAAGGTGAGCGCCCATGACGATCGAGAACGATGTTCGCGGGGAGATCCTGTCGGTATTGACGACGATCGCCCCCGAGGTCGAGGCCGACGACATCACGGACGACGCACTGCTGCGTGATCAGGTCGATCTCGACTCGATGGACTGGCTGAACTTCCTTGTCGGCGTTCACAAACGCCTGAATGTAGACGTCGCGGAGAGTGACTACGCGTCACTGCGCACCCTGTCAGACGTGGTGCACTACGTCGAGGCCCGCACGTTCCAGCAGAGCTGAACGCGGGCCGTGTCGCGGAGGCCCTCCGGCACCCGGCAAGGGGACCAACGACTCTGCTGACGCGAGCACGCCGGACGTAGTGTCAAGCACCGACGTCCGAAGTATTGAGGAGATGCCATGGACTGGCCGACCGCACTCGTCCTGATCGCCGTCATCATCGCCGTGATGGCGATCGTGACCACGTACATCACCAGTCGCTCCTCCAACAAGTAGACGGGGACATCAATGCCGCGGGACAGAGCGCAATACGGGATCTTGGTAGGAGTTGACGGATCGCCGGAGTCCGAAGCCGCCATACGCTGGGCGACCGGAGAAGCCGTCTTACGCGACCAACCCCTCACATTGATGCACGCCATCCCGCCCGTGCGCGTCAGCTGGCCGGTAGCTTATCTGGAGGCGAGTTACGTCGAATCTCAAGAGGCGAGCGCCCATGAGGTGATTGAGAAGGCGCACAAGATAGTTCAGGCAGGCGCGGGTGAATCGCAGCCGCCGCCTGTCCGAACGGAGACGAGACATACGGACGCTCCGTCGGCATTGGTCATCGGATCGCGCGACGCATACATGACCGTCGTCGGCAGCCGGGGTTTGGGCGCTCTCGGCCGCGCCTTCCTGGGTTCAGTCAGCAGCGGTCTGGTTCACCACGGGCATGGCCCGGTCGCGATCATCCATGCCGACGACGTCAACGCGCCCGACGGTGACTCGCCCGTCTTACTCGGCGTTGACGGATCGCCCAGTTCGGAGGATGCCACGGCACTGGCATTCGACGAGGCATCACGGCGAGGTGTGGATCTTGTGGCGCTGCATGCATGGAGTGACGTGGGCGTCCTCCCCGTCCTCGGAATGGACTGGCACCGGTACGAGGATGAAGGACACGAGATACTGGCCGAACGCCTGGCCGGTTGGCAGGAGCAGTATCCAGACGTCCGTATCCAGCGTCGAATCGTTTGCGATCAGCCTGCGCGTTGGCTGATTGACGAATCGCAGAAGGCTCAGCTCGTCGTGGTCGGTAGCCACGGGCGAGGCGGCTTCAGCGGCATGATGCTGGGGTCCGTCGCTTCGAAGGTGGCCCAGGCCGCCCACACTCCGGTGATCGTCGTCCGGTCCCGGTGACTCCCGAGATGCCCACCGTCACAGAGCCCGTCGTCGTCGGCGTGGACGGCACGACTGCATCGAGAGGGGCGGCGCGCTGGGCGGCCGCGGTCGCCGAGAAGTACGGCGCGCCTCTCGAGATCGTCAACGGGCGCCACGCCACGGGCCGTCCACTGACCGACGCCGCCGCTGCGCTGTTGGCAGCAGCGGTCACCGCCCAACGCGAATCCGCTGAATCAATGCTCAAATCTGTCGAGGAGGAGATACGCGGCGACTTCCGTTCGCTCAACGTCACGACAATTCTTTCGGACGAACCCACGGACGTTCTCCTGACGGAGCGGAGCCGTCACGCGCGGTTGGTAGTGCTCGGGTCCGAGGATGTGACTCCAGCTGCCGCATTGATGATCGGATCGACAACGCTTGCTGTCTCGGCACATTCAGCCTGTCCTGTGATCGCGTGGCGCGGCAGCAATGCGGTGCCAACCGACCAGCCCGTCGTGCTCGGCGTCGACTGTGAGCACACCGGGCCGAACGCATTCAGGGCCGCTTTCGAGTTCGCCGACCGATTCGGCTTAGGGCTCAACGCCGTCCACGCGTGGTCGGCGTTCCGCCCACCGGTGGACGCCATCACCCCGTACGGTGTCGACTGGGATGCTCTGGAAGCCCTCCGGTGGCAGAGTCTGTTGAACGTGCTCGACCCATGGACCGAGCTGTATCCCAACGTCGTGGTGACCCTCTTCGTCGAGACCGAGAATGCCGGTAAGGCCCTCATGCACCACGTGGTGGATTCACAACTCGTCGTGGTCGGCAACCGAGGTCGCAATGCCCTGGCGGGTGCACTCCTTGGCTCCACCAGCCTGAACCTGTTGCACCACTGTCCGGTACCGGTGATGGTGTGCCACAACGCGCCTGAGGAACAGTAACAGCAGTCGGATTGTGCGCGTGAGCACCAAAATGGTGTCCCCGACACATCTTCGCGCTAGCGCTGACGGGCGACCAGGACCGGGGTCGGTGCTTCCCTCGCCAAAGCGGAGCTGACCGAACCGAGCAACATCTCGGCGACCGCGCCACGCCCGCGGTTGCCGACCACGACGAGTTGCGCTGTTTCAGACTGTTCGAGCAGACGGCGCGCTGGGTCCTCGAATTCGACCACTACGCGCACGTTGACCTCCGGGTACCGGCATTTCCATGCGGCAATGGTTTCGGCGAGGGTCTTCTCAGCCACGCGCTGGAGATCCGACCATTCCATACCGAATAAGGACACATCGGCATTCCACAGGACACGCAATGCGACCAGATCCACTCCCCTCCAAGAAGCTTCGTCGAACGCCATCGCCAAAGCCGACTCCGAAGCCTGCGAACCGTCGACCCCCACCAGTACCGGTAGCCGGGCCGAGGACGGTGACAACGGCGAAACCTCGTCGTTTATGACCGCGACGGGACAGTGGGCGTGGTGGACCAACCCTGAACTGACCGACCCGAGTGGGCGCTGATGCCGTCCGGTGCGTCCGCGGCGGCCGACCACCACCATCTGGGCGTCCTTCGAGAGATCCACGAGAGACGGCACAGGTCTTCCGAAAAGCAGCACGCTGTCGATCTCCGGGCGTTCGCCGGGAGCGGCGCCCTGCGCGGTGCTGATTGCTTCTGCGATGACGTTGCGGGCGTCGTTCTCCTGAATCTCGAGCACTTCGTCGCGGACGCGGCCGCCTGGCCACGCCAACGTCGATGCCGGGACCGAGATGGAGTCGGCAATATGAACAATCGTTAGGCGGGTATGCCGCATCACCGCCTCGCGTGCGGCCCAGCGGACCGCCCCTCGGGATGACGCAGACCCGTCAGCGCCGAAGACCACACCGTGATGCACGATCCGCGTGGACATTCGTTCTCCCTAAGAATCGACGAACAAAGGAAACGCTACGAACATCGCGTGCCCCCTGCAGGAGGCGTTGGTCCCGGAGAATCGGCCATTTGGCCCTCGAAGCAAGAATCGGATTCCCAGACGCGTGTTTCGGCCGAGTGCAGGCGGCGGCCCCGGAGCCGCTAGGGTAGCTCCGGGACCGCCTGATCTTGGGTATGCCGGCTCAGACAGCAGGTGCTAACCGGCGGGAGTGATCAACCCGTAATGTCCGTCGCAGCGGAGGTAGAGCACGGCGGCGCGGCCTTGTCGAGCATCGATGAAGAACAGAAATGGCAAACCGAGGAGTCCGAGACGCTCGGCGGCCTGCTCGACGGTGGTGCAGGGGGCGGGATGCGGACTGATCGTCAGCGGCAGCTCATAGGGGGCCAGCTCGTCTGGTGAGGTTGGCGCCACCTGCGCCAGGCGATACCCGGTCGAGCCACCGCGATAGAGGACACCGGCGACCCCGGAACCCTTCTCGTTGAACAGATGAAAGTCGTAGTCCAGCAGGTCCATTTCAAGGGCCGCCTCGTCGACCGTGCAAGGCGCCATGGCGAACGATTTGCGCCGGATGACACGACGCTCGTCCGCCGGGCGTGGAAAGTGGCTCGGCCGGCGAGTCGGCCTTGAGCCGTGCTGCCATGGATAGGCGCCCGTTGGCCGAATCGCGCCGCGGGTCGCTTTCCAATGTTCTGCGGCGTGCCCGAGTTGGTGCCGCAGCCTCGCCGCCAGGCGATCAATCGCTTCACGCGCGGTGACCCCCTCGGCCTGCGCGCGGACGAGCCGGCCCTGCACGTCGAGATTTGCCTGCGCGACAACCGGACGGAAGATCGCAGGATCGCGATGCCTTGTCAGCTTCACGTGGGCGTGCAACACGGGTTGATGCGCGAACTTGCCCAGCCCTCCGATCTTGCTCCGCGCGTAATCGGCTGCGCCCGGAAGTTGGCCGTGCGTCGTCACGTCGACATCGACAGGTGACGAATCGACTTGGTGCGTCATGACCTCGTTGATACGCCGCCAGCCGGGGCCGATACGAGGGTCTTCGGTCACGCAGAAGACGACCTTGGTCCCGCCGTCCGCAGAGTGCCCGTGCGCAGTCAGGTTGTCACACCGCTTGGCTACCCAAGTGGTGTCGGAGAAACGCCAGCTGGTCGGCGGCCACCTGGTCCCGTACCGCACCGTGGTACATGTCGAAATGCGTCACCGGATACTCACGGATCTCATGGCGCCGGGCCCTCGAAGCCTTCTCGACGACGAACGCAGTCGATATCACTTCGTCGTCGCGGGCTACCGTGACCATCACGGGCGCGGTGATGCGCTCGATTGTGCCTTCCCGGTAGCGGGGAGCATGGAAGAAGAACCGTGGCGTCACCTCATTGCGCCACGACGGCGCGTTCTGTTCCACGTTTGCGAAGAGTGGGGCCAAAGCCGGATCGCTGAAAACCGCTCGCCCGGGGCGTCCGTAGACGGCGATGTAATGGGGCGCAAGTCCGATTGCACCGCGAACCGCATCGAGGATGGCTGCCCCCAGCAAGCTTGCCGTGGCTCGCACGATCTGCCACGGACCTGATCGCGCACCCGGTGACACGTAGCGTCCACGGAGTCCGGTGAACAGGTCCAGGCCCGGTACATTCGCGACAACCGCAGCCACTCCCGGGTCCTCCGCCGCCACCTCGACGACGTGACTTCCGCCAAGCGATGTGCCCCACAGGGCGATTCGGTTCGAGTCGATGGCCGGTTGTGCGCGCGCGAACTCGAGCGCGCGTCGGAGATCCGCACGTTGACGGCCGGAGTCGATCCACTGACGTGGCTCCCCCTCGCTGTCGCCCAAACACCGGTAATCGAAGATCAAGACCGCCAACCCACCTTCGGCGAACCTCTCGGCGAAATCAGGCACTATCCAATCCTTGGTCCCGGAAAATCCGTGCGCCATCACCACGCACGGCCATTTCGTGGTTTCCCCGTCTGGTACGTACAGCACGCCCGCAATGGCAGATCCGTCCGAATCGAACGAGACCCGTTGCTTGACATAGCTTTTCGTAATTTCACGCCTCCTCGGCCAAAAGGCAGCGCAACACGGATAGCATCTTGACCTTCAAGGAAGACACCGTCTCGAGCTACGACCGCGCGACGATCACCGGGATCTGGGCTGCTTGCACCACCGCGGTGCTCACCGACCCCAGAAGGGTGCTGGCAAAACCTCCTGCCCGGCGGCTGCCGACCACGATCAGTTGGGCGGCGCTCGAGTTGTCGACGAGTCTGCGTGCCGGCTGATCCCGAACGACAATTTGTCGGACAGGTACGTCTGGATAGCGTTCTTGCCAGCCGGCCAACTGCTTGGCCATGGTGTCCTCTACTTCGGAGCGCAGGTCGTCCCAGTCCAGCGAAAATTCGAACGCCCCCGAACCCCACCAAGCGTGCAGCGCCACCAGCTCGACACCACGTCGGGATGCTTCGTCGAAGGCGAGCGCGGTAGCTGATTCCGTAGCGCGAGAGCCGTCGAATCCCAACAGAATCGGCTGATTGCCGACATCCTCGACTGGTCCGTCTGCGCCCCGGATGACCGCTACGGGACTGCGCGCATGATGCACCAGCCCCATGCTGACGGAGCCGAGCACGGTTCGGGTGAGTACACCTCTGCCGCGACTGCCTACGACCACCAGCTGCGCATCTCGTGACAGCTGGACCAACGCCGGAACTACCCCGGAGACCAACATTTCCGTCGATACCGACAGGCGTTCACCGGCAGCTGCCTTCGCCATGGCCATTGCGTCGTCGAGGAGTTGCCGACCGCTCTCATGCTCCCACTCCAAGACACCGGGCGGGACCGGCGTGGCGAGCCACGTCCCTACGACCGGGGACATCGCATGGACGATGGTCAGGTGAACGTTGCGGATCGCGGCATCCCCTGCGGCCCAGCGGATTGCCGCGTCTGCCGTCGGCGACCCGTCGGTGCCGACCACGATCCCGGAGTCGGCCACTACTCGCTTTCGAAATGGCGATTGATGCCGGCCTGAACCGCTGTGATACGCCGCTCGGCGCGCTCGTCGGCCGCCCGCTGCTCCGCGGCAGTCACGACGAGTGCGTCAGGGCCCGGAAACACCGTCGCCACATGGTCGTTATCCAGCCAATGGACCACGTACGGGGGTGAGCCGTCAGTGGAATGCACCTCCGTGATCAGTCCGCGCTGTTCGTGTTGGTCGATGGTGAGGCCTTTCATCACCAACCAATCGCCGACCTCTGCCTTCATCACACCGTCTCCTTCGTAGACATCACCAAATTCCCCAGACTTACTCGGGGGTCGAAATCCTCTGCTTCCAGGAGTCCGGCGTCCAGAGCCGTCAAGCGCTCCATTGTGCGTCCCCTGTCAGTCAGCGCAGAACCAGTACAGAACAGTTGGTGTGGCGAAGCACTTTTCGCGCATCAGGACCGACGACTTCAGCCGTCAGCACCGGGTCATTCGCGTCCACTATCACCAGTTGGTCGATGTTGGCGCTCTGTGCCAGCACCCCACCGATGTGATCCGAGATCGGCAGCGCATGAATTTGGACGTCTGCGTCGTCGTCTTCCCTCGCCTCAGCGAGGTACTGGGCGAGCCGCGTGCGCACATCGCGCTTGTCGTCGGGTTCGGTTGTCACCGCCGACGCCCATCGCGTCAGCGCCAACACCGGTGCTTTTCGCAGAGTCGCTTCGTTTATCGCCGTTTGCAGCACCGCGCTGCCGCCCGGTGATTCGTCCACCGCAGCGACAATCCAGAGGGGGTCGGTCAACGGCTTGTGGGGATGGCGGCGGCGGACGATCGCGACGGGGGTGAAGGCGACCTGTGCCAGTGCCGCAGCGGTCGATCCGCGCTCATCATGCGGTGAGTCGTCCATTCCTCGCGACCCGACACAGATGAGCTGCCCCAATCGCGATGCCTCCCTTAGTTGTTCGACGGCATCGCCCTGCAATATCGTTGATTCAAGTTTGACAGGCACTCCAGTGGCCTCAACGGCGATCCACGCCTCGTGTATCGCATGCCTGGCATAGGCGTATTCGCGCTCGAGGTCTTTGGCGGCTGAGTTGACCACGCAGGCCAGCAACATCGGTACGTCACGGTCAACCGCTTCGTCGACGGCCCAAAGTGCCGCGTGTACCGCATGTTTCGAGCCGTCAATCCCGACAACTACCGGTAATCTCGCCGCCTTGTTCATTCTTGACGTCTTTCTCTGAATTGATGCTCAGCTGGAATGTCTTCGGGTACCCGCATCGATGGACAGATCATCGTCGGGATCGAGGAGTGGTGGAGGAGGTTGAGCCCGGTCGATCCCAACACCGCGCCTGCCAACGGACCGCGGCCACGGCTGCCCACGACCACGAGTTGCGCATCGTCGGAGTGATTCAGAAGAGCTCGACTCGGCTTGTCCTGATCAACGACGTACGTCACATCGACTGCTGGGTATTGCCGTGTCCATGGCGCCAATGCGTTCACGAGGTGCTCGCGTTGGTCTGCGTGTACCGCATTCCAGTCGATCATGAAGGGCAGCGTGACATCGCCGGCCGATCGGCGCGTCGACCACGCATGGACGGCGATGATCTTCACCGCGAATCGGTCGGCGAGTTCGAAGGCTGACGTGATCGCCACGCGGCTCGGATCGTCATCGTCGACGCCTACGACGATCGGCTGGCCGGTGGGCGCCGTCGCCTCTCCACGCCAGGCGATCACTGGGCACATCGAGTTCGCAGCAACCGCAACGGTGGTCGAGCCGACCAGGACAGCCGCGGCGACCGAGAGGTCGTCACAGCCCAGGACGATCAACCTCGCATGCTGGCTCAAATCGACCAGCAATCGATCAATGGCTTCAGACACATGTGCGGTGGTGATTCGCAGGTCGGGGTGGTCACCATGGACGGCTCGGCTGGCAGCGTCGAGAATAGCCGAGGCCTTTTCCTGTTGCGCGGACATCTCGCAGGCCCGGACAGCGGCAATGACATCCGATGGATTGTGACCGGGGATGGGCCTGGCATGCACGATGTGCAGTGGGGTCCCCAGCTTGTGCGCGACGCCCGCCGCCCAACGGGCCGCGCGCATCGCGTTGTCGGTACCGTCGACCCCCACGACGACAGGATTCACACTGTCTTCCATGACATCTCGCCTCTCTCCGGTCAGCGTCGTCAAATCGCAAGACAACAGATTTGGCTGGCCTCGGCGACCGAGTCGGCAAGCGGACGTGTGGTGTCGATGGGATGACCGTCGGTCGAAGCGCCGGTGAGCTCAGCCATCTCGGCGGCGATCTCCGGCGTCGCATCGGAGGTCGTCACCGGCCTGTTCTCGATTCTCTCCGAGGCCTCGTCGAGAGGTACCGTGCAGGTGAGTTCCACGATCGGCGAATGCGTTTGGCTGGCTAAGTGGCGGGCCCGGGCGCGGTGCGCAGGACCGCGCCATGTTCCGTCGAGAATCACGGACACGCCACGCCCCAGCAACATCCGCGCTCGCCGAAGAACCTCGTCGTAAACGATGTTCACGTTTTCGGGTGTGTACAGACCCGAGTCCAGAACACCGATCGCTCCGGCGATGACGCCGGTCCGCTCGAGCTCACGGCGCACCTGGTCGGTCGAAATGATCTCTGCCCCAAGCTGTTCAGCCAGGCCACGTGACAAAGTTGTCTTTCCAGTACCAGGACCTCCGCCAACGACGATGAGCTGAACCGTACCGACCCGCAGATGTCCCAGCGCGATGTCGATATGGCGACGCGCATCCGTAGACGCCTCCGCATGACCCTGCGCGAAGCGGACGCAATCGACCTTGGCCCGGACTACAGCTCGATACGCGATGTAGAAGTGCTTGAGTGCATCCGGCGCGGGGTCTCGACCAGAGCGGCTGTAGGCTTCGAGAAAGAACTCGCCGAGATCATTGCGGCCGAGAAATTCGAGGTCCATCGCGAGAAACGCGACGTCGTCGATGGAATCCACGTATCGCAGTTTGTCGTCGAACTCGAGACAGTCGAGGATGGCCGTATCCCCGGGTGTGCAGAAGATGTCGTCCGCCAACAGATCCGCATGCCCGTCGACGATTCTGCGGCTGCTGATGCGCTCGGCAAAGAGTTCGCCGCGGCCCGCGATGAATTGCGCTGACAACCGTCCGACCTCATGGAGCAGCTCGCCGGGAATCGTGGTGTCCGCGTACCGCTGCAGTTCAACGAGATTCTGCCGCCATCGTGCTGAGATTGCGTCGGCTGTCCCGGAGCTGTCTATCGCGGCGCTTCTCACCGCCCCGGCGTGGAACCGCGCCAGCTTGTCCGCGATCTCTTCCAAGTGATCGTGGACCGGGCGCCCATTCCTGACCAGCGATGCCAGGCGCGTCGAGTCTGCGTAGCGCCGCATCACGACGACCGGTTCCGCGGGGCCATCACCCGGGCCGGCAAAGTGCGCGACCCCCAGGTAACTGTCCGGAGTGAGCCTGCTGTTGAGCGTGACCTCGTGCGCGCAGGCGGCCTCCCGTTGTCTCGTCGTGGTGAAGTCGAGGAAGTCGGTGGCGATCGGCTTTTTCGCCTTGTACGCCTTGTCGCCAAGAAGGACGACCACGCCCGTATGCGTCTCGCGCACCTGGGCGTCCAGATTGCCCGCGATCATCCACGGAGCTTCGGCGCTGCTCATTTCGGCAGTCGTGCCATCCATATCTAGATGGTTCATCCGGCTATGCCCGGTCAGCCAGGGTCCTAAGGCCCAGGCTTGAGGACCATTGACCCTGGTTGTGGGCGGAACCAAATCCAAAGCTGGGAGCATGCGTGACACCATGGTCGACACCCAAGTGATCAAGGATGCAGTGCAATTGGCGTGCCGCGCCCCATCGCTGCACAACAGCCAACCGTGGCATTGGGTCGCTGCAGGCAAAGCGGTCCATCTGTTCCTCGACCAGAAACGCGTCCTGCACTCGACCGACCACACCGGCCGTGACGCCGTCCTCGGCTGTGGCGCCGTACTCGACCATTTTCGCGTCGCCATGGCTGCGGCGGGGTGGGCTTCCCACGTCGACCGATACCCCAATCCCAACAACTCTTTGCATTTGGCGTCGATCGATTTCAGCCCGATCGAGTTCGTCACCGAGGGGCACATCCGCCGTGCCGACGCGATACTGGTGCGACGGACCGATCGCCTCCCCTACGCCGAGCCGCCAGACTGGGCCACGGCCGAACCACAGTTGCGCCGTAGCGTCACCTCCGATGCCGTCCGCCTCGATGTGATCGCCGACGAATTACGCGCCGAACTGGCGAACGCGGCTCAGCTCACCGAATCGCTGCGTCGCTACGATTCGTCCTACCACTCTGAATTATCTTGGTGGACAGGACCATTCGAGGCGGCCGACGGGATACCCCACAGCTCGCTGGTGTCGGCTTCTGAGGGCGACCGGGTCGGTGTCGGCCGTACCTTCCCAGCCACCCATGACACGGATCGGCGCTTCGAGGTCGGCCGGGACCGCTCGAAGATTCTTGTGCTATCCACCTACGACAATGACCGCACTTCCGTCCTGCGGTGCGGCGAAATGCTCTCCGCCGTGTTGCTGGAGGCCACGATGGCGGCCCTCGCCACGTGCACGCTGACAAACATCACCGAGCTCTATCCGGGCCGGGACATCGTCGCATCGTTGATCGACCAGCCGACCACCCCCCAGGTATTGATCCGTGTCGGATCAGCTCCGGAGATCGACGAGAGGCCACCGCCGACGCCGCGGCGACCGATCGACGAGGTTTTCGAGGTGAAGGCGAAGGGTCTTTGACCCCGGTAGCGGCGCCCTCAGTCGTAGTCGGTGTGGATGGTTCGCGCTCAGCACTCGATGCCGCCCTGTGGGCCGTTGACGAAGCCGTTAGTCGCGACATCCCCTTATGCCTCGTCTATGCGATCGACCCCGACCAATCCTCCGCCTCCGAGCCGAAAGATGCGGCGGGGGACCTTGCCGCCGCAGAGACAGCGGTTCGCGAAGCGGTCACAGCCGTCGAATCGACCGAGAAGCCCGTCAAGATCGAGATGGAGATCCTGCGGGCCCGGCCGGCCCGGGCGCTGATCGATGCGTCCGCGTCGGCCGCAATGCTGTGCCTGGGAGACGCGGGCTCGAGGCACTGCGCGCAGAGCCGAATCGGTTCCACGGCCGCGGAAGTCACGGCCTCCGCCCATTGCCCCGTGGCCATTGTCCGCGACCATGACGCGCGCCCCCGGCGAGGCCACTGGGTGGTTGCCGAGATCGAGGGGTCGCCCGTCGGCAACCGCATCCTGCAGCATGCCTCCGAGGAAGCGCGGCTTCGCGAGGCGCCGCTGCGGGTGTTGACCAGCTGGCAGACTCGGTTCACCGACGTCTACAACAATCGCCCCGTGGCCGAGGGCAACAGGAGCGCCAAGGCGCAGCTCGACCGTCAACTGGCGAAGTGGAAGAAGCGCTACCCCGACCTCGACGTCGAGCCCATCGTGGTGCACGGGAACACCCTGAACTACCTGACGGAACATGCCGACTCAGCCCAGTTACTGGTCGTCGGTCGTGAGCGCGCACGCGGGATAAGGGATCTGGTCGGGCCTCCCGGCTACGCGTCGTTGCACGGAGCAGGCTGTTCGGTCCTGATCTGTCAACCACACGCCGTATTGTGATCGTTGCGTCGTGGCTGCCATTCCGGAGAGGGGATTTCACATGGTGAAAGTCTTTCTCGTCGATGACCACGAAGTCGTTCGGCGCGGGCTGATCGACCTGTTGAGCGCCGATCCGGAGCTGGAGGTGATCGGTGAGGCCGGATCTGCGGCCCAGGCGCTGGCACGTATTCCCGCCCTCCAGCCTGATGTCGCGGTCCTCGACGTGCGGCTCCCCGATGGCAACGGCATCGAACTGTGCCGCGATCTACTGTCTCGGCTACCCGATCTACGCTGTCTGATGCTCACGTCGTTCACGTCTGACGAGGCGATGTTGGACGCAATATTGGCCGGTGCGAGCGGGTACGTCGTCAAGGACATCAAGGGGATGGAACTCGCTCAGGCGATCAAAGAGGTCGGCGCCGGCCGTTCACTTCTGGACAATCGGGCTGCGGCAGCGCTGATGGCCAAACTTCGGGGAGCTGCGGAGAAGTCTGATCCCTTGGCGGGCCTCAGCGACCAAGAGCGGGTGCTGCTCGATTTGCTCGGCGAGGGTCTGACCAACAAGCAGATCGCTGCCCGGATGTTCCTGGCGGAGAAGACGGTCAAGAACTACGTATCACGGCTACTGGCCAAGCTGGGTATGGAACGCCGCACCCAGGCGGCGGTGTTCGTGTCCAAACTCGATCAATCCCAACGCCGGCCCGAGGAATAGGCACGCCCGAGCAATCTCAGGTCGGGCGTACCACCAGAACCGGCATGCGCGCCGACTCCGCGACGGCCAGACTGACAGAACCTAGCAGCATGCCTGCGAACCCACCTCGGCCGTGGCTGCCGACGACGGTCAACTGCGCCGCCTCGGACCTCTCGAGCAACTGGTGCACGGGACGGTTGAGGGCAACGACGGGCCGCACGCGTACGTCGGGATAACGCTCCTGCCAGCCCGCCAGGCGCTCTGAGAGTGTCTCGTCCGCGCGCCGTTGCAGAGCCGGCAACTCGGTTTCGGGCACCTCGAAGAGCCCGAAGTCGCTCCAAACGTGCAGGGCGACGAGGTCGACGCCACGGCGGGAAGCTTCTTCGAATGCGACCGCCGTAGCCGCCTCGGATACCGGCGAACCGTCGATGCCGACAAGGACAGGCGCCTTGGCGGGGTGCGCCATCAACGGGTCCTCGTCATGAATGACCGCGATTGGGGCATGAGCGTGCTGAATGAGACCCCTGCTGATCGACCCGAGCAGTCGCCGGTTGATCGGCCCGGTACCGCGGCATCCCACGACGATCATTTCCGCGTCCTTGGACAGATCGATCAGCGTTGGCAATACACCACCCGAGATCAACTCAGTCTCGATAGGAATCTGACGCGAGCCCGCCGTCGCCGCCTGCGCGGTCCTGCGTGCATCACTGAGACTCTCTTGGCCGTCTCTCTCGATACGAGCGAGGACCTCCTCGGGCATGGGGATCTCAGGCCACATTCGCACTGAGGGTGACTGTATGACGTGGATGATCGACAGCGGAAGGTTGCGCATCGAGGCCTCTCGGGCCGCCCAATCGACGGCCACCTTTGACTGAGGTGATCCGTCGGCGCCTACGAGTATGCCGTGATGTGTTTCAGAGATTGACATTTGCGGACTCCTTCTACTCAGGGCCTGACGTCGTGGGCCACGCTATACATTCACCGAACACTGCTCAGTCGAGTCGCGAATTGTCCAACCTGGCAACGACTTCTGCCAGTTCGCGGCGCGGTGTGGCGGGCAACGGATCAGTGTTGACCGGAGCCCAGCCGATGCGCAACAGCATCTGCGGATAGCCTTCCTCACCGAACACGTCGGCCCTGACCGCTTCTCGGGTCTCGGCGATCTCGAGTGGCTCGGTGATGGGGCAAGTGGCGAGGCCCAGCGCAGTCGCAGTGAGGAGCACCACGCTTGTCGCTTCACCGGCGCGCAACCTCGACAGGTCGTCGTCGCTCGAGGTGCCTAGGGCGACGACTATGGCGTTGTCCTCGGCTGCATCCAGGTCGGGCGGTTGAGCGAGCACCGGACCGGCGAACCACCGCGCAGGAATCATCGCTGCCGAATCCGGCACCGGCGTGCTCCGAGCAGGAACTCCGGCCTCCGACGCGTACCTCCCACTCCACGCTGCCAATTCCGCCGTATAGGCGAGGTCGGTCGAATGGCGCGAAACAGCCTCGGCCACGATCAGCTTCAAGTGTGAGAGGTCGTCGATTCGGCGCATGGTCACACCCGCACGTGCAGCGCGAGCGCCCACCAACGCAAGATCGCCTTTCGCGACCGGCCAGTGACTGTAATTTCGGCGGTCAGTGCGTCGGCGTGGAATCGCCGCCGCCAGGGCGATGTCGAGATCGGCCGGCGTCTGCCGACGAAGCTCAATCGAAGCCAGGTGGTCAGCATCGGCGGGGTTGGGAAACCGGTGGATCCTGGCCGCCCAACCCAGTGCAGCGAAGGCTGTCACGCAGTGGTTGAGCGCGGCACCACAGCTCAGCAATAGGTCCCGGCCGTCGGGGTCGGTGTTCGGCAGTTGCCGATCGCGGTCTGCGTAGAGATGCAGACTGCGATCGCCGATCGCCCAACGCCACGGCTGCGAGTTGTGCACCGACGGTGCCCGAAGGGCCAGCAGCAACGCTGATCTGATGGTCTCGGCATCTGGAAAATGCGCGCTCATCTCGTCCCCACTTCGATAACAGAAGTTGTTGTCTTCTTTCCAGAGTGCCGCTTTCTCGGTCATCATCGAGAGGGTCTAAAGGCCCGGACACATATGACTTGCGGAGTCGAAATCATAGTCTCAGGACCGGCGTGCCACGATGACCGGGATGCGTGCTGCCTGCGCGACAGCCGAACTCACCGAACCCAACAGAAGACCGGCGAATCCTCCGTGTCCATGGCTGCCTACCACCAGTAGTTGTGCACGTTCGGATTCCTTGAGCAGACGATGTACCGGGTTGTCCTGACCGATGACGCGCCGGACGACGACATCCGGATAGCGCTCCCCCCAGCCTGCAAGCCGTTGCGCGAGTTCCTCGTCGGCTTGCTCGGCCACACCCTCGGGACGCACGTCGAGGGGGAAATCCGCGTTGTTCATCCAGGTGTGGATCGCCACCAGTTCTACGCCACGCCGCGACGCCTCGTCGAAGGCGATGGCCGTCGCCTGCTCGGAGGCCGGCGACCCGTCGATACCGACGAGCACGGGCGCCCCGACGGAGTAATCCGTGACCGGCTCCTCGTCGTGGATCACCGCCACCGGACAATACGCATGGTGCAGCAGGCCCGAGCTGACCGAGCCCAGCAGAAGCCTCTCCACGCCGCCGAGACCGCGGCGCCCGACCACCACCATTTCCGCGTCTTTCGACATGTCCACGAGAGTCGGCACCGCAGATCCGGAAACCACGCGACGGGCCGTGGCGAGGCTCGGTGCGCCGGAGGTGGCCTCGGCGACCACCCGCATCGCGTCATCAACTATCTGGTCGGCGCGTCGGTCGCACTGGGACCAATAGTCCGCCGATATGGGCATGTCCACCCATGGCCCGATAGACGTCGCCGGAAGAATGTGGACGACCGTCAACGGGACGTTGCGTAGTGCCGCGTCCCGAGCGGCCCACTCCGTCGCCACGTCTGAGGCAGGCGAGCCGTCAACACCGACGATGATCCCGTGATACTTCGCCTCTGAAGAACCTGCGACAGAGTTCATTTCGCGCTCCTTTCATTTGCCGGAAGGCTTCCTCCGGCGCTCGCCTCGATCCACAGCGGTTCAGACGAATGCAAATCCGAAGTCTCTCCTGAGCGAGTGGTCAAAAGGCGTCGACTTCGATTGAGCGTCAAAGGGATCAAATGGGCGGTGACAGTCGCTCCGGCGGCCAACTCGGCGTACACCGCTGCCACGACCGCCTCGACTTCCCTTCGCGTACGGCCGGGGAGTCGGGCGCACAGTGTCGACACGACGCTGTCGAGTTCGTCGTGCACCAACGGTGCCGCGAAAGTGGTCACCGTCAGAGTCTGCGTCGAAGAAGTGCCAAGCAGCTACGGACCAAAGTCCCGAAACCGGCGGCTAGGGTCACTTCGATGCTTGCCCGAATGTACGACGTGCCTGCGCCAAGGCTGTGGCACCACCGGTCGGCGCCTCAGGCAGCGCTGGGAAAATCGCTACTGATGTGGAGATTCGAAGCCTGCTGATCTTTTCCGACGGGTTTCCACCCCACATACGTCAGATACAGACCGACGGCCGCAGACACCAGGTATGCCACCTGCCATACGACGGCCGCTCCGATGACACGATTGGCCACAGAGGCGAAGGTGTCGGGGAAGGCAAGAAGAAAAACTCCGCGCGCCACGAGCAGCCATCCGAGGACGGACACGATGATCGCGGCCGGGCCGCGCCAGAGTTGATGGAACGCGACGATCGCGACGCCACCCATGAGGATGAAGGCCCCTGTCACCCAGGGCCACACATCGCTTGCGGTGAACTCGGACAGTAGCTGCCGCATGTCGGGGGCGCGCAACGCGACGATGATGGCGATGATCGTAAAGAATGGGCCCAGCACGCGGGCGAACATTCTGGTGCGGTGTTGCGCTTGCACACTCATGATCTCTCGATTCGAAGACGATTCACGAGATCCGTCGATCTCGACGCCAATACCACCCCTCGTGTAATCCACACTCCAGGGCCGAAGGTCCCATGTGGTGGCGGTTTACGTCACTGAATCTCACCGGACCGTCGGCGCCGGCGTCACTGCAGGTCATCGCGCCACCGTCGATCGATTCAACTCCGTCGGTCATGGCTCGTGCGGCCGCACATGTGAAATTCCTATGAGGACGGTGACGGCCCGCCGTGAGTCCGCGAGAATGGTCGGGTGACGTCTGCGCCGGTCGGAAACCGGGAGCCTCGTCGCGCTGTCCTCGGCCAACTGCCTCGGATGTACCGCGCCGACGGGTCAGCTATTCGTGTGCTCCTGGTCGACGATGAACGTGCGCTGACCAACCTCGTGCGGATGGCCCTGCAGTACGAAGGCTGGGAGATCGACGTCGCACACGATGCCGCCGAAGCGGTCGACAAGTATCGCGCCAACACGCCCGACGTGATCGTCCTCGACATCATGCTGCCGGACATGGACGGCCTGGGTGTGCTGGCGCAAATACGTGACTCCGACACCTACACACCGATCCTGTTCCTGACCGCACGCGATTCGGTCGCCGACCGTGTCTCCGGTTTGACCGCCGGCGGCGACGACTACATGACGAAGCCGTTCTCACTCGAGGAACTCGTCGCGCGGCTGCGCGGACTGGTTCGCCGGTCTGCCTATCTCACGCCCACCGATGACGAGACGCTGACGGTGGGCGACCTCAAACTCGATGTAGCCAGCCGCGAAGTGACCCGCCGCGGTATACCGATCTCCTTGACCTCGACCGAGTTCGAGCTGTTGCGGTTCCTCATGCGAAATCCACGACGGGCGGTCACTCGTCAAGAGATTCTGCGACGAGTGTGGAACTACGATTTCGGCGGACGATCGAGCATCGTCGATCTCTACGTCTCGTATCTGAGAAAGAAGATCGACGCTGCCCACGAACCCATGCTGCACACCGTACGCGGCGTGGGATACATGCTGCGGCAACCGGAATGAAGCAAGCGTGGCGGCAGTGGAGCCTGCTACGACAACTGGTCATCGGTGTTTCCGCGGTGGTCATGGTCGTGCTGGTGACCGTGGGAACCATGTCGGTGGTGACGCTGCGATCCTCGGTACTGGGCATCATCGACAGCCAACTATCAGGCGCCGCAGACGGTTTCAGCCAGTCGGTGACGAAATACCGGGTTACGCCGCTGCAAACAGGTGATGTTCCACCGCCGGGGGCGATGAAGCCGCTCACGCAACTCATCGGGCAGGCGGAGGGCAATGTCGTCGCTTTGATCCAGGATGGCAAGGTCGTCGATTCGGCCTACTTCGTCGACGGCGAGGGACGACCCGCACCGGAGATAGCACTCGGGGCGATCGCCGAGACGCCTGCGGCCGGAGTGGGACCACACACCGTCCAACTGCCCGGGCTGGGTTGGTACCGGATGGTCAGCCGCCCCGGTGACGGCGACGAGATGCTGGTGACCGGAGTATCACGCACGCCGGCATGGAACGCGATGGTGCGTGAAACCGTGACCGTGTCCGCGATGACCGCGCTCGCGTTGCTGGTCACGGCGCTGAGCACGGTGGCCGTCGTGCGGTACGCGCTGCGCCCACTGCGGCGTGTGTCGTCGACAGCAGCTGAGGTGGCGACCCTTCCGCTCGACCGCGACAACTACGCCATCACACCGCGCGTTCCGACCCGTGACACGGATCCCCGCACCGAGGTCGGGCTCGTCGGCGACACGCTCAACCGTCTGCTCGATCATGTCGAACGCGCCCTCGCCGATGTCGCCGCGTCAGATCGGCGCATGCGTCAGTTCATCACCGACGCCAGTCACGAACTGCGCACGCCTCTAGCTGCGATCCATGGCTATGCCGAGTTGACCCGGCAGGATAGTTCGGTATTGCCCGAGACCACTGAGTATTCGCTGGCACGAATCGAGGCCGAAGCGCATCGAATGAGTTCCTTGGTTGCCGACCTGCTGCTGTTGGCACGTCTGGACGAGGGTCACGATCTTGAAAACGCCGACGTGGATCTCACCGAGTTGGTGACTGACGCAGTCAACGATGCGAGAGTTTCGGCACCCACCCATCAGTGGCGGATCGAGATCCCCGACGCTGCCGTGTGGGTTCGTGGCGACCGAGCCCGACTGCATCAGATGCTGGCCGTGTTGTTGTCCAACGCGCGGGTGCACACCCCCGAAGGCACGACGGTGATCACCATCGTCGTTACCGGTCGAGCTGATGACGGCAAGGCCTACGCCGAAGTGGCAGTGTCAGACGACGGGCCGGGGATTGATTCCGAACTTCTCCCCCATCTGTTCGAGCGCTTCGTGCGCGCCGACAAGTCGAGGTCCCGGGAGGGCGGCAGTTTCGGATTGGGGCTGTCGATCGCCGCCTCGATCGCGGAGGCGCACGGCGGTACGATACAAGCCCAATCCGATTCAGGAACAACCACTTTCAGCGTCCGGATGCCGGCGGTCGCGACGATGGCTCAGCAGGTCACGTCGACATAGACCGTGTCCGAGATGATCAGCGGATCGATGTCGCTGCCTCGGACGTCAGTCGTCTGGTGGGTGACCCCGGGACGGACCGACGTGACAGAGCACCCCGACAGCGGCGCGGCGCCGGTCCGATTGATGATCACGGTGTAACCACTTGCCTCGAGCGACCGTACAGTCTCGTCGACATCGGACGGACCTGTCGGTGCGGCCGAGGCAGCGCCGACGACGGCGAGCGCCGAAATCGCCAGAGCACTAGCTGTAGTGCCGATCAAGATGACGTGCTTCATGGAGAACCTCCAAAGTTGTTGTTCTGCTTGTGCATCCAATGTAGGTTCGCGACGGACCGCTACCAGATGCTCATATCGAACACACAAGATTTGAATCGTCTATGCGTGAAGTGACATCGGTGCGCGCCTCACGCACGATGAAGTCATGACCTCGACGTCCACCCACAACACCAACGTGAAATCACTGCACGCGTCCGCGATTACGCTCGGCGCTTTCCGTATCTTGGCGGGACTCTTGTTCGTGGCGCACTCGCGGTCTCACGCCGCTAGTGGGAAACGTACTTGTCGATGGCTGGCCGTGAGCACAATGCCACTGCCAATGAGGGCCAATCGGCCCTACAGGACAGCGGTGTCGGCGCACATTCTGACGGTAATCAATCGTTGAGGAGCGCACGATCATGACAGACAGCTTGGAATCGCAAGACGTCGTTGAACCACTGACGGAGTACTGCCGTACTTGTGGCCACGCGAAAGAGTGTCACAACCTCGATTTTCGGGGCACGCCGGAAGAGGCTCACGAACTCTACGGTCATGGCCGATACGTGTGCCAACACATGACCGGCCTCAATTCGGCCGTTCACTGCATCTGCGTGGGGTGGAATAGTTGGGTCTGAGGACTTCTCGCAACTTCGTCGGCAGTCGACCGAGATCGTCTCGGCTCAGATGGTCAGGGCAACCTTGACACAGTCAGCGGTCCGCGCCGCCACTGCGGTATAGGCCGCCGACGCGTCGGACAACGGCATGGTGTCGGTGAAGATGCCGCTGACGTCCAGACGACCCGACCGGAGCAGCGGAACCAGTTCGGGCCAGGTGCGCTGGACGGGCGCGGTCGTCATCCTCAGAGTGATGCTGCGAATGAGGCTGATCGTGGCGGGGAACGGAAACGGATCGAGGTTGTGCACGCCGACCACCGAGACAGTGCCGCCGGCGCGGACCAAGTTGAGCGCGTCTGACATCGATCCGTCACTGCCGACGGCGTCGATGACGGTGGCCGCGCCACGTCCGCCCGTAGCCTCCAGCACTGCCTGCAGCACAGGCGGTTCCAGCGGGGTGGCGCCGAGCCGTTCGGCACGGAGTCGTCGGCCTTCGACCGGGTCGACGGCGAAGACGGTGCCCGCGCCGAGTGTCAGCGCGCTCAACACCGCGCACAGTCCTACAGCACCGAGTCCGAGAACGACGATCGTTCCGCCGGGCGGGAAGTCGGCGCGTTGTGCGGCCGCCCACCCGGTGGCGAGGTTGTCCGTCAGCAGGAGCGCCTCCTCGGTGTCGATGTCGTGGGGCAGGCGCATCAGCTGGAAGTCCGCTGCGGGCACCGCCAGCAGCTCCGATTGAGCCCCGCCGAGTGCGCCGGCGCCGAAGATTCGTGGACCCCTGACGCACGTCACCGGATCACGGGTTTCGCACCCCGCGCAGGATCCGCAGCCGGCGACAGACGAGACGAGCACCTCATCACCGATCGCGAACGTGCGCACATCGGGGCCGATCTCGACGATCGTGCCGACCGCCTCGTGCCCAAGTGCAACCGGTTCGCCCAACGGGTAATCGCCCTCGTAGAAGTGCAGATCTGAGCCGCAGATGGCAGCAGATCTCACCTCAATGACGGCACCGTCGGGGCCAGGTAGAGCTGGGTCGGGCAGCGTCTCCACCCGCACTTGTCCCGGCGTATCGATCACGACGCTCTTCACCGATGTTCGACCTTTCGGTAGCTTGGCCATCGCCAGTTACAGACGCAGGGCCCGGGCGGCCAGCGTAGCGAGTTCGCCCTGCAGGTTCGTGATGGGCGCGCTGCCGCGCAGATGGATCACGTTCGTCAGAAGAACGACGTAGGTGTCTGAGGCCGGATCGATCCACAGCGAGGTTCCGGTGAACCCCACGTGACCGAAGCTGCCGATGGGAAACACCATTCCCCGTGGCTTGGAATGGCCGGTATCGATGTCCCAGCCGAAGCCGCGCAGATTCTGGCCCGGGATCGCCGGGTAGTGCGGCGCGAGCAATGGATGTTCGGAGTTCGGCGATGTCGCGATGGCTTCCTGAGTCGCGGCGTTCGCCGCCTCGACTTGCTCGGGCGTGTGCCCTGGCTGCTCGGGACTCGTCATCAGTTGCAAAGTCGCTTGTGTGAGCGGGAACCTGCTCGGCCGGCCCGCCAGCCGATCCAGCAGCGCCTGCGCATAGCTGCTGACGTCGTGCGCCGTCGAGAACACGCCGGCGCTGCCGGCTACTCCACCCATACGGCGCACGGTCGGGTCGTGCACGGTGCCTCGCAGCAGAAAGTCGAGATCGGGGTTGGCGCCCGGATCCACGCGACCTTCCTCGTCGCGTGCGGTCGGCGCTACCCGCGGCAGGACGCCTGCACTCCATTCCCCCGCAGCACACGTCTCCGGCGATCCGGGAGCCCACGCGATCGCGGATCCCCTGATCTGGTGCGGCCCACACGCTTTGGCCGGCGGCAGAAAGCGGGTGTCGCTCATACCGAGCGGCTCGAAGACGTACCGCTGAACATAAACGTCTTCCGGCTGGCCGGTGATTTTCTCCACCATCAACCCGAGCAGGATGAAGTTGACGTCGGAGTAGCGGAAACCCGCGCCGGGCACCCCCTCCAGCGGCTTGGTGAGTGCACGGCGGATGCCCTCCGCCTTGTCGGGACCATCCAGCCCCCATGGATCGCGCAGGTCCAATTCGCCCACCAACCCCGAAGTGTGCGTGAGCAACATCCGAACCGTCACTTCCGCACGCTGAGGGTCATGCGCGGGGTTGAAGTCGGGCAGATACTTTTCGACGGCGTCGTCGAACTGGACCTTGCCTTGTTCGTAAAGTTGCATGACGGCGGTCGCCGTGGCGAGCGACTTGGTCAACGACGCCAAATCAAAGATCGTGTCTTGGGTCATCGGCTCTTCGGGCGCTGGTTCCCCATTCGGCCCCGGTTCGCCGGCGAGCTTGCGCAGGCCGAACGCCTGCTCGAAGACGGTCGTGCCGCCGTGGCCCACCACGACCACGGCCCCCGGCAACTTATGTGCCGCAATCGCGTCGTTGATGAGCGTGGCGATGGAGTCGAATTCTTTGTCGGGGAGCGGTTTTGGCGACATCGACGACGTGGCGGGGGCAGTGGTCTGCGAAGCCTGCGTGCTGTCAGCCACGTCCGGCCTGGGTGTTTCGTTGCATGACGTCGTCGCAGCCAGTGCCAGCAGGACAGCAGCGACAGCGCGGGCCGTGCCTGAAGCCGTCATCGCCACCTCGTCGGGTCAACCCTCAGCATATGTAGTCAGCACCTTGTTACCATTCCGGCGTGGTCGACTCGAGTACGCCACCACCGGATCGCGGTGTAGCACCCACACGTCGCGAGGTACTGAAATACGCCCTGTCGGCATCTGGCCTTCTGGTTGTCGGGTCCGCCGCGGCCACCACGGGCGCCCCGAGGGCGTCAGCCGCCCCGACAAAGCTCATCGATTTCACGCACCGGCAGGTCGCGCCAGATCTGATCAAGTCGGCGGGCTTCGACGGCGCACTTGTCTATGTGTCCGAGTTACGGCCGGGCGCAGACTTCGACTTCAAACCCGTCTCCCGCGAATACGCGGATGGCCTGCGTGCGGCGGGCCTCGAAGTCGTCAGCTGCTATCAGTATGGAAAACCCAATTGGCCGAATGCGCCGTCGGATTACACCCGAGGCTTCGAGGGCGGCGTGGCCGACGCGCAGACGGCCATGCGGCTGCACACCGCGGCGGGTGGACCCGACGGCGCACCGATCTTCTTCAGCGTCGACGAGGACATCGACCTCGATACCTGGAACAGCGTTGCGGTGCAGTGGTATCGAGGAATCAACTCGGTACTCGGCGTGAACCGCACCGGCATGTACGGCCACGCGAATGCGTGTGCGTGGGCGATCCAAGACGGTGTCATCGGACCTTCGACCAGTCCGGGCCACGCGTGGGCGTGGCAGACGAGAGCGTGGTCCGACGGTGTGCGCGAGCCGGCGGCCGTGCTGTATCAGGACGTGATCGTCACACCCACCGACCCGGGCGTCATCCTGGGCGGGACCAGCGTGGACGTGGACCTTGTTCTGGCACCGGACTTCGGGCAGTGGTCACTGGCGCGGTAGAGGTTCTCACGACCGATCCAAGAAACCTCCAAGTCCGCTGCACCACTCTGCTGCCAGCAAGTGCGGGGGCCCCACCCGACGAGGTCCCCGCACCTGCCGTATTCAGCAAGTTCGGGTCAGTAGTTGTTGCAGGTGTTGGCGATCGACGCCATGGCGCCGAAGTATTTCTGACCCCACGGCGTGGCCTG
Source organism: Mycobacteriaceae bacterium (assembly GCA_019749805.1). Classification (GTDB taxonomy): domain Bacteria; phylum Actinomycetota; class Actinomycetes; order Mycobacteriales; family Mycobacteriaceae; genus Mycobacterium. The sequence continues at coordinate 46,937 of JAIEPH010000007.1, read as the reverse complement.
GTATTCCTGAACGAGCTGCACCCGTTCACCGGGGGGCGCGGACAGGAAGTTGCTCAGCATGACGCCTGCAAGCGGGTTCGCACTGAACTTCTCCGCCAGCGCGGGGTTCTCGCTGCTCAGCGCGGCCATGACCTGCGGGTAGCTGCAGGTCGTATCGATGATGGGGTCGGCGGAAGCCAACCCGAGTCCAGCGGTTAATGACAGCGCAGTACCACCGATAGCGGTGATCACCAGGCTTTTCAACGGAGATGTGAGCATGATCCGGGGACCTTCCAACTTATGCAGTGGCCCCCGACTGGCCCTGACTTCAACAGTGTCACCATCGTAGCCTGCGTTTGCCGAAGAGTCACTAAAGCGGCTGAACTCTGCCATTCGCACCTACGCCCTCGGCGCGCATCGCAGGGCCGCACGCTGCAGGAATCCACGCACGCCCAACGCGTTGTGCCACGACGTTGCCCGACGACGCCGGGCCGGGCCTAACCACCATGTTCGGCGGGGAGGTACGGACCGACACCACAGACCGGATGTGCTGAGGGATTGTCCTACAACAGTTTTCATGTGCTCACCCACCCGCGCTTCGCTGTTGACCGGCCGCAACCACCACGAGAACGGCAACGGGCAGTCGCCGAATTGGCAAACGACCGGGATGTACACGCCGGCAAGATTCCGCGCAGCAGTACCACGGTTGCCGAGGTGCTCAAGCAATATGGTTATGCCACATCGGTGTTCGGGAAATGGCACAACACCCCGGCTGAGGAAACAACCCTTCGAGAATTGGCCCACCGGAGTGCGTCGGGGAGAGGTGCCGGTGAGCGCTCCGCTGCTGTGCACCGCGAACGATTGTCTCGCTGTGCGTTCCCACCGATTCCGGACAGCTGTCCGATACCGGGGAAGCAAAAACGAACCTATGCCGCAACATCCTTGATCTGAACCAATCAGCGGACAGACGTGACGCCCAGCCCTAGACTGGACAGGTGTCCAGTCTCGCTGCGGTGACGTGTCCGCTCTGCGAGGCGATGTGCGGCCTCCAGGTGCGCATCGACGGCGATGCCGTCACCGATATCCGCGGCAACCGCGATGACGTGTGGTCGCGCGGACACATCTGCCCGAAAGGCACCTCGCTCGCCCAGCTGCACACCGATCCCGATCGGCTCCGTCAACCGATGGTCCGCACATCAAGCGGACACATCGCCGTGTCGTGGGACGACGCCTATGCCGAAGTCGAACGCGTGCTGCGACCGGTGCTCGACCGTCACAGCGCGTCCGCGGTCACCGTCTATGTGGGCAACCCGGTCGCCCACAACCTCGGATTGAGCACCCACATAGGCGCGCTCATCGGTATGGCTCAAGCCGCGGGAATGTCGGCGTATTACTCGCCGGGCACTGTAGACCAGTGGCCGCTGAACCTCGTCAGCGCGCTGCTGTTCGGCCACATGTGGAACGCCCCCATACCCGACGTCGATCGCTCCGATCATCTGATGATGTTCGGCGCGAATCCCGCTGCGTCGCAGGGCTCGATGCTGTCCGCCCCCGATCTGATGGGCCGACTCGCCGCGATCCGCCGCCGCGGCGGCACCGTGACCGTCGTCGACCCGCGCCGCACGCTGACCGCGCAACGCGCCTCGCAGTGGGTGCCGATCCGGCCCGGCACCGATGCGCTGCTCCTGTTCGCGATCCTGCGCACGCTCGAGGAGAACAACTGGGTGCGCCGCCCCGCTCATCTCGACGGCCGTATCACCGGGCTCGACGAGGTGATCGCATTGGCCGCCGACTTCGCCCCGGAGACCGTCGCTGCGGCGTGCGGTATCGAACCGTCGACCATCCGCCGACTCGCGCACGACCTCGCCCACGCCGAAACCCCGGTGCTGTACAGCCGCATCGGCGCATGCACTCAGGAGTTCGGCACGTTGGCGACCTGGTTGGTGTTCGTCGTCAACGTCGCTCTCGGTTCACTGGATCGCGCAGGCGGCGCGGTGTTCCCCAAGCCGGCCGTATGGTCCCCGATGTTCATGAAGCCGCCGGACCACACCGGTCCGGGCTGGCAGTTCGGTCGGTTCCACAGCAGGGTGCGGGGTGCGCCGGAAGTATTCAGCCAGTTTCCGGTCAGCTGCCTCGCCGAGGAGATCGATACTCCCGGCGACGGTCAGCTGCACGGATTGATCACTGTCGCGGGAAACCCGGTGGTGTCGGCTCCGGGGGCGCGCCGGCTCGACGCGGCGCTGGCGACGCTCGACGCGATGATCTCGGTGGACAACTACCTCAACGAGACGACCCGGCACGCCCACGTCATCCTGCCGGGGCTCTCGCCGCTGGAGCGGCCGCACGCCGACGACCTCTACTGGATCTACGCGGTGTCGTCCTGCCTGAAATGGTCGGACCCGGTGTTCAAGCGCCCGTCGGGCCAACCACCTGAGTGGGAGACCCTGCTGCGGCTCGCCGGTGCGATGCTCGGCATGCCCGTGTCGGACGTGGACCTGGCCGCGATGGACGACCTTTACGTGGCCGGCTTGGTCGCCACCGCATGCGCGACGCCGGGGACGCCGCTGAGTGGGCGGGATCCGCAGGAAACGACGGCTGCGCTGGTCGGACGCGGCCCGGAACGCCTCGTGGACATGGGGATTCGACTCGGCCCGTGGGGTGACGACCTCGGCAGACGGCCCGGCGGGCTGACGCTGGCGCAGGTGCGCGAGCACGTCAACGGCCTGCACCTCGAGGGCCTGGACGGCGGCCGCCTGGATGACGTGGTGTGCACACCGTCGGGCACCGTCGAGCTGGTGCATCAGCGGTTGGTCGACGACGTGCCCCGGCTGCGCGCGCGACTGCAGCGAGCCGACGACGAGCTGCTCCTCACCAGCCGTCGGCACCTGCGCTCGAACAACTCGTGGATGCACAACGTGCCCGCGCTGATGCGCGGTAAGGATCGCTGCACGCTGCTGATCCATCCCGACGATGCGCATCGGGCGGGCCTCGAGTCCGGTGACATGGCCGAAGTATCCACCGACGAGGGCTCGTTGACGGTGCCCGTCGAGGTGTCCGACGAGATGATGCCCGGCGTGGTGTCGCTGCCGCACGGCTGGGGGCACGGGCGCGACGGCACCCGGCTGCAGGTTGCCAACGACCACCCCGGCGTCAACTCCAATCTGCTGAACCCCGCCCACCTGATCGACGTGCCCAGCAATACTCAGGTGGTCAACGGTGTGCCGTGCCGAGTCCGAACACCCTGAGGAGTACTCATGGCCGCTCCGAACCTGCCTGCCGGTTTCGATTTCACCGACCCCGACATCTACGCCTCCCGCCTGCCGACGGAGGAGCTCGCCGAGGTTCGTCGCGCAGCGCCGATCTGGTGGAACGAACAGGCACCCGACGTGGGCGGGTACGGCGACGGCGGGTTCTGGGTGGTCAGCAAGCACCGCGACGTCCGTGAAGTGTCCTTGCGCAGCGACGTTTTCTCGGCGGCGGCGAAGACCGTCGTCCCGCATTTCAAGCCTTCGGTCGATGTCGAGGGACAGATCGCTGCGTCGAAGCTGTCGATGCTCATGATGGACGACCCAGAGCACGCCCGGCTGCGCAAGATCGTCTCTCGCGGGTTCACGCCGCGCGCCGTCGAGCGGCTGCGAGCGGAACTCAACGAGCGGGCGCAGCAGATAGCCGCCGAAGCTGCCACGCACGACTCCGGCGACTTCGTCCTCGACGTCTCGCGCGAACTGCCGTTGCAGGCGATCGCCGGACTTCTCGGTGTTCCGCTGGAGGACCGCGAGAAGTTGTTCGACTGGTCCAACCAGATGGTCGGCGGTGACGATCCAGAGTTCGAGGAACACAACTCGCTGGGCGCGGTCGTCGAATTGATCGGCTACGCCATGGAATTGGCGAAACTTCGGGAGAAGGAGCCGGGCGAGGACATCGTCAGTACGCTTATCGACTCCGAGGCCGACGGTCAGCTCACCGAAGCCGAGTTCGGGATGTTCGTCGTCACGCTTGCGGTAGCGGGTAACGAGACCAGCCGCAACTCGATCACCCAGGGCATGATGGCATTCACCGAGTTCCCCGACCAATGGGAGTTGTTCAAACGCGAGCGGCCGAAGTCCGCGGCCGACGAGATCATCCGCTGGGCCTCACCCATCACCGCGTTTCAGCGGACCGCGCTGGCCGACACCGAACTGTCGGGTGTGCCGATCAAGAAAGGCCAACGTCTGGTGCTGTTCTACCGGTCGGCGAACTTCGACGAGGACGTCTTCGACGATCCGTACACGTTCAATATCCTGCGAGACCCCAACCCGCACTTGGGCTTCGGCGGTACTGGTGCACACTACTGCGTCGGCGCCAACCTCGCGCGCATGACGATCGATCTGATGTTCAACGCGATCGCCGACCACATCCCGCATTTGAAGCCGGTGTCGGCGCCGGAGCGGCTGCGGTCGAGCTTCATCAACGGCATCAAGCACTGGCAGGTGGATTACTGATCTTGCCGATTTCGGTGCGCCAACATTCGCTCAGCGACTGTTTGGGCACCGAAATCGCCCAGTAACCACGACCGCGGGTCTCGCGCTCCCACAGCACCCCGTCACCGGCGGTGACTCCTTCCCGGATCAACGCCCGCTTGAGGATCTTGTTGGTAGCGGTCTGCGGCAGGTCGTCGTTGATCCGCACGTAACGCGGCCACGCCTTCGGCGACAAGTCCTGCTGTGCGGCAAGGAAATCCTCGAAGCGCTGCGGTGTGAGCTCCTGGTTGAGGACGACGGCGGCCATCACCTGGTCACCGACGTGCTCGTCGGGCACGGCGTACACCGCGACCAGGCTGACCTCCGGCATGCGTTGCAAAATCCGCTCGACAGGGCCCGCCGCGAGATTCTCTCCGTCTACCCGCATCCAGTCCGCGGTGCGGCCCGCCAGAAAGATCCAACCATCGGCGTCGCGGTAGGCGAGATCGCCCGACCAGTACATGCCGTGCCGCATCCGCTCATCGGTGGCCGACTGGTCGTTGTAGTAGCCGGTGAACCCACCCGAACCGTAGGTGTTCACCAACTCCCCTACAGCGTCGTCGAAATTGATCAGCGCGCCGTGCTCGTCGAATTCCGCAGTCGCACATTCGGTCACGGTATCGGCGTGATAGACGCTGACTCCCGGATACCCTTTGCCGATAGATCCCGGCGGGCACCCGTCCTCGCGCATCACCACGACCGCGAACTCGCTGGACCCGAAGCTGTCCACGACCCGGCATCCGAAACGCTTGGCGAACAACTCGATATCTCGTTCGGTCGCTTCGTTGCCGAACGCCGCTCGCAACGTGTTGTCCGCGTCATCGGCGTGCTCCGGCGTCGCCAACACCAGGGCGAGCGGCTTGCCGACGTAGTTCATGTACGTCGCGCCGTACTGCCTTATGTCGGACAGAAACCGCGACGGCGAGAACTTCGCAGGCACCATCGTCGCTCCGCACGCGATCGCCACCGCCCACCCCGCCGCCACGCCGTTCGAGTGGAACAGCGGCATCGACAGGTAGGCCACGTCGTCGGCGGTCAGCTCGAAGCGGTCCACCAGGCTGGCGCCGCACAGCACCGCCATGGCGTGTGCGAACCGCACCGCCTTCGGGTCACCACTCGTTCCCGAGGTGAAGATCATCAGCGCAGTGTCCTGGCCCGAGACCTCACGATGCGGGACAAGCGGTTTCGCGGCCTGCGTGGCCGCGCGATAGCCGGCACTGTCGACGTCGACGACGGCGGCGCCGCCTAGATCCAGGCCGTCGAGCAGCGGCAAGTGGTCGGTATCGACGAGCACCAGCCGGCAGTCGGCACGTCGGATGTCCGTCGCCAACCCCCCGCCGCGTCGCGTCGTGTTGATCCCGCACAGCACATAGCCGCCGAGTGCCGCCGCGGCCATCGACCGCAGCATCGCCGGCGTGTTGCCCAGCAGTGCACCGACGTGCAACGGCTCGTCCGCCCCGGCCATGTCAATCAGAGCGGCAGCCTCGGCGGACGCCTCGGCGAGGTGCTCGCGCCACGTCCACGTGCGGTCGCCGTGCGCCATCGCGAGGCCCTCGTCGTCCATCCTGGTGCGCAGCAGCTGCTGCACCGTCTCAATCACCGGCGGGCCGATAGCGGAGCAGTGTCATCCCGTCCTCGTCGCAGAACACCGGCGCGACGCGCATGCCGATCCGGATGTCCTCGGGCGCCACGTCGACCAGTTCCGTACTTACGCGTGGCCCGGCATCCCATTCGACGACAGCCAGCAGCTGTGGCAGCCTTTCGGCCCACGGCGGCCCGGTCGGGCGGCGCGCGACGGTGTAGGTGTACAGCGTTCCCGCGCCGTCGATCTCACGCCATTCGAGATCGTCGGCGAGAGTGCCGGGCGCCAGGGTGCGCGAGTAGAACACGTACCGATCCGAAGACGGTGAGTACTGGATCAGTATTCGGTGTTCACGCAACCCATCCCAGTACGGCTGGGACACCGGAGTCGCTTCTGGCACAGGTGCAGTCATCTCAGATCCGTCGCTCTTCGCGCGAGCGCTCATCGGTCACCGCCCAGGATCAAGGCGACCTGCTCGCTCATGATGCCTCCGGTGCCGCTGACGAACGCGGTGTTGCAGTCGGCAACCTGGGCGTCGGCCGCACGGCCCATCACCTGCCGGGCACCGTCGACGACGTGGTGCATGCCGCCCGCCATACCGGGCTGCCCGTAGGACAGTTGCCCGCCCGCAGTGTTGAGCGGAAAGTCGCCGCGGAAGGTCAGATCGCGATCAGCCAGCCACGTCATTCCCTCACCCTTGCCGCAGAAGCCCGCGTCCTCGAGCGTCATCAGCACAGTGATCGTGTAGCAGTCGTACACCGACGCCACGTCGATGTCGGACCGCTGCAACCCCGCCATCGCGAAGGCCTGTTCCGCGGAGCGTGCGATCGGCGTGTGGATCAGGTCGTCGGCGTAGGTCGGTGTCTTGAATCGGATGTGCTCCCCGAAACCCTTGAGCCACACTGGACGATGGCGGCTCCGTCGTGCCACACCGACATTGGCGATCAGCACACCGGCGCCACCCTGCACGCGCATCACCGTCTCGAGCATGTGGATCGGGTCGGCGATCACCGGGCTGTTGAGCACGTCGTCGACGGTGATCGGCCGGCCGTGGAAGACCGCGCCGGGGTGGGCGCACGCGTTGGTCCGCTGATCCACCGCGATCTTCGCCAACGCCGCTGCGTCGTAACCGAATTCATGCGCATAACGTTGCGCGACCTGAGCGTAAGGGCCATTCTGGCCGACGTTGCCGTACGGAATCTCGTATTCGGCCTGTGGTGAGCCGTAGTTGTTGCTCGACGCGCCGTACCAGCTGAGTGTGCGCGCGGGCTTGGACTCCGAGCGTGGCACCTCGGTCGACCCCGGTACGACAGCGAGCACTGCATCACACAGACCGAGTTCGACGGCGGCGGCGGCGCGCCACACCATGCCCGCCGCCGTCGCCCCACCGAGGTCGACGCGGTCACCGAAGTTCAGCGGCAGACCCAGGTACTCCGACAGCGTGGCCGGGGCAAACATGTCGGACTCCGCGATGCCGTGTGTCGAAAGACCGTTCACTACAGTAGGATCCACCCCGGCATCCTCGATCACCATTTTGGCGAGCCGCGCGTACTGATCCAGGGTGAAGGACGGTGGGGCGCTCTGACGCTTCTCGGCGGGCAACTCCGCGATACCGATGATCGCCGCCTCACCCCGCAGACCCGTCACGGCCCGACCTTCGACGGCAGCGCGACAGTCGCGGTTCCTGGCATCAGCACGTCGTCACCACGCTTGCAGTAGATGTCAAGGTCGACCAGTCCGCCGTCGCGTTTTCCGGTGATCACCCCGCCGAACGTCAACTGCTGCCCGGGGTATGCGATCGCCCGGTTCTGGACCGAGAACGCCACCAGCCGGCCGGCGCCACCGATCCAGTCCGTCAGCGCCCGCGACAGCAGGGCCGCCTGCAGCGGGCCTTGGACGAGGACGTTGTCATAGCCTTCGGTGTCGCGAGCCCAGTCCTTGTCGTAATGGATGCGATGGCCGTTATATGTCGCGGCGCTGAAGAAGAACATCTGCGTCTCGTCGACGGTCGCCGTCAGGGCCGGAATCTCGACGCCGCTGTCGACGTCCTCGTACCACGGGCTCATGTGGGGCGCGCGATCATCGACGTCGTCGCTTCGGCGAGAAGCTCATGATGCTGGTTGCGGTATTCGGCGCGCCAGGTCACCACAACGAATCTGCCTGACCTGCCTTCCTTCTCGACGATCGATTCCACGGCGCGCGTCATCTCGACCTCGTCGCCGTGGTACGCAGGCAGATGGAAGGCCGTGCTCTCACCCCCCGCCATTCGTCGCGGGGCCTTCGGGAAGGCCATACTGCCCGTCACCGCGCCCGACGACCCGTCGGGCCGCAACTCGCCGAGCGCGGCGACCCCGAGAATCGCGTACTGCAGATAGAGCGGCGGACAGATGATGTCGCGATAGCCGTGCCGGCGCGCGTAGTCCGCGTCGAACCACAGCGGGTTGTGGTCACCGACCGCGGCGGCCCACCGCTGCCAGTCCCGCCGGTACACCTCACCGGTGGCGACGGCGACCACGGTGCCGATCTTGGCGGCCGAATCCGCGTCGATAAGGCTTTCTGCGCTCACCTCGAACCCCTTGTGCCGTCAAGCCATTTGGCTGCGACGTCCGCGCCGCCACCCAACGTCGAAAGCACTCGCGCGCGTTCGGAGAACAGGTGCAGGCCGGTGTCGACGACGTAGCCCATCCCGCCGTGCAGTTGATGCGCGTCGAGGGTGATCTTCTTGACGTCGGCGGCCCGCATCCGCGCGATCGCGGTTTCGCGGGTCGCCGTGCTGCCGCGCCCGATCCAGAACGTCGCCGACTGCGCCGCCAGCCGGGCCGCGGCCAGCGCGATGTGCATATCGGCGACTATGTGTTGCGCGGCCTGAAAGGAGGCGATCGGCCTACCGAACTGCTCGCGCATTGTCGTGTAGGCGACGGTGCGGTCGATCACCGCGTCACCGACCCCGACGAGATCCAGACAGTCCAGCGCCACAATGGCATTCACGATCCGCCGCAGCGCTTCCCCGCCGACGGGCGTGGGCTCGTCCACCAGAACATCGTCGAACCGGACTGTGGACACCGGAAAGCCGCCCATGATGGGCAGCGGCTCGATCTCGACCCCGTTCGCGGTCGTGTCGACGGCCACGACGCCCGCGTCGGTGCTCGCGACGATCACGTCGGCTCGGTCCGCATCCGCGACATAGTCGGCACTGCCGCTCACCCGCCACGCGTCACCGTCGCGGCGCACGCGAAGCCGCGGTTTCACGTCGGACGCGTCGCGCGGGTTGAACAACGCGTACGTTCCGCGGGCCTCGCCGGACGTCAGACGAGGCAACCATGCCGAACCGACGCCGAGCCAGTCGACGGCGATCGCCGCGTACACCGTGCTCTGGACCACCCTGGGGCACAGCGATCGCCCCGCCTCGACGCAGAAGACGCCGATGTCGTCGAGGCTGCCGTCGACCGCCAAGCCGAGAACACCCGCCGACGCCAGCGCCTTCCACTTCCCGTCCGGCTCGAGGTCGGCCGCCAGCACGCTGCGGCACATCGCGGCGAGGTCGCGTTGGTCCTGCGACGGAATCACCAGCATGCCGTCACCTCCCGTACGACGGCATCTTGTGACCGCGCTGGGCGATCACGTCGCGAAGGACTTCGTTGGTGCCGCCGCCGAACCGCATGAGAGGCGACACCCGGTAGAGGCGCTCGAAGAATCCGTCGAGCGGCGCGCCGGGGCTGCGGTGTGCCCGCAGGCCCTCGGGACCCAGCAGGTCGAGCGCAAGGTCGGCGATCCGCTGCCGCAGCTCACTGGTGAAGATCTTCTCGACGCTGACCTCCACGGACGGGATGCGGCCGCTGTCGAGCATCGATGCGGCTTCCAGACCCATCAACCCGGCGACCTCGACGTCGGCCTCGGCCTGCGCGAGCCGACGCCGGAACGCTGGATCGGGATCTGCGACGAGCGCGGTCAGCTCGTCGAGCGCGCGACGTAGGTCGCCCACGTTGATCAGTGCACCGCGTTCTAGATCCAGCGCGCCGGTGATGTAGGTCCAGCCCATGTTGAGCTCACCGATCAGGTTGGTGACAGGTACCCGGACATCGCGGAAGAACGTCTCGTTGGTGCGGTAACCCGACCATGCATACAGCGGGTGGATCTCGATGCCGGGGGTGTTGATCGGGACCGCGATCACCGAGATTCCACGGTGCCGCGGCGCGTCGGGATCGGTGCGCACGCACAGCCACTCGTGGGTGGACCGCTGAGCCCCGCTGTTCCAGATCTTCGAGCCGTCGATCACCCATTCGTCTCCGTCGCGCACAGCCTTTGTACGCAGGCTGGCGAGGTCGGTGCCGGCGTTGGGTTCGGAGTAGCCGAGCGCGAAGACGATCTCGCCCCTGGCGACTCCGGGCAGGAACTCCTTCTTGTTCTGCTCAGTGCCGTGCCGCATGATCATCGGTGCCACCGAGGTCACGGTGAGATCGGGTCCGGGGACGCCGACGTACTCGAACTCGCTCATCAACAGGTGCTGGTGCATGGCGGTGAGGCCGAGCCCGCCGTACTCCTTGGGCCAGTTCAGGCCGAACCAGCCCTTCTCGCCGATCTTTCGCCGGAATGCCGTCAGCTCACCGCCCTGGTGTTCGAGTCCGTGCTCGGCCATCTCCGCCCGCAGCGCGGCGGTGACGTTCTCGTCGAGGAACTGCCGCACTTCGGCCACCCAGGCCCGCTGCTCGTCGTCGAGCTCGAAGTCCACGCAGGCGACACTATCGAGAAAGTGTTCACAGGGCGGGCGAACGCCGGAGTGTGGCGCGCTTCGTCCGGTCCGAAAATGCTCGTCATCGGCATAGTTCGTCGCCTGGGCATGCGGGTTTGTAGTCTTCGGGGATGCCGTTCGACAACGGCGAGGTCTTCGCCGGCTACGTGATCCAGCGACTGCTGGGCACCGGTGGCTCGGGAGAGGTCTACCTTGCCCAGCACCCGCGCCTGCCTCGTCAGGACGCACTGAAGGTGCTGTCGCTGGACTCGACGGCCGATGACGAGTTTCGGGCGCGATTCAACCGCGAGGCCGAATTGGCGGCGACGTTGTGGCACCCCCACATCGTCGGTGTGCTCGATCGTGGTGAATTCAACGGTCGACTCTGGATCTCGATGGACTACGTGGACGGCACCGACGCGGGCCGACTGCTTCGCGAGAACTACGTCGACGGTATGCCGGAACACGACGTCTTCGAGATCGTGACGGCAGTGGCAGATGCGCTCGACTTCGGTCACGAGCGCCGTCTGCTTCATCGCGACGTCAAACCGGAGAACATCCTCGTGACGGCGTCCGATGGTCACCGGCGACGGGTGCTGCTGACGGACTTCGGGATCGCCCGCAGGATCGATGACGCCAGCAACCTCACCAACACCAACATCGCGTTGGGGACGATCAACTATGTGGCGCCCGAACAGTTGCTCGGCAAGCCGCTCGACGGCCGGGCGGATCAGTACGCCCTGGCCGCCACGACCTTTCATCTGTTGACGGGCTCACCCGTCTTTCAGGACCCGAATCCCGCCGTCATCATCAGTCACCATCTGGGCACGACGGCGCCGCGGATTTCGGAGCGTCGACCCGATCTCGCGCACTTCGACGATGTGCTCGCGCGGGCGCTGTCCAAAGATCCCAACCAGCGTTACGCGACGTGTATGGAGTTCGCCCGCGCGCTCACTCGACAAGGTCGACGCGCGCACACCGCCTCGCCGGCCACCGAGACTTCCGAGGAGCGCACTACCACGCAACGTCTCGAGCGTCTCGTCATTCATGGCACAGCGCGAGGGGTGCAGCGTCGCGCGATCGGCGCCCAGGCCGAAATCGGCCTGCTGTCGTTTCATTTGGTGCCATTCGAACCCGTTGCCGGTCGCCAGGCGCCGGTCCCAGTCGAGATCCAAACGGCGCTCGTCCCCGATCAGCTCACCGACGGAGACGAGGTCGAGGTCAGCGGGATATGGGACGGCGACGGACTCGACGCGGACACGATCGTCAACATCTCGGCCGGCCCCAAGCGGCGGCGGCCGCAGGTCCCGGCCAAACCCGCCGGCCGCGAAGCACCGACCAAGGCACGCAAACGCAGATGGATCCCGATCGCGGCACTTCTCGCAGTGATCGTGGTGGTCGCGGGGTCGGTGCTGTACTTCACCACCGGCAGGTCGAGCGGGCCGGGGCCGATCGTCAAACCGGAGAGCGCGACCGTCTTCGCCCCCGGCGGCTCACCCGATAACCCCCAAGACGCGGACAAGGCGATCGACGGCAATCCCGATACCGCGTGGACGACGGTCACGTATCGCGACGCCGTACCCTTCCCGACCTTCATCGAGGGTCAGGGTTTGATGTTGCACCTGTCCGAACCGACTGCACTGAGCGCGGTCACCATCGACATCTCCAGCACTGGAACCGAAGTGCAGATCCGCTCGTCGCCGACCGAGAAGCCCGCCGCGTTGTCCGACACCACCGAGCTGACCCCCACTACGGCTTTGCAGCCGGGGCAGAACCGCATCGAAGTGCGCGACGAAACGAAGACATCCAATGTGCTGGTGTGGATCTCGAAATTGGGCACGACGGACGGCACGAGTCGCACGGAAATCTCGGAGGTCACGCTGCAGGCCGCAAGTTGAGTCACGCGATGCCGAACGATGATGTCGACCGCAGACTGAGTCCCCTGCCATCAGCCGGTTACATCTACCGCACGTCGTGGCCGGTGCCGACCGGAGACATCGGCAGTCAGCTGCAGCTGCGCCTGGACGGAGTGGCCCGGTACATCCAGGAAGTCGGTGCGGAGAATCTGCTCGACGCGGGCGAAGCCGAGGAACATCCGCACTGGCTGGTGCAACGCACGGTGATCGACGTCATCGAGCCGATCGAATGGCCCAACGAGGTGTCCTTCAGCCGCTGGTGCTCGGCGCTGTCGACGCGATGGTGCACCATGCGTGTCGACCTGGTCGGGGGCGAAGGCGGCCGCATCGAGACCGAGGGGTTCTGGATCGCGATCAACGAGCGCACCCTCACACCGCAGCGGGTTTCCGACAGCTTGATCGAGAAGTTCGCGAGCACCACAGAGGAGCACCGCCTCAAGTGGCGACCGTGGTTGACCAACCCCGACGATGTCGACGTCGTCGCACCGTTCGCGTTGCGTCGCACCGACATCGACGTCTTCGAGCACGTCACCAACACCGCGTACTGGCACGCCATTCATGAAGTGATGGCCGAAGTGCCCGACGTGTGCCGCGCCCCGTACCGCGCCGTGATCGAGTATCGCCGGCCAATCCAGTACGGCGAAGACGTCAGCCTGCACTGGGCCCGCCGCGATGACGACGTGAACATCGCGATCGCCGTGGACGGCGAGGTGCGCGCCGCGGCACTGCTGCGCAGCCTGTAAGGGAAGTTACGGCAGCGCACGCAGGGTCGGCCGTTTGGAGCTCGCACCCTTCAGCGCGGCGAGGGTCTCCTCGGAGGGCGTCGCCGCAAGCAGGGCGACGAAGCCGTCGAGAAGCGAGCTGACATGCACGGCGTAGGAGGGCACGGGCGAACCGACCAGACGCGCGCGATGGCGATCGGCACAGGCGTGTACGCACATCGCGGAGACATCGTGAATGCGATTGTCGCGCAGCGGTTGCGGCACATGCTCGATCAGGGCGCCGACTCTGTCGACGTAGTTTTGGTGTGAGTTCCGATGCGCATCAGGCAACGACGTCAGTGGATTGACCGAATAGTCGTAGCGCAAGAGCTGCTCGAGGAACGGTAGATAGAAACATGTTTCGTCCTCGGCCAGCTCGATCAACGGGAGTTGGTGCGCCTCGACGATGGCCCGCAGATCATCAGATGGCGTACGGGCTTCCAAGAGCTGTCGACGACGGGTCAGGTGCTCGAGTCGGTTGAGCAAGATCGCCTGGACGAGGCCTTCCTTGGAACCGAAGTGATATTGAACGGCCGACTTGTTCGCCATGCCCGCCTCGGTGCCGATCTGGCGGAGCGGAACACCGTCGAGACCGCGCTGTGCAAACAACCGCTCCGCGGTGAGCACGAGCTGCTGTTTGGCCGACGGCTCCACCGGCACGGGTACGGACGTGGACATGGTCCCAGAATTTCACACTGGACGGATTAAGTCCATCGCCTTAGAGTTCAGGCCATAGACTTGCAACAGGAAGTGGTGCACGTGGAGACCTACCAAGACGTGATGGTCACCGACCCGGTCTTCGGACCGGTGTGGGCTCGGCCCGGTCTGAGCAGGCGCGACCGCCGATTCGTCACGCTGACCTGCGTGTGCGCGTCGGAAAGTGTGGGCGACATGAACGATCACGCATACGCCGCGTTGGCGAGCGGTGACATCACCTATGACGAGCTGCTGGAGTTCGTCCTGCACTTCGCGGTGTACTGCGGATGGCCGCGCGGGTCGGAGGCAGAGGGGGCAGTGCGGTCGCAGTTCGCCCGACTCGCGGCCGAACGAGGCGAGGACGTGCCACCGCGTTCGGATCTCCCGTTGGATTCCTTGGGACCGACGGATCACGGGCGTCGGCTCGACGAAGGCGAGAAGTGCTTCGTGGACGTGAATCTGCTACCCGCGCCGCCGCGGGATTCGCCGTACTTTCAGGCAGGCATTCTGGCGTTCGTCTTCGGCCACCTCTGGCAGCGCCCCGACCTCGGCCGCCGAGAGCGCCGACTGATCACGGTGGCCGCCGTCGGCGTGTCCGGGGCACTCGGTCCAATCTATTCGCATGTGGGATCAGCACTGGAGTCGGGTGACATCAGTCGCTCGGAGATGGACGAGGTGATCCTGCAATTCTCCGCGTACGCGGGGTTCCCCAAAGGCCGTGTTCTGCAGAAGGCTGCCAGCGATTCGTGGCAGCGAATATCAGCGTCAAACCAAGAAGGGCAGTGAGCAGTGTCGAGATCACTCGAGCAGAAAGTCGCGTTCATCACCGGGGTCGCGCGGGGCCAGGGTCGCAGCCACGCAGTGCGACTGGCGCGTGAGGGCGCGAAAATCATTGGCATCGACATCTGCGCAGACATCGCCGCCAACCACTACCCGATGGCATCGCGCGAAGAATTAGACGGGACGGTGGATATCGTCGAGCAAGCCGGTGGGAAAATGCTCGGGACGGTGGCGGATGTGCGCGATTTCCACGCCGTCAAGGCAGCAGTCGACGCGGGAGTGGAGTTCTTCGGACGCCTCGACATCGTGTTGGCCAACGCGGGAATCTCTCCCCTGGCGTTCCGCGAGCTGAGCATCGAAGAAGAACTCGAGCAGTGGCGAGCGGTGACCGCCGTCAATCTGGACGGTTCCTACCACGCCGCGTTCGCATGTATCCCACACCTCATCGCCGGTAACCGGGGTGGCGTGATCATCTTCACCAGTTCCACCGCCGGACTGAGGGGTTTCGGCGGCGTCCAAGGGGGTGGTCTCGGTTACGCCGCATCCAAGCACGGAATCGTGGGACTCATGCGCACACTCGCCAACGGATTGGCGCCGTTGAGCATTCGGGTGAACACAGTGCATCCGACTGCGGTCAACACGATGATGGCGACGAACCCGGTGATGACCGAGTTCTTGGAGAACTATCCAGGCGGCGGCCCGCACCTGCAAAACCCGATGCCTGTCGAGATGCTCGAGCCAGAAGACATCAGCGCCGCCATCGCGTATCTGGTATCCGACGAAGCCAAATACGTGACCGGGGTGACGTTCCCGGTTGACGCCGGCTTCTGCAACAAGCTCTGACCATGGTGGGCAATGAACCGGCCGGACGCGTGGCCGGCAAAAGGATCGTGGTCACCGGCGCGGCCCGCGGTATGGGCCGCAGCCATGCCGTCCGGCTCGCCGAAGAAGGCGCGGACCTCGTACTGATCGACATCTGTTCTCCCATAGAGGAATTGGACTACCCGCTGGCGACCAAGGCCGATTTGGAGGAGACGGCACGCTTGGTTCGTGAATACGGCCGGACGGCGATCGCATGCGTGACGGATGTCCGCGACGAGGCCGCGATGAAAGGCGCCGTCGACGCGGCGGCCGAAGAACTGGGCGGTCTGGACGCCGCCGTCGCCAACGCCGGCGTCCTCACGGTCGGCACCTGGGATGTCACGACGGCAGAACAGTGGCGCGTCGTGGTCGACGTGAACCTCATCGGGGTGTGGAACACCTGCGCCGCGGTGATCCCGTATCTGGTCGAACAGGGCGGCGGCAGTCTGGTGAACATCAGCTCGTCAGCGGGCGTCAAGGGCACACCGTTACATGTGCCCTACACCGCATCCAAACACGGCATCGTCGGCATGTCGCGTGCCTTGGCCAATGAACTTGCTGCGCAGAGTATTCGGGTCAACACAGTTCATCCGACCGGGGTGATGACCGGGATGGCGCCGCCATCGATGCACGACCAGATGACCGCACGGACCGACCTTGTCCCCCTCTTCCTCAACGCGCTACCCGCCACGCTCATCGAAGCCGCCGATGTGAGCAACGCGGTGCTGTTTCTCGTCTCCGATGAGTCTCGCTACGTGACCGGGTTGGAGTTCAAGGTCGACGCGGGCGTGTCAATCAGATAGGTACACATGGACTTATATCAACGCCGTCGAATCGTTGCCGAGAGCCAGCGACGGGCCCGGACATGACCGCCGATGACACCGCGATACCGGACCGCCTTCGTAGCGGACCGCTATTGATCGCCGGCGACCACGTCGCCAACGCCTCGGGCGGCACCTACCAACACATCTATCCCGGCACCGGACGGGTGAATTTCAGCACGGAAATCGCCGGGGAGCGAGAATCGAGCTCGCCGTGAGCAGTGGTGCTGAGGCACAACGTGAATGGGCATCTTTGACGGTCGACAAACGCCGCGCCATCCTGACGGATCTCGCCGACGCCGTTGGTGATCACCAGGACGAACTCAGCCTGCTGAATGTGCACGACTACGGCGTCCCGCGCCTGATGTCCGCCAATGGGGTTCTGACTGAGCGGTTCTTGCGCTACTACGCGGGCTATATCGACAAGCCACTGGGCACCACCTCCCACGTCGAAGCCAGCCGGGCGTTGAACATCACTGAGCACGAGCCCTTCGGCGTGGTGGGCGTGATCACGCCGTGGAACGGCCCGCTGGTGGTCATCGGCTTGGCCGTCGCCCCGGCTTTGGCGGCTGGTAATGCCGTGGTGCTCAAACCATCCGAACTCGCACCGCTGGCACCCCTGCGCTTCGGCGAGATTTGTCTGGAAGCCGGCCTGCCTGCCGGTCTGGTCAACGTCGTCACTGCCGGTGCTGACGGCGGTCAAGCGTTGGTCCGTCACCCCGGTGTGCGCAAGATTCACTTCACCGGCGGCGAGAAGACGGCACGTTCCGTCATCCAGGCGGCTTCGCAGAATCTGACCCCAGTCACCGCTGAGCTCGGAGGCAACGCCGCCATGGTGGTGTTTGACGATGCGGACATCGATTCCGCCGCCTCGACGGCTGCGTTCCAGGGGCCCCTTGGGCAGTCGGGGCAGAGTTGCGCGTGCGCGAGCCGGATTCTGGTCCAACACGACGTATACGAAGAATTCGTCGAGAAATTCCTCGCCACGATCAGCTCGGTGACCATCGGTGACCCGCTGCGCCCGGACGTGATGTTCGGGCCGGTTGTCAGTCAAGCCGCTGCTGAACGAATCATCGGCGTCATCGACGATGCGGTAGATCGCGGGTGGGGCAAGCTGCTCTCCGGTGGGCACCGGATGGAAGGTGAACTCGCCGAGGGGTTTTTCATAGCCCCGACCGTCTTTTCCGACGTAAACCACCAATCCCCCTTGGCGCAGCAGGAAACGTTCGGTCCCGTCGTCTCCGTGACGCGCTTCACCGACGAAGCGGAGGCGGTCCGAACGGCCAATGACACCGTATACGGACTGAACGCGTATCTATTCACGTCGAATCTCAATCGTGCCCACCGCGTGGCGCGCCAGCTGGAAGCGGGTTCGGTATGGGTCAACTCGCACAGCGACATCGAGCCGCAAAGTCCCTACGGTGGATACAAGCGGAGCGGATTCGGCCGCTCAGGCGGGATCGAAGGTCTCCACGAGTTCCTTCAGGTAAAGAACATTCGCATCGCCGAGAACTGAGGCTGCGCGAGATCACGAGTGATCCGGTGGTGTAGCTCGACGCGGTTCACCAGCGAGCGGGCGCCGGGGTGTCGATGTCCAGTGGACGTTGATACGAGAGGTCTGAACGGTCGCGCATCCCCACGGGGTAGCGCTTCTCAACGAAGAACGACGACTGCAGGACCCTCGCATCGGCGAGGAACATGCCCTCGACAGTCGAACGGCGAACAGCGATGCGCCACTGACTTTCTCGCCTCTCCAGTCGGTCGATGTATCGGCCCGTGATGAACTGGGCGCTCTTCGAGTCCGGACTGATGAGCACGACGATCGCGTAGCTCTCCGCGTGTGCGGTGTCTCCGTCGATCTCGCAGGTGTGGGTGGTGATGTTGTGTGTGTGCACGCGCGACGTTGCGGCATGCGATTCATTTGCCCACCCGCCGTACCCAGGGCCCGGATTGACCGCATCGCCGTGTTCGTCGACACCGTCTGTGTGGTAGGTCGACGTGATCAGGTCGATGTCATGGCGGTCGCAGCCACGCGCGTGGCGTGAGATGCAATCCAGGATCTCAGTGCGGTCCATGAGGTAGCGCACGTCCCGAGCAAGCGTGTCCAAGTCCGCGTCGGCGGTCATCGTTCTCCTGCCAGTCAGGTGGGTCGCCCCACCTGGCGACACTATACGACTGTACAGCAGACGCTCGTATAGCAGAATGGCGTGACAGACCGGAATGGAGTGCCATGGCGACATCGGCGCGACGCGTGGGCGCGGAGACCTCGAAGACGCGTGAAAACCTGCTCGACTGCGTCGAGAAGATGATGCTCGAGGAGGGCTACGCCAGTGTCTCCTACCGGGCGCTGGCGTCAAAGGCGGGCGTCACGCCGAGCCTGGTCCAGTACTACTTCCCTAATCTCGACGACATCTTCGTCGCCGCGATTCGACGGTATTCGGAGCGCAATCTGACGCTCCTCACCGAAGCGCTCGAACGTCGTTCGGACGATCCGCTGCGGGCGGTGTGGGAATACTCGTGGGATGAGGCCACCGGTGCACTCATCACCGAGTTCATGGCTCTGGGCAACCACCGAAAGTCCATTCGCAACGAGATCGCCGCAGTGACCGAAAGTGTGCGCAGGGTCCAGCTGAACGCACTCGTCGCAAAGTACGGCAAGGATGCACGACCGATCGGTGATCTGTCGCTGCCGGCCCTGCAACTGTTGATGTCCGGGCTACCGAAGTTCCTCAACCTCGAGAAGGGCATCGGCGTCAAGTCGGCGCACGCCGAAGTCACCGAGGCGTTCGAGCGCTACATAGATTCGGTGGAGCCTCGAACCAAGCGCAAGCCGGCTTCCAAGCGAAAGCGATAAGGCGTCAGCGCATGACGTGCGCACTCTGCTGATGGGGATTTACGTCGAAAAGTTCACGGTAAGAGGGTGGCTGACGGCCACCGTCATCGGTGATTCCGTACTTCACGGCCAGTTCAGCGCCGATCAGCGTCTGCCCGCTGACCGACATCAATCCCGGGTCCTGGTAAAGCGCCCAGATCACGTGGCCGGTCAGCTCGGGCGTTTCCGCGGTGTCCAGGATGTGACCGAACTTGTCGGGATTGCTCGCGATGATCTGCTGTACGCGGTCGGTCAGTAGTGAACCCATCCAGATCGATACGGTGGCGATGCCGAAATCCCTGAAGTCGAAGGCCATGTCGGCCGCCATCTTGTCGGTGCCCGCTTTCGGCACCCCATAGGCGGGGCCGAAGGCGTAGTGCACAGCACCAGAGGACGATGAGAACGCCACCAAACCCCGCCGCTGCGGGAGCATCAGCGGCGCCGCATACACGGTGGCCACGTAGCTGCTACGGAGTCCGACATCAAACGTGTCCAGGACGGAGAGCGGTTCCTCCCAGAATTTGGTCCTGCCCATCATCTCGTCGCGGATGATGGCGGCGTTGTTGACCAGAATGTCCAACCGGCCCTGCTCACTTCGGATGCGTTCGAACAGTCCTTGAACCTGGTCATCGTCGCCGTGATCGACTTCGACCGCAATGCCTTGCCCGCCTAGATCGTTGACCCGTGCGGCGGTCTCGTCGATCGTGCCCCTTGCCGAGGTATCCGGGCCGATTCGGGTTCGACCCGTGACATACACCGTGCAGCCGTGGCTGCCCAACGCTCGGGCGATGCCCGCCCCCGCGCCTCGACTGGCACCCGTCACCACAGCGATAGGGGTCTGATCCAACATCGACGGCTCCTTGGCTGACATCACACGACGGCGCCGCCGTTGACACCGATCATCTGACCGTTGACGTAGCCGGCGCCGTCCGAGCAGAGAAACGAGCACACCGCGGCGACGTCATCGCCCTGTCCCAGGCGCCGAGCGGGAATCGACTTGGCGAGAAGATCGGCGGGAGGCAGCTTTCCGGCTTGCTGCTGTTGCCGCAGCATCGGCGAGTCGATGACGAACGGCGGCACCGTGTTGGCTGTGATGCCGTGCCTGGCGTAGTCCAGCGCGATCGTCTTCGTCATCGCGATCACTCCCCCTTTCGTTGCAGAGTAGTGCCCCTGCGCTGGTGCGCCCTGTTGGCCCGCGGCCGACGAGATTGTGACGATGCGACCCCACTTCGCCGCCACCATGTCCGTCAGCACCGCTCTGGCGCACAGGAATGTGCCGGTGAGATTCACGGCCAGATAGCGGTTCCACTCGTCGAGCGTGATCATGTCGAATCGTGTGAACCCGGCGATCGCGGCGCTGGTCACCAGGATCTCAGCGGGACCGAACGCGTCACGCACAGCGGCGAAGGCGGATACCACAGCCGACTCGTCGGACACGTCGACCGCAACCGGTTCGGCCACGCCTCCCGCGGCTCGGATCTCGGCGACGACCGTTTCGGCACTCTCGGTGTTCACGTCCAGGACGGCGACACGGTGGCCGTCGGCGGCGAGCTTGACGCTGATCGACCGCCCCAAACCGGACCCGCCGCCGGTGACCACTGCTGTTCGGTTCATGGTCACACCCCCGCGCCCCCCGGTGCGCCGTGCATGTAGAGCGTCTGACCCGAACAGAAGCTTGACGCGTCCGACGCGAAGAACAGAACGCCGTAGCCGATTTCGTCGGGTTCGCCCAGTCGCCCGAGGCCATTGGTCATCGCGATCGCCTCGGGATCCAGCCCGTACCGGGCGGCATCGTCGGTCAACGTGGCCGCACGGACCGCGCCCACGGCGATGGCGTTGACCCGGATGCCTTTCGTGGCCCACGCGGCGGCCATTGAGCCCGTCAGGTTGTTCACCGCGGCCTTGGCCGCTCCATACGGCGCGGCTTGTGGCATGGCCAACAGACTGGCGCCGGACGAGATGTTGACGATGGCACCCTTGCCCTGCGACATCATCGGTTTGGCCGCTGCCTTCGAAAGATGCCAGACCGCCTTGAAATTCAGGGCAAGCACGTTCTCGAAGTCATCGTCGGGCCATTTCATGATCGACTTGGTTTCAGCGCCGCCGGCACAGTTGACCAAAATGTCGATTCTGCCGAACTCAGAGATGGTCGTATCGACCAGATCGCGACACGCCTGCGCGATGGTGACGTCGGTTGGTACCACCAGCGCGAAGTTGCCGATCTTGCGCACCTCCTCGGCGGTGGCGTGGAGCGGGTCGGGCCGCCTGCCGGCCAGCACGACGTCGGCGCCGTATTCGGCGAGCACCAGCGCCACCCCGCGTCCGATGCCGGTGCCACCGCCCGTAACAACTGCGACACGACCGTCGAGTGCGAACCGGCTGCTGCCCATTCTGCTCCTATTGTGGATCCTGGTTGTACGGTCGTACAGCGTTAGATTACTGTACGACTGTATAGCGCACTATCGCAACCAGCCTGGAGCAGACGTTGAACGAGCTTTATTACGACCCGTGGAACGTCGACATCGACCTCGACCCCTATCCGACCTACCGGCGCCTGCGGGACGAGTGCCCTATCTATTACAACGAGCGGCACGACTTCTGGGGAGTGAGTCGTTACGCCGATGTCGATGCGGCACTGAAGGATACGACGCGGCTTAGCTCGTCCAAGGGCGACATACTCGAGGTTGTGATGGCGGATCCCGTCATGCCTCCCGGCATCTTCATCAACGAGGACCCGCCATTACACACGATTCACCGAGCGATCGTGTCAAGAGCCTTCACTCCGAAGAAGATGCGCGCCATAGAGGACAAGGTCCGTGCATTCTGTGTCGCGTGCCTCGATCCGCTCGTCGGCGGCGACCGCTTCGACTTCGTGCAGGATCTGGGCGCTGAACTACCGATGCGAACAATCGGCATGCTCGCCGGCATCCCCGATGCAGAACAGCCTGCGGTGCGCGCGCACGCCAACCAAGTGCTGCGCAACAATCCGGGGAAGCCAATGAACATCAAGAAGGACCACTACTTCACCGGTGAAATGTTCGGCGAGTATGTCGAGTGGCGCGAACAGAACCCGTCCGATGACCTGATCACCGAGTTGCTCCATGTGGAGTTCGAGGACGAGACCAACACCACGCGGAAGTTGACGAAGCAGGAGCTCATTGTTTTCCTCGCCGTCGTGGCGGGTGCCGGGGTCGAGACGACGGGTCGTCTCTTCGGCTGGATGGGCAAGGTACTGGGTGAACACCCCGATCAACGGAAGGAACTCGCCGCGGACCACTCGCGAATTCCCGCCGCCATCGAGGAGCTACTTCGATTCGAGCCGCCGGGGCCGCACGTCGCGCGTTACGTCGCCACGGAGGACGTGGTCTTCCAAGGACAGGCCATCCCGGCCGGCAGTGCCCTGCTCATGATGCTGGCCTCAGCCAACCGCGACGAACGGCACTTCGACAACCCCGATACGTTCGATATCCACCGAAAGCCGGGCGGCCATCTCACCTTCGGGCGCGGTGCGCACTTCTGCGTCGGCGCCCCACTGGCCCGCCTCGAGGGCCGTGTCGCACTCGAAGAGGTACTCAAACGGTGGCCCGAATGGGCGATCGACATAACCCGGGCTCGCCGGTCACGCACCTCCACGGTGCGCGGCTGGGACACCATGCCGGCCGTCGTGGCGTGATACGCGCCGCTCAGACGTAGCGGTTACGGCCGGCGAGGGCGCCCATCGTCAGGGCGATGCCGCCGGTGGCTTCCTCGACGAACTCATCGAGGAGCTGCCCTCCTGACGCTGCTGCTACCAATTGCTCGGCGAGTAGTCCTTGAGGAAGCAGCCATACAGGTCTTCGCCGAGTTCGCCGCGCACGATGGGGTCGTACACGCGGGCGGCACCGTCGACGAGGTCGAGCGGGGCATGGAAGCCCTCGTCGGCGAGCCGCAACTTGGTCGGGTGCGGCCGCTCGTCGGTGATCCAGCCCGTATCGACAGCGGTCATGAGAATGCCGTCACGCTCGAGCATCTCATCGGCGCTCGTGCGAGTGAGCATGTTGAGCGCGGCCTTGGCCATGTTGGTGTGCGGGTGTCCCGGACCCTTGTAGGCGCGGCTGAACTGCCCCTCCATCGCCGACACGTTCACGACGTATTTGCGTCGGGCCGGCGAGGCGGCCATCGCGGGGCGCAGGCGACTCACCAGAATGAACGGCGCTGTCTGATTGCACAGCTGAACCTCGAGCAATTCCATCGCGTCCACCTCGTGCACGCGTTGGGTCCAGCTGTTGATCGATGCGGTGTCGGGCAGCAGTCCACCCGCGTCGATGGCGGTGCCCGCGGCGATCCGTTGCGGCGAGGCACTGCGCGCGGTCAGTGCCAATTCGGTCACCGCGTGCGGCTTTTGATGCTCGGCAAGGCTTCCCGCGAGTGCGGCCGGGTGGGCGTCACTGACGTGATCGAACGTGACGACGTCGACAAGCTGCGGCGGCGGAGTCCGTTCGCCCTCGACGAGGGCCGAGTAGGAACCCGGTGAGCGTCGGACGGTTTGGGCCGCATTGTTGATCAGAATGTCCAGCGGACCGCGCTCGGCCACGGTGTCGGCGAGCGCGACAACCTGAGCGGGATCGCGTAGGTCGATGCCGACGATGCGCAACCGGTGCAGCCAGTCGGCGCTGTCGGGCATCGACGCGAACCGTCGGACGGCGTCGTTCGGGAAGCGGGTGGTGATCGTCGTGTGAGCGCCGTCGCGCAGCAGGCGCAGCGCGATGTACATGCCGATCTTGGCGCGGCCACCGGTGAGCAGGGCGCTCCGTCCGTCGAGATCGGCGCGGGCATCGCGCTTGGCGCGATTGAACGCCGCGCAGTCCGGGCAGAGCTGGTGGTAGAAGGCGTCGACCACGGTGTAGCGGTTCTTGCACATGTAGCAGGCGCGCGGCCGCCGCAACGTGCCCGCAGTGGCGCCCACCGCGGCCGACACCAGCGGAAGACCCTGGGTCTCGTCGTCGATGCGGCCGGGTGCGCCGGTCGCGGTAGCGGCGGTGACGGCGTGGTCGGCGGCGGCCACTGCCTCGCGCTTCGCGTCGCGGCGGGCCTTCTTCAAGGCCTTGAACACTTTGGCAGTGGCCAGGCGTACCGCGACGGCATCCGGGTGCTCAGGCGGCAGGGACTCGACGTCGGCCAGCACCTGGAGGCAGACGTCGAGCTTGTCGGGGTCGATCGCGTTCACGCAGGAAGACTAGGCCAAATACCGTCGAATTCCCGAATACACCGACCCGCAGGGGCGATCTTTACAGGACCGGCCTGCCGCCCGTCACGGCGACCCGAGCACCTGAGATGTAACTGCCCTCGTCCGACGCGAGCAGCACGTAGACCGGCGCGAGTTCGGCTGGCTGGCCCGCTCGGCCCAGCGGAGTGTCGTCGCCGAAGTTCGCGACCTTCTCCTCCGGCATAGTCGCCGGTATCAGCGGAGTCCAGATCGGGCCGGGCGCGACGCTGTTCACTCGGATCCCCTTCTCTCCCAGCAATTGAGCCAAACTCGCCGAAAGATTGGCGATAGCCGCCTTGGTGGCCGCGTATGGCGCCAGCGTCGGTGAGGGCATGTCGGAGTTCACCGAAGAGCTACCGATCACCGACGAGCCGGGGATCATATGCGGCAGCGCCGCCTTGACCAGGTAGAAATAGGCGCCGACATTGAGCCGGAATGTGTAGTCCCACTCCTCGTCGCTGATCTCGTCGAGCGAGCTATGGGTCATCTGGAACGCCGCATTGCTCACCAGCACGTCGATACCGCCGAATTCGTCGGCGGCTCGGTCGATTACCGCTCGGCAGTGCCCGGGATCGGACAGGTCGCCTCTGACGAGAACGCATTTGCGGCCCGCATCCTCGACGAGGCGGGCCACGTCGGCGGCATCCTCGTCCTCGTCGAGATAGGCGATCAGGACATCGGCTCCCTCGCGGGCGTAGGCGATGGCGACCGCACGGCCGATACCGCTGTCACCTCCGGTGATCACTGCGCGTTTACCTGTCAGCCGTCCTGACCCGGTGTAGCTCGCCTCTCCGCAGTCTGGCACCGGGTCCATCGCCGACTGCACGCCGGGTACTTCTTGCTGCTGCTTCGGAAACCCCATTGTTCTGCCTTCCCACCGTGGTACTGCCGCCCGCCATTCGCCGCGGCGCAGCGCGTGAAATGTGAAGCGCACGAATACCCCGCAGCCGACAGCGGAAACGGATGTCGGTCGAATTGATTGGAACGCCCATCAGCCGTCTCCTCGACGGATCCCCTGACCGGGTTCAGTCCGCGTTCGGCGCCGCCAACCGATGGATCTGATCGCGGGTCGCCGGGTACAGCCCTCGCCACGTCGCGTAGAGATCGTCGTAGCGATCCCGGTGATCGGGATTGGGGGTGATCTCACGCTGGATCTCGGCCCAGTCGGTCTCGGCGGGCACGAGCCCGACACCGATCGCGGCGAGCAGCGCGTCGCCGTAGCTCGCACCGATCGCCTGCTCGGGCACCAGCTGAGTACGCCCGGTGATGTCGCTCAATGCCTGGGCCCACACCGGACTGCGCAACCCACCGCCGACCGCGACGGTCCTCGATCCGGCATGCGCATCGTCGAAGGTCTCGAGTATCTGCCGGATACCGAACGAGATTCCTTCGTAGGCAGCGCGAAACAGGTGTCCACGACCGTGCCGCAAAGTCAGGCCCGCCACCACACCGCGGGCCTGCGAATCGAACACCGGTGTGCGCTCTCCGGCGAGGTACGGCAGCACCAGAAGCCCCTCGCTTCCCGCAGGCACCGCGGCGGCCTCGGCCATCAGTTCGTCGAACGGGGCACCCCCGGTGACGGTCTGTAGCCAATTGATGAGGCTGCCCGCGGTCGACGTCCCGGCCGCGAGTGCCAGGCTGCCCTTTTCGACGCCGACGGTCGTCCACAGTGTGGGGTCCCTGTAGTACTCGTCGATGATCTGTACCAGGAACATCGTCGAGCCGTACATCAACATCTGATCACCGGGATGGCGCACTCCGACCGAGAAGGCTTCGGAGTAGGCGTCCACCGTGCCCGCCACGACGGGCGTTCCTGCCGGCACCCCAGTTTTTTCGGCCGCCGCCGGCGTCACCTCACCGACGACGTCGCAGGGCCAGACCAGCCGCGGCAAAGGCAGTTGTCGGCAGATGCGTTGCGCCCAAGCATGATTCCAGTCGAATTCGCGGGTGGCGTAGAGCGGATCGCACTGGCTGGCGGTGTGATGATCCATCACGTATTCGCCGGTGAGCTTGGCGCTGATATAGGAGTTGGACCCGTACCAGCCGGCCGCTTTGGCGAACACCTCCGGCTCGTGCCGGTACACCCACTCGAGCTTGGGGCCCACGGCCTGGCTCGACAAGGTCGTGCCCGCCTCGTCGAGGATCGCGTCGGCACCCAATTCCTCGGTCAGAAGTTCGATTTCGGCCGTCGCCCGCGTATCGATGCCGTACAGGATGGCGGGCCGCAACGGGTTCAGATCGGTGTCACACAGCACCAGGCACGGCCCGACGCCGCTGACGCACATCGCGCTGACCCTGGCTCCGCTCGGGATGCGAGCGGTGAGTGCGCGGCTGACTTCGCACACCTCGCGCCACCACAACCCCTCGGCATCCACCTCGGCCCATCCGGGGCGAGGAAGGTTCATGCCATGGGAGACGGTCTCGATGGCGAGTACCGAGCCGACGGCGTCGACGAGCACGCCCTTGGTGCTACCCGTGCCCATGTCGATGCCGAGCACCAGATCCACGCCGCCAACCCTACGGCTCGCGAGATCACGGAATGCGGGCGATCGCTGAGACGTCACCCGTCGAAGTTGACGACTTCTCCCCGATTGATCGACACCCAGTCGCGAGCCTCGAGATACGGGCGGAAGGTGTCGACGATCAACTTCTCGTCGGCGGCGGTCTTGGGCCGCTGAAGCTCGTAGAGATGGGGGAACTCGGTCCAGGCGACGACGGCATCCCACAGCCGCAGCGCCGCCTCGCCGGTGGGTGGATCCACGAGAACGGGTCCGAAAAGGCACTGCCCGTCCCCGAAGAACATCGTCGGCACCCCGTATCCGCCGGCATCAACCACCCGCTGATGCTCGGCCAGCACCTCGTCGCCGGTCGTCGGGTCCGCGATCGCCCGATCGACCAGTTCCGGATCGAGACCGATCTCTGCGAGCAGGTGACGTGCGACGGCCTTCTCGTGCGGCTTGTGCCCGTCGACGTGCAGCGCCCGGCCTGCCCGTGCGTACCACGCGTCGACGTCCGCCATCGACCGACGTCTCAACAGCGCGCCGATACGCATCATCGACCAGCCGTAGGACCACTCGCGTTCCCACGGGTGCTTCTTGCCTTCTTGGCGGTTGATCTCCTCGAGGCTGAAGAAGCGCCAGTTCACTTCGAGGCCGGTGCGGTCTCGTACCTCTCGGATCCACAGCGAGGTCTGGTACGC
The DNA here is from genome assembly GCA_019749805.1 of Mycobacteriaceae bacterium. GTDB lineage: Bacteria > Actinomycetota > Actinomycetes > Mycobacteriales > Mycobacteriaceae > Mycobacterium. The sequence goes on along the minus strand of JAIEPH010000007.1, from coordinate 18,997 downwards.
GTAGGGACACATCACGTCGAAGTGGAAGTCGACGGAGCCCGGACGACTCGTCACAACTGCACACTAGGTTGCGGTAGCGAGCATCACAACGGTGGAATCGGAGACTGGCGAGCGTCACGGAAGGAATCCCGATGGATCCCGTCATCATCGAGTGTGCGGTCAATGGCGTCACGTCAAAGGCCACCAACCCACACGTTCCCGTCGAGCCTTCCGAGATCGCCGCTGATGCCCTGGCCTGCATGGAGGCCGGCGCGGCGATCATCCACAACCACATCGATCTGACCGGCGTCAGCGTGGAGCGCGCCGTCGAGCGCTATCTCGAGGCATGGCGGCCGGTGCTCCGCGCGCGGTCAGACGCGTTGCTCTATCCGACGATCCACTTCGACGCCAACGGCTCGTGTTCTTACGAGCATCTGGTGCCGCTGGCCGCCGCGGGGATGCGGGTCGGGATCACCGATCCAGGCTCGGTGAACCTCGGCGTCCGCGACGCCGACGGCGTACCGTCGGGCGGCTTCGTGTACCGCAATTCCTTCGACGTGATCGGCCGCGCGTTCGACATCTGCCGCGACGGACAGCTGGGCCCGAGTCTCGCGATCTACGAACCGGGCTTTCTCCGCACCACCATGGCATGGTGGCGCGCCGGCCAATTGCCCGCCGGCGCGATGATCAAGCTGTACTTCTCGACCGAAAGGGGTTACCTCGGAGCACCTTTCGGGTTGCCTCCGACCGAACGTGCGCTCGACGCGTACCTCGAGGTGCTCGACGGGTGCGACGTACCGTGGGCGGTCTCCATCGTCGGTGGGGACCTGTGCGCGGATCGGATCGCTGGATTGGCGCTGGAACGCGGCGGCAATCTCCACGTGGGACTGGAGTTCTATGGCGGCGATCGCACACCGACCAATGTCGACCTGGTGGCCGAGGCCGTTTCGCTGTGTCAACGGTTCGGCCGGGCCATCGCGACGCCCGATGAGGCCGCGCAGATCCTCGGATTGCCACGCGGGCCTGGTGGGTGGCGATAACGCCGTCGGAATTGTCGGAAACGTCAGATGGGTGGCGCAGTGTTCCTATGCTGCCCTGCATGGCTGAGTTCACGCCGTCACTGCCGCCGCAGCTCGACGACGTCCCTTCCGCGGTGGGCGGTCTCCCCACGTGGGCGGACGTCGTCGGCCGCCCCTACGCGCTACCGATCGACATTCTGGGCGAGCGACACGGGCCGTTGTTCTACTCCGACCACAACGGCTTCCGCAAGCTCTATGCGTGCTCAGCCGAGCTGGTCGACGAACTGTGCGACGAGAACAGATTCGCCAAGAACCTGACGCAGACGCTGGCCCGGGTTCGTCCGCTCGCAGGCGATGGATTGTTCACCGCCTACCACGGGGAACCGAATTGGCAGAAGGCGCACGACGTTCTGCTGCCCGGTTTCAGCTATGCCGGCCTGCGCAACTACCACGCGGCCATGCTCGACATCAGCTCGCAGCTGATCGCCCGCTGGGATGCGCGCGTGGGTAATGGACTGGTGGACGCCTCGACCGATCTGCAGAAGCTGGCGATGGACACGGTGGCCCTGGCCGGGTTCGGAGCGCGATTCGACTCGTTCGACCACGATGGTCTCTCGCCCGTCCCGGCAAGCTTCACCGCCGCGATGGGCGAACTCGGCAAGGAAGTCAGGACGCAGCGATTCGACGACGAAATCGCCTACCTGAACTCGTATTTCGATGGCCTGATAGCGGCGCACACGAACGGCGAGCCCGCCGATGTCGACGACCTGCTCTACGTCATGGTCGGTCACGATTCCGACGGCGACCCCGTGCTCGATCCACAGAACGTCCGCAACCAGATCATGACGTTCTTGATCGCCGGGCAGCTGACGACATCGGAGCTGATGCCCAACGCGCTTTACAACCTGATGCATCATCCGGCGGTACTGCAGCGGGTCGAGGCCGAGGTGGATGGCGTCTTCGGCACAGACAGCGACTACGTGCCGAGTTACGACGACATCGGCAAGCTGAGCTATCTGCGGCAGGTGATCGACGAGACCCTGCGACTATCCCCGCCGGTGCTCGGGTTCGATCGAATGGCCTTGGCGGACACCGTCATCGGTGGTAAGTACCTGATCAAGGCCGGTGAGGCAGTCACGGTGCTCACCGGGGCACTGCATCGGCAGCCGGGGTGGGGCGACAACGTCGAGTTCTTCGATCCGGACCGGTTCGGCACCGTTCGTTCCGCGGCCCGCCCGTCGGCGTTGTTCAAACCCTTCGGCACCGGTGCGCGCTCCTGCATCGGGCGGCAGTTCGCCCTGCACGAGGCAACCATGGCGTTGGCCCGAGTGGTGCATCGGTATCGGTTGATCGACTCGCAACACTATGCGCTGCAATGGGAAGGCCTGCTGAGCCGACGGCCAATCGGCTTCTGCCTCGATTTGGTTCCACGGACCTCCGATGATCGCCGGTCCGACGTCGTCGTCGAGACGGCGGTACGGCCGAGCCCTGCACACGCGACGGCGATGAAGCAAGGGACCACGCTGGCCGTGTTGTTCGGCTCGAATCTGGGGACGTGCCGCGCCTTGGCGACACAGCTCGGCGAGGAAGCCACTGATATGGGCTGCACCGTCACCGTGGGGCCACTCGACGACGCGATAGGCGGTCTGCCGGACGCCGACGCGATCCTGATCGTCACCTCGTCGTACAACGGCCAGCCCACCGACGACGCACGCGCGTTTCTCGCCTGGCTGTCCGGCGACGAGGCCGCGCTGCGCGGAACCCCGAACATTGCCGTGCTCGGTGTCGGCGATCGAAACTGGGCTGACACCTACCAAGCGGTGCCCATACGCATCTACGAACGGCTGACGGAACTGGGCGCCGCACCGCTGGTCCCCAGGGCCGCCGCCGATACTTCGGGAGATCTCACCGGGACCGTCGAGGAGTTCGAGGTCGCCCTGTGGACGGCCATGGCACAACACTTCGGCGATCCAGATGCCGCGCCCATCAGCGACACCGACGAGCCGCTCTACGACCTCCGCCCCATCGAGGGACCGGTCACTGCGGCATTGGACGAACGCTTCATGGTGGTGCCGATGACCGTCGTGGAAAACGACGCACTCGTGAGCGCCGACAACGCGTTGGGTCAGGCGAAACGTCATGTCCGCGTGGCTCTTCCCGATGACGTCACCTACCACACCGGCGACCATCTGACCGTGCTCGCCGACAACCCGCCCGAGCTCGTCGACGCCGTACTCGAAGGACTGGGCATCGATGGCGCCCAGCGACTGGCCATCAACCCACGGCGCAGCAGCCGCCGACTCATCGCCCTGGACCGCGAAGTCAGTGTGCGTGAACTGCTCACCCATTTCGTGGAGCTGCGAAAGCCTGCCACAGCCAGCCAATTACGCCGGCTCGCGGCATCCAACAAGTGCGAACCGGAGCGGCAACGGCTGGAAGAGCTGGCCGAGGCGAGCGGATCGTGCGAACTCAGTCCCGTCGAGTGCCTACTTGAGTTCGCGGCGTGCGACATCACCGGGGCGGAATTGCTCGAGATGCTCGAGCCGATGACGCCGCGTCACTACTCCATCGCGTCGTCCTCGAGGCGCTCCCCCGGGGTGGTGCACCTCATCGTCAGTGTGCTCGACGCACCCGCCCGATCCGGACGCGGTCTCTTCAAGGGCGTCGCGTCCAACCACCTCGCGGCTATCAGTCCCGGCGTGCCGATCCGCGCACGAGTGGACCAGGCGCGGGAGGCTTTTCGAGCAGGCGCCGACCCTGAGAAGAACGTGATCCTGGTCAGCGCGGGTACCGGTGTGGCCCCGTTCTGCGGATTCCTCGGCGACCGGTTGGCGGCACAAGAGGCCGACGAGCCGTACTCGTCCGCGCTGTGTTTCTTCGGGGTACGCGACCCTGACGTGGACTACATCTTCCGCGACCAGTTCGTGATGGGCGAAAGGCTCGGAATTGTGCGGATGCGTCCGGCGTTCTCTCGCGCACCACAGGATGGCGTTCGCTACGTGCAAGACCGGATAGCCGCCGACGCCGACGAGGTGTGGGACCTGCTCGGTGATTCCGCGAAAGATGCACACGTCTATGTGTGCGGCGACGGCGCGAAAATGGCCCCTGCGGTGCGCCGGGCGTTCCTCGACATCTACCGCGCGCGAACCGGATCCGACGAAAGTCAGGCCCGTGACTGGCTCATCGACCTCGTCGAGTCCGACCGCTACGTCGAGGACGTGTGGGCGGGTTAGGTCGAGACCAACGAGGGATTTCCCACGCCGACGGTGATTCGCGGGGACGCGGAAGGATCCAGCCAGTTCAGCACCGTACGCATCTCATCGCGACCGATCGCAATGCATCCCCACGTGGGACTGCCGTCGGTCACATGGAGAAAAATTCCGGAAACGCGGCCAGGTATGCGCTGTGGGTTCACCGCGATGTTGACGGCGTAGTCGTAGACGGGGCCCGAGTCGTACAAATTCTCCGCAATCGACGAGGGACGGTCAGGCCCGCGCACGTGGGTGTTGTAAGTCGGCGATTGGGCGTCCTCGTCCCACCAGTCCTGGCTGGTGGCTTGGAAGTACGGCATTTTCGTGCCGGGATTCGGCTGGCGGCCAAATGCCTGATCGAACGCGAAGGTCCCGACGGGAGTGCGATGCACTCCGTCAGCGGGGGCACCGACCCCCAAGGCTCCTACCTTCGCGGGGACGGGCCCCAGGACCACCTTCCATTGCTGTCCGACGCGCTGATAGGCGGTCAATGTCCCTGTCGTCGCGTTCGCGGCGGGCACACCGACGACTATCCACTGGGCAGTTCGGTCTGCGGTCGCGGGTGCCGCCAGCGGCAGGCTCAGCAGCAGCACCCCGATGAGGGTCAGCGCGCGCAGCTTCACACGATCGCATCTTTGCTGTCGTACGTGTCATCCGCGGCAAGGTCGGGTAACGATTCGACGGCAAGCCACCAGTGACCACACTCACGACGCGGACGTAGATGGAGCTGGAACTTCGGTACGGCGTTCCACCCCGTCAGGTCCGAACCTCGACCCTGCCTTCTCCAGGCGACGTCCGAACAGCCGTTGCAGAGGCGTTGCGGCGAACGTCGTGATGATCGTCATCAGCGCCAAAATTGTGTAGAGCTTGCCCGAAATCAGTCCCGCCTCGAATCCGATGTTGAGCAGAATCAGTTCCATCAGACCGCGGGCGTTGGCGAGTGCGCCCATCGAACCCGCTTCATACCAGCTCATGCCCTGCCAGCGCGCGGCCAGGCCGACCGCGCCGAACTTCGCCACGAACGACACCACCAAAACGATCGCCGCCATGAGGAGGGTGGGCCCATCCAGAATCAGGTTCAACTGCGTGTTCAGCCCCGAATAGATGAAGAACGCGGGTAACAACAGGTAGGCGGTCAGCGGTTCGAATCGTTCACGGATGAGCTCGAGCAACGAACCTCGCGGCATCATCAACCCGGCCACGAAAGCGCCGAAAACCGAATAGATTCCGACAAGATCGGTGAACCAGCTGGCGGTCAGCACCACCAAGAGGATGACGCTCAAATGGGCGATCGGTACGCCGCCGGTGCGTTCGGTGTCGGCGCGGCGCGGTGTCCACGTTTCGAGTCGCGCGAGTAGCGGTCGGCCGATGTACATCATGAACATCAGGTAGGCCACCCCGCCTCCGATCGCCAAGAAGGCACCGAGCAGGCTCCCCTTCGCGGTCGACACAACGGTCGCCAGCAGCACCCACGAGCACGCGTCGTCAACAGCGGCGCATGACAAAGACATCGTTCCCAACCTGGTGTTGAGCAGGCCCGAGTCGCACACGATCCAGGCCAGCATCGGAAATGCGGTAATCGCCACGGCCGCAGCGATGAACAGGCCACCCTGCCAGTGCGCCACCTTGTCGGTGAAGTAGCCGCCGACACCGACCATCCACCATCCGACAACGCTCCCGAGGATCAACGGGACACCGATACCGGCGATCGAGGTGGCTCCAGCCTGCCTCGTATGGGAGGCCAGGATGTCGAGCTTGAACGACGCTCCTACCAGGAACATGTAGAGCACGAGCCCGAGTTGACCGACGACATAGATCACGGTGAGGTTTGGATGCGCGATCGTCTCGGCGCCGATGGTCAGCTTGGTGGGGAACAGCCACTGCTGCGCCGCCGGCCACATCCAGCCCAATACCGAAGGGCCGAGCAGAAATCCAGCCACCATGATCGCGACCACTTGAACCTGGCCGAGCCGGCGGAACAGCGGCCAGAGAAGGCGGTACGTCAGCAGAATGACCGCGATCTGGAGGAAGAAGTGATAGGCGATCCCCAGTAGTGAGGGCACTGGTCAGCGCCTGTCCGACCATCGGAACACGAGGAGGCACGCCAACAATCCGACGATGCTCCACGCAGACAGGACGAGAAATATCCGACCGTGCTCCCAGCTGCCGGCCGGCTCGAACGCGACCATCTGTCCCGGCAGGAGAACCGACCGGAACCCCTGGGCCATCCACTTGACGGGGAAGATCGACCCGACGATCAACATCCACGGCGGCAACACCATCAGCGGTACATAGGTGCCCGAGACGAACTGCAGCCCTACCGCCGGTCCGTTGGTGAGCACGGCCGCGGACACGGCGTTGCTTGCGAAGTTGCTGATGAAGATGCCCAGCAGCGAACAGCTGACGACGCCCAGTGTGAAGACCCACAGCAGGGTGAACCAGCCGAAAACATCAGAGGGCAACCGGAGACCGAAGACGAAAATCCCTACCAGCAGCAGGATCACGGCCTCGGCCAGGCTGACAATGGCGACGAGCATGATCTTGCCGATGAAGTACGACGATGCCGTCGCCGGGGTTCCACGAAGTCGTTTCAACGCGCCGGTATCGCGGTCGGCGGCGATGCTGATGCCCAGGTTGATGAACGACGTCGACAGTATTCCGTAGGCGAGCATGCTTGCCGCGATCATGGCACCGGTGCTGACCGGGCTGTTGGGCGGTTTCGCCGTGAAGATCGACCCGAGCAGCAGACAGATCGCCGCGGGCATCGAGAACGTCAGCACCACCTGTTCGGGCCGGCGATAGAACATCTTGAGTTCAGGGACGACTCGCGACAATCCGATACGCACCGCGGATGGGATCGGTGACCGCGAGCGGTCGGCGCGGTGGTGAGGCTGCGGTGCCACCGCCGTGTGTTGGACGGACATCACGCTCGGCCGATCAGGTGCAGGTAGGCATCTTCGAGTGTTGGCCGCGTGACCGTCAATCCCGCCAGTTCCGTGCCCTCCCGGCTTCGCTGTCTGATGAGGTCGGTCGGAAAGTTTGTGCGCTCCACGCGAATCTCGTCTCCCTCCATCCACGAGACGGTGGCCGCCGAGTCGACGTGTTCAATCAGTTTCATCGGCGAGTCCACTGCGACCACCCTGCCGTCGGCTATCACTGCGACGCGGTCTGCCAGCGCGGCCGCTTCTTCGAGGTAGTGAGTGGTGAGCAGGATCGTCGTACCGTCAGCCGCCAATAATCTGATGAGATCCCAAAACTGCCGTCTGGCCTCGGGATCGAAGCCGGTCGTCGGTTCGTCCAGGAATAGCAGTTCCGGCGTCCCGACGATGCCGAGAGCGACGTCGAGTCGGCGGCGTTGTCCGCCAGACAGTGTCCTGACCCTGTTCGCCGAAGACGAGGAGAGCCCGACCAGGTCGAGTACTTCCTCTGGGGCCCGGGCGGTGCCATAGCAGTTGGTGAACATCTGCACGGTCTCATGCACGGTGAGCATTCCGGCGTCGCTGGCCTCTTGGAGGACGATGCCGATCTTCGCGCGCCAGCTCCGGCCCGCAGTGCCCGGATCTTCACCCAATACCAGCACCTGCCCGGCGTCACGCTTCCGATTGCCTTCCAGGATCTCGATCGTCGTCGACTTTCCCGCCCCGTTCGGTCCCAGGATGGCGAAGATCTCCCCGTAACCAACGTCCAGATCGAGGTTCTGAACTGCGGGTGATCGTCCGTAGGCCTTGGACAATCCGCGCACGTGCACGGCGGTTTCGGTCATGAGGGCATCCCGCCGGAATTCGGCTCTGCGGCCGACACATCGAGTTCAGCGAGTAGCTCGCGCATCTCAGCATCCGACAGTTCCCCCATCAGGTGGTCCAAGTCGTCAGCGACAACCGGTTGAGTCGGCTCGTCGGTGATCGCAGGCTCACCGTGAATCGAATGCAACTCGGCAAGTATGCGCTCGGACAACGAGTTCACGCTGACACCCTGAAGTATCTCCAGCACAGGCAGATCGATGGAGAACATCGAATTGATCCGCACCCTGAAATCCATCGCCATCATGGAGTCCAGGCCGATGTCATCGAGCATGTCGTCGGGCGCGATGTCGGTCATGGCGCAATCGAAGACGGCGGCGACGACGCGCTGGACCTGCTCCGTGACCATGGGTCGTCTGTCGGCTTCCGCGGTGACCGCGAGGATGTCGAGTATCGAAGATTCCGAACCCACTTCGTGAGCTGAGGCTTCTGTCGCTTCGAGTTCAGCGAACATCGCGGGGAGTCGACCGCCAAGTCCGTTGTGCCGGGCTCGATTCCAGTCGGCGGTGATGGCGACCACACTGGGCACCTTCTGGTTGACCAAACGATCCAGGATTCGTTTCCCCACGGCGGGTGTTATCAGCTCGATGCCACGCTGGGCGTAAATCTTCTCCAGCTTGAGATCTTCGACCATCCCCACCGACCACGGTCCCCAACCGATGGTGATAGCTGGAAACCCCTGTGCCCGAAGGTAATGCGCGAAGGCATCGAGGTAAGCGTTGGCGGCGGCGTAGTTACCCTGCCCCGGCGCAGCGATGGTCGATCCGGCGGAACCGAACATGATGAAGAATTCCAGATCGTGGGCCTTGAAGGCGTCGTGCAACACACGAGCACCGACCGTTTTCGGCGCCAGCACCTTCGCGAAGTCGTCCTCGCTCATGTTGACGAGGAGTTGATCTGCCACCGATCCCGCCGCGTGGACGATGCCGCGGATCGGCCGGCCGCCGTCTCGGACATGGCTGCGCAGCCACGCCGCCATCTGATCGGAGTCGGTGATATCGACGCTGGCGGTGGCGATCTGGGCGCCGAGACGTTCGACAGCGCGGATCGCGGTGACTGTGGCGAAGTGGGGATCGTCGTCGGTGAGCGTCGACCACTGGTCCCGCGGCGGGATCGGAGTGCGACCCAGCAAGGTGATGTGCCGCGCCCCGCGTTCGGCCAGGTAGGTGGCCACCACCCGACCGAGTGCTCCCGCTCCGCCGGTGACGACGTACGTTGCGTCCGGGGTGAGTTTGGTGGGGAACGGTTTGGTCAGGTTGCTGCATGGGCGCAGTCGCGGGACCAAGGTGGCGTCTCCGCGGACCGCGATCTGGTCCTCGGATTCGACGTTGAGGACGTGGTCACAGATGCGTGTGGCGGTTTGACTGCGGTCGTCTGATTTGTCGATGTCGATCAGGCCACCCCAGTGTTCGGCGAACTCCTGGTGGCCGATGACTCGGCCGAGACCCCAGATGGTGGCCTGCTCGGGTTGCGTGTACTCCGACGGCGTGGCCGGTTGCGCATTGGCCGTAATCAGGTGGAGCCTGCCGGTGCCGCCGTGCTGCGCGAGCGCTTTGACAAGCCGGAGGACCGTGAATGCGCCCACATGAAGGTTCGTGTCGGCGGAGACTTCGGACATGTCGAGGGGCCAGCAGTCGATGACGCCCGCAAGATCCATGTCCCGGCGGAGGTGAGTGGTGACCAGCTCGGTCATGTGGTCGGGGCGACGAGGGTTCACCACGTATCCGCCCTCGGTTTCGGTGAGCGTCTCGACGGATTGGTGAGCGACCGTGTGTACGCGGTGGCCGCGGCGGCGCAGTTCCTCGGACATGGCTGCGCCGATACCGCAGTCGTCGAGGAGGATGAGCCAGGACCCGCAGGACGCCGTGTCCTCACGGGGATGGTCGGGTGTTTCGGCCCAATGCAGTTCGTACAGGCCCTTGTCGATGTGGGCGGGTGACATCCGGGACGAGGCGCTCAGCGATTGCACGACGAAGCCCTCGATGACGGCGAGGGTATTGCCCAGTCGATCGGTGATCGTGATGTCGCACTCGACAGCCTCGCTGGTCGCCGAGACGACGTCGACGTGAACCGTCATGTGCGCGTCGGGCCGCCCGTATATGGAGCAACGTCTGATACGGGTCGGGAGGTATGGTTCGTCGTTCGACTGTTGCCCGAGAAACGGTGCTCCGAAGAGGGTTTGGAAGGCACCGTCGATAAGCGCGGGATGGAAATGGTAGCCGTCGAGTTCGTCGGAGATCGGCGCGGGAATCGCGAGTTCGGCAGCCGCCCAGTCCTCGCCGGCTGTCACGCTCTGTACCGATCGAAAGGCCGCGCCGTATTCGAAACCAATGGCCTCGGTGCGCGCGTAGAAGTCGTCGGCGCTGATCCGGGTGATCGGCTCGCAGCTCTCCGGCGTCTGACGGCGACTGGGTACCGCCGAAAGCATATTGAGTTCTGCGGTTGCGGTGACCGTCCACTTGAGGTCGCCGTCGGCCGTGGCGGTGAATGCGGCGAATTCCAGGGTGCCGGTGTCCTGGTTTAGGGTCGTACGGAGGATGGGATCGCACGTGTCGTCGAGGAGGACGGCGCGGTGGAGTACGAGGTTGTCCACGCTGTGAATCGACCCGTAGGTTGCCTCGGCGGCGGCGAGGGCCATTTCGATGTACACAGCCCCGGGCACGACGATGCTCTTCTGAATTCGATGGTCAGCGAGGAATGCATTGAGGACAGCGCTGATCTCGGCTTCCCACGTCGGATGGACGCCGCTGACCGGCTGCCCGAGAAGTGGATGCACCGGGTTGTAGAAGAGCGCCTCCACCGCTTCCTGCGTCTCGTCCCAGTACCGCTTGGTCTGCCATGGGTAGGAGGGCAGTTTGAGAAGCCTCCCCCGTCCGCGCGGGTGCACGGCGTTCCACGCGACGTCGTGCCCGTGGCAGTGCAGAGCACCGACGCAGTTCAGCAGGGTTCGGCTGTCGTCGTGATCGCGCCGCTGGGTGGCTATGACCGAAACCCTCTGTGCACCAGCAGTTTCAAATATTGAAGCCGCCAGCACGGGATGTGGACCCAGTTCGACGAACTGGGTGTAGCCGTCGTCGAGCATTCGACGGAGCGCAGGTTCGAACAGAACGGTGGCGCGAGTGTTCTGCCACCAGTACGCAGCACCGGCGTCGTAGCCGTCCAGAAGCTCGCCGGTGACCGTGGAGTACAGCGGAAGCGTGGCGGCTTTCGATGACAAACTCTCGAAGGCGCTGAAGAGATCGTCCTTCACGGCGTCCATGTAGTGGGTGTGGTAAGGCACCTTGACGGCCAGCCGCCGGTTGAAGACCCCCGCCTCGTCCAGCTGTCCTGCAATGTCGTCGAGGACGTCGCCGTCTCCTGCGATGGTCACCGCCGACGGGCTGTTGATCGCGGCCACTGAGACGCGCCGTCCGAACTCGCTGAGCGCTGTCTCGCCGACCGTTTTCATGAGCGATTCGGCGTCGAGGCCGACGGCCAGCATCCGTCCTTGCCCACTCGTGCGTTGCTGGAGACGGCTGCGGTGGTAGATGACGTGAATCGCCTGCTCGAAGGTGAGCAGACCGGCGAGATGATGTGCGGCCACTTCACCTGCGCTGTGGCCGATTACGGCATCCGGGACGATTCCGAAGTGAGCAAGCTGCTCGGCCAGTGCGATCTGGATCGCAAAGTTCGCGGGCTGAGAGACGTCCGTTTCCGCCATCCGGGACCGCGGTTCGTCGCATCGGAGTTCGTCCAAGAGCGACCAGTCCGTATATCGCGACAGCTCTTTGTCGCTGCGCTCGATGCTCTCGGTGAACGCCGGGAAGACGTCGAGCAGTCCCCGGCACATCTTCCACCATTGGGGGCCCATGCCGGTGCAGACGAACGCCAATCGGGGCGCGGGGTTGCCGACGCGACCCGTCGAAATCTGCCCGCCGTCAGCGAGGGCTTGAAGTTGTTCGCGCACATCGCCAATGCTGTCGGCGACCACGACGTGACGGTGGTTGAGGTGGACACGTCTCTGGCCGAGTGTGTACCCGAGATCTGTCAACGTGACTTCTGGATGGGTAGCCAGATGTCCGGCCAATCGCCCGGCAGTTGCGACGAGCGCTTCCTCGCTGCGCGCCGAGATCGGCAGAACGGCAAGTGGCGGAGATGCGGAGTCGTCCCGGCCCGGAACGCTCACCGGGGTCGGCGGCTCGGCGAGCACCACGTGCGCGTTGGTGCCGCCGAACCCAAAGGAGTTGACCCCCACGATGCGCCGCTCAGTGTTCGGGAACGGCCGCCCCGTTCGAGGTATATCGATCTTGAGGTCCGCGAGCGAGACGTGGCGGGTCGGCGTGCGCAAATGGAGGTTGGCGGGAATATAGCCGTGTTTGACGACCAATGCCGCCTTGATCAGACCGGCTACCCCGGCGCCTGCCTCGAGGTGGCCGATGTTGGTCTTGACCGACCCGATGAGCAGAGGATTCGTTGACGGTCGATCGGTAGTCAACGCGCTTGCCAGCGCTCGCATCTCGATCGGATCGCCAACCGGTGTTCCGGTGCCGTGTGCTTCTACGTATCCCACCTCGGCCGCCTGGACGCCTGCGCGTTTCAGAGCGGTCCTGATCGCCGCCTCTTGAGCTTCCTCGCGGGGTACCGTGATGCCGTCGGTGTGTCCGTCCTGCGACACCGCGGTGCCGAGGATCTGTGCGTAGATGTCGTCGCCGTCGTCGAGCGCCTGCCGGAGCGGCTTGATGACGACGACCGCTCCCCCTTCGCCGCGCGCGTATCCGTCCGCGGAGTCGTCGAATGCCTTCGAGCGTCCCTCCGGGCTGAGGAACCCGCTCTTGGATTCCGCGATGGCGGTGTTGGGGCCGACCATGATGTTCACGCCGCCGGCAAGAGCAATCTCGCACTCGTGGTTCCAGATACTCTGTGCGGCAAGGTGTACGGCAACCAGCGAGCTGGAGCACGCCGTGTCGATCGCCATGCTCGGTCCGCGAAAGTCGAACGCATGAGAGATGCGGTTCGCCAGCATCGTCATCATCATTCCGGTGGCTGAATGAGCCTTGAATCGGTATCGGCTGGTGCGACCCTGGTTCTGCAGCAGCTGATAGTCGAGGGTGAATCCGCCGACGAAGACACCGACGTCGGCGCCCGCCAGTCTGTCGATGGCAAGCCCCCCGTCCTCCAGCGCCTCCCAGGTCGCGTGCAGCAGGAGACGCTGCTGCGGATCGAGCGAATGTGCCTCGCGGGGCGACATTCCGAAGAACTGCGGGTCGAATTGATCGATCTCATCCAGGAATCCGCCGCGGCGCGTGGCGATCTTGCCGACCTTGGCCGGATTCGGATCGTGATACCGAGCGGCATTCCAGCGCGTTTCGGGTACGTCGCGGGTGGCGTCGGTCTCGTTGCACAGCAGGTTCCAGAAGGCCTCGGCCGACTCGCCTCCGCCAGGAAAACGGCAGCCGATCCCGACGATCGCCAAGGGCTCGCGCGCGTTCTTTTCAGTCAACATGCTCAGCTCGATTGAAGTGCCGGCGAGGTAGCGACAATCCAGTCGCCGCTCACGGGGTTGGTTGCTTGCTCGTGTCGGTAGACGGACCGCAGCTCGCGCAGTAACGAATCCCGTTGCCATTCCTGCACTTGCCGCATGATGTCGTCGTCACCGAACATCGAAGACTTGTCGGCGATGACCGTCTCGACGAGCTGACCCGCCAGCTGACGCAAGAGCCGCGCATTGGATTCGAACTGCTCGTTGAAGTTCGTGGCCTTTCCCATCATCGCGGTGTGCAGCACCCCCATGAAATTCAACGGCGAATACAGATCGAGGAACGGCACCGATGAGGTGCCGACCTCCACTGCAGCCCATTCCCGCAAGAACCGTTGAACGCGGTTACTCAGCGCGATGAGTCCCTCGAGGTGTGGAACGAAATCAGGTTCATCGGACACCCGCACGAAGCGGTCGTTCACGTAGAGCAGACCGACGAATCCCCAGTAGAACGCGACGTCCCAGATGATTTTCGAGGACATGACGGGCGCCGACCCCATCAGGGTGTACTGATCCTGGTACACCGCAAGCCACATTTCGGTGAGTGACCGATACAACGAATCGCTGATCTGCGAGCGCCCGAGGACGTCTTCACCGTCGAGTTCACGAGTGACCATGTCGGTGATCAGCCCGTTTCCGATCGCGACGAGATCCAGTCCGGACGAATACAAGGGGTCGAGAAACACTCCGGCGTCCCCCGTGAGGCACCACCGGTTGCGCCCGTCGAACACTTTGGTCGCGCCGTGGCTGTATTTCTTCATGACCCGGAAGTCCATGATCAGGTCGTCGAGTTCCGCTAGCACATCAGCGCATTGCGGTTCGTGTGCGCGAAGCCACGCCTTCGCCTTGGCTAAGGTGTTGAAATCGTCAAACGCGTGGAACGCGGGGTCGGCAACGATTCCCACGCTGGTGGCACCAGATGCCAGTCGGATGAGCCAAACCCAATACCCTTCGCCCATAAGGTGGTTGGTGGACATCGCGCGGTCACCCTCGTGCAGGCGTGCCTGCCAGGACGAGTCATCGCTCCATCGCCCGATGTCTATCTCCGCCGCGACCCGGAACCACACTGCATTGCAGTGATGTTCGTTGGCGCGCTTGAGATCCAGCTGGCGGGACAATGCGCGGTTTCTGCCCGACGCGTCAACCACCCACCGCGCGGTCATGTGTGCGACAGTGTCGCCGTTCTGAACCGTGATCGTGTGCGGGTCGTCGTGCTGCCCGAAATCGATTGAACGCACCCGGCCACAGGCGATCTCGACTCCCTCCGAGAGGCATCGCCGGGCGAGCTCGTTCTCCAATCTGCCGCGATCGATCTGATAGGTCACCTGGGGGACGAAAGACGAACTGCCGAGTTCGACCCGCTGCGCGATGTCGGTATTGTGCTCGTTCGAAAAGAACATGCGGAGCCCCATCTTGCGCAGCTGAGCGGACTGCAAGTGGTCGCCCAGTCCCAGCCGGTCACGCAGATAGTGCGCGGAGACCTCGACGGTGGACTCGCCGACCGTGTGGGTGATCTCCGGTACCGGATGAGCTTTGGGCTCGATGACCACGATTCGTGTCGTCGGACGAGCCCGACGAATCTCGAGGGCCAACGTCAGCGCGGCGACGCCTCCGCCGATGATGCCGATGTCGTGATCCGTTTCCGGATGGCCGCCCTGCGAGAGCCGCGACTTGATCCGCAGCGCGAGCGCTTCACGCGCCTGCGGACTCATCTGCGACACGTGCGCCCGAACATCCACGCGCTACCCCTCTCGACTCGTGCCGTCAGCAAAACCCCGTCGTACGACCGACAAGCCGGACCAGCCCTGACCTTCGGGGGATCGTCCCGCATTCGATGCACAATCGATGCAGGGTTCCCGTGACGAGCGAACCACAAACGCGGCGGGCGAGCATCGCCGAAGTGATTACCGATTCCTGACGGCCGCGCTTCGCTGGCACCGTTGCGGGTATTGAAAGCCATTCATCCGCATGCGCGAGTAGGGGAGCACACGTGAGCCAGACGAGTCGGCGGGCGCTCGGCGATTCCAACCGTCCCATCGAAGACGAACTCGAAGACGCCTTCGCCCGAATGATCGACGAGGGCACCCAGCGCCTTCACCGGACATGGCGCGAAGTGCTGGCAACGGGGTTTTTCGGTGGTACCGAAGTCGCGATGGGGGTCCTCGCCTATCTGTCGGTCCTGCACGCAACGCATAATTCGCTGCTGGCTGGGCTGGCCTTTTCGATTGGTTTCCTCGCCCTACTGCTGGGCCGCAGCGAGCTTTTCACCGAGGGTTTCCTGGTGCCGGTCACGACGGTGGCGGCCAAGCGCGCCAGTGTGGGCCAGCTGTTCAAACTCTGGACCGGCACGCTGGCCGCCAACCTCGGCGGCGGCTGGGTGCTGATGTGGCTGGTCATGACGGCGTTCCCGAAGTTGCGTGAGCAGACCATCGAGTCCGCCACCCACTACATCGCCGCACCGATCTCGGCGGAGACGGTGGCATTGACGCTGCTCGGCGGGATGGCGATCACCCTTATGACGCGCATGCAGCACGGCACCGATTCAATGTTCGGGAAGATCGCAGCCGCAGTCGCGGGGGCGTTCCTGCTTGCGGGACTGCAGATGTTTCATTCCATCCTGGATTCACTGCTGATCTTCGGAGCGCTTGCGACCGGAGGTGCCCCGTTCGGATACCTCAGCTGGCTCAGCTGGTTCGGCTACACCGTCGTCGGCAACGTCATCGGTGGTCTGGGACTTGTCACGCTTCTTCGGCTGGTGCGTACCAAGGACCGCCTCCAGGAGGAACGCGAGGAAGCTGACGATGAACCGGACGGCAGTGGCGAAGCGGTCGACCCGCGCGCGGCACGTCCGTGACAACAAGCGGGCCAGGTCTTTCGACCTGGCCCGCTTGTCCGGTGGAGCTGCCGGGAATCGAACCAGGCGCATAAATCGCCTTGACCTGCAGGAACACCGAGCATTACTACGCGAAAGCACGCGATACGACGTGGCACGACCTGCGGATACGCAAGAAGTGTTGATGACATCAACACCAGTTCGTCTCTCAACTTAGGGGCCCAAGGCGATCGAGCATTCTGGGAGCAGCTAGAACGGATTGGTGACTGACTCAGCTGACCATCTCGCCGCTGCAATCCGCCAAGTTGTCAATGACGCTGTGCGAGCGGCGCTGCGAGCGCAAGCTCTGGCGGAACCTTCGAACCCTGAGCTGCCACAGGCCGTAGACGACGGTACCCGTGAGCGGATGCTCTACCCGCTCAGAGAAATACAGCACTTGTTGAGCATCAGCAGGTCGACGGTCTATCAACTATTAGGCGACGGTCGACTCTCCAGCGTAAATATCGGTCGCCGCCGCTTCGTCACCGCAGCCGCGCTAAGCGATTACATCGACCGGCTGCAGTGAACAAGCCGCCCGAAATGCCGGATCTAGGCACGCCAGCTGATGTGGCGGAGTATCTACACTCCACAGTCGCCAACCTCGCTCAACTTCGATACACCGGCAGAGGACCCAAGTTCATCAAGGTGGGGCGAAAAGTTCTCTACCGCTGGTCAGACGTCGCAGATTGGCTGGACCGCAACACGCTGCAGCGAACCGACGATCCTCATGGCTGACGCAAATAGCCACCTCGCTGCTGGATGACAAACTTGCAGCTGCGATGACTTGACCCCCGGTGTTGTTTGGATGTACGCGGGTGGCTGTCCATTCCGTCTGCCCCGCTCAGATGCCCGATCGGTACGTGGGCGAACAACGCCGAAGACCCCCGAAACGAACTCCGTTGCTGTACGCGGCAGCGCACTTGCGAGCCGCCCGCACGCGCCGAACACCTTCGCTTAAGCGAAACCAGATGTGCTGAGATCATTCTCGACACTCATCCACCACTGAGCAGATACCAGGTCGTATTGTCACCCCATAGCGACTGCGCCGCGATGACCGCTCGTATGGCTGCCGCAACTTCTTCATCGAGCGTCCCCGTAAGAGCAGACTGACCTGCTAGAGAACCCACGCCCGCGATGATGTCGGCTACTTGGATTCGAGGATCGTCGCGAGAGTCTCTGAGATCGATGCCCCGGATCGGCACCGGGATAGGAAACTCCGGGTGTGGATTATTGCCCACTTCTCGAAGCGAGGTACGCGCCTCGTCGGTCAGTACCGATTGCCGGTCGTGGATTAAGCGAATCGGGCTTCCAGTCAATTCATGCCATGTCCTCGCTGTCTCGAAGACAGAAGGAATCAACGGGTCAAGCGTCCGCAGGCCGCCGCCAGTACCTTCGGAGCTAAGCACTTTCAGCTGCTCCCGGCCTTCCCACAACAACTGCATGGTTGTCAAAACACGTTGGCGGCGTGCCCGCAAACGCAACTCGTCGATCGTTTTCAGTAGATCGTCGTGCGTCGTCTTCGTGCCCTTGCGCTGAGTGGAGCGCGCAAACGACACAAACTCGCGCAACAGACGGTTCCAGTCGTTCGTTCGGAATGCTCGCGGTCCCTCCTGGAACAGTTCGCGCGCGATGCGTCGTGCGTCGCCAGTGACATGCAGCCGCAGCCCCATGCGGTATGCATGTTCTTCGATCACGAGGTCGACGATTTTGCATACCGCCATGTACGCCTTATCGACGAGGAAGACCTTGGCTCGCCCGTCGAGAGCTCCGCCTGGGCTAAAAAGTTCCAGAGTGGCGGCTAGGTGCCGAGGCTTGAGCAGGGTCGACGATTTAAGCTCTCGCCCACCGAATCCCGTTTCAGCACGGAGACGGTGCATCAACTCGTCGGCCTCGCGAATTGTGAGATCAGTGCTCCCGAGCGAGAACACCCGGGCGCTGCCCTCGATGAGATTTTCGCCCTCGGCTCCGGACTCGTCACAGGCAATTTCGATCGGATCGGCAACGCCTTCTCCGCCGGTCCCGCTTGTTGCCACTAGCTCAATCCTGATCCGTGGTCGGATAAGCCGCGACCGCCCGCGTTCGCTTATGGCGTGTGCCGGACCCAGCCATCAACTAACCGCCGTGAGTTGCTGTTGCTCGGCACCCTGGACGATCCGCTGAGCAGTCCGGTAGTTGATCGCCGATGCCTTTGCGGCACCGTTGATCGATGCGCCGTCCCTGCTCGCTCTCAGCACAGTGATCACCGTCTCGACGGATTGTGTAGTCACGCCGGATGCGATCAGCTCTGACGCAAGGCTGGCATCAACGTGTGCAGCATCTGCGTCGACCTGTGCGGGCTCGATTTGCGTTGACCTCCGCAGAGTTTGCGCCGGATTTGCTTGTGTCGACGCAGAGGTCTGCACCGGCTTGGCTTGTGGCTTGCGTGCCCCCCTCGTGGACCCAAGCGGTGGGACCTCGGCTCTTGCACCTAGCGTTGCGCGTCGTTGAGGGGGACCCGTTTGGTGGTCCAGTCGCTATGCGACTTGGGGTTGATGGGTCGTGGTCCACTGTAGAGCGAACTC
>JAIEPH010000027.1 GCA_019749805.1 Mycobacteriaceae bacterium | reverse complement strand
CGTCAACGCGCACGAGCTACGTGTGCAGAAGCGCGACGACGGAACGCTGGTCCATCCGCCGGTGCCAGCACTGTGGGAGCCCCTGCGCCCGTGCCGGTTTCGGCCGCCCGCGCCCATCGCGAGGCCGCCGCCGCGGCGGCCACCGCCGGAGCGCTGCGCCGTCGTTCACCCGGCAACGATCCCGCCGTGCTCGCCCAACGCATCGCCGCCGCGCTCAACGTCGGCGTCACCGACGTCGGCTTCGTCTGGCTCACCGGCCTCGCCAAGGACGGCTCCATCGTCGTCGCCAACAACTACGGTCTCGGCTACATCCCCGACGGTGTGAACCTGCCCGAACAAGTCACCATGGCCACCGCCGACGAGAGCATCCCGGCTACTGTCCGCGGCAGTTGGACGACGTATCCGATTCTGGCCCTTCATGGTTGGGCCCAACACCACAACACCGACCTTCGTGCCGTCATCGCCACCGAGGACCAGTTCAAGGGCTTCGACCCTGGAGCACCCAAGATCGTTCTGCGCGCCGACGACATCCCGGAGAACGGCACCATGGATGGCCGGCACCGCCTGCAGGTGATCGCCCCCGACGCCGCGGTCAAGCTCGCCGCGGTCAGCAGCACCGGACTGTCCGATCTCCTGCCGCCGGCCCAAGCCGATGCCAATGCGCCCGAGGACAAACGGGCCCAGTTGTGGTTCGAGGTCTTCCGTCCGCTCCTGAGCAATGCGCCCGACCGCGCTGTCGTGCAGATCGAGGCGTTCGTAACCTATGCCGAGCATGCGCAAGAGCTGGCTCTGTACCGTGCCCACACCGCCGTCGACCCGGCTGACCAGCGCGCCGCGATCGCCGACTGGATCTACTGGCAACACCTGAGCGTGCTGATGTCCGACGCCATCGCGACCGAAGCAACCGTCTAGCGCGAGGCGGGCCTGTCGTCGGGGCCGTTCCGTTGCGAATCATTCCAGTACGCCCACTCCGGTAGCGGCGTCGGCGGCACCATGCCCATCTCCCCCAGCGTGCCCAGGGTCGGATCGATCTTGTGCCGATAACTCACCTTGCGCCTGCGAACGGCGTACACGGTCGCGATCGCGAGCACGCCGGCCGCAATGAACACCAGCAGCGCCACCTGGAGAATCAGCAGCAACATTCGCTCACTGTACGCAGATCTGCCAGCCGTTCTTTGCACCGTTTTCCGCCGCATTCCAAGAACTGCAAATGGCGTATGTACTTACCCGGGATAATCAGTTCGTGGCCACTTCTATCTCAGCCGTCGAGGCGTCACAGCCGGAGCGTGTGGTAGCGGCTGCCGCCGACGTGGGCGCCATGGCCTCACAGCTCGACGACCTGATCACGATGCAGCGCGGATCGATCGCCGAACTGCGCGACGGTTGGACAGGAGGAGCGGCCGACGCGGCGATTGCCCGCGGTGAACAGAACCTCGCCGTTCAGGAAGCGCTACGCGACAAACTGCACGCCCTGCAAGGCGTTCTGGCGACCGGCGGAGGGCAGCTCGACTCGGCGCGTACGGCCCTGCTGGACATGGTCGGCGAGTTGCGGGGCCAGGGCTGGGAGATCTCCGACGAGGGGGTGACGACGGCCCCGCCCAATCTGTCGGAAGCTTTCCGCAGTGTCCCGCAGGCATACACGCTGATGATCCAGCGACTGCTCGAGACATACGACGTCATCGACGGCGAAACCGCCGGGCGCTTCCCCATATTCGAGCCAGGCGGATGATCAGGCTCCTCGGCGTCCTCGCAGCAGTTCTCGTCACTGTAACTGCCTGCGGCACTTCAACTCCGGAGCTGCCACCAGATTCTCCGTCGGAGATGATCAGCGTGCTCACCAGCGACCGGGGCAACGACATCCTCGACGACGTGACGACGTACGACTGGGACGACGACGGCGCGGCTGCCGGGGCGCGCTTCACCTGGATCGCAGGGGACGACGGCCCTGCGAACCAGGGCGCCGCAACGCTCGCCGGGTACCTCATCTCCAACCACGGAAAGTTGAGTGCGCTGGATTCCGGGTTCCTCGGTCTCACGAAAGTCCCGGCAGCACAACTGAATCCGCAGCTGGTCCGGAACTACGCCACCGCGATCGCTCCCCACCTCGGTCAACTTGTCGGCGGACGCCAGAGCGCCTTCCACTCCCTCCGCACCCAGATGGCAGACGACCCGTTGGGATTGCGAAACCTGTTGACGGTCTTCGTCGCCGACCCCGAGGCCGGGCGCACAGCCGTCGAAGCCACGCACGCCGCCGCCGAGCAGTACGAGGAGTCCGCGGCTGCGGCCCCACCCGACAGCGACGACTCTGTTGCCGCCCTCAGGGCGGCGGGTTCACTGTTGGGCGCCGCGTATGGCGCGGTCGAACTAGCCGACAGCGACATCCCGACACCATCCAGTGGAGCGGCAACGAGCGAAATGGCGGTGCGGGTCGCGTCCATCCTGGTTCCAGCGGACCCCAACCCCGCGATCGTCAGCAAGTACGTCCAGGACGGCCGACTGATGTCACCCGCCGAGGTCGAGAACAAGTTCTCCGACACCGCCATGCGCACGTACTACCTCGATGTGCAGAATTACATCGGCACAAAGGGATTCGAGAGCGGTAACAACGCATTTTTCGGGGCATTCAAGGACAGTTCTGGCGTGCCCCTGTCATGACGTCAGCTCGGGATGTCGACGTTGGCGATGTCGTCGGCGACCGCTTGATCCTGACGAGAATAGGCACGCACAGCGTCATCCAGGCTTTCGCTGTATTCCCGCGCACTCTCAACCGCCCCGGTGACCGCCGCGGTGATGCCCTCCTGCGCCCTGCGGCATGACTGGGCTGTGAGCAACTGCCCCAGCGATGCGGCGGCATCGCCGACGACCTCGTTTGCCCGCATACGGCTCAGACCATCCGCCGCATCACCGAAAGCCGCTGCCGCAGTGCGCAGCACCTCGGGATCCAACCCGGGTATCTCACCACTCATCGCTCGCTCCCCTCGCGATCAGAACCTCAGATTCCGCAGCAGGTCGTACACGCTGGCGATCCACAACAGCAAAGGGATGATCGCGGCAATCGCCGCACCGTCGACCAATTCGAGGATTCGCTTGGTCACCGGCGACACCCGCTGCACGCTGCTGGCCGCCCCGATGACGATCAGGGTGACGATTCCCAACGCCACGTACAGGGCCAGCACCAGCCACGCGCGGTCGGGATCCCACAACGACAGCTTCACCATCAAGCCCGTCGGGATCACGACAACCGCCGCCAACAACCCCCACGCACACCAGCGTTCGGCGTAGAGCCGGGACCTGAAGCCGCAGATCAACGTGACGAGCGCCGCAACGATCATGCTGTGGACGAAGAAATGTCCCTGCACTACAACGGTGATCGCACCGATCGCCAGGATCAGCGCGCCCACGGTCACGAAACCGATCAGCAGCCGCGTCGCCAACTGGCTGCGCTCGTGTAGCCGCGCGGCGGAGTCCGGCACGGACTCGATGATCGCCTGCCAGGTCGGTGACTCGTCGCCCATGGGTGCGGCGACCGGGTCGAGAAGTTCCTCGCTGCCGACGGTTTCGCCGGGTGCGGGGATCGGCGGCAGCGCGATCCGAGCCACCGCGACGGTCAGCTTGGCCGCATTGGTCACGACGATCAGGCCGAACGCAATCGCGCCTGCGGGCACCCAGTATTGCCATCCATAGCCGAACGCGACAGCCGCCGCGGCCCCCGCGGTGGACGCGACCGCCAAAAACGAAGCCAGCTCGGCCCTTTTGCGCGGTCCGCCTCGGGTCGCCAGCGTCAACAACAACACCACCGCGGCCGCACCCGCTGCTTGCGGCGCACCGAGCCCGCCGTAGCCGATCGGCAGCGGAACCGCGAGCGCCGCCGCTGCCGCCAATGCCGGCATCGACGCGACCAGCAGGCTCTCCGACATGTCGATGTTCTGGTAGCGGTTGGTCGCCAGCACGCTGCCGCCCAACAGTCCCAGGCCGAGGACGGCCAGCGCCACCGCCCACCACCAAGCGTGACCGCTGCGGCTCCATGCCACCAACGACATCGCCGATACCGCCAGCGCGGTGAACGGAATCGCCAGACCGACAAATCGGTTCAATGCGGTGCGATCGAACTCCGGTGACTCGTCAAGCACCGCGATCGCGTCGATCACGTCCTCGACCAGGGGCCGATAGCGCTCGGTTCGGCTCACGGAAACCAGCGTCAGCAGGGACCCGTCGACCACACCGGCGTCGTCCAGCGACTCGTTGAACCTCAGCGGTGGTGCACCCGGGCGTGCGAACGCCCACACCCCCTGCACCGAGAAGTCGAACCCGGCGAGGACATCCTTCGGCGTGTCCTCGAGTAGCTCGGCGAGCACCGAAACCGTCTCATCGATATACGTTTCGATCGGTGCCGACGCCGGCAGCACCAGGTCGGTCATTCGTCGTCCGGTCAGGATCGTCACGCGCGTGGTCGACGGCCGGCCAGGCGTCACACCCGACGCCGTTGCTGCGGCGGCGGTGGAGGTCAACGTCGTTCGAGCCTGTCGAAGTCGTCGGACAGGGCCGCGGCCAACTCGATGACCCGGCGCCGGAAGTCCTTACCGAGCAGGTCGAGCTGGATCTCCGTGCCGGCCGCGACGTGCTTGTCATAGGGCAGCACAATGACTCGACCCGGCGGGACATGGCGCTCGAACTGCTGCACCAGATCCTCGATATCGATGTTCGGCTTCCCCGGCACGACATGGTTGATGACCACGCACGAGCGGCCGAGCAGATCCTGATATCCGTTCTGCCGCAACCAGTCCATGGTGATCGCGGCCTGGCGCGCACCGTCGATCGACGCGCTCGCGACGATCACCAGGCCGGAAACCGTCGACAGCACACCTCGAGCGGCGGGCTGGAACAGCCCCGCCCCGCAGTCGGCCAACACCAGGTTGTAGTAGCGCGACACAATGCTGGTCGCGTCCCTCCAGTCCTCGTCGTTGAACTCGCGCCGCGCGGCGCTGTAATCGTCGGACGACAGGACCTCGAGGTTCGAGCCGTTCATGCTCGTGTACGCGCGAATGTCGTTGTACCGCGCGAGTTCCTTGTCCGACAACAGATCTGCGATCGTTGCCGCCGACTGCCGTCCCGCCCGATCGGCGAGATTGCCGCCGTCGGGGTCCGCGTCGATGGCCAGGATCCGGTCGCCGCGCACCTTGCTCAGCGCAGAACCCAGCGAGACGGTGATGGCGGTCTTGCCGACACCGCCCTTCAGCCCGAAGACGCCAATCTGATACGAGTCACGCGCATTTCGGCGGATCCGGGTATGCAGATCCATCTCGTAGAGCTCGTCGGGTGACAACCCGAGATTGATGCGCGTGAGCACGTACAGCAGATGCCGCCAGCCACGCTGCGAAGGCATTTTCACCGCGGACTTCACGCCGACGTGCGACAGCGCATCGATGGCGCGATGGTTGCCGATCGTCGCCGCCGACGTCGGCGCGGGCTGGCCCACGCGGCGCACCAAATCCATCTCGGACTGGCCTTCGGCGAAGTGCTGCGACGGCGCGGGCGCCGGCGCCGGCCGTGGTGCGGGTGCCGGTGCGGGCCGCTGCTGTTCGAAGCGGGCGCCGGTGGGGCCGGTCGCCTTCGGTGTCCGCATCATCCCGTTCGGTTGCTGACGCTGCGGCGGGGCAGTGCGTGCGGCCGGCATCTGCGTCGTGACCTCAGTCTGGCGCGGGGCCGGCGCGGCGGCGGCCTGAGTCTTGTTCGGATCGACGGGCATCGCGGGCGGCGTCACCTCGCCACGGCCCGGGCCGGTGGCGGGCGCCGGACCAGTGGCGGCGACGTCACGATCCGCGTCGTCGGCTGTCGGCAGGGCGTCCACCGAGGACCCTGAAGCGTGGAAAAGCCGGTCATAGTCTGCCGACATGAGTACCTCTCATTGCTAGAAGTCGAGACGCGCGGTGGGCAGGTCAGCGTGAGCTGTCCCACCCACCTAAGCGCGACATCGTGCTAGACGAACTTTCCGGTAACGGCCGCTTCGGTTTGGGCCATGTTGATGCCAGCCTCACTGATGGCGTGGCCCAGCTGTTGCAGCGCCGTGTTCAACTCGAGAGAGGCGTTGTCCCAGCGCGTCTGCACGGCAAGGTACGCCTCGGAGCCGCTGCCGCCCCAGACCGACTGAAGCGTCGCCAGCGACGCCGCACCCTCATCGAGCAGCCCGTGCACTCGAGCGACGGCGCCGCCGATCTCGCCGGCCCCGCCCTCAATTGCGCCGAAATGCCACATCTGCGGTCCATCAAAGCTCATGTTCTGTCCTTTCCTACTGATTGATCTGGGGTCAGATGCCCATGTTGGTCATTGCGGTCTGCACCACCGAAGCTTGATCGGTGTCGGTGGCCGTGTAGTCCGTGCCCGAACCGTGGATATTCATGCTGATTTCGTCCAACAACGTGCGTTGGGACTGGGCCGCTTCTTGGTAGCGGAGCAGCGCTGCCTGGGCGGCACCACTTGCCTTCCCATCCCACACCGCCTTGAGCCCGGCCGCGGTGGCGTCGACCTGATGCATGATGGCTTGAAGCTCACCCGAGATCCGTTCGAAGTTGCCGGCCTCTTTGGCGAGGACAGCAGCATCGGTTTCCATTCCTGCTGACATTGTGTGCTTCCTTTTCCTTTTCCTGTGTCCTCACCACTCGATGGCGAGTCTTTCCGGTCACGGGACCGGGAAGTCTGTGGTTACCAGTCGTCTTCTTCGTCTTCGCTGAGGTCTTGAGGCAGCACGGACGGCGCCGTCAAACCCTGCTTGGACCCGCCGCACTTGCCAGGTTGGCCCATCCCTCCCATCGGGCCCATCCCTCCGCCTGCGCCGACGGGCGCCAGACCCATACCGCCCACGCCCGCGGCCGCACCGGCCGACACCAGGGGCTTGGTCTCGCCGATCAGGTTGGCCAACAACGGGGTTCGCGGTGCGGAGCCTCCTGCACCCGGCAATGACGCCGCGCGCACCAGCCCTGCGCCCGAGCCGGCACCCGAGCCGCCGGCCAATGGATGATTGGACAGCGGACTGGCACCGATGAGGCCAATTTGGGCTTTGTCAGCGCCGCCCAGGCTGCTGAACAGCGACGACACCTGCTGCAGTGGCTGCGTCAGCTGCTGCATCGGCTGCATGATCATCTGGCTGGCCTGCTGCGGAATCTGGCCGACCGCCGATCCGATCTGCGACGCCATCTGCACGCCCATCTGCATGCCCTGCTGCACCTGCTGGGCCTGCGGTGCGGCATTGTCGGCCTTCTGCGCCTGACCTTCGGCACGCTGGGCGGCCATGTTGCCCTGGGCGGCCGCGTTCCCCGCGTTCAGCAATACCGATTCCATCTTCGACGCCGTGCTGACCTGAGCGATGGCCGCGTTGCGCACCGCAGCAGCGGGTGCCATGGCCGCCGCCGATGCCAGCGCCGCGGCCGCCCCACTCTCGCCGACGCCAGGCACCACGACCGGCTTCGGCGGCGCGATCAGCTCGAACATCAGGTTCAGCAGGGTTTCGGACTGGTAGACGTCCATCGCCCCGGCGGCCTGATTCCACATCCGCACGAAGTAATCGATCTCGTTCAACGCGATCGGGATGGTGTTGACCCAGAAGAAGTTGGTCGCCTCCAGCACCGCGTGTGTGACGTGATTCTGCTCGATCTCCGCCAGCGGAGGCGTGGTCGCCATCGCGGCGGTATAGGCGTTGGCCTGCGCAATGGCCTGCATCGCGCGTTTCATCGCCTGCGCGGACACCGTCCTCAGCCAGGTGACCATCGGCATGGTCGAGGAAACGGCCTTCTCACTCGCTGAACCAGTCCATACCGACGTCAGGGCAGCCAGACTCGCGGCCAGTTCATCGGCCTGACTCTCGAGGGATATCGCCAGGGCTTCCCACCCTGCGGCAGCCTGAAGCATGGGGGCCGGTCCGGCACCCATCATCAGCCGCGCAGTGTTCACCTCCGGCGGCATTCCATGCCACTCCATCAGATATTGGTTCCTCGCCTAGGAAGTCGGTCAGCGAGATGTCAGAAGGTGGCGGCGTTGGCGCTGTCGACCGCTTCGTAGACTCCCGCGATCTCTACGTAGGCCGCCCCTGCGCGGGAAAGCTCTTGCTGAGCAAACGTATTCAATGCCAGGGCCTCGACGCCCTCCTTGGCGAAGACCGCGGCCGCCTGGGCGGAGACCTCGTCGGCACCGGCGGGCACCAGCGCGGTAACGGCAGCGGAGGCGACCGTGCCAACGGCCAGGCCGCGAACGCCGTTTGCGACTACCTGTGTGCCGATTCCGACTGCTCCCGGATTGTGCTCCAAGGGTTGCATTTGCGCTATCTCCTCGCATATAGATGAATTGCCTGGTTATTCATTTATGAAAGGGCCTAGCTGCATAGCCAGTGCGTCTGGAATCTTCCCCCGACCCCGTCGCCGGCACTCGAATCTATGTTTGCTAGGACGTCTCCGGTAAATACTAACCGCGCCTGAGGGGTGCTCAGAACACTTCTTCTTCGGGTGGATCCACATAGGCCGCCTGGATGACTTCTTTGGCATCCGGTGAGACCAGAAACGCCTGGCCAGGAGGCCTTCGCTGCACCTTGATCTCGCGTGAGGGGAAGTCCACCTTCTCCCCGGACAGGAACAGCGTGGGGGTACCGGCGCCGTAGGCGGCACCCACGAACTTGTCCATCGTCGCCCGATGCGCCTGGCTCATCTGGCAGGTCACGATGATGTGCAAGCCGATGTCCGCCGCCGCGGGCAGCAACGGAAACAATGGTGCCATCGGCGGGACCATCCCGCTGGCCGCGACGATCATGTGCCAGTCGTCAACCAGCAGCACCACGTCCGGGCCCTTCCACCATGACCGCGACCGCAGCTGCGAGGTGGTCAGGTCCGGCGGGGGCATCCGCTTCTGCAGGTTGCCGGCGAGCGCCTGGATCGACACTTCCAGCGCTGACTGGTTGCGGTTCACCGCCCCCGCATCCAGCAGGTGGCTTTGCGGTACCGCATCGAGCAGCCCCGAGCGATAGTCGGCCAGCATGAACCGCACCTGGGATGGGTCGTTGCGGCTGCAGATGGCCTGGGCCACCGCGTGCGCGATCCGGGTCTTGCCCGACTTCGGCGCGCCGAAGATCAGCAGGTGCGGCGTCAGGTGCATGTGGTTGTGCGCCACCGACAGGTCCGCCTCGCGCACGCCGAGCGGCACCGTCCAGCGGGTTCGGTAGTCGCTGTCGGGTCCGGGCGGTTTCGGGTCCAGCTCGTGCAGGTAGATGCGCTCGGGCAGCACCCGCACCTTGGGGGCCTGTTCGGTGTGCTGCGCGCCGATGGCCTCCACCGCGTTCGACATCGCCGAGACCAACTCGTCGGCGCTGTGCACACCGTCCAGCCGGGGGACGCCCATCATCAAATGGTGCTTTTCCAACGAGACCGCGCGACCTGGCCGGTTCTGCGGGATCTCGCGGGTGATGCGGTCGATCTGGGTCTCGTTCACGTCGCCGAGCCGGAATTCGATCTTGGTGCCGAGGTAGTCGCGGATGCGTGACTTCAGCTCGGTCCAGCGCGGCGTGGAAATCACCGTGTGCACGCCGAACTGCAGACCCTGCCCGGCCAGATCCTGGACCGTCGGCTCGAGGTCGGGGAACTCCGCGACGAACGCCGGCCAGCCGTCGATGACCATGAACACGTCGCCGAACGGGTCGACAGCGGCGGGGTGGTTGGGATCTTCACGCATCTGCCGGTAGGCCGCCATGGACCCCACGCGCAGCTGCTTGAACAGCGCCTCGCGTTGGCGCAGAACGGCTTTCATTTCGGCAACGACTCGGCTCACTTTGTCCGGTTCCGATCGCGTCGCCACACCGCCGACGTGCGGCAGGTCCTCGAGGTACATCAGACCGCCGCCGCCGAGGTCGATGCAATAGAACTGCACCTGGCGGGGGGTATGCGTGGCCGCCGCGGACAGCACGAGTGTCTGCAGGAACGTGGACTTGCCTGTCTGCGGCGCGCCTCCCACGGCGATGTTGCCGCCGGCCGCCGAGACGTCGACGCCCCAAACCTCCTGGCGGTGTCGTCGCGGTTCGTCCATGATTCCCAAGCCGAATCGCAGCGGCTGCCACTGATGATCGCGTTCGATGAGCTCGTTCACCGGAGTCGGATCCGACAACGGCGGCAACCACATCCGGTAGGCACGGGTTTCGCCGATGTCCAGCTGGTCGATGATGACCTCGCGCAATACGCGCTGTTCCGATTCGACTGTCATGATGTCACCGCCGTATCGAAGATCGGCGCCGCGGTGAATTGATGGATGCGTATCCGGTCCGCACTCTGAACACGCGGCTTGACTTCTCCGTTGTCCTGTACCGACGTGGTCGGCACATAGTTGACACCGGTGTACACGCTGTGGAATTTGACGGGGTCTTCCATGCCGACCCGCAGGAACCCGACGCCGCTCTCCTTGTTCGTGATGTATTGCGCCTCAGGCGTTCCGATCACTGCCTTGGATTCGGCCGAACTTGTGGTGCGCAGCGCGATACGGTAGGTGAGGTTGGGTTCGAGCTTGTCGATTCGCACGCCGCCGGTGTTCAGCGACTGCGTGGCGAGCAGCAGGTGCACCCGCAACGACCGGCCGACGCGGCAGATCCGGTCGAACAGCCCGATGAAGTCCGGGTGGTTCTGCAGCAGCTCGGCGAATTCGTCGACGACCACGAAAAGGGTTGGCAGCGGCGGCAAGTCAGCGCCACGCTCCCGGTGCTTCTCGTACTCGGCGACACCCGACAGCGCGCCCGCAGCGCCGACCTGGATGCCGGCCTGTCGCAGGATCGACTGCCTGCGGTCCAGCTCACCGGTGAGCACCTCACCCATGCGGCTGACGAGCTCGGCTTCTTCCTCCATGTTGGTGACGACCGCGGCGGTATGCGGCAGCCTCTCCATGCCCAGAAACGTCGAGCCACCCTTGAAGTCGGTGAGCAGCAGGTTGATCTGATCCGGGTGGTGGGTGGCCGCCAGCGACAGGATCAGCGTGCGCAGGAACTCTGACTTGCCGGAACCCGTTGTGCCGATCAGCATCCCGTGCGGGCCGGCACCGAACTCCGCGCCCTCCTTGATGTCGAGATACATGATGTCGCCCGTCTTCAGTTCGTGACCGAACGGGATGCGCAGCCGGTCCCGGTCGGTGTCGGCGAACATCCGCCATCTGCTGGGCGTCACGTCTTCGATCGTGTGCGCGCCAACGAGCTGGTGCCATTCGGTGACGACCTTCTTCTGCACGCGCACGCTCTTGTCGATGACGGTGCCCGTGATGGACCATCCGGCGAGCTTGCGCGCGATGCGGTTCGCATGCTCCGGAGTCATTTCGTCGGTCGCCGAGGTGACCAACCGGAACGTCTGGTTGGGCAGCCGATCATCGGCGGTACCGTCGGCGTCGACGCGAATTCGGTAGGCCGAGCCGCGATGGTTGCCGAGCGTGAGGACGGTGACGCCGGCCCGGCCGTCAATCGGGAAGCCGGCCCTGCCGCCTGAGAGGTCGACGACGACGACGTACGGTCCGCTAGGGGTGGCGTCGGGCGTGTGCGGCCCGCGGGCCGTCAAGTCGCTCAACCCGTCGGGTCGCGTGAACACCAGCCGCGTCGGACCCGCGGCGTCGGTGTCCGTCTGGTGCTGCACATGCGGAAGCCATTTAAGCCAGGCCCAATTCGGGTCTTCCGGGTTGTCGGTGAGCACCCGGATCTGCAACAGGTCCGGCGGATGGAACACCGCGAGATGGCAGATCATCGCCGTGAGCAGGCCCGCGGCTCGGTCCGGGTCGCCGCCGACCGCGATGGTCGGAAAGGTGCGCAGCTGGACCAGTTTCGGGCAATCGTGAATCAACCCGTGGGTGCGCAGGAACTTGGTGACCCACATGTGACTGACGGGTTCCAGATGCGGTGCCGGGGCGCCCTGCGGTCCGGCCAGCTCGCCGCCGACGGCCGGCTTGAGCAGTCGGTCGACCGCAGGCTCGGTACCGAGGCCGATGCGCACCGCCGAGAAGAAGTCGGCATTGGTCGGACGTGACCATTGCCGGTTGGTCCCGATGATGGAGAGCAGATCGTCGGGATGCGGTGCGTGATAGTTGAAGAACGTCACCTGAGCGGCCGCCGACGACGTCACGCGGGTCCGCAGACCCGCGAGGTACCGCAGGTATTCCTTGCGGTCGGCGTTGATCTCGGGCACCTTCTTGCCGCCGGGACCGCCGCCGGCCATGAAGCCGACGGTGGCCATCACCATCATCAGCGGCATCATCAGCATGTACGGCGAGAGCTGTCGGATGCCGGTGAAGATCATGATCGCGATCATGCCGAGCATGCCGCCGCCCATGACCCACGGCAGCGCCTTCTGGATGCCCGACGGCGGGATCTCGACGCCGAGGTCGTCGGGCGGCGTCACGTTGATCTCACCGGGCGTCAGCCGTGGCCCGCGTTTGATGATGGGCGTGAACTTCTTGGTGGTCATCGGCCACCTCCGGTGTTCGCGGTGACGGGTTGCGTTCCGGCGTTGGTGCCGTCAAGAACCCTGCGCGGGTTGGGGTTTGGCGGCAGAGTGTCGTGTTCGATCAGCGCCGCCTGCTTGGACAGCACCGGACCGTCGATCAGCAGGCTGATCACCTGCCACGGCGCGGTCACCGGCGAACTGAGGCCGATGGTGCTGCCAGTCTCCTCGTCGGGCAGCCCGTAACGCACGCCCTGCGGGTCGATGTAGTAGAGGCTCTCGCCGTAGCGTGGGTCCGGCGATTGCAGCCGAATGTACTTCCCGCCGTCGATGTAAACCTTTGCATCGCCGCCGATCTGGTCGATGCCGGTGTTCATCGCCGACGGTGCGATCGGCAGGTGGCGCCCCGCGATGATGGTGGTCTTCGGCGCCTGATCGCCTGGCTCGCGCTGCCACGACCAGCACAACGTCGGTGCATCCTCACGCAACAGGATCTCCAGCGGTTCGTCCGGTAGCGGTGAGCCGTACACCTGCTCGGCGATCCTGGCGACCGTACTGGTCTCGATGGACGGTGGTGTCACCAGGCCGAACGAATTGGTGGCGCGCAATGCCGCCGCAGTGGTGCCGTTGATCCGAGCTACACCGTCGGGCAAAACCACGAAATGTTGTTCTCCGTCTTCGGTGAGCGCCATGAACACGGATCCGATCACCAGATTCGGCGGCAGGCCAACGGTGTTGGGTTCGCCGAAGCGCGCGATCGCAGGCAGCCGCAATGGCCCGGCATTGGGCAGCGCGTTGAAGACGCCCTCCGAGATCGGCGTCGCTTTGGAGGTGACGGGGATGCCCACCGCCGACGTCACCGCGCGGTCGGACAGGTCGATGGCGTGCCGCCCGGTCTCGGTCACCAGCCAGTTGTCGTTCTCGTAGGACACCAGCAGGCCCTCGTCGGGGCGCATCGGTCCGACCGAGGAGTCGAGGTAAAGAGGTTGCACGACAACCGATGTCTCGATGTCCGGTGCGACGCTCTCGGGCTTGGTCACGGTGTCGCACAACGTCCAGGTCGAGTTGGCGCCGCCGACCGGCGTGGCATAGGGCGCACCGGGAATGCCGATCGGCTGCCCCTTGTGCATCCGGTCCAACTCGTCTGACTTCACCGCGACCGGGGTGCCGGCGTT
Organism: Mycobacteriaceae bacterium; assembly: GCA_019749805.1. Taxonomy (GTDB): domain Bacteria; phylum Actinomycetota; class Actinomycetes; order Mycobacteriales; family Mycobacteriaceae; genus Mycobacterium. The sequence continues at coordinate 193,783 of JAIEPH010000027.1, read as the reverse complement.
GCCCAGCACCAGTCGTGCCGACGTCAGGTTGTAGACGGGCCGCAACTGGCCGGTGCCGGGGATGACGACGTAGAGCTGGTTGGTGGTGCGGTCGACGAGAAGTGTGTCACCGCCCCGCTTTCCGAGCGGTTTGAAGTAGGCCAGCAGCGCCGCGCCCAGGCAGATGATGACGGCGATCACGATGCCTGCCGAGACCGCGCGGCTGTAGAACTGCAGTGGGTCGTCGAACATGCGGGTGTCCCGTCGCACGATCGCGTGCTCGACCCTGCGCAGCAGGAAACGCCAGCCGCTGACCTGAACCTTGGTGGTGAGCCGGAAACTCGCCATGCCTACTCGCCGATATTCAATCGTGCATGCACGCCGGCGATGGCGGCCGCCATGTCATCGCCGTTGATCTGGCTCAGCTCGTCGACCCCGAGGCTCTCGAAGTCCAGCGAGCGGGCCAGGCGCATGTCGCGGTTCTGCTCACCGGCCTCGACCAGCTGGCGGGCGTAGCGACCGTTGCCCGCGATGTCCAGCGCCGGCTTCCCGTTGAGCGCCCGCTGGCTCAGTAGCGTCGCGGCTTCGAGCACCCGCTTGGCGGCCTCATCGTCAAGGCTCGAATCATTGTGCTGAGCAATCACTTTCGCGATCTCCACGATCTCACTCGGCAGATAGGAGTCGAATTCGATGCGTGTCGCGAAGCGCGAACGAAGGCCGTCGTTGGATTCGAGCAACCGGTCGATGTCGTTGCTGTATCCGGCGATGATCACGACCAGCCGGTCGCGGTCGTTCTCCATGCGGGCCAGCAGCGTGTCCAGCGCTTCGGTGCCGAACGGGTCCGCCCGGCCGTCGCGCTCCTGCACCAGGGTGTACGCCTCATCGATGAACAGCACGCCGCCGATGGCGCGGTCGATGGTGCGGCTGGTCTTCACCGCGGACTGACCCTCGTACTCGGCGACGAAATCCTTTCGTGAGGACTCGACCAACTTCGGTTCGCCGATGACGCCGAGCCCCGCCAGGATGTTGGCCACCACACGGGCGATGGTCGTCTTACCGGTGCCGGGCGGGCCCGCGAAGATCATGTGTTTGGACGCCTGCGCGACCTTCATGCCGCGCGCCGCCCGGATCTTGGCCATCTGCGTTGCCGCCCGATAGGCCTCGATCTGTTCCTTGACGCGGGTGAGCCCGATCTGCCGATCCAGCTCGGCTTCTGCTTCGGCGAGCAGCTTCTCGCGGCCCGAGTTGTCCGCCTCGACGCTGGACGCGTCCCACGGATCCTTGCGCGCGGCGATCTTCTCGGCGGTGGTGGTCTCCAGCCGGAAGTTCGGATCCTTGAGCGCTGCCGCGACTTTGGGTTCGGGGTGGGTTGCCTGCAGCCACTCGAGCAGTCCCACCGCCGACGCTTCGTTGCCCTGTCCGCGGCGCGTCATCGCGAGGTACCACGCAATGGCAGGCGCGCACGCCTCGCCGGCAGGAGACGAATTGGACTCGGTCAGACGTCGTTCGGCCTCGGTGAACAGACCCAAGTTGGCCGCGGCCACGCCGTGGGCGACACCGGCGGCGGCCCCGAGGAACTTGTCCGGCCAGGCACCGGCACCCTTGACCTCGTCGATGACGTCGGTCCAGCGCCCGGCCGCACCGTAGATCACCGCCTTCACCCACGACACCAAATGCTCTGCACCGTTTGACGGAACGGCTTCCAGCGCCTCCATGGCATCGGCGTAGTTGCCGACCGCAGCCTCGTGGACAGCGAAGCCCATCGTGATGGCCAGCGGCGAGTTGATCGGATACGTGATGTCGCCGAACTGGCCGCCGATCGGCACCCGGGCGTTGACGCTGTTCATCGAGATCTCGGCGGATCCGGCCAGCTGCCCGAAGTTCGCGCGTGAATACCAGGCGCGGAACAGCGTGACCCGCTCGGTGTCACCGCAGCGGATCCGTCCCACCCATGCGTCGCAAGCGGTTTCGTCCATCGCGGTGATCTCGGAGAAGATCTCGAACGACCGCGCCGCAGAACTGGGCAGCATTCCGACCGCGCTACTGAAGAGGTTGGTGAGGTGCTCAGTCATCGTCGCCCCCGTACCGAGTCGCGAAGATCTGCGCCCGTGCCGCTCTTGCTTCCTCGGGCGACGGCAGGTCCAGATCGCGGGTGAGAAAGTCACGGGTCGCCGCATCGTCGTGGCCCTGCTCGCGCATGCCGTCGAGCATCAACGAGTACTGGGCTGACTTCGCTTCCTGCGTGGCAAGGCCCGCGATGACGACGATTTCGTCGGCGAGCTCGGGTTCGGTCATATCGGTGGTCCTCGAAGACAATTCGATCTGCTTGACGCGGCCGTCCATGAACGTCGTGACGGTCACGGAGCCCGGCGGATTGGTCACGGTGAACATCGGCACCGGTGCGGCGTCGTCCTCGCCGTGGTCAGGACGCGAGAAATCGAGCGCGGCCAGATCGTCGCGCTCGTCAGGATCGTATGGCTGATGCTCAGCCGCCATGTGGTGCTTTCCTCACTGCGCCTCGGGTCCACCGGCTTGGTCGGTTGAGGTCTGGTCGAACCACTTTCCGGACGGCAGGAATCCGATCAAACCGTCGAGCGCGCGCGCAAGGTTCTCCGTCGTGCCCGGCAGAAAGCTGCCGTACAGCTCGCCGTTCACGCGACGCGGTATCGACACGATGCGGCCCTGCCGGGAATCGAGCACTCCGGCAGCGACATCGGCCTGGGTGAACGTGCCACCGGGGTGGCGTTCGACCGCGGTGATCTCGACCCAGCTCTCCGGGTTCGCGATGATGTCGGCGTAGGCACGCGCCGACGTGGGTGCAATGCCGTACTTAAGCAACTGGTTCGCGTCGCGGCATTCCCCCAGCTGACTCGCGACACCGGTCAACGGTTCGACGTCGGCGGGGTTGGCTGTCCCGAGGACCGTGGTCACCATGCCCGCCAGGCCGACCTGCGGGGCGACGCGCTGCAACACGATCATGTCGCCGTCGCGCGCCGCGATGACGTGTCGATCTCCCTTGCGACACACCACGAAACGGATCATCTTGCCGCCGACGTCGCGACGCCACCAGCGTCCCTCCAGGGTCCGATCGGACCGACTGAGCGTGTCGACCATGGCCGCCACCTCGGCGTGGGGCCGGCCGAACACGTCCAGCACACCCTGCGCAGTCAGGTCACGCGCGACCTGCTCCCAGACGATTTCGCGCAGCTCGGGCTGCGGGATGTTGAGCCGGATGCCCAGCGCCGTCGGAAACTCCGAGTGCCCAAGGCGATCGGCGATGACGAGCATGCCGTCGATCGTGACCTCGACGCCGACGACGTCGTCGACATGCGCGGCATCTGGATGCGTCGCTTGCACATTGCTGCTCATCGTGGCTTCACCTGCCCATCCAGCACGCGGCCCGTCGCATCATCGGCCTGGTCATAGCGCCGAACGGCGTCGTGCAATTTGAGCCCGAGGTCGTCGGAGATCGCGGCGATCTTCATGCCCGCGGCGCGACGCGCCGCGACGATGTCGCTGACGGCGCCGGCCGTCGCCGACGCGATGACGCCGTGGGTGGATCGCACCGCGGCGTCGACGCCGTCGGTGAGAAGGGTCGCGGATCTGGTTTCTGCGGCGGCCCGCACCTGTTGGACGGTCAGTTCGTCAAGGTGCGCCGTTGTCACGCGCAAGTCATCCCCCGACATGGACCCCTTCTCCAAACTCGGTTTCCGGCGGATTCACGCTATCGGGCATCGGAGCCGGTAGCCCAGTCGGCTCCGGCCCGGCACCCTCGGCGACCCCGGCATATAGGCCGACCGCCTGAGAAAGCTCGGCGGCGTTGGCCGACACGTCGGAGTGCAAGTCCTGCAGCGCCTGGGCGCTGGCGAGAAGCGCGCCCGAGAGCGCAGTGGACTCGATGGCCAACTTGGCGGCCTCGCCGTAACGCGGAATGAACTGCAGGGGAAGGGTCGCGTCGCTCGTCCTGGCGAGAACGTCGGACTGGTCCTCAAGAGTGTCCCGGCGCAGCTTGATTTGACAGGCTTCTCGGACCAGGACGGTGAAGACGGCCTGATCGGCGTCGGCCATCGTTTCGATTCGCCCTTGTTGCCGGGTGTTCTGGTCGGCGTAGGCGCGCGCTGCGGCGCCGTCCCACCGGTCGTCGGCGGCCGCCGACCGTAGCGTCTGGCCGGCCATGCTGAATTCTTTGCGCCCTTTGTCGAACTGCGCGCCGTCGTCGGGCTCGCCCTCGCCCGTCGTCGACCTCATGCCCGCGATGATCAGCTGGCCGAAATCCAAGAGGTCCGAACCGTCTGCATGTGGCAGGCTCGTGTCGGGCGTGTCATCGGACGCCTGCTTGCGGGGCGTCACTGGTCACCGACCACCGATGCTTTGCCACGAACCACACGCATGCCATTCGACCCCTTCTGGTAGACCCGTGCGCCGGGTGAAAGCGTACCAGCGGTCCTGGGGCGCCGATGTCACCAATTTCTGGCTTGCCCACGGCCTGCACCGGTGCGGTCTCGGACCAGCCCAGCAATGGGTACACGGTCGATAGCAGCATTTCCAGACATTTCCGACGCATTCTGGCGAACCGGCGAGATGCCCACGCCGGGATCCAAACTCTGCCCGTGTCCGGGAACGGACGCGCCTCGTCGACACCGCCCCGATGCGCACCTGACGACGTCGACAGACACCGCCGCATACGGATCGCTGCGCGGATAGTCGTATTTGCTAGCCGCATCGACAGGTCCGCTGGCCGACACGTTTGCGCTGCACACCGTGGATTGGTTGATACTTGGAAGGGGCTGCCACACGCATGACACGACATTCCGAGGAGACACTCAGTGACCGACCGCGATGACGAATTGCGGAGAAAGCTCGGATGGACCGGTCCCGAAGACACCGATTTCGAACCGTCAGCCGACCCGGAACCGACACCACCGGCACGGCCGGCCGCCCCGCCCGCGTGGGGAGCGGCGGCCCCGCGCCCTCCCGTCGACTACATCCCTCCGTCGTCGCCGTCCGACACCAGGGCCACCGACGAGGAGAACCTCTGGACGACGACGGAAGTCAGCCGGGCACCGGTCGCGCCGACGGCAGAGGCGAGCGCACCTTTCAGAGAGCCCGAGCGGCCGGGCGGCAATTTCCGTCAACCCAATCCCCGGTACGGCCCCCCGCCGGGGACACCACGCGAGACCGGACCTCTGCCGCCCACCCGCGGCGACACCGCGCCGTGGACCACGCCGCCCCCGCAGCCGGATCGTCTGCCGCAGCACGGCCCACGGCCGCCGGCGCCTGGCGGTCCGCCCGCGCCGCAATGGACTCCCGGCTACGGTCCCGCATCGCAAGGAGCGCAGGCGCCGAGCGGTTCATACGCGGACCGGATCCGCGCCGACGAGCTCGTGCCGCAGCGGCGCACCCCGCCGGGCGGCGGGTGGCGTCTGGCGCTGTACAAGGCCACGTTCGGTCTGGTGAACCTCGGCCAGAGCCCCGAGGAGATCCGCCAGGCCCAACTCGAGGACAAGGTCCGGTCGGGACTGCGCGGCCACTTCAAGGTCGGCGTGATGGGCAAGGGCGGCGTCGGGAAGACGACGGTGTCGGCCAGCATCGGATCGGTCATCGCCGAATTGCGCCAAGACGACCGGGTGGTCGCCATCGACGCCGACACCGCGTTCGGGAAGCTCGGCAGCCGCGTCGACCCCCGGGCGCAGGGCTCCTACTGGGAGCTGGCGGCCGACCAGCACCTGGAGACCTTCGCCGACGTCCGCAGCCGCGTCGGCAACAACGCGGCTGGGCTGTTCGTCCTCGCCGGCGAGGGAACGCCCGCGCGTCGACGGGTCCTGGATCCGGCGATCTACCGAGAGGCGACCTCGCGGCTCGACCGGTACTTCACCATCTCGATCGTCGACTGCAGCTCCACCATGGACACCCCGGTCACTCAGGAGGTGCTGCGCGACCTCGACGCGTTGGTCGTGGTCTCATCGCCGTGGGTCGACGGTGCGGCGGCGGCCGGCCAGACACTGGACTGGCTGGCTGCCCGCGGGCTCAACAGTCTGCTGCAGCGCACCGTGATCGTGCTCAACGACTCCGACGGGCACGCCGACAAGCGGACGCGTTCGATCCTGGCGCAACAGTTCTCGAGTCAGGGACAGAGGGTTGTCGAGGTCCCCTTCGACGGGCATCTGCGGCCGGGCGGCGTGATCGACCGCACGCGCGAGATGTCACCGGCGACGAGGCGGCGCTTCATCGAGATCGCCGCGGCGCTGGCCGACTTCTACCCCACCCACGACGACCGCAACCGCGAGCGCTACTGACGATTCCTCACAGCTGCTCGATCAACGATTCGATTTCCTGGACGGCTGCCGGTGACACTGGCTCTTCCGCCTCGGCGCGTATCACATCTTCTTCGGAAACCCCTGCCGCCTGGGCAGTTTCGAGGATGGTCAGGTTCGCGCCGCGCCTCGCGGCGTACAGCCGCTGGCCGACGGTGGCTTGCGGCGCGCGGGCGGCCCGGAGCATGAGTTCGTCGTAGCGGGTGCGCACCGCGCTCAACGCCTTGATCAACGCCGGTGACACCTTGCTGATGCGGGCCGCCCGGGCAGCGACGGCCTCGAGCTGACGCAAGTCCCCAAGGATCTTCGTGGCGCGGGGCGTGAACTCTGGATCGTCGACGGGTGGCAGTGCCTCGATCGCGGTGGCGAAGGTGTTGACCGCGGTGACGAGCGCCTGCGCAATCAAGGGAATGTCATCGCCGGTATCGGCGGGGGTTTCGACGCGCGGCTCGGCTGCGACGGGCTCGCCCCGCCGCAACCGCGCGATCGTTCCCGGCGGCCATTGCAGCACCTCTTCGAGCTTTGCTCGAGTGCGTTCACGCGGCCAGCTGCGGCCCTTCTCGAACGCGATGAGCGCGCCGGCGTTGATGATCCCGTCGGTCGCCAGGCTGCGCTGGCTGATGTCGAGTTCGCGACGACGGGCCGCCGCGGCCGCACCGGCACGCCGCATCCCCTCGTCGAGCACCTCGATCGACTCCGGGTCGGTCATCAACGGGCATTCCTTGAGAACTCACGGGGCGGAGCGGCGACGCAATCCTATCGGCCGCTGGATCCACCGCTACGACTTGGGGCCGCGTGGTGCGCGTGGATCTGTGGCAAAGCTATGTCTTTATCTCCACCGGCACCGCATCAGCGCTACGGTTTCGAGACGGTCGGGTCCAGCGATCGTAACGCCTTTATGGGCTGTTCAGCTCGCGTTCTGTGGCGCAAATGCGCATCTCCCGACAGGCGCTCGGTGCCACCAGACCAGCTTAGTCGTAGCGCTAACTGTTGCATCGCTACGGTTTGTGCGCTAACTTGGCGACACCGCGGTGCAGCAGCCGCAGAGCGGACAAGGAGGGGTTCGGATGAACTCAACACACTGGGACGAGACACCCGTCGGCGCCTGCACGCGCGACCCCGAGCGGTGGACGACGTCAGCCGACGAAGAGGCCAAGGCGATCTGCAGGGCATGCCCCAGGCGCTGGCTATGCGCCCGTGAAGCGTGCGAGCTGCCGCGGGCGGAAGGTCTGTGGGCGGGCATCGTCATTCCCGAGAGCGGGCGCGGGCGGTCGTTTGCCCTGCGCCAACTGAAGTCGCTCGCCGAGCGCAACGGAGAAGTGGTGCGGCCCCGCCGCTACTACTACGCGGAAATCGCCTGACCGCCGATCTCCCGCTGCCGCGTCGTGGGGTCGGCAGGGGGCGATCACCAGGTGTCGACGAAACGTCGATCCGTCCGGCGCGGTTCATGCATGGTGGCGGCGTTCAGCGTGTCGACGATGAGCCTGCGGGTGTCAGCCGGGTCGATGACGTCATCGATCTCGAAGAGCTGAGCGGCGTTGAGCGCCTTGGCATGCTCCTGGGCCGCCGCGGTGGCCTGGCGCACCCGTTCTTCTCGTTCCTCATCGTCGGCGATCGCCTCGAGTTCCTTGCGGAGCCCCAGCCGGACCGCACCCTCGAGGCCCATCGGCCCGAGATGTGCTCCCGCCCAAGCCATTGTGAGCACCGGTTCGTGCAGGCTGCCGCCCAGCATCGCCTGAGCGCCGAGTCCATAACCGCGGCGTAGCACGACGGCCACGAGGGGCACGCTCAGCGCGGCTCCGGCGACCAGCATGCGCGACGCACGGCGCACCAGCGCTTCGGCCTCGGCCGCCGGACCCACCATGTACCCCGGGCAGTCGATCAGCGAGACGACGGGCAGTCCGAACGCGTCGCACAGTTGCAGGAACCGCGCCGCCTTGTCGGATGCGGCCGCCGTGATCGCGCCGGCCATCACCATGCTGTTGTTCGCGACGACACCCACCGCGCGGCCGTCGATGCGGGCCAGTGCCGTCACCATCTCGGCGGCGAAGCGCGGCCGCAAGAACGTCACCGATCCCTCGTCGGCCAGCGTCTCGATGACCGGCGCCACCGGAAATGCGCGGCGGGCCCGCTCGGGAACCATTGTGCGTAAGGCTGTTTGGTCACCCGCGGCACCCGGCGCCGTCGCGCCCTGGAAGTAGGAGAGTAGGCGTTTGGTCACGGCCACGGCTTCTGCCTCGTCGGCGACGACGACGTCGACCACGCCGTTGGGCTCCTGCATGCTGATCGGGCCGACCTCGTCGGGGTGGACGTCACCGAGTCCACCGCCCGCGATCATCGCCGGCCCGCCCATTCCGAGCGAGGTGTCCTCGGTGGCGACGATCAGGTCCGAGCAGCCCGCGATGACGGCGTTGCCTGCGAAGCAACGGCCCTTGACGACCGCTATGCGCGGCACCAGACCCGACAGCGCCGCCCACAGCTTGAACGCGCGGGCGTCGAGCGCGGAGACGGTGGGGTAGTCGGTGTCGCCGGGTCGGCCGCCACCGCCCTCGGCGAAGAAGACGGTCGGTAGCCGCATGCGCTCGATGAGTTCGAAGAGGCGGTCCTTCTTGCGGTGGCCCAGTGCGCCCTGGGTACCCGCGAGAACCGTGTAGTCATACGACAGCACGGCGCAGGCGGCGCGCTCGGCGCCGAACAGGTCGCCGTTGACGCGGGCCGTACCCGCCACGAGTCCGTCGCCGGGGGTGCGGGCGATCAGGTCGGCGAGGTCGCGACGGTGGCGCTGGGCGGCGATCGCGAAGCGGCCGTATTCGACGAACGAGTCCGCGTCGACGAGGTCGGCGATGTTTTCCCTGGCGGTACGGCCGTTGCGGGCGCGCCTGCGCTCGACGGCGTCCGGGCGTGCAGCGTCCTCGGTCAGGGCTCGGCGCTGCAGCAACTCCGCATAGTCGGCGCGGATCGGCTCGTCAGACATGGCGTGGTGATGCTAACAAGCTGTGATATGTAGCACCCGATTAGTTAGTGCCCTATCTAATGGGCCTATAATGATGTCATGACGGTCGTCGAGGCAGACATCGATCCCCTGGCCCTCGAACGGCAGGTGTGCTTCGCGCTGGCGGTGACCAACCGCGCGGTGCTGGCGGTGTACCGCCCGCTGCTCGAACCGCTGGGCCTCACCCATCCGCAGTACCTCGTGATGCTCGCGCTGTGGGACAACCACAAGTCCAATGCCGATCGGCCGATGTCGGTCAAGGCGATTGCCACTGCGCTACAACTGGATTCGGCGACCCTCTCACCGATGCTGAAGCGGCTGGACGCGCTGGGGTTGATCACCCGCACGCGCAGCGCGGCCGATGAACGCGCGACCGATGTCGACCTTACGAAGGCGGGGATTCAGCTGCGCCGGCGAGCCCTGAAGATTCCGCCGGCGGTCGTGGAGCGGCTCGGCGTCGGGCTTGACGAGCTCGAGCGGCTGCACGATGTTCTCACCCGGGTCAACGCCGCGGCGCTGGCGGCGGGCACGCTCGACGAAGGGAAGGACTCCCGATGAACAAGCCTGGCCCCCTGCAGTACCTCGCCTACTGCTACGGAAGGCGGCTGCCGGACTCCATGCGCGAGTGGGTGGCTCACGATCTTGCCGACCACGGCGCAGTCCGTCGGCACATGATCCGCATGGCGATCCCGCCACTGCTGGTGCTCGCTCCGTTCTGGCTGCTGCCCGCGTCGCTGTACGTGCATATCGAGATGACGGTGCCGATCTACATCTGGGCGATCCTGATGTCGCTGGCGCTGAACAAGGTGTGGCGCAGGCACCGGCTCGCGCAGCACAATCTGGACCCCAACCTGGTCGACGAAATCAAGCGCAAGAGGGACGCCGCCATGCACGAGGCCTACGCCCGCAAGTACGGGCCGCGTCCGGAAGAGGCGCGCTGGCAGTCCAACAGCAGCCCGTTCTAGCCGTACAGTGCCTCGACAGCGCGGGTAGCGGTGGCCAGATCGACGTTCATCTCTTCGCGATAGGCCTTGATGGCGCCGATCTTGTTCCCCGCCGCGACCAGTTCGCGGACGCGAGGCGGCGCTTCGTTACGGGCGATCGCCGCAGGGTTGGGCATCGGCACGCCCGTCTGCTCGTACAGGTGCTTGACGAGCTGCTCGAGTACGCCGAGGCGCTCGTAGATGTCGTTGGTCGTGGTCACCGGCACAGTGTGTCACCGCAGTTATCCACAGGCAGCGCAAACAAGCACCGGTCCCGTCGGTACCCGCACTTAGCGTTCGAGTCATGACGAACTGGATAAACACGGTCAGCCGTGGCCACGTCGAGCGCGGGGTACGCGGACGCTTCACGCAGGCCAACCACGGCAGACCGCACATGTTGCGCAAGATGGCACGCGGCGACTGGATCATCTTCTACTCACCGAAGACGGACTATCCCGAGGGCGACCCACTGCAGGCCTTCACCGCCATCGGGCAAGTCGCCGACGACGAGCCGTATCAAACCGAAGTGACGCCGGACTTCCAGCCGTGGCGCCGCAACGTCGACTTCCTCGAATGCACCGAGACACCCATCCGGCCCCTGCTCGAGAAGCTCAACTTCATCGAGGACACCTCGCGGTGGGGCTACAAGTTCCGCGCAGGGGTGTTCACCATCGACGATCACGACTTCGAGGTGCTCCGGTCGGCGATGACCAGCCCGAATGACCGCGGCTGACGCCCTCGACAAAAATCTCGGTTTGATGACGTCGCTGCCGGGTACAGACAGGTAGCAATTGGGGGACGCTGTTCGGACGACTGTTTTCGCAGGTCGTGCACGCAACGTGCTCCGCAGTACCGGGAGAAGGACGACATGGGCACCAGTGCCGACGTAGGTAGTAAACGTTTCACCATTTGTCCGGCATGCGGATACCCAAGCGCCGGCCTGTGCGCCCCATGCAGCCAGATAGGTTCGTCCGTCCAGGTCGGTCTGCACCGCACTGTTCCTGTTGTGACGCAAGCCAATCCAGCTGCCTGACCCCCGCCATTCTAACTGGGCAATGGCTCAGGTCCGGCCTACTCTGGTCTGGTGAGCAACACCGACCCGGCGCCCGCCGAAGTCGCCTGTGCGCCATCGCCATTCACCGGTGTGCTGCATCCGCGCGAGGTACCTCTCGGCGGACCGCGCGCGATCCGCGTCCGGCGCACCCTCCCGCAGCGCGAACGCTCGCTCATCGGTGCGTGGTGCTTCGCTGACCATTACGGTCCGCACGACCTCCGCAGGAATCCCGGGGGGACCGGCATGGACGTTCCTCCGCATCCGCACACCGGGCTGCAGACCGTCAGCTGGCTGTTCAGCGGCGAGATCGAGCACCGCGACAGTGCAGGCGTGCACGCGATGGTGCGCCCCGGTGAGCTGAACCTGATGACCGCGGGCGCAGGCATCTGCCACTCCGAGGTCTCGGTGATCTCGGGGCCCGCGGCCACCGTCCTGCACGGGGTACAACTGTGGGTCGCGCTGCCCGATGCCGATCGCGACACCGACCGCGACTTCGCGCACTTCGCCCCACCGCCGCAGTCCCTCGGCGACGGCACCCTGCGGGTCTTCCTCGGAGAGCTCGCCGACGCACACTCACCCGTGCACACCTTCACACCCCTACTCGGTGCCCAACTCGACCTCCACCCCGGTGCCGAGCTCACGCTGGACGTCGACCGCACCTTCGAACACGGCGTGCTGCTCGACCAGGGCAGCGTCGACGTCGCCGGGACCACGCTCGACGTCGCAGACCTCGGGTTCCAAGCTGCCGGCTGTGACCAGCTGAGCATCGTCAACCGGGGCGACGGTCCTGCCCGCGTCCTATTGCTCGGCGGCACACCGTTTCCCGAGCAGCTGGTCATGTGGTGGAACTTCGTCGGTCGCAGCCACGACGACATCGCTACCTACCGCCGACAGTGGCAGGACCACGACGACCGCTTCGGTTCCGTCGCGGGCTACACCGGCCCCACTAGCCGACTGCCGGCTCCTCCGCTACCGCATGCCACGCTGCGGCCGCGTCCGAACCCGGGGCCCTAAGCCGCGACGAACGTGAACGCGGTGCCCACCGCGTTGGGCACGAACGCGTCGGGCAGTGCCGCCGCAAACCGGTGCTGGGCTTTCCACCCGGTGCAGTGCGCGGGCACCAGGGTGTCGGGCCGCAGCTCGAGGAACGCGTTGACCGTCGGTTCAATGATCGGCTCGAAAACCTGCCCCGTGAGGTGGAAACCGCCGAGCAGCGCATGCAACCGATCCACCCCCGTCAACCGCAGGGCATGCCGCGCGATGTTCACCGCGCCGGCGTGCCCGCAGCCGGTGAGCACGACGAGCCCCTTGCCGCGAACGTTGACCACGAGCGCCTGCTCGTCGAGCAGCAGCGGGTCAGGTTCCCAGCGGCCGTCGCGCCACGCTTCGTGGTTGGGCAGGCCGCGCTCGAACTCCGTCGTGCGGTCGACCTCACCGGTGATCAGCACCGAGCCGTCCAACAACAGCGACGGCTGACGCCGCTCGATCACCTCGAAGCCCTCGGCCTCCAGCGCCGACCGGCTCAGCGTCGGCAGTTCCATCGCCGGGGCGTTCGGCAGCGCAAACCGACGTCTGCTGAACACCAGCGGGTGCACCGCGAGCGGCAATCCGCTGCGGCCGCGCAACCGGGCCAACCCGGGGAAGCCGCCGTCATGATCGACATGTCCGTGGCTGAGCACAACGGCCTCGATCGCCGACGCGTCCAGACCCATGCGCTCGAAGTTGATCGCCATTCCGTCCGGCGAGATTCCGGTGTCGAAGAGCACTGTGTGCGTGCCGTTGCCGCGACGTGTCGACACCAGCGCGGAGAAGCCGTGCTCGGCGATCAGTCCGGGCGAGGCGCGGCCTCCCTCGAACTGCGGCGCCGCGACGGGGGGCACCGTTGCCATCCCTCTGCGACGGGCCGGTCCGACATCGCCCATCAACGCGTCGTAGCTGTTGTCCACCAGCGTCGTGATGGTGATCTCGTCCACCGGGTCGAGTGCAATCGGATCGACCGCTGTGCCCTCCGCTTGGCGCGGAGTGGATGCCAACGCCTCTGCGGCCGTGCCGCCGTCATCACACATGACTCCATCTTGCGCCCGCTGGGTATGAAAGAGGCATGGCAACCGACAAGACCGGCGCAACCACCACCGTCACCAAGGAAACCGACCGCTTCATCATTTCGGTGGACGGCACCGTGGCCGGTTTCACCGAGATCTCCGACAGCGACGGCCGGCGGACATTCCCGCACACCGAGGTGGACGACGCATTCCAGGGCCGCGGCCTGGCGTCGACCCTGATCGGCGAGGCGCTGCAGCAAACCAAGGATGACGGACTGCAAATCGTGCCGGTGTGCGCGATGGTTCAGTCGTACGTCGAGAAGCACCCCGAGTTCGACGACGGGGTCGACAGCTAGCCAACCAGGGCCGATATCGTCAGGTCCGATGACGACTCAGGACAGTGCCGCCGACACCGCGCAGCGAGGGGGCGGCGCCCCCACGGCGTTCTTCACCGCAGACGGTGACCGGTTCGTCCCCGCGTCGATCGCACGCGGACCGTGGGGGCAGACGATCAGCGGCAACTATCTCGGTGGATTACTCGGCCATGTGCTCGAACGCGACGCGGGCGAACCGGATCTCCAGCCGGCACGCCTGACCGTCGACCTGTTCCGACCCGCGGCGCTCGCACCCGTGCGCGTCGACACCAGCGTGGCGCGGCAGGGACGGCGCCTGAAGTTGGTCGACGCCGTCGTCACCCAGGGCGAGACCGTCGTCGCCCGCGCTACCGGATTGTTCCTGCGCCGCGGCGAACAACCGGCGGACGAAATCTGGAGCTCGCCGGTGACCATGCCGCCGATCCCGCCGACACCCGACCCGATCCCGCGCGGGCTGACCACGCTGGTGTGGACCTACGGCAAGGAGGACCACACGCCCGGGCCCGGCTTCGGTCTGTCCGCGTGGGAACACGCCGGCCCGAAGTACATCTGGGTACGCGACATCCGCCAACTCGTCGCGGGCGAACCGCTCACCGCGTTCACCCGCGCCGCGATGGCAGGCGACATGGCCAGCTCGCTAACCCATTACGGCCCTATGGGTTTGCAGTTCATCAATGCCGATTACACGTTGACGCTGAGTCGGTTACCCGAAGGTCCCTACCTCGGGCTGGCCGCGCTGACCCACTACAGTCATGCCGGCATCGCGACCGGTGTCGCCACCCTCGTCGACGAATTCGGTCCGATCGGCAGCGCTACGGCGACGGCGCTCTCGAACCCCGGCTTCAATCCGCCGCATCCGTAGCCCCTACTTGATCTTGTCGGCGATGGCGCTGGCGATCGACAACCCCGAGCTTCCGACCGTTGGTGAGCAGGCGCGCACGTCGACAATGACGTTGGCGCGCAACGCCATATTGCGTTCGCACTGCTGCCCCGCCGTCGCCGATGTCGTCGGAGTGAGCTTCATCGTCATGACGCCCGCGGTGGTCGACGGCACGCCGAGGTCGGCCTCCGTCGAGGCGCCCTGGTACTCGAACCTGATGTGAGTGGACTTGCAGGCGTTCCAGTCGGCGACCTGCCGGTCGTAGAAAGCCTTGGCCGCGTTCGCATCCGGGAAGGCCGTGACGGCCTGGACCAGCTTGTGGGTCGGATCCGAGAACACGCCCTGTATCACCATCGCCGTGAAACCGGACCCGTCGTAGGTGGCCTGGTAAGCCGGGCCCCACGCCCCGGTGCAGTTGGGTGGCGTGACGGATCCGGCGAGCGGCGCGTTCTCGGTCGGCATCGCGGTCATGCCCGGCTTGTTCATGCGGTTGCTGACGTCATTGGTGGAAAGAAGAAGTGCCGGCAGCGCGTCGTCCGGCACGTTGGCCGGGGCGGGGGGCGCCGGGGCGGGTTCCGTCTTCGACGGAGCAGGCTGTCGTGTCGCACTGGTCGCCGTCGTCTCCACGGGGCCGGCCGCCGTGGACTCGGAGGCATCGCCGCCGGAGAGGGCGACGACAAGCACCACGATCACCGCAACAGCCGCAGCGGCCGCCGCGCCGATGCCCAACATGCGGCCCCTACCGCCGAACCTGTCGGGGGTACGGCCCTGCGGCACGACCGTCGGGGGAACGCTCGAAGACGACTGCGGTTGGTTTGGGGGCCGGTAGGACGGCTGGCCGCCGGGAAAGCTCGGCCCAGTGTGCTGGGCATTGGGACGGGTGTAGGGCCGTGGGCCCATCGGCGGCGCCGGGCGGGGCGGGTCCGGCCACCGCGGCGCCTGCATCGTCGGCGCCGGACGCAGCGCGACCGTCCGCTCGTCGATCGCTCGTTCCGCGGCGGCGGCGAAGTCACGCGCCGACTGATAACGGTCGTCGGGATTCTTGGCCATGGCGCGGGCGATCACATGGTCGATGGCCGCCGGCAATGCGGGCACCAGATCGGTGGCCCGCGGCGGCGGGTCGTTCAGGTGCGCGGCCATCGTCGCCGCCATGCCCCCCGAATTACCGAACGGTGACCGCTGGGTCAGCAGGTCGAACAGCGAGCAGCCGAGCGAGTAGATGTCGGCGCGGCCGTCGACCGTGTAACCCGACAGACTTTCCGGTGCGGCGTAGGCAATGGTGGCCACCACCATTCCCGTCGCCGTCAGGTTGGTCGCGTCGTCGAGTGCACGCGCAATTCCGAAGTCCGCCAGAAAGACTCGCTCGTCGTCGGCGGAGAGCAGGAAGTTGGCCGGCTTGACGTCGCGGTGCAGCAACTGGCGCCGGTGCGCGTAATCAAGCGCCTTGGCGACCTCGCCCACGATGTGGACGGCACGCGCCGGCGTCATCCGGCGTGCCCGTGTCTCCTTCTCCGCGTCGCTGCCGTCGACGTACTGCATCGCGATCCAGAGTTGGCCGTCCTCGGTCTCACCCCGGTTGTACACGGTGACGATGTTGGGGTGATCCAACGTCGCCGCCAGATCGGCCTCGCGCAGGAATCGGGCGCGGAAGTGGTCGTCCTGGGACAAACCCTCCGAAAGCACCTTCAGCGCGTCGCTGCGCGGCAGGGCGGGGTTGCGGGCCTTGTAGACCGTGCCCATTCCGCCCGCACCCAGTACCGCCTCGATGGTGTAGCCGGCCACCGTCATGCCCGGACTCAACGCCACGCTGCCCCCTCATCTCGACCTCGTCTGTCCTAGCATGCCGGGCTGTACAGCGCGAACACCCCGCAACTTCGAGAGGTTGCGGGGTGTCCGGTGGTACGGCGTTTGGATGTCAGCTCAGGCCGACAACCTCCTGGGCGATCTCGGCCACACGGGTCTGCGCGGCCGAAACCAGCCGCTGCCGGTTCTTGTGCGCCTCCTCATAGGCGATGATCGCCCGGATATCGGCCGGGTCCTCGAGTTCCTTGACCGCGGCGACCGCGTCGTTGAGGTTCAGCTCGTCGTACTCGGCGATCGGCAGCTCAGCGGCGTCGAGGACGCCGGTGGCTGCGCGGGCGCTGTGAATCGCGTCGGCGGCGTCGTCCGCACCCTCACGGCGCGCGACTTCCTCCGCACTCTGCAGCGCCGCATCACGCGATGCACCGATCGCCTTGAGCGCGATTTCACCGGCGTGCTGTGCGCGGCGCACCAGGTCGTCGACGGCCGGGCCGGCGGAGCGCAGAAGTTCGGCGACACGCTCGGCCGATTGCGTCGACCACTGCCCGGGCAGGCCGACGATCTTCACCGCGGTACCGGCAGCCGCCTGCAGCGGAGTGCGCTGCAGCGCCGCAGGCCCGCCGAGGGCGTCCTCGGCCAGCACGGTGGTCAGCCAGTTGACCGTGGCCGAATGCGCGGTGATCAAACGATCGGCGAGCTCCTGGACGTCGGTGTTCCTGGCCGCTACGGCGAGCGCCTTGATGTAGCGCGACCGATCGAGCAGCTGGTCCTCGAGCGCAAGATCGCCGAGTAGTGCCTCGTCGAACGGCTGGGCCTGCTCGGTCAGCGCCTTGACTGCGGCTGCGGCGCGGCCGAGGAACGGGCCGATGGTGTCGGGGAATCCGCCGAGGTCGCGAATGGCCTTCTCGATGGCCTCCGCGCGGATACGGCCGTTGTTGGCGTTCTTCGTCAGCTCGTCACGGACCGCGTCGGTCCGTGCCTGCGCAATGCGGGTCTCGGCGACCTGAATCTCGGTGTGCGTCAGGTCGAGCACGGTACGCAGTTGATTGATCAACGTGAGTTCAGCGGTCTTGGTGGTGGTGTCAGTCATGTGTATCGCCCCTTAAGCGTTGACGGATTGGGTCGGCGCTGGGGTGCACCTGACAGTTGGCTACCCGACACACCGGGCTGGCCAACATTCAGGACTGTGAGATAGATCGCATCAGGCTCAGCGTGGCTTGAGCACGATCACAGGGATATCGCGGTCGGCCCAGCTCTGGTACGTGTCGAAGTCGGCGTAGGCCTCGACCAGCTTCGGCCAGAGCCTCGCCTTTTCTTCCGGCGACGCGGTCTCGGCACGCACGGCGCGGCGATCGGTGCCGATCTCGATATGGACGTCCGGGATCGCCACCAGATTGCGGTACCACTGCGGGTGGGTGTCGCTACCACCCTTCGACGCCACCACGATCACGTCCTGACCGTCTTCGATGAACACCAGCGGCGAGACGAACGTCTTGCCGGACTTCCGTCCGGTGTGCTCGAGCAGCAACGTGGGCACCGGTTTCTTCAATCCCGCACCGACGCGCCAGTTGGCGCCGATCTTCCCGCCAGACTTCCGGTACACCCACACGTGCGCCTTGCCGGCATACTTCATCACCTTCGTGACGAACGGCGAATTCAGTTGTGCCGGTTTCTTGTTCGGGTCCATCTCTCCCCTACAGGTACTGGGCGGTGCTGCCGCCGACGGGCATGTCGCCCATGCCGAGCTTGCGATGATCCCAACTGCGCATCCGGCCGGGTACCACTCGCACGCAGATCCGGTTGTTCATCATCTGGTCGACGAACGGACGCATCTCGTCGGTGTACGGGCCGGTGTAGCGCTCCCACACGCTGATGCCAACGCGCAGATTGGTTTCCGGATCATCGATGATTTCCGCGGTGCCGTCGATCGACACCCCGCGGAGGGTGGTGTAACTCTGTCCGTCCTCGATCATGACGGTGATCGTCGGGTCGCGTCGCAGGTTGACCGCCTTCTGCGACTTGGCCTTCGTCTCGAACCAGATCTCACCGTCGAGCACCGCGTACCACATCGCCACCAGGTGCGGCCGTCCGTTGGGGAGCACCGTCGCCATCGTGGCGGTGCGGCTGCGCTCGATGAACTCGGCGACCTCGTCGTCGCTCATGACGATTTTTGAACGTTCGTTCTTGCCCACGCGTCGATACTTTCAGGTCGCCGTCGCGGTGACCCTCACCGGGATACCGTTCAGCGCCCCGTTGCCCGACGGCTCGTCGATGAAGTTCGGCGGGGACAGGACGTTGGTGTTCACGCCCGGGGAATCGTTGGCGATCGACATCCGGGTGCCCGGCTTGCCGTGGCCCCAGCCATGCGGCATCGAGACCACGCCCGGCATGATCGCGGCGGTCACCTCGACGGGCACCGCGATGCTGCCTCCCTCCGACGTCACCGTGACCACGTCGCCGGTCACGACACCGTGCTTGACGGCGTCATCGATGTGCATCAGCAGCGTGCACCGGTCTTTGCCCTTCATCAGCGGACCGACGTTGTGCAGCCAGGAGTTGTTCGATCGCAGATGACGTCGGCTCACGAGCACCAGTTCGTCGGGCGCGCGGTCGAGACGCTGGGCCAGACGGGGCAGGTCGTCGAGCAGATATTGCGGTGCCAGCCGGATCTTCTTGTCGGCGGTCCCCAGGACGTCGGGGACCTGCGACACCATCGGCCCGAAGTTGATGCCGTTGGGTTCGGCCTTCAACCTTTCCAGCGTCAGGCCGTCGGAGTTCTCGCCGTACCTGTCGCCGAACGGGCCGGTGCGCAGAGTGAGGTCCAGGATGCGTTCGGGGCCGCCGTGTGTGTAGTGCTTGCGGATCTCCGCGCCGTCAAGGCCCTGGGTGAACGCCATGTAATCGAAGAAGCCGTCGTCGATCGCGGAGACGTCGACGTCCTCGGCGGGCACACCGGTGCACAGCCCGGTGAGCCTGACCAGGATCTCCCACTCGTGGGGGCGGTCGGGTTCGTCGGGCTCGAAGACCGGCGCCGAGTAGTTGGCGATGCTGTTGACCGCGAAGTTGAGGATGAGGTCGTCGTGGTGCGGCTGCTCCAGCGGCGACAGTCCGGGCAGGATGACGTCGGCATGCCGTGTCGTTTCGTTCATCCACAGGTCGACGGAGATCATCGCGTCCAGTTGCGGCAGCACCTCATCGAGTTTGTGGCCGGCCGGAGTGGACAGCACCGGATTACCAGCGACCGTGATGAGGGCCTTGATCTGCCCCTCCCCCGGCGTCGCGATCTCCTCGGCCAGGCACGACACCGGTACCTGCCCCAATACCTCTTTGGCTCCGCGCACCCGGGTGCGAAAACGGCCGAATTCGGCGGCGCCGTCTTCGAGTCCGGGGATCGGCTGCACGGTCACCGACCAGGCGGTGGCGCGCGGGAACATCGAACCGCCCGGCTTGTCGAAGTGTCCGGTGAGGATGTTGACGACGTCGACGAGCCAGCTGGCCAGGCTGCCGAATTCCTGGTTGCACGTACCGATTCGGCCGTACACGACGGCGCGCTCGGTGCCGGCCAGCTCGCGCGCGAGCTCCCTGATGCGCTGTGCCTCGATTCCGGTGACGCCGGCGACCCGCTCCGGGGACCAGTCCGCGGCAACCTCCTGCAACTGGTCGAGTCCGTCGATATGAGGAACGAGGTCTCCGAGGGCGATCAGGTCTTCGTCGAACAATGTGTGGGTGACACCCATCAGCAACGCGGCGTCGGTACCGGGTGTGATCGGCAGCCATTCGCTGGCCCGCGCGGCGGTCTGGGTGCGGACGGGGTCGATGACAATCACCTTGCCGCGCTTGCGAATTCCGTCGAGGATGCCCATGACGTCGGGCGCGGCCAGCAGGGAGCCCTGGGAGGCGGAGGGGTTGGCGCCCATCACCACCAGCAGGTCGGTGCGCTCGATGTCGGGTACCGGGAACGTCCACCATCCCCCGTACATGAGGTGCGACGAGAGGTTCTTCGGCCATTGGTCGACGGTCCCGGGCGAGTAGGACAGCGGGATGCCCGACATCCCGAGCAGCACCCCGGTGTAGCGGCCGAGGGAGAACGAGTGCGCGAGTGGGTTTCCGGTGTAGCAGGTCACCGCGCCGATGCCGTGCTGCTCGATCACCGGTGCGAGCAGCTCGGTGCAGCGGCGGAAGGCGGCGTGCCAGCTGACCTCCTGCCACTGGCCGTCGACTTTGATCATCGGCCGGCGGATCCGGTCGGGGTCGTGGTGGACCACGCCCAGGCTGGCGCCCTTTGGGCAGATGTGGCCGCGGCTCCAGACGTCGTCGCGGTTGCCGCGGATGCCGGCGACCCGCCCGTCTTCGACCTGAATCTCCAAGCCGCACATGGCTTCACACAGCGGGCAGGTGTACAAATGGCGGCCGTCCTCGCCGACACCGGCCAACAGGTTCGTATGCGCAATCGTCACATTCGCCTCCGAAAATTCCGCCGAACGTGGGTTACCCGCACGCCTCAGGGCCGAAGTGCGTGCGGGTAACCCACGTTCGGCACGCGCTTGTTGTGACACACTGTAACGACAAATGGGTGAAGGCAGGGCGTGATTCATGGAGACCGTCGAGCGGCGCCACCGGCGTCAGGGTTCACGCCGCGACCCGTCGATCGACGCGGCGGTGCTCGCCGCGACCCGGCGCCTGCTTGTCGACCGTGGCTACGCGGCGACGACCATCGACCTGATCGCCTCCACGGCGCAGGTGAGCCGTCCGGCGGTGTACCGACGGTGGACTTCCAAGGCGCAGCTGGTGCACGAAGCGCTGTTTCCCGACCTCGGGCCCGAACCTCCCGCGGACGACTTCGTCGGCGAGATCACCCGGCTGTGCCGCGGGGCCCTGGCCATGTACGAGGATCCGGCCGTACGTGAGGCACTTCCCGGTCTGCTCAACGACTTAGGGTCCGACCGCAGGATGCGCCGCGTCATCAGCGACCGCCTGGAAGCCGCCGCCCGCAACCAGCTGGCCGGCCGGATCGACGCCGCGGTCGCCGAGGGAACGGCCCGCCCCGGGATCGACGCCGACGCCGTCATGGACGTCATAGCAGGCGGCGCGTGGTACGCGGTCTGCGTGCGTCACGTGAAAGACATCGACGCCGCAGCGACAGCACTCAGCGAGCTGGTCCTGCGCGGAGTGCTCGTCTGAGTCGTTTCAAGAATTGTGGGCGAAGGGGGACTTGAACCCCCACGTCCCGAAGGACACTGGCACCTGAAGCCAGCGCGTCTGCCATTCCGCCACTCGCCCCAACAACCGGGGAAGACTATCACGCACAACACCGTGCTCCCCAACCGTGCCGATGCGGTGCTGCGGGCCGGCACGTCTTCCAGACAAACGCCGCTGACCTGCTGGGATTCAATTCTCAGAATTCCATTGGTCACGCGTCGACGTGCTGGGCCGATACCATGCAGGCAAGGGTGGTGGCCAGGCGACACGCGGATAACCAGCGGCGTGGGCGCGGCGGCCGCCGACAAGGCGACCGACAACAAATGAGGCAGGCGGTGATATGGGTCTGGTCGACCGCTTTGAGCGAAAGCTCGAGTCGACCGTTGGCGACGCATTCGCCCGGGTGTTCGGCGGATCGATCGTTCCGCAAGAGGTCGAGGCGATGCTTCGGCGCGAGGCAGAGACCGGCGCGCGCGAATTGGCCGCCGGGCGAGTTTTGGCGCCAAACGACTACGTCATTACCCTCAGTGTGCCTGACTATCAGAAGGTGAGTGCCGACCCGGACCTCACATCAACGGCTTTTGCCAAGCACTTGGAGGGATACATCCATGAGCAGGGATGGCAAACGTATGGTGATGTGGTCGTCAGGTTCGAACAATCATCCAGCCTGCACACCGGACAATTTCGCGCGCGGGGGGCGGTCAATCCCGACTCCACCAGTGGCGATCCCGCCTCACCACCCCGAGACCTTTCGTCCAACGCAGAATCAGGAGTACCGATGAGCGACAACCCGACGCAATATGGCGGCCAGGCTCAGGGGCGGCCCGGCGACGAGTATTACGACGACCGATACGGCCGGCCGGAAGACCGCGGGCAGGACCCCCGCGGCCCGTACCCGCCGCAAGAGCAGGGCGGCTACCCACCCCAACGCGACGCGGGCTACCCGCCGCGCCAAGGCGGCTATCCCGACCAAGGCGGCTATCCCGACCAGGGCGGCTACCCGGAGCAGGGCGGCTATCCCGACCAAGGCGGCTACCCTCCGCCGTCGTACGAGCAGCGTCCGCCTGCCGGCTACGGCCCGCCCCCGGGCGGCGGCGGATACCAGGATCCGGGCTACCGTCAGGCACCCGGCGGCTACGGCCCGCCCCCAGGTGGCCAGCCTGGCTACCAAGCGCCGGCGGGTGACTACGACTACGGCCGTCCGCCTGCGCCGTCACGGCCCGACGACGGTGGCTACGGCCGCCCCTCCTATCCCGATCAGGGCGGTTACCCCGATCAAGGCGGCTATCCCGATCAGGGCGGGTACGGCGGGCAGGCCTACGGCCGTCAGGACCAGGGCTACGGAGCCCAACCCGACTACGGGCGCTACGGCGGTGACGCCGGCGCCGGATACGCCGATCAGGGATACGGCGAACCCCAGGGCGGATACGACTACGGCCAGCCCGCGGGCGGCGGCTATGGCTACGGGCAGAGCGACTACCCCGCTGCCGGCGCCACCGTCACACTGCAGCTCGACGACGGCAGCGGCCGGACCTACCAGCTGCGTGAGGGTGCGAACGTGATCGGCCGCGGACAGGACGCCCAGTTCCGCCTGCCCGACACGGGCGTCTCCCGCCGGCACTTGGAAATCCGCTGGGACGGCCAGGTCGCCCTGCTCGCCGACCTCAACTCGACCAACGGCACGACGGTCAACAACGCGCCGGTCCAGGAGTGGCAGCTGGCCGACGGCGACGTCATCCGGCTGGGCCATTCGGAGATCGTCGTCCGCGTGCACTGAGGCTCGGCCGATCTGCGGCCGGCCCTCAATCGGGAGAAGCTGTCGGCTTCTCCCCATGCAGCTGGCCGTCCAAGTATCGTGACGTTGCCGAAGGTGGCGACTTCGATTCGGTTGTCGATGCGACGGAAACGAATGGGGACGGAGAGGACGTCAGATGCAGGGGTTGGTACTGCAACTGACACGCGTCGGCTTCCTGTTGCTTCTGTGGTTGTTCATCTGGTCGGTGCTGCGGATCCTGAGGACCGACATCTATGCGCCGACCGGAGCAGTCATGGTGCGACGGGGATTGCCGTTGCGGGGCTCGCTGCTGCCCAATCGCGGCCGCCGAAACGTGGCGCGGCAGCTGGTCGTCACCGAGGGAGCGCTCGCGGGAACGCGCATCACATTGGGCACCCAGCCGGTGCTGATCGGCCGCGCCGACGACTCGACTCTGGTGCTCACCGACGATTACGCCTCGACACGGCATGCAAGGCTGTCCCCTCGAGGTTCGGAATGGTACGTAGAAGACCTAGGATCGACCAACGGCACATACCTCGACAGGGCCAAGGTGACGACTGCGGTACGCGTTTCGATGGGGACGCCGGTTCGAATCGGCAAGACGGTAATTGAGCTGCGCCCGTGACACTGGTGCTTCGATACGCCGCGCGCAGCGACCGCGGCCTGGTCCGGGCTAACAACGAGGACTCCGTCTACGCGGGTGCGCGGCTGCTCGCCCTGGCCGACGGCATGGGCGGTCATGCGGCCGGCGAGGTCGCCTCGCAGCTGGTGATCGCGGCGCTGGCCCACCTCGACGACGACGAGCCCGGCGGCGACCTGCTGAGCAAGCTCGACACAGCGGTCCGGGAGGGCAACTCCGCCATCGCCGCGCAGGTCGAGGCGGACCCCGAGCTCGAAGGTATGGGCACCACGTTGACCGCGATCCTGTTCGCGGGCAATCGTCTTGGCCTCGTCCACATCGGCGACTCCCGCGGCTACCTGCTGCGCGACGGTGAACTGACCCAGATCACCAAGGACGACACCTTCGTGCAGACACTGGTCGACGAGGGCCGCATCACGCTCGAGGAGGCGCACAGCCATCCGCAGCGGTCGCTGATCATGCGTGCGCTCACCGGTCACGAGGTCGAGCCCACCCTGATCATGCGTGAGGCCAGGGCTGGGGACCGTTACCTGCTGTGCTCCGACGGGCTGTCCGATCCGGTCAGCCACGACACCATCCTCGAAGCGCTGCAGATCCCCGACACGGCCGAAAGTGCGGACCGCCTAATCGAATTGGCCCTGCGCGGCGGCGGACCCGACAACGTGACGGTCGTGGTGGCCGACGTCATCGACAACAGTGCCCACGACTACGGCCAGACCCAGCCGATTCTCGCCGGCGCGGTATCCGGTGACGACGATCAGACCGCGCCCCCCAACACGGCAGCGGGCCGCGCGTCGGCATTCAACCCGCGCCGCAACGTGGCCAAGCGGGTGGAACCCCCTCCAGAGGAGCCGGTTCGTGCACCGAGATCGCGGCGGCGAATGTTCATCGCCGCCGCGCTTTTGATTTTGGTGGTCGTAGCCGGTCTGGTCATCGGCCGCGAGGTCGTGCGCAGCAACTATTACGTCGCCGCGCACGACGGCACCGTGTCGATCATGCGCGGCATACCCGGGTCGATCCTCGGCGTCGCGATGCAGGAGACCTACCGGCACGGTTGCCTGACCGCCCGCAACGACCTCAACCTCATCGCACCGGGCCAATCGCCGTCCGGCTGCCAGCTTTTTCGCGTCACGGACCTGAAGCAGGCCGACCGGGCTCAGGTGGAAGCGGGTCTGCCCACCGGTTCCGAAGACGACGCCATCGGCCAGATCAACAAGCTCGCCCAGGGTTCGGTGCTGCCGGTCTGCCCGCCGCCGCCCACCACGCCGTCGCCGTCGCCGCGCACCACGGCCGTCCCGCATTCGCCGGATCCGTCGAATTCTCCTGGGCTGCCTAACAATCCACCGGCCAGCACAACCGCAGGCCAGCCGAGCGAACGCACGTCGACACCGGCGCCGGAAACCCCGCGGACGGTCACGAAGCCGCCTCCGCCTCCCGGGTCGGACACTCCCCAGTCGCCCGCATCCCCTGCCCCGCCGGCGCCGCCCACCCCGCCAACCACACCTTCTCAGACCGTCACCGCGCTCCCCCCGCCACCGCAGGTACCCGGGACGGACTGCCGGGAATTGTCATGACCACCCAGCCGCAGTCACCGGTGGCCGTCACTCCCCCGCTTCCGAACAGGCGCAACGCCGAGTTGTTCCTGCTCGGCTTCGCCGCCGTCATCACCACGGTCGCGCTGCTGCTCGTCGAGGCCAATCAGGAACAGGGCCTGCGTTGGGACCTGGCCCAGTATGTCGTCGCGTATCTGGCGCTGTTCGCCGGCGCGCATCTCGCGATACGACGATTCGCGCCGTACGCCGACCCACTGCTCCTTCCTGTCGTCGCGCTGCTGAATGGGTTGGGGCTGGTGATGATTCACCGTCTGGACCTCGCCGAGGGCGTGCTGATCCAGCGTGGCCTCGGCGGCACCGCCGACCAGCAGATGCTGTGGACCCTCGTCGGCGTCGTCGGCTTCTCGGTCATCGTGATCTTCCTGCGGGACCACCGCATGCTCGCGCGCTACGGCTACGTGTGTGGGCTCACCGGCCTGGTCCTGCTGATCATCCCGGCGGTCCTGCCCAGCTCGATGTCCGAGCAGAATGGCGCGAAGATCTGGATTCGGTTGCCGGGCTTCTCCATTCAGCCGGCCGAGTTCTCGAAGATCCTGCTGCTCGTCTTCTTCGCCTCGGTCCTCGTGTCCAAGCGCAGCGTGTTCACCAGCGCGGGCAAGCACTTCCTCGGCATGGACCTGCCCCGGCCCCGCGACCTCGCTCCACTACTGGCGGCGTGGATCGCATCGATCGGCGTGATGATCTTCGAGAAGGATCTCGGCACCTCGCTTCTGCTGTACGCGTCCTTCTTGGTGATGGTTTACATCGCAACCGACCGGCTGAGCTGGGTGGTCATCGGTCTGGCACTCTTCGCCGCGGGAAGCGTTGCGGCATATCACCTTTTCGGTCACGTCCAGGTTCGCGTGCAAACCTGGCTGGATCCGTTCGCCGACCCCGAGGGCGCCGGGTACCAGATGGTGCAGTCGATGTTCAGCTTCGCCACGGGCGGGATCTTCGGCACCGGTCTGGGCAATGGGCAGCCAGGCACGGTGCCGGCCGCGTCGACCGATTTCATCATCGCAGCCATCGGTGAGGAACTCGGTCTGGTGGGCCTGGCAGCCGTCCTGATGCTGTACACGATCGTGATCATCCGCGGCCTTCGCACGGCGATCGCGGTGCGCGACAGCTTCGGCAAGCTGCTGGCTGCCGGGTTGGCGTCGACCCTGGCGATCCAGCTGTTCATCGTCGTGGGCGGCGTGACGAAGCTGATCCCGTTGACCGGTCTCACCACACCGTGGATGTCCTACGGCGGCTCGTCACTGCTGGCCAACTATCTGCTGCTGGGGATCCTGGTCCGAATATCTCATTCCGCGCGGCGCCCCATCGTCACCAGCCCGCAGTCCGCGACCCCGATCGCGGCGGTGAGCACCGAGGTGATCGAGAAGGTATGAACACCTCACTGCGCCGCATCGCCGTCTCGGTCATGGTCCTCGTTGTGGTGCTGCTGGCCAATGCCACGCTCACCCAGGTGTTCACCGCGGACGGCCTGCGGTCGGATCCGCGAAATCAGCGGGTGCTGCTCGACGAGTACTCGCGTCAGCGCGGCCAGATCTCGGCGGGCGGTCAGCTGCTGGCGTATTCGGTGTCGACCAACGGCCGGTTCCGCTTCCTTCGCGTATATCCCAATCCGTACGCGTACGCGCCCGTCACCGGGTTCTACTCGCTGCAGTACTCGAGCACCGGACTCGAGCGCGCCGAGGACACCGTCCTCAACGGGTCGGATCAACGCCTGTTCGGGCGGCGGCTCGCGGACTTCTTCACCGGCCGTGACCCGCGCGGCGGGAACGTCGACACCACCATCAAACCCCAAGTGCAACAAGCGGCCTGGGACGCGATGAAGGACGGCTGCGACGGCCCCTGCAAGGGCTCGGTGGTGGCACTCGAGCCGTCCACCGGCAAAATCCTGGCAATGGTGTCGTCGCCGTCCTACGATCCCAACCTGCTGGCCACCCACAATCTGGAGGAGCAGTCGGCCGCCTGGCAGCGGCTGCGCGACGATCCCGATGCACCGCTGCTGAACCGCGCGATCTCCGAAACCTATCCGCCCGGCTCGACTTTCAAGGTCATCACCACCGCGGCGGCGCTCGAAAATGGTGCGAACGAGAACACCCAGGTGACGACCGCGGCGCGAATCCCGTTGCCGGACAGCACCGCAACCCTGGAGAACTTCGACGGCTCCACATGTGGTCCTGGCCCGACGACCACGTTGCGTCAGGCATTCGCGAAGTCGTGCAACACCGCATTCGTCGAGCTCGGCTTGAATGCGGGCAGGGATGCCGTGCGATCCGCGGCGCAGTCCTTCGGAATGGACACCCCTCCCCCGATGATCCCGCTGCAGGTCGTCGAGTCGACCGTGGGACCGATTCCCGACGACGCCGCGCTGGGTATGTCGAGCATCGGGCAGAAGGACGTCGCGGTGACGCCGTTGCAGAACGCATTGGTGGCCGCGACCATCGCGAACGACGGGGTGACGATGCGTCCGTACCTGGTCGATAGCCTTAAGGGACCCGACCTTGCCAATATCGGTTCAGCGGCGCCGCAGGAAGAGCGGCGAGCGGTGTCGCAGGAGGTCGCCGATACACTGACTGATCTGATGGTGGCCGCTGAGCAGGTCACGCAGCAGAAGGGAGCCATCGCCGGCGTGCAGATCGCTTCGAAGACCGGCACGGCGGAGCACGGTACCGATCCGCGCAACACCCCACCGCATGCCTGGTACATCGCATTCGCCCCGGCGCAGGCACCCAAGGTCGCCGTCGCCGTGCTGGTCGAGGACGGGGGCGACCGCTTGTCCGCCACCGGAGGGGCGCTGGCCGCGCCGATCGGGCGGGCCACCATTGCAGCAGCGTTGCGGGAGGGGACATGAGTCCCCGCGTGGGAGTGACGCTGTCCGGCCGCTACCGGCTGCAGCGGCTCATCGCCACCGGCGGCATGGGCCAGGTCTGGGAAGGTATCGACTCCCGGCTGGGCCGCCGCGTCGCGGTCAAGGTGCTCAAGGCCGAGTACTCCGAGGACGCGGAGTTCGTCGAACGGTTCCGCGCCGAGGCGCGCACTGTGGCGATGCTCAACCATCCCGGTATCGCCAGCGTGTACGACTACGGCGAAACCGACATGGACGGTGAGGGCCGCACCGCCTACCTGGTGATGGAACTCGTCAACGGCGAGCCGCTGAACTCGGTGCTCAAGCGCACCGGCCGGCTTTCGCTGCGCCATGCGCTGGACATGCTCGAGCAGACCGGCCGAGCGCTGCAGGTCGCTCACACCGCGGGGCTGGTACATCGTGACGTCAAACCGGGCAACATCCTGATCACCCCGACCGGTCAGGTGAAACTCACCGACTTCGGCATCGCGAAGGCCGTCGACGCCGCCCCGGTCACCCAGACCGGCATGGTGATGGGCACCGCCCAGTACATCGCACCCGAGCAGGCGCTCGGCCATGACGCGACCGCGGCCAGCGACGTGTACTCACTGGGAGTCGTTGGCTACGAGTCTGTTTCGGGCAAGCGGCCCTTCACCGGAGACGGTGCGCTGACCGTCGCGATGAAGCACATCAAGGAGACGCCTCCGCCGCTGCCCGCCGATCTGCCGCCCAACGTGCGCGAGCTGATCGAGATCACCTTGGTCAAAAATCCGGGTATGCGGTACCGCTCCGGCGGGCTGTTCGCCGACGCGGTCGCCGCCGTCCGCTCGGGCCGACGTCCCCCGCGGCCGAATCAGGCGCCGACACTCGGCCGGGCCACCCCCGCCGCCGTGCCCTCGGCTGCTCAGGCTCGCGCCGCCGCGGATCTGAGCACGCGTTCCCCCGCCATCGCCGCCCGGCCCCGTCCGGCCACCGGCAGCCATCGCCCTCCCCCGGCGCCGTCTCGCGGCACGTTCTCCTCGGGCCAGCGAGCGCTGCTGTGGGCGGCCGGTGTGCTCGGTGCCCTGGCCATTGTCATCGCGATTCTGATCGTGCTCAACGCTCAGGACCGTAAGGACCAGGAGCAGACACCGCAGCCGACGATCACCAACACCATCACCGAGACCACGCCCTTCTCGCCGACAGCGATGCCGGATCGGCCCGGCCAGGCAGGTGTCGGTGATGGTGGGGCAGAATTCGGGGTAACCCGAGTCAATGCGATCGCATCCCCGGCATCGGTGCAGGTGATGCCTCCGCCCACCGAGCCGCAGGGCACACGGTCCTCATCAACGCCAGAACAGACATAGCAATGACAACCCCGCAACACCTGTCCGACCGGTACGAACTCGGCGACATTCTGGGCTTCGGCGGCATGTCCGAAGTCCATTTAGCGCGTGATCAGCGGTTGCACCGCGACGTCGCCGTCAAGGTGCTGCGCGCAGATCTCGCCCGCGATCCGAGCTTCTATCTCCGGTTCCGACGGGAGGCGCAGAACGCCGCCGCGCTGAACCATCCCGCCATCGTCGCGGTCTACGACACCGGTGAGGCGGAGACGCCCAACGGCCCGCTGCCCTACATCGTGATGGAATATGTCGAGGGCGTCACGCTGCGCGACATCGTCCACACCGAGGGGCCGATGGAGCCGCGCCGGGCTATCGAGGTGATCGCCGATGCGTGCCAGGCGCTGAACTTCAGCCACCAGCACGGGATCATCCACCGCGACGTCAAACCCGCAAACATCATGATCAGCAACACCGGCGCGGTGAAGGTGATGGACTTCGGCATCGCACGCGCGCTCGCCGACGCCAGCAATGTCACCCAGACCGCCGCCGTGATCGGCACCGCGCAGTACCTGTCCCCCGAGCAGGCGCGCGGCGAGAAGGTCGACGCCCGTTCCGACGTGTACTCGCTAGGCTGCGTTCTGTACGAAATCCTTACTGGCGAACCACCTTTCGTCGGTGATTCACCGGTCGCCGTGGCCTATCAACACGTCCGCGAGGACCCGGTTCCCCCCTCGCAGCGCCACGAGGGCATCTCCCCCGAGCTGGACGCCGTCGTCCTCAAGGCGCTCGCGAAGAACCCTGACAACCGGTATCAGACGGCGGCGGAGATGCGCACCGATCTGGTGAAGGTTCACAGCGGCGAGCAACCCGACGCACCCAAGGTGTTCACCGACGCCGAGCGCAGCTCGCTGATGTCGGCCGCGCCGGGCGACCACCAAACCGAGCCGATCGACGCAGTCGGGCGAGCGCAGCCTCAGTACATCGAGCGGGAGCGGCGCGGCTCGGTCGGCCGCTGGCTGATCGCGGTGGCAGTGCTCGCCGTGCTGACCGTGCTGGTGACGCTGGCCATCAACACCTTCGGCGGCAGCACGCGCGCCGTCCAGGTGCCCGACGTGAGCG
The DNA here is from genome assembly GCA_019749805.1 of Mycobacteriaceae bacterium. Taxonomy (GTDB): domain Bacteria; phylum Actinomycetota; class Actinomycetes; order Mycobacteriales; family Mycobacteriaceae; genus Mycobacterium. The sequence goes on along the minus strand of JAIEPH010000027.1, from coordinate 162,862 downwards.
GCAAGGTGTCGGCCGACGCGATCGCCGAGTTGCAGAACCGCGGGTTCAGAACTCGCACGCTGCAGAAGCCCGATTCCAACGTGCCTCCCGACCACGTCATCGGCACCGACCCGGCCGCCAACGCGTCGGTCGATGCCGGCGACGAGATCACCATCAATGTGTCCACCGGTCCCGAGCAGCGCGAGATCCCCGACGTCAGGAACCTCAGCTACGACGATGCCGTCGAGAAGCTCACGGACGCCGGCTTCGAGAACTTCAGGCCGTCGTCGTCGCCGTCGACACCGGAGATGAAGGACAAGGTGCTCGGCACCAATCCGCCGGTCAACCAGACGTCGGCGATCACCAACGAGATCACGATCGTGCTGGGCGCGGGCCCCGAGACGCGTCCCGTCCCTGACGTGACAGACCAATCGCAGGAGAGCGCTGTACAGATCCTCACCGCGTCGGGCTTCACCACTACCGTCCCGGTTCAGGTGGACAGCGCCCTTCCGGCCGGTCAATTGATAGGCACCAATCCACCTGCGGGACAGACCGTTCCGGTCGATACGGTGATCCAGATGCAGGTCTCGCGGGGCAACCAGTTCATCATGCCGGACCTGCGAGGCCAGTTCTGGACCGACGCCGAGCCGCGACTGCGTGCCCTCGGCTGGACGGGGGTACTGGACCGCGGCGGCGACGTGCAGAACAGCGGTCAGCGCACCAATGCCGTGGTGACCCAGAGCCCGTCAGCGGGGACCGGTGTGAACTACGACAGCCGGATCACGCTGAGCTTCGCGTCGTAGCCGCGGCGACCGCGGTTGCAACTTCGTCCTCCAGTCGACGGACGAGGGTCTCGGCCGGCGCGGCGCCGCAGTAGCCCAGCCAGTTGGCCAGCATGCGGTGCCCGCCCTCGGTCAGGATCGACTCGGGGTGGAATTGCACACCGTGAATGGGCAATTCGACGTGTCGCACGCCCATGACGACGCCCCCCTCGGTGCGAGCGATCACTTCTAGTTCGGCCGGCATCGTCTCGGGCAGAATGGTCAGCGAGTGATAGCGCGTGGCGGTGAACGGATCCGGAAGACCTTGCAGGACACCGCTATTGGAGTGGTGCACCGTGCTGGTCTTGCCGTGCAGCAGTTCGGGTGCGCGGTCGACGGTGCCTCCGAACGCCACGCCGATGGCCTGGTGGCCCAGGCACACGCCGAGCAGCGGCGTCGCGGCCGCCGCGCAGGCCTTCACGAGGGGGATCGACGCGCCCGCGCGTTCGGGGGTCCCGGGGCCGGGGGAGAGGAGCACCCCGTCGAACGTCGCCGCCACATCGGCGATGTCGTCCTCGGTGCCCAGCCGGTCGTCGTCGTTGCGCCAGACTTCGGCGCTCACCCCGAGCTGGCCCAGATACTGGACGAGGTTGAACACGAAGCTGTCGTAGTTGTCGACGACGAGGACACGCATAAGGCCAGGTTACCGGTCTTTCTCCGGGTCAGTAGCCGACGGGTCCAGCGGGCTTGGCGAATTTCATCCGCACCGGCTCGCGGTAGCCCACCAGGTCGACCTGCGCCCGCGGCTCCTCGGTGTAGCCGAGCCCGAACCGGACCACGTACTGCCGGTACAGCGTGACCAACGGTGCGGCGGCCAGGGCGGCCTGCATGACTTCCGCATCGCCGATCGCGGTGATGACGTACGGCGGGCTGTAGGTCCGTCCGTTGAGGAGCAGCGTGTTGCCCACACAGCGCGGCGCCGAGGTGCCGATGATCCGCTGGTCCTGCATCTGGATGCCTTCGGCACCCGCGCTCCACAGCGCGTTGAGCACGGCGTCGATGTCCTGCTGGTGCACGACGAGGTCGTCTGGGGATGCGTCGCGGGGGAAACGGCCCTCAGCGTCGCGCTGCGCGTCGTTCAGCGTCACCACCAGGCCGGGCCCGCGCATCGGTTCCAGGCCGGCCTCGACGGCCAACTGGGCAGACCGCTTGGTGATGGCGGCCAATGCTGCGTCTGCCCCCGGCGAGCCGCCGTGACGGGTGTCCAGGGTGTTCGCCAGCGAGTCACGTTCTGCGGTCAGCCGATCCACCGACTGTTGTGCCCCGCGCACGAGGTCGACCAACCGGGGCGCGTCGCTGCGTCTGATGTCGCCGCCGTCGGACACGTTGTGCGTGGCAGCCAGCAGTAGCCCGGCCAGTAGGCAGACCACGGGCACGCCGAACCGCCATATGGACTTCGACCTGGGCGCCATTGGCGTGTCTCCTGGAGGTGGTGCCTGCGATAGGCTAGGTACATCGTCGCACCGTGTGACGCCGTCTGTCCCGAAGGTACGCATGCCCAAGTCCAAGGTTCGCAAGAAGAACGACTTCACCATCAACCCGGTGAGCCGGACCCCGGTCAAGGTCAAGGCCGGACCGTCGAGCACCTGGTTCGTGGTGTTCTTCGTCGGCCTGATGCTCATCGGGCTGGCATGGCTGCTGGTGTTCCAGCTGGCATCCTCCGCGATCCCGTTCCTGGCGGATCTCGGCCCGTGGAACTACGCGATCGCGTTTGCCTTCATGATCAGTGGGCTGTTGCTCACCATGCGCTGGCGCTGAGCAATACAACGAGCGGTATGAATTCATCCACGCTTCTGCGCGTTACCCGTTTAGCAACCTTCCGGCCACCAGATCACACCGTTGTTATTCATCCCCATTGGGGATAGCACTTGTGGATAACTTCATTAGCCACGGTAAGAGGGTGTTAGTGCGCCGTGCAGCAAACTGAGTGGAGTCCGCCCGCGCTCGGCATCGCAGCCCTCGGCGTAGGCGGTCTTATCTTGGCTGTAGGTGCTGTGACGCTGATCACAGACCCTCCCGGACGTGTCCTGGTTGGCATTGCCGCGGTCGGGTTAATTGTGTTTGCAAGCTTGTCCTGGCGCGCGCGGCCCAAGCTGGCAATCAAAAATGGCGGCCTCGTCACCCGCGGTCTGATGGGTGAAACCGAGCTGCGGCACGCCGATATCAAGCTCATCCGGATCACGGAGTTCCGCCGCATCGGGCGTAAAACGCGGCTGCTGGAGATCGACACGGTCGATGACCGGCTACTTGTGTTCACCCGGTGGGATCTGGGCACAGACCCGCTGCACGTGCTGGACGCGCTGACAGCGGCCGGCTTCGCCGGCTCCTGAAACTCAGGCGATGGTGATGGACTCGACGACCACTGGATCGGTCGGCCGGTCGCGCTGATCCGTCGCTGTCGTCGCGATCGCGTCGACCACCTTCTGCGACTCCGGATCCACGACCTCACCAAAGATGGTGTGCTTGCGGTTCAGGTGCGGCGTCTTGCCGACCGTGATGAAGAACTGCGAGCCGTTGGTCCCCGGGCCCCGGTTCGCCATGGCGAGCAGATACGGCTTGTCGAACTGCAACTCGGGGTGAAACTCGTCGGCGAACTCGTAGCCCGGGCCGCCACGGCCGCTGCCCTCCGGATCGCCGCCCTGGATCATGAACCCGTCGATGACCCGGTGGAAGACCATGCCGTCATAAAACGGGCCCGACGACCCGCCTGAGGCGTTACCGGTGCTGTAGTCCTTGGTGCCCTGCGCCAGTCCCACGAAGTTGGCGACGGTCTTGGGTGCGTGATTTCCGAACAGCGCGATTTTGATGTCACCACGGTTGGTGTGCAGCGTCGCGGTCGCTGTCTGTATGGGGCTCGTCACGGGATGCCAGTGTGCCACGCCGCCATGAACGCTCAACGGGCACCGCTGGGTAGCGCTGCGTGGCAGTCTGGTAACAACTCCGTTCTGGCCGCCAGAGAGGTGCACTATGCGCGCGAAGACCGAGATCCGTCTGACCCCCGGGCAACGGTTGTCCCGCGGCCTCAGATATTCGGCAGTGGGTCCGGTCGACGTCACCAGGGGAGCGTTGGGCCTCGGCGTGGACGGGGCGCAGTCATCCGCGGCATGGATTGGCGACCTCTACCGCCGCAGCCGGCTCAAGGATCAGCTCCGCCAGGAGCTGGCGGCCGCGCAGGACACCATCGCCGCTGAGCTCGCGGCCGCCCAAGTAGTGGTGGCGAACCTGCCGCAGCAGTTGCAAAAGGCGCGCGGCCGTCGTCGTCGGCGCCCCCTGCTGCTCGCCGTGCTCGGGGTCGGGGTGCTGGCCGGGGGAGCGGTGGCGTTCTCGATCCTGCGGCGTCCACCAACGGAGGAGCCGCCGACGCTGCAGCCGAGTGTGCCGGTCACGCCGAGGCCTTAACCGGTTGTGCGCGTGGGGTATCGGGAGTCTGAGTGGAGCCTAGGAGATTCGAACTCCTGACATCTGCCTTGCAAAGGCGAGAACCCGTGATGGCTTGCACCATCAGCATTGGCGGGGTCGAAGGGCTGCAGAGCCGGGAGCTGCTCCGACTACCTCCACTTCGAATGCTTCCCGCCGTGATTTTCATCAAAACACCCGTGCCCGGGATTGCAGCCGCCCCACCCCGGGTTCCAGTCAACCCACCCCGGGTTCCAGTCAACCCAACCTGGTCCTGACACGCAGGCGCTCCAGATCACGCCGTCCCAGCACAGGCCGGGGTCATCGTTGGCCTGGGCGCTTCCGGCCCCGGCGAGGGCGATTCCCGCCGGCACTGCGAGCGTGGCCAAGGTGACGAGGATGTTCTTCATGGCACACACCTCCACTAGGTCCCTCTAGGCGTGTACCCAGTTTAGGCCAGCCGGTCACCGTAGCTGCCCCACCCGCCCCGAGGAGTTCGCGGACGGGACACCACGGCTCTACATGGCCCGATTGCGGTACCGGGTGCTGCGCCAGGTGCTCGCGATTGGCTGTGCGGGAGAACCGTCTGGTGATGAATTCGGTTGACGGGGTGGAACTGCCGCCCGTGACCGACGTCGAGCAGAGGTTCCTGACCTTGGAGCAGCTGCACCGCCTGGCGGATGCTGCCGGGTTGAATCGTCCGCTGGTGTACGTGTGGGTTGCGGTTCGGGGAGGTCGCCGAACTGCGTTGGCGAGACATAGATCGAGAGCGTCTGAACATCAGGACTCGCGGTCGGTGACGGAGAAGCGAGAAGACGGAGATCTGATCACCTGCTTCGACTTCAAACTTTACGAACTTCGGCACACGGCGGCGTCGCTGGCGATCCAGGCCGGTGCCAACATCAAGGCGCTGCACAACATGCTCGGACACGAGTCCGCTGGGCTGACGTTGGACCGCTACGGACACCTATACGGGTCAGATGTGAAGGCAGTCGGCGTCGCCATCAACGAGCTTCTAACTCGAAAGTGGGGTCAAAATGTGGTCACCGAACCGATTTCAGCCTGACTGTTCGAGCCTTCGAAAGCCGTTGAGCTGCTGGTTTTGTCTGTGGAGCCTAGGGGATTCGAACCCCTGACTTCTGCCTTGCAAAGGCAGCGCTCTACCAACTGAGCTAAGGCCCCTCGGGAAACTTCAGGCCGGCACGTCGGCCGCCGCATGCCACACTTCCACGCCGTGCCGTGACCGCCAGAGCGCCACGGCGACAACCGCGGCGACCACCGTGGCAAGCAGCACCACAACCCTCATGGTGTGAACCTTTCCGTGGGGCTAGGAGGACTCGAACCTCCGACCTCTTCGTTATCAGCGAAGCGCTCTAACCGCCTGAGCTATAGCCCCGTTTGTGCCGGTACGGCCGAGCGACGAGACTACCGCAATCGTAAGCTCCCGCCCAAACCGCGAACCCGAGGACCTGCACGCGGCGGATTGACTTCCCCAGCTACGCGTGGGCCCAGCGCTGAGGGACGTCGACTGGCCGATTTCTCCGCCGTGGGCGCAGAGTCAATGAAGATCGGCGTTCAGTCCCTGTCGGCGAGGGTGACTTCCACACCGCCGACGATGTCGGTGGTCAGGTTGTAGATGAAGGCACCGATGGTCGCCATCGCCGTCAGCAGCACGATGTTGACCAACCCGATCAATGCCGCGCCGCCGAATATCGTTCCGCTGGAGACGAGCTCGCCGCCGGAGCTACCGCTCGCACTGGTCAGCAGGTCGCCGACATTGCTGTTCAGCTTGCTCCACACGCCCATGCCGCCGAGTACCAGGTACAGGAACGCAACCGCGATCATCCACACGAAGAACAGCGCGACCGACAACACCGCCGAAACCTTCAGCACACTCCAGGGGTCCACCCGCCGGATCTGCATGCTGGCGCGCACCGGACCCTGATGTCGACTGGCCGCCGCCTGAAGCCGCCCGCCTGGTCGAGCGGGACGGCCCGCCGGCTCCTGCCCCGGCCGCTCTGGACGTTCTGGACTGCCCGGCTTGCGCGGGCCCGACCGCGGCGCCGCACCCGATAGGTCGGGAATCTCACTGGCGTACGGCTCGGGACGGGCGGGTTCCGGCCGGGGCGCGGGCTCCGGACGAGGCGCGGGCTCCGGACGAGGCGTCGGCTCGGGTCGCGAGGTCGGCTCGGGTCGCGAGGTCGGCTCGGGTCGCGGCGTCGGCTCAGGTGGGTCTGCCCAGCCCGACGCGTCGGCCTCCTGGGGAGCTGCCGACGAGCCGCCGGCCAAGAACCGGTTCAGCCGCGCGTCGATCCCGGCGGTCTGGCCCGTCGCGCCGCCATTGCCGCGCCGCGGTGCCTCCGGGCGGGCGGGCGAATCCGGCCGTCCCGAGGCATCGGGAGCCCGGTTCGTCGGGCCGGCCGGCCGTCCCCGCTGCCAGGGCGGGACGTCGGTCGCATCGGAGCTACGTTCCGGCCCGGACCCGCTGGTCACCGGACCCCGTGGCGCCGGTCCGCTCACCGAGCCGCCATCGGGACCCGTGCCGGAGCCGTTCCCACCCCCATCAGTCGCGCGGGGATACCCTGGCTCGTTCGGTGAAGTCACCTACGGCTCCTAACTGGCCACTACAGGTCACGCTTGATGAGCTACTCGCCGACGTCGGTGTTGACCTCGTCGGTGCTGTCGCCTTCCTCCGCGTTGCGCGCGATGGCTATCAGTGTCGTGCCCTCACCCAGGTTCATCAACCGAACGCCCTTGGTCTGCCGCCCGGCCTTGCGCACCTGGCGAGCCGCCGTCCGGATGACACCCCCACCCGAGGTGATGGCATACAACTCTGTGTCGTCATCGACGATCAACGCTCCGACCAGACTGCCACGTCTCTTGTCGAACTGAATCGTCAACACCCCTTTGCCACCGCGGCCCTGGACCGGGTACTCCTCGATGGCGGTGCGCTTGGCGTATCCGCCGGCGGTCGCGACCAGCAGATACGTGTCGTCGCGCACGACGTTCAGCGACAGCAGCTCGTCGTCGGTGTTGAACCGCATGCCCTGCACACCGGAGGTGGCGCGGCCCATCGGACGCAGTGCCTCATCGGTTGCTGAGAAGCGAATCGACTGCCCCTTGGCGGAGACCAGCAGCAGGTCCGCTTCCGCCGAGCACAGGACCGCGCCCACCAACTCGTCACCGTCACGCAGGTTGACCGCGACGATGCCGCCGGTGCGGTTGGAGTCGAAGTCGGTGAGCTTGGACTTCTTCACCAGACCATTGCGCGTGGCCAGCACCAGATACGGCGCATCCTCGTACGTCTTGATCTGGATGACCTGTGCGATGCGCTCCTCCGGCTGGAATGCCAGCAGGTTGGCGACGTGCTGGCCGCGCGCCGTACGCGACGCCTCGGGCAGGTCGTACGCCTTCGCGCGATAGACCCGGCCCTGAGTGGTGAAGAACAGGATCCAGTCGTGCGTGGAGCAGACGAAGAAGTGGTTGACGATGTCGTCCTGCTTCAGCCCCGCACCCTGCACGCCCTTGCCGCCGCGCTTCTGGCTGCGGTAGAGGTCGGACTTGGTCCGCTTGGCGTAGCCGGTTTCGGTGATCGTGACGACGACCTCTTCGCGGGCGATCAGGTCTTCGTCGGCCACGTCGCCGTCCGCAGCGATGATGCGGGTCCGGCGGTCGTCCCCGTACTTGTCGACAAGCTCCTGGAGCTCGTCGCGCACGATGGCGCGCTGCCGCTCCGGCTTGGCCAGGATGTCCTCGAGGTCGGCGATCTCGGCCTCGATCTTCGCCAGATCGTCGACGATGCGCTGACGCTCGAGGGCCGCGAGCCGGCGCAGCTGCATATCGAGGATGGCCTGGGCCTGGATCTCGTCGATGTCGAGCAACCCGATCAGGCCCTGGCGGGCCACCTCGACGGTCTCCGACGCCCGGATCAGCGCAATGACCTCGTCGAGCGCATCGAGCGCCTTGACCAGGCCGCGCAGAATGTGGGCCCGCTCGTTCGCCTTGCGCAGCCGGTAGGTGGTGCGCCGCACGATGACGTCGAGTTGGTGATTGACGTAGTGCCGGATCAACTGGTCGAGCCGCAGTGTGCGCGGCACGCCGTCGACGATGGACAGCATGTTGGCACCAAAGCTGGTCTGCAGCTGGGTGTGCTTGTAGAGGTTGTTCAGCACCACCTTGGCCACGGCGTCGCGTTTGAGCTCCACGACGATGCGCAACCCGACCCGGTCACTGGACTGATCCTCGATGTTCGAGATGCCGGCGAGCTTGCCGTCGCGCACCTGTTCGGCGATCGAGGTGATGAAGTTGTCGTGGTTGACCTGATACGGCAGCTCGGTGATGACGATCCCGGTGCGTCCCCTGCTGTCTTCTTCGATCTCGCAGACTCCGCGCATGCGAACCGACCCCCGGCCGGTCCGATACGTGTCGGAGATGCCCTGCGATCCGACGATGAGGCCGTAGGTGGGGAAGTCGGGACCCTTGACGCGCTCGCAGACCGCCTCAAGGGTGGCTTCTTCATCGGCTTCGAAGTTCTCCAGGCACCAGAACACAGCATCGCCCAGCTCGCGCAGGTTGTGCGGCGGCATGTTGGTGGCCATGCCGACCGCGATGCCGCCCGAGCCGTTGGCCAGTAGGTTGGGGAACCGGCTCGGCAGAACCGTCGGCTCCTGCACGCGGCCGTCGTAGTTCGGGACGAAATCGACTGTCTCCTCGTCGATTTCACGCAGCATCTCCATCGCCAGCGGAGTCAGGCGCGCTTCCGTGTTGTGACTGACAAAGCCGTTGGTGATAAAGGCGTGGTCATCCGTGTCTACTCGCAGGCTGTAAACCGGCTGCACGCCAGCGTCTGTCAACGACGTGACTCGCGCGTAATAGAACCTACCGTCGGTTAGATCAGACGCGATCGCACGGACATCTCCGTCGGCGATATGGCCTAGGATCTGGGCCGCATCACGCTGCCACCGTGATAACCGATCGATGTTGTGCCGGTTGAGCCAGTCCTTGTCGACCCATCGGCCGCCGCCATGCTTGCGGATGAAGCTCGCGAGTCCCGGCACGTGGTCCGAGTCCAAGCCCGCAGCCTTCTTAGGCAACGCCTGCAGCACCTCTGTCAGCTTGACTTGCTTTGACCCGCCGAAACCGACTTGTGTCGAAAACAATTCGGCGTGGGCACGATTCGTGATCACGACCTTGTGCTCACCAACCGCGTGTAGGTAGCGGCGTGAGATAACGCCGAACTCCAACAACATTTGTTGGACATCCTTTGCGAGCTGACCGCTTCTGGTCGAATACGAGACTTGGATCGTGTTGCGGGGGAGCGCAGAACAGGAACCGTCGCCTTCGAACAACGCCTGAAGGAAGACTCGCTTCACTGCGGCCGCGGACTGCCACATCCACTCTGGGACTGCCTTGTCGGCAGATCGCTGGCCTTCCAGACAGGCCAAGCGAGTTCTACGCAGTGCAGTCAGATTGTGGATGTCCAGCTCCAGTAGGCGCGAGCCGGAAAGGATGGTCCGTTCCGAAACGTAACGGGGACCCCCGACCACGGCGTCATAGGCGGCTACCACCATGTTGAAGTAGTCGCGATCTAGATTGTTGAAACCGGCCCGTCGCTCCGAAACGAAACCCTCGCTGATCAGAGCACCGAGGAGCAGCGCCTCGAACGCGTCGTGCCAATCGGCGGGGCCGAATTCCATCGGCGGAGTCCGTTGAATCACCACGCGATCGTCGGGACGAATCTCCTCGATCAGCTTCCACAGCAGCGTCGGCACGCCCGCGACGTCCACCAGGCATAGCAGGGGGTGGTTCGCGGTGCCGGTTACCTCGTACCCTTCCGCGGTGCGGACGGTATAGGTCGCTTGCTCACCGGAGTGGAACAGGCGATCGGCTGTGACCGGGTTGCCGTGGCGATCCAGAACCTTTGCGTCCACAACGTTATCTGTGTTCGGCCGCGCACCGGGTACAACGTCCGCAATCCGCACCGACTGCCCAAACGGCAATCGCACCAGCGCATCGCCGGTAACGCAGTAGCGCATCGCGGCCGGCGGATCGTTGCCCGGCGAGCCGAAGTTGCCCTGACCGTCCACCAGCGGGTAGCGCAGCGACCACGGCTGGGCCATCCGGACCAACGTGTCGTAGATCGACGAGTCGCCGTGCGGGTGGTAGTTGCCCATCGTCTCGGCAACGGAGCGTGCGGATTTCGCGTGGCCGCGGTCCGGCCGGAAGCCGGAGTCGAACATGGCGTACAGCACGCGGCGGTGCACCGGCTTGAGGCCGTCGCGCACCTCGGGCAGCGCACGCCCGACAATGACGCTCATGGCGTAGTCGATGTAGCTGCGCTGCATCTCGTGCTGGATGTCGACCGGCTCGATGCGGTCGCCCGCACCGCCGCTTGGTGGCAAGGTGGTATCAGTCATGTGTTTTCAGCCCTAAACCGTGGTTATTCGCTAAACATCCAGGAAGCGAACGTCTTTGGCGTTGCGCGTGATGAAGCTGCGGCGCGCTTCGACGTCTTCGCCCATCAGGATCGAGAACAGTTCGTCGGCGGCGGCCGCGTCGTCCAGGGTCACCTGGCGCAGTACCCGTACCGACGGATCCATGGTGGTTTCCCACAACTCCTTGGCGTCCATCTCGCCCAGACCCTTGTAACGCTGAATACCGTCGTCGACGTTGATCTTCTTGCCCGCCTTCTTGCCGGCTTCGAGCAATCCGTCGCGCTCACGGTCGGAGTAGGCGAATTCCGGCTCGCTGCGTTGCCATTTCAGCTTGTACAGCGGGGGTTGCGCCAGGAAGATGTGGCCGTTTTCGACCAGCGGCTTCATGAACCGGAACAGCAGCGTCAGCAGCAACGTCGAGATGTGCTGGCCGTCGACGTCGGCGTCGGCCATCAACACGATCTTGTGATAGCGCAGTTTGGCGAGGTCGAACTCGTCGTGGATGCCGGTGCCCAGCGCGGTGATGATGGCCTGGACTTCGGTGTTCTTCAGCACGCGGTCGATACGCGCCTTCTCGACGTTGATGATCTTGCCGCGCAGCGGAAGGATCGCCTGGAACATGGAGTCGCGGCCGCTCTTGGCCGAGCCGCCTGCCGAATCACCCTCTACCACATAAAGTTCCGACTTCTTTGGGTCGGTGGACCGGCAGTCGGCCAGCTTGCCCGGCAACCCGCCGATGTCGGTGGCGCTCTTGCGGCGCACCAACTCACGCGCCTTACGCGCGGCAATCCGTGCCTGTGCCGATGAGACCGCCTTGTTCACAACGGTTTTCGCTTCGGCTGGGTTGGCGTCGAACCAATGCTGCAGTTCCTCGTTGCAGATTTTCTGCACGAACGACTTGACTTCGGTGTTGCCGAGCTTGGTCTTCGTCTGACCTTCGAACTGCGGCTGGCCCACCTTCACCGAGATGACCGCTGCAAGACCTTCGCGGATGTCGTCGCCGGTCAGGTTGGGGTCCTTGTCCTTCAGCAGCTTCTTGTCTTTGGCGTACTTGTTCACCACGGAGGTCAGCGCGGCACGGAAACCCTCCTCGTGCGTTCCGCCCTCGTGGGTGTTGATGGTGTTCGCGAACGTGTGCACCGACTCGGAATAGCCGGCGTTCCACTGCATCGCGATCTCGACCTCGTGGCCTTCACCCTTGCCCTCGAAGTCGATCACGCTCTGCTGGATCGGGGACTTCGTCCGGTTGATGTGCTTGACGAAATCGACCAGACCGCCGGGGTAGTGGAAGGTGCGGTGCTTGACCTTGTGGGGAGCGGCTGCCTCGGCGGCCTTCTCCTCCGCCGACTTCGGCGCCTCGGCCTGGTCGCTGACGACCTCGTCGACGACCTCCTCGGCCGTCACCCGCTCGTCGGTCAACTCGATGGTCAGTCCCTTGTTCAGGAACGCCATTTCCTGCAGACGCCGGGCGATCGTCTCGAAGTCATAGCTCGTGGTCTCGAAGATGTCGGGGTCGGCCCAGAAGCGGATGGTCGTACCGGTTTTCTTCGTCTTCTCACCCTGCTTGAGGCTGCCCGGAACCGAGCGGTCATAGGTCTGGAACCACTCGTAGCCGTCCTTCAAGATGTCGGCCTCGAGCCGGGTGGACAGCGCGTTCACCACGGAGACACCCACGCCGTGCAGACCGCCGGACACCTGGTAGGCGCCCTCTTCGAACTTTCCGCCCGCGTGCAGGACGGTCATGACGACGTCGACGGTGGGAATGCCCGTCGAGTGCATGGCGACGGGGATGCCTCGGCCGTCGTCGGTGACCTGAACACCGCCGTTCTCGAGCAGGCGCACGTCGACCTTGGTCGCGAACCCCGCCATCGCCTCGTCGACGGCGTTGTCCACCACCTCCCAGACCAGGTGGTGCAAACCGCGCTCACCGGTGGAACCGATGTACATGCCGGGACGTTTGCGGACCGCCTCCAAGCCTTCGAGAACCTTGATCGAATCGGCACCGTATTCTTTCGGTGCGCTCTTCTTCTGGGCAGCCACGTTGGACGCGTCTCCTTGGGGTTTGCATAGCGAGAGATGACGGCTCTCGCGGATCCTCGATCAGTCTACCGTCAACTACCGTCGGGACCGACTCTGAGGCGGCGTTTTCACATACCTATTTGCGCCGTCTGCTGAATTTCTCGCTCCGAGGTGCGTCATGACGCTTGAGAACGTCGCTTTCTGTGTTCTGGCGGCTCTCAGGCAACAGCAGGATCGCTCTTATCCGTACGTGTCGCGGGGTCCTCGCCCGGCGATGTGATATCGCCCCTTGCGCCAGGAGGGAGCGACCGGACCGACGATTTTCATCGATTTCACCACCCCGTCGCCGACCGCGGCCGCGATCTTCGCGAGGAGTTGCGCCTGCACCATTCTCAGCTGCGTCGCCCAAGCCGTCGACTCCGCCGAAACCGTCAGCACACCCTCCTGAAGCGACGTCGGCGTCGCGTGTGCCGCGATCTGCTCACCGGCGACCGCCGACCAACGACCGAACACCGCACCTTCGGCGACCCGATCCGACCAACCGCGGTTGCGGGCGAGGTCACGGGTGAGGGATCCGAGCAACTGCGGGTCGCGCGAATCCGGGCCCGGACCCGACCACCGTCGCCGACTGGTACCCGCGACCTTCTTGCGCGGCTGCGTGCTGCGGCCGCGGCCGACATCTTTTCCTTGACTGCGGGCGGCGCCGCGGGCTTCCTCCAAGGTCCGCCTGACCAGATCCATACCCTTTAGATGCGCCAGGTGTGCCGGCGGTTCCACGTCGTCGGTCATGGTCGACTCCCACCAGTTCTGTCTCGCACTTCTGAAACCCGCCCGGCGTCGTCGTCGGTCATGCCGATTTCGATTCTGGTCGCATCCCAGTCCTGCGGGATGTCCTCGCGGACCGCAGCCGTGACCAACACCTGTTCCGCGGATGCCGCGACGTTGGCGAGCGCCTGCCTGCGCGCGGTGTCGAGTTCGGCGAAGACGTCATCGAGGAGCAGTACCGGATCGCTGCCTTCCGCGCGTAACAGTTCGTACGCCGCCAGTCGTAAGGCCAACGCCATTGACCACGATTCGCCATGGCTTGCGAAGCCTTTCGCGACTTGGTCGCCGAGGCGCAACTCCAGATCGTCGCGGTGCGGACCCACGAGGCAAACGCCGCGTTCCAGTTCGGCGTCGCGGCGCCGGGCCAGCTCGTCGAGCAGGGCCGCCTCGAACAATTCGGTGCTTCCGGTTCCGGCCTGGGCTTCGCTTTCGATGACCTCCACGCCGCTGCGGTATCGGATGGCCGCCGGCCGCGATGCAGGCGCCAACAGTTGATAGGACTTCTCCACCTCGGGCGCCAGTTGGTTCACCAGATCAACCCGCGCCGCGATCAGTTGCGCACCGTGGGCGGCGAGGTGCCCGTCCCACACGTCCAGGGTGTCGAAAACGCTGCGATCGCCCCGATACCTCGCCCCAGCCGCCGACTTCAACAGCGCCGTCCGCTGTTTGAGCACTTTGTCGTAATCGGCACGGATACCGGCCACTCGCGGACGGCGGGTGGTGGCCAGCTCGTCGAGGTACCTCCGTCGTTCTCCCGGATCGCCGCGCACCAACGCCAGATCCTCGGGAGCGAACAGCACAGCCCGCAGGGCGCCCAGGATTTCGCGCGCGCTACGAACGGGGGAGCGGTTCAGCCGCGCCTTGTTGGCGCGGCCCGGGTTGATCTCCAGGTCGACTGCGAGTTCGCGCCCGTCGTTCACCACGATGGTCGAGATCACCGCGCGTTGGGCGCCGGCCCGGATCAGCGGCCCGTCAGTGCCCACCCGATGTGAACCCAATGTCGACGAATACCACAGCGCCTCAATCAGATTCGTTTTGCCAAAACCATTGGATCCCACGAATACGATTCGGCCGGGATCGAGCTCGATCTCGATCCGTGCCCAGGACCGGAAATCGGTAAGTGCAAGGTTTCTGACGTACAACTATCCAGACTCGCTGATCCTCTGCACGGCATGGCCGCCGAACTGGTTGCGCAGCGCCGACACTGCCTTCATGGTGGGGGAGTCCTCTTGACGCGAAGCGAACCGGGCAAACAGTGACGCCGCGATCACCGGCATGGGCACTCGGTGGCTGATGGCTTCCTCCACCGTCCAGCGACCCTCACCGGAGTCCTCGGTGTAACCGGTGATATCGGTGAATTTCGGATCTTCTTTCAGCGCCTTGGCCAGCAGCTGCTGCAGCCACGACCGCACCACCGTGCCGTTGGTCCAGGCCTGAATGACGGGCTGAGTGTCTTCGATCAGCTCCTCGGCGGCCAACAGTTCGTAGCCTTCGGCGTAGGCCATCATCAGCCCGTATTCGATACCGTTGTGCACCATCTTGGCGTAGTGACCTGCACCGACGGGTCCGGCGTGGACGAATCCGTCGGCCTGTTCGCCGGGCGGACGCAGGGTTTCGAAGATCGGCATGACCCGCGCGACGTCTTCCTTGCTACCGCCCACCATGAGCCCGTAGCCCTCGGTCAGACCCCAGATGCCGCCGGACACACCGGCGTCAATGAACGCAATTCCCTTGTCGTCCAACAGCTTCGCGTGAGGTCCGTCCTCGGTGTAGCGGGAGTTGCCACCGTCGATCACCAGATCACCGGGGCTCAACACGTCGGCGAGCGACACGATGGTCTCGTCGGTGATGTGCCCGGACGGCACCATCACCCAGACCACGCGCGGGGCATCGAGGGCTTCCGCGAGCGCCGCCAACGTCGGTACGTCGGTGACCTCCGGGCGCGGATCGAAGCCGATGACGTCGTGCCCGCCCTCGCGCAGGCGTTCGCGCATGTTGAAGCCCATTTTGCCCAGGCCGACCAGACCCAATTGCATGTGCGCCCCCGTCGTGGCGTCGGGCCGGTCAGCCAGGAAGCCGAACCGGCATCAAAAGGTAGACATAATCGGTCTGCGCAGCGGGGAACGGCCCCGTGTCGCCGACGCTGCCGTCATCTTCACCCGCCGGACGCAACACTGCGGGGCGGCTGGGTGTCGTGAAACCGAATGTCACGCGTTCGGAGTGCAACGAACTCAACCCGTCGGTGAGGTACGTCGGGTTGAACGCAATGGTCAACGGCTCACCCGCGAAGGTGACAGGCAGGTCCTCTTCCGCGCGCCCGACGTCGTCCGCGCCGGCGGACAACCGCAGCACGTCGTCGGCGAACTCCATCCGCACCTGCGCGCCGCGATCGGCGACCAGGGCCACGCGTTTGATGGCTTCGGTGAGCTCGGCGACATCGATCGTCGCGATCGCGGTGTGCTCAGTCGGGAGCAGCTGACGGAACTTGGGGAACTCCGCGTCGAGCAGGCGGGTGGTGCTGCGCTTGCCGTTGCTGCGGATACCCAACAAGCCTTCCTTGCCGACCTCGGCACCCGAACCCAAGGACAGGTGCACATCCGAACCATCGGCACCGGCCTTGGCCGCTTCGGCCAACGTCTTGGCCGGAACCAACACCGCGGCCTCCATGTCGGCCGCTGCCGTTGACCACGTCAGCTCGCGAACCGCGAGCCGGAAGCGATCGGTCGCCGCCAAAATGACGTTCTCACCCGAAATCTCGACGCGAATGCCGGTGAGCATCGGCAACGTATCGTCACGCCCGGCCGCCACAGCCACCTGACCTATCGCCTCGGCGAACAGGTTGGCCGAAACGACACCGGTCTCGTCGGGCAGGGTCGGCAGTGTCGGGTAATCCTCGACCGCCATCGTGGGCAGCGAGAACCGTGCGCTTCCGCAGGTCAATGACACCCGAGTGCCCTCGACGCTGACATCCACCGGTTTGCCCGGCAACGCCCGGGTGATGTCGGACAACAGCCGCCCGGACACCAAAACGCTTCCAGGCGAAGCGATTTCAGCCGCCACCTGCACCTCTGCCGATACCTCGTAGTCGAATCCCGAGATCGTCAAACCGTCTTCAGAACCGGTGAGCAGGACACCCGCCAGGACCGGGACCGTCGGCCGGTTCGGCAGATTACGAGCTACCCAAGCCACAGCGTCGGCGAAGTCTTCACGCACCAGACGGAACTTCAAATCGGTGACACCAACGGTTGTTGTCGCCACGTCCATACAGTCCCTTCGATCAAAAACACAACAAGCGCTAAGCAGCGATTTCCTGGTGTCTCAACACGCCTCGAAACGAAGCGTAGGGACGACCGTAACGGCTGTCGCTGAACCACCGTAGAGCTTTCGGCCCCAACTTGAAAGCTAATCGATCGCGCCGACATGGCGTTCGGTGAACCGGCTCGGGGAACTGGATTTCAAGTGTTCCCCAGCAGGCTTCTTCTAGGAGCTTTCTAAGTAGATATACAAGCAACAGTATTAGGGCCTGTGGACGTTGGGGATGAACGGGTGTCGGTGCTGCGTGCCGGCGGTGGACCGTTGTGCGGTTCCTGTGGATCGTCGTGAGGGGAATATTGGATGGTTGTGGAAACGGCCCCGCTTGTGAAGCAAGCGGCCGGTCATTCGAAGGTTGATCCCAAGTTGTCCACATCGGTGTGCACAGCGCCGGCCTGTGACAAGTGATACCGACGGTGCGGAAGTTTTTCGGAAAATTTTGGGCGTGCAGGTGTGATTCGTCGAAAAGCGACCGGGTTGGTAGCGCGTGAGGGGGAGTCGAGGGTTCAGCGCTTGGAGCGTTGACGGATCCGCGTCGTGAGTTCCTTCACGTGATCGAAGACCTCGCGTCGTTCCGCCATCTCGCCGCGGATCTTCTTCTCGGCGTACATCACGGTCGTGTGGTCACGACCGAACGCTTGGCCGATCTTCGGCAGGGACAGGTCGGTGAGCTCGCGGCACAAATACATCGCGATCTGTCTGGACTGCGCGAGCGCACGCGTCTTACCGGGACCGCGCAGTTCCTCGACGGTGGTTTCGAAGTACTCGGCGGTCGCGGCCATGATTGCGGCTGTGCTGATCTGCATCGTGCTCGCGTCGGAGATCAGATCGCGCAACACGATCTCGGCCAGTGACTTGTCGATCGTCGTCTTGTTCAGCGACGCGAACGCGGTGACCCGAATGAGCGCACCCTCGAGCTCGCGGATATTGCGTTCGATGCTGCTGGCGATCAGCTCGAGGACATCACCGGGGACATCGAGGCGGTCCATCTGCGCCTTCTTGCGCAAAATCGCGATGCGGGTTTCGAGTTCGGGAGGCTGAACGTCGGTGATCAGGCCCCACTCGAACCGGGTGCGCAGGCGGTCTTCGAGGGTGGCCAGTTGTTTGGGCGGCCGATCCGAGGAGATGACGATCTGCTTGTTCGCGTTGTGCAGGGTGTTGAAGGTGTGGAAGAACTCCTCCTGGATACCTTCTTTGCCCTCGATGAACTGGATGTCATCCACCAGCAGCACGTCGATGTCGCGGTAACTGCGCTTGAAAGAGGCCTTGCGATCGTCGCGCAACGAGTTGATGAAGTCGTTGGTGAATTCCTCGGTCGAGACGTACTTGACTCGCATCCCGGGGAAGAGACGCTGGGCGTAGTTTCCTGCGGCGTGTAGAAGATGTGTTTTGCCGAGGCCGGACTCACCCCAGATGAAGAGGGGGTTGTAGGCGCGGGCGGGTGCCTCGGCGATAGCAAGCGACGCGGCGTGAGCAAACCTGTTGGACGCACCGATGACGAAGGTGTCGAAGGTATAGCGGCGGTTCAGGTTGACGGCGGTGGCATCCTCGTCCGCGGAGTTCTGGACTCGGCTGGAGAAATAGCTGGGCCAGGTTTCCTCGGCGCTTGCCAGTGCCTCCTGGTCTTCGTCGATGTCGTCGTCGAGGTCGGCGACCGCGGCGGCCAAGCCGTTATGGGTTTCGTCGGGTTCGTCGGTTTCCGGAGCGGCGATGCGGACGCCGAGTTCCACTCGTTGACCGAGCTGTCGGCTAAGGGCACTGATGATCGGCTCGCGGAGATGACGTTCGATCTCGTTCTGAACGAAAGGTGTCGGAACCGACAGGAGGGCAAATCCCTCGGTGATGACCAGCGGCTTGACCAGCTTCAGCCACGCTCTTTGCTGGGGCGTGAGGACAGGGCCGGCATCACCGTTCGCCACTCCGACCGCTTCGACGTCGCCATTGAGTTCGGCGACCACCGTGTTCCATACGGCCACGAATGGTGGATCGGGGTCAGCAGTCAATGACGCGTACCCCCTCGCGGCCGTTTCAGGGAAGGCCAAAGGAACGATGACGAACTGTCCACATGGTTATCCACAGGCTGTGGAAACAGGACGGTCGTCTTCGTTCTGTTGTCTACGGGCTGGA
The DNA here is from genome assembly GCA_019749805.1 of Mycobacteriaceae bacterium. GTDB lineage: Bacteria > Actinomycetota > Actinomycetes > Mycobacteriales > Mycobacteriaceae > Mycobacterium. Next base: position 143,949 of record JAIEPH010000027.1, on the reverse strand, counting down.
ACGCCGCTGGCCGGGGCTCGTCACAGGAGTGGTGCGGTCTGTGGGCTCGCGACTTGGTGGGCATCCCCGCTTCGTTGTCTGTCGTCGTTTCGTTATCGAAATGACATTGGCAGAAGCTAACAGTTTTCTTCGCGGGTGCCAACCGTTCTGCAACATTGCGTGTGGGTTACTTTTCCGGCGCTGCGAGGCCGTGACGGCTGAGGCGTTTGTAAAGATTTTCACGTCGATCATGGCGGGGGATAGGGTGGTTTGACCTAGGGAAATCTCGTCAGTACCCTCGAACAGTCGCCCGCACGTGGCGGCACGGCTGCGACCCAGATGTTGTGGAGACCGCGCCGGCTAAGCAAGACGTACGAGCTTACCAACGGGCAACCGCGTTCCACCGGCACGACGTGAGTACCGGTGCGGGCGTTGACGCCGACGGAAACGAGGAGAGACAGCCGTGGCCAAGGGCAAGCGGACTTTTCAGCCGAACAACCGGCGCCGCGCACGCGTGCACGGATTCCGCCTGCGGATGCGTACCCGGGCAGGCCGGGCCATCGTGTCGGGCCGGCGTTCCAAGGGTCGCCGCAAGCTGACTGCGTGACGCCCTAGTGGTTCCGGGTGGGGTCTAGCACTGTGCTTCCGGCGCGGTACCGGATGACGCGGTCGTCCGAGTTCGGTGCCACGGTCAATCAAGGGGTGCGGGCGGTGCAACCCGACCTTGTCGTGCACACCATGCGCCATGACGGCGACGATGACGGGCCCCGCATCGGACTCGTCGTCTCCAAATCCGTGGGCAACGCCGTGGAACGGCACCGAGTGGCCCGACGGCTACGCCACGTGGCTCGCGCCGTGATCGACGATCTTCAGCCGACCGACCGCGTGGTGATCCGGGCACTGCCCGGCAGCCGGTCGGCAGTCTCGGCACGACTCGAACAGGAATTGCGGACCGCGCTGGGTCGTGCGCTCCCGAAGAGCGGGGCGTCGCGATGACGCGATCGATTGCGCGGGCTCTCATCTACGTGATCCAGCTGTACCGGCACATGGTGTCTCCGCTGCGACCGGCATCCTGTCGCTTCATGCCCACCTGTAGTCAGTACGCCGTCGACGCGCTCACGGAGTACGGCGTCGTCAAGGGTGGATGGCTGGCGGTGGTGCGGTTGCTGAAATGCGGGCCGTGGCATAAGGGAGGATGGGACCCGATACCGGAACGTGGCGGCGACGCGCATGACTCGTGCGCCGGCACAGACGAGCACCGGATAGGTCCGGATGCAGCTGACGATGTGGGGGGAACCCCGGCATCGAGAGCAGCGAGCGCGACGCGTGTTTAGTTGGTTCAGCCTGGACCTCATTTACTACCCGGTGTCGGCAATCATGTGGGTTTGGTACAAGGCGTTCGCCTTCATCCTCGGGCCGTCGAACTTCTTCGCCTGGGCGCTGTCGGTGATGTTCCTGGTGTTCACCCTGCGCGCGATTCTCTACAAACCCTTCGTCAAGCAGATCCGCACCACGCGGCAGATGCAGGAGTTGCAGCCCCAGATAAAGGCGCTGCAGAAGAAGTACGGCAAGGATCGCCAGCGGATGGCTTTGGAGATGCAGAAGCTCCAGAAGGAGCACGGATTCAACCCGATCCTGGGCTGCCTGCCGATGCTGGCCCAACTGCCGGTCTTCCTCGGGCTGTATCACGTGCTCATGTCCTTCAACCGGACCGGCGGGATCGGCATCGGGCGGCTGAACCTGACGGTGGAGGAGAACGCTCAACTCGGCAACTATGTGTTCAGCGCCGAGGACGTCCGGCACTTTCTGGATGCCCACCTATTCGGGGCGCCGGTCGGGGCGACGATGATCCAGCAGCACGGCCTGGAGGCGTTCGGGGACGAATTCAGTCGGGGAGCGGTCATCGCGATCGGCGTGCCGCTGATGATCCTGGCCGGCGCCGCGACGTATTTCAACAGCCGGGCCTCGGTCGCGCGGCAGAGCCCGGAAGCCGCGGCGAACCCGCAGACGGCGATGATGAACAAGCTCGCGCTGTACGTGTTCCCGTTCGGCGTCGTCGCCGGCGGGCCGTTCCTGCCGCTGGCGATCATCATGTACTGGCTCGCCAACAACGTCTGGACGTTCGGCCAGCAGCACTACGTGTTCGGGATGATCGAGAAAGAGGAAGAAGCCAAGAAGCTCGAGGCCAAGGAACGGCGCGCGCAGAACGCACCACCGCCCGGCGCCAAGCCCAAGAAGCAGTCCAAGGCCGCCGCCGAACCGACCGAGGTCACGACGAGCGACGGTGTGGAGATGGACGGCAAGGCGACGGAGAACGGATCGTCCGACGGCAAGGCGACCGGAACGAGCCCGGGCAAGACCGCGTCGGGCACCGGCAGCCGAACGGCACGGCCGGGCGCGACCCCGCGGCCAGGAGCACGGCCCAAGAAGCGTAAGCGCTGACCGGCCCACGGTGAGAGCGCTGGGGTACCTGTGGCCGGGTGGCTGCGGGCCAACCCGAAGACGACCGGTGCAGACCGTAGATGAGGGAGAGACACAAACATGACCGACGCTGATACGACCGAACGCAGCGAGGAGTTGGCCGGCGACGAAGTCGCCGAAGAGCGCGTAGGTTCGGAGGATCTCGAGGAGCGGTTGGTCGCCGAGGGCGAGATCGCCGGCGACTACCTCGAGGAGTTGTTGGATCTGCTGGACTTCGATGGGGACATCGATCTGGACGTCGAGGGCGACCGCGCCATCGTGAGCATCGACGGCGGCAGCGATCTCAACAAGCTCGTCGGCCGCAAGGGTGAGGCGCTCGACGCGCTGCAGGAGTTGACGCGGTTGGCGGTGCATCAGAAGACCGGTGAACGGAGCCGGCTGATGCTCGATATCGCGCGCTGGCGCCGCCGCCGCCGCGACGAGTTGGCGGCATTGGGCGACAACGTCGCGCGGCGGGTGCTGGAGTCAGGCGAGCGCGAGGAGCTGTCGCCGATGACTCCGTTCGAGCGCAAGATCGTGCACGACGCGGTCGCGGCGGTGGACGGTGTGCACAGCGAGAGCGAGGGCGTTGAGCCGTCGCGCCGCGTCGTCATTCTTGCTGACTGACAAGAGTTACATCTGTGTAGTTCGTCCCGACGAGACAGTCGGCCCCGCGATGATCCGGAGGATGTTTCACGTGAAACATGACGAGGTGTCGGCAGCGCCACAAGTCGCCGACACCTTGTTCGGTCCCGGGCTGGACGGCGCACGGCGATACGCGGCGATCCTGGCCGGCGCCGGTGTCGAACGCGGATTGATCGGGCCCCGCGAGGTCGACCGACTGTGGGACCGCCACCTCCTCAACAGCGCCGCGATCGCCGAGCTGCTTCCCGAGAACGCCCGGGTTGCCGACATCGGTAGTGGCGCGGGCCTGCCCGGGATACCGTTGGCGTTGGCTCGCCCCGATCTTCGGGTGACGCTGATCGAACCCCTGCTGCGCCGCAGCGATTTCCTTCGCGAGGTCATCGACGAACTCGAGATCGACGTGACGGTGGTGCGCGGCAGGGCGGAGGAGCGGGCTGTGCGAGAAGAGGTGGGGGAAGTGGACGCGGTGGCCTCCAGGGCGGTGGCGTCACTGGACAAGGTCGCGAAGTGGAGCATGCCTCTGCTGCGTCCGGGTGGCGAGATGTTGGCCATCAAAGGAGAGCGTGCCGAAGAGGAGGCCCGGGAACACCGGCGTGTGCTGGCGTCTCTGGGAGCCATCGATGTGAGGGTGATGAAATGCTGCGCGGACGTCTTGGATCCTCCCGCGACCGTCGTGGTGGCGCGCCGGCGGAGTCCGGCCGGCCACACGCCGGGGGACGGGAGCCGAGCATGAGTTCCGGCCCGCTGCCGCACCGCGATGTTTCACGTGAAACGAACCCGCCCCATGTTTCACGTGAAACATGGGAGGGTGCGCCCGCACAGGCCGAACCGTGGCCGGATCCGCCCGCGGTGGATACGCCGATCGGGGCTGAAGCCGAACGCGCCGTGCGCCTGCTGCACGCCGCTGCGAAAGGCGGGCTACCGCGTCCGCAACGGCAACGCGTCTTCACCATCGCGAACCAGAAGGGCGGCGTAGGGAAGACGACCACGGCGGTCAACATCGCTGCCGCGCTCGCGCTGCAAGGGCTCCAAGTTCTGGTGATCGACCTCGACCCTCAGGGCAATGCCAGCACCGCGCTCGGGGTGGAACACCGGGAGGGCACACCGTCGTCGTACGAAGTACTGATCGGGGAGATCCCGCTGGAGGCCGCGCTTCAGCGCAGCGCGCACAGCGAGCGTCTTTACTGCGTGCCGGCCACCATCGACCTGGCCGGCGCCGAGATCGAGTTGGTCAGCATGGTGGCACGCGAAGGGCGGCTGCGCGGTGCGCTCGCCAGTCTCAAGAACCACAACTTCGACTACGTCTTCATCGACTGCCCGCCATCGCTGGGGCTACTCACCATCAACGCTCTCGTGGCGGCGCCAGAGGTGCTGATCCCTATTCAGTGCGAGTACTACGCGCTCGAGGGGGTGGGTCAGCTGTTGCGCAACATCGAGATGGTCAAGGCCCACCTCAACCCGGAGCTCAACGTCACCACCGTGATCCTGACGATGTACGACGGGCGCACGCGGCTGGCGGATCAAGTAGCCGACGATGTGCGCGCCCACTTCGGTGACAAGGTGCTGCGAACCGTGATCCCACGCAGCGTCAAGGTGTCGGAAGCGCCCGGCTACGGCATGACGATCCTCGACTACGACCCCGGCTCGCGAGGTGCGATGAGCTATTTGGATGCCAGCCGCGAGATCGCGGAACGCCGATGAGCGCTTGCGCGAAGAGAACGAGCCACGATGAGCGCTTGCGCGAAGAGAATGAGCCACGATGAGCGCTTGCGCGAAGAGAATGAGCCACGATGAGCGCTTGCGCGAAGAGAACGAGTTACCGATGAGGAGATCTGGATGACTCAACCCAAAGGCAAGCGCAGCGGTCTGGGCCGCGGGCTGGCATCGTTAATTCCCACCGGTCCGTCCGATGGTGAACAATCGTCGCTCGGCCGGATGGGTGACGCCGCTGCCGATGTGGTGATCGGTGGACCGGTCAACGTATCTGGGGCCGTCTACCGCGAGATCGATCCGTCAGCGATCGAACCCAATCCGAAGCAACCCCGCCACGCGTTCGATGAGGAAGCGCTCGCCGAACTGGTGCACTCGATTCGCGAGTTCGGCCTCATGCAGCCGATTGTCGTGCGGGCACTCGCGGGCGAGGCCACGCCTAAGTATCAGATCGTGATGGGGGAGCGGCGGTGGCGGGCCGCGCAGGAGGCGGGGTTGGCGACCATCCCGGCGATCGTCCGGGAGACCGACGACGACAACATGCTTCGCGACGCCTTGCTGGAGAACATCCATCGCGTCCAACTGAACCCGTTGGAGGAGGCGGCCGCGTATCAGCAGCTGCTCGACGAGTTCGGCGTCACCCACGAGGAACTTGCCGCGCGCATCGGCCGTTCGCGGCCGCTCATCACCAACATGATCCGGCTGTTGCGGCTGCCGATCGCGGTGCAGCGGCGGGTGGCAGCCGGCGTGCTGTCGGCTGGGCACGCCCGCGCTCTGCTCTCGCTCGAGGGTGGGGCAGAGCAGCAGGAGGAGCTTGCCGCACGCATCGTCGCCGAGGGGCTTTCGGTGCGCGCGACGGAGGAGGCCGTCACGCTGGCCAACAGTGCCGGCCCGGCGGCGCCCGCGGCGCCCCGGCGCAAGCCGATCCACATGCCAGGGCTGCAGGATGTTGCTGAGCGGCTGTCGACGGCCTTCGACACCCGCGTCACGGTCGCTCTTGGCAAACGCAAAGGGAAGATCGTGGTGGAGTTCGGGTCGGTCGAGGACCTACAACGCATAGTTGAACTAATGAGCGCGTCCACCCGCTGACCCCTAACCCGCGGCAGTTACGTCACTGTGACACGTATCCTTGGGAGAGTTCCCCTGCCCGTCGGCCCTGAGTGGAAATGACTGTGTATCAACAGCTTTGGACAATGCCACGGCCGCTCGAGGTTCTCAGCGCAGATCCGGCGTCATCTGCGCCGCGCCCTTCTATCCTGGAGTGGCATCCGTGCAGATCGACACCGTGCGAAACCCGGAGAGGCTAGTGCCGCCACGTATCACGCCCATGCGGCTCGAAGCTTTCGAGCAGCTGCCCAAGCACGCTCGCCGTTGCGTGTTCTGGGAGGTCGATCCGTCGACCCTGCAGGGTTCGCAAGCGGGTGGAAATCAGCTGTGGGACCCCGAGTTCGAGAAGGAGGCGTGGCTCTCGATGGTCATGCTCGAATGGGGTGCGTGCGGGCAGATGGCGGTGCTATGTCCCGATTCGATGGGGGACGACGCCGTGCCGACCGGCGACGAGGCCTGCCTCGGCTACGCGTTCTATGCGCCGCCGCGCGTGGTGCCGCGGGCCCGGTATTTCCCGTCCGGTCCGGTCAGTGCCGACGCGGTACTGCTCACGACCCTGGGGGTGGAGCCCGGGGACGGCGCAGATGCCTTACCGCGCACTCTCATCGCGGCGGTGGTCGGTGATCTCGTACGGCGTGGCGTGCGCGCGCTCGAGGCGTTCGGTCATACCGCCGATGCGTCCGATCTGACCGACCCGCAGGCGGTGTCGCCCGTCCTGCGCCCGATCATCGAGGTGCTTGGGGACTGTTCGGTAGACCAGTGTGTGCTCGATGTCGACGTGCTGCAGGACGCCGGCTTCATCGTTGTCTCGCCGCACCCGTACTTTCCGCGGCTGCGGCTGGAGTTGGAACAGGGATTGGGTTGGAAGGCCGATGTCGAGGCGGCTCTGGAGCGACTGCTGGAAAGCGCTCAGCTGCAACAGCCGGTGGGAGCGGGCGCCAGCCGATGCTGAAGGGGCGTGCCAAAGCTAGCTCGGGCTGACGCGCCCGGCCTGCTCGACGGATAGTTCGTGCGCCAACAGTTCGGCGAAAGTGAATGTGCCAGTGGGGCGATCGTTCTTGCCGAGCAAGTACAGGCGCTTGACCGCGGCCAGGATGCCCTCGGCGATCGAGTCCCGGGTATGGCTCGAGACCAACAGTCCGCGGTCGCGCGGATTGCTCACGTAGCCGACGTCGACCTGCACCGTGGGCATGCGGGTCAGCCGCAGCAGATCCCACGTCCGCCCGTGGGTGCGGCAGTCACGTAATCCGGTGCGCGCCACAACTTCTCGCTGAATGAAGTCGGCGAGGTTGCGTCCGATGGTGGATACCGAACCGTGTGAATTGCCGAAGTGAAAAGAGGCGACGCCGTTGGCCGCCGGACTCGGCTGGGTGGCGCAACGCAGGCTGATCATGAGGTCAGCGCCCACCGTGTTGGCGGTCATGGCCCGTGCGGCGTCGAACGGCGAGCGGTTGACGGGGCGAGACAGGAACGTCTCCATACCGATCGCGGTCATGCGGCCCTCGAGCCGGCTCGCCAGATCCCACAGGATGTCGGCCTCGCTGATCGGACCGTCAGGGCTCTGCATGATCAGCCCGTGATCGTCGCCCCCGCGGCCCGGATCGATGATGATCCTCTTACCTGACAGCCGCGGACCGGAGCTACGAACGAGTTCCTCTTCACGGATCGCGTGCGGAGAGCCACCGGTGACGCGTGAACCCAGAAAGTACAAGGAGCGCAACGTTTCTGGGCCACAGATACCGTCCGGATACAGCCCGTACTCGCGTTGGTACGACATCAGCGCGTTGTGCGTGTGCAGCCCGAAATGTCCGTCGACCATGTCGGTGTAAAAGCCGAGATCCTGCAGCCGCGCCTGGAGTGTCGCAACGTCGTCGCCGAACATTGGAGCGCCGAACTGATGGTTGAGCGTGCGTGCGCCCAGGCGGTAGGAAGCTTCTTTCAGCGCGCGGTAAGTCGCTTCGCCGACGATGCCGTCGACCAACAGGCCACGGTGCTGTTGGAACGCGCGCACCGCATGGTCGAGTTCGTCGTCGAACACGTCGAGCGCGACGTGCCGGCCGGTGGTGATGTCGTCGTCGGGATTCTCGACCATGCCCAAGGACGTCAAAGCAGCCCGGATCTCGGTGACCGCACTTCCGCGGTCACCGCGACGCAGACTCGACATAGGCGGCCTTTCGGTCACGGATGCCGGCGGTCGCACAACGCCGACACGACGTATTAGAGCTAGACAGCATTGTCTCAGACGAATCTGCGAATCGAGAAAACGCCAGGCGGGTATCCGCCGGGCCCGAATTGGGCCCACAGGGCCCACAGCGAAGCTAGGGGACGAAGCCAGGGGTTGGGCCCACAGGGCCCACAGCGAGCTAGGGGACGAAGCCAGGGGAGCGTTACACCACGTCAGCGAGTTCGCGCAACAACGCTGCCTTACCTTTTGCGCCGACGATGCGCTTCACCGGCGCACCGTCCTTGAACAGGATCAACGTCGGAATCGAGACCACCTGAAAATCACGAGCGGTCGCAGGATTCGCGTCGACGTCGAGCTTGGCGACGGTCAACTGACCGGCCTTCTCGCCGGCGATCTCCTCGAGAACGGGGGCGATCATCTTGCACGGACCGCACCAGCTGGCCCAGAAGTCCACCAGCACAGGGGTACTGCTCGACAGCACATCGCTGGAGAACGAATCGTCGGTGACGGTGACGGTGGCCTTTCCGGCCGAGGTCTCAGTCATGGGTACAACTCCTAACGTACGGGGGTGGCGGTTGCTTCATCGCTTGGGGCAGAACCGATTTCGGCGAGCCAACGCTCTGCGTCGATTGACGCCGAACAGCCCGTGCCCGCTGCGGTGATGGCCTGTCGGTAGATGTGATCGACGAGGTCGCCCGCGGCGAAAACGCCTTCCACGGAGGTCGCGGTGCTGTGCTGCTTGACCTGCACGTAGCCGTCGTCGTCCAGGTCGACCTGTCCGCGCACCAACTCCGATCGAGGATCGTGGCCGACCGCGACGAACACGCCGGTCACGTCGAGCTTGGATTCCTCGCCGGTGACGGTGTTGCGCAGCCGCACACCGCTGACCTTGGGGTCGCCCTCGATCGCGATCACCTGGGTGTTGGTCAGGAAGGTGATCTTCTCGTTGGCGCGCGCGCGCTCCAGCATGATGCGCGACGCGCGGAACTCCTCGCGGCGGTGCACGATCGTCACGCTGCGGGCGAAGCGGGTGAGGAACGTCGCCTCCTCCATCGCAGAGTCGCCGCCGCCGACCACGACGATGTCCTCGTCGCGGAAGAAGAAGCCGTCGCACGTGGCACAGGTGCTGACACCCATGCCGATCAGGGCTTCCTCACCAGGAACTCCCAGGTGGCGGGCTTGTGCGCCCATCGCGAGAATGACGGCGCGCGCCCGATAGGTCTCGTCACCGACGGTGACGGTCTTGATGGGGCCCTCCAGCGAAACGGAGTCGACGTCCTCCATCCGCAGATCGGCGCCGAAGCGCAGCGCCTGTTCGCGCATCTGGTCCATCAATTCCGGACCGGTGATGCCGTCGCGGAAGCCGGGGTAGTTCTCTACCTCGGTGGTGGTCATCAGCGCGCCGCCGAACTGGATGCCTTCGAACACCAGCGGGGCCAGCTGGGCGCGCGCCGCGTAGATGGCCGCGGTGTAGCCCGCGGGCCCGGATCCGATGACGATCAGGTCATGAACCGTGGGGTTGGAGGTCATGAGCGCTTTTCGCCTTTCTGCCGATTCGCTACCGGCACGGGTGGTAACACCAGCCTAGGCGTGGGTGTTCCCGCCCGGTCTGGTGGACAGATTACGTCCGACTGACCAAGGACTTCGCCAACAGGCCGGTGTGAGCCCCGCTGCAACCCGGCTCGACCACGACGGCCACGACGTCGTCGGGTGAATCGCCGGGAAGCAGCAGCAGCACCCCGGGCTGCCCCCGCATGTCCAGTGGCCGGGCGCCCAGCACCGTCGTCCCCGCGGGATAGCCCAGTCCCCCGAGGCAGGAGCCGCGGCGCCCAGGGTCGGACAGCGGTCCGTAGTCCGGGGTCCGTGACAGCAGCTCGATGATCTGCGGGTGAGGCAGCGGGATGGCGCTGGGCCGGTCGGCGGTGATCATCTTGGCGGTCGGCCCGGCGGGAAACGCGGGTGGGTCGGTGCGGTTCAACATCACGGCGCCGACGATGACGGCGGTCACCGCGGCGCCGAGGCCGACGACGAGCCCGATGACCTGCAGACGCCGCAGCGGCGGCCGCGCGACCGTATGGGCGGGTTGGGCGCGCAGGGCGGTGAGGACGCCCTCGGTCACCTCCGGCGGGACGGCGGGCGCCGAGGCTTCATCCGACCCCAGCTCGGCAAGATCGCGACGGACACGCTCGACCACCGCGGGATCGAGGTCGTCCTCGGTGCCGTTGTCCATCGCGTGCTCCCGCCGGTTGCCCTGACGTCAGCCAGTCTCCATCACCGGGGGATTAGACGACGACGAGGCCGCTGCGGTTCCATCGAGCGCGAAGTAGTCCAGCGTCTCGGCGAGCTTGCGCCGAGCGCGCGAACAGCGGCTCTTCACGGTCCCCTCGGCGACACCGAGCATCCGAGCGGTCTCGACCACGGAGTAGCCCTGCATGTCGACCGCAACCACGGCCGCGCGTTGTTCGACGGGCAGCCGCATCAGCGCGCGCTCGACCACGATCGCAGTGTCCACGTGCGGCATGGGATCTCCGGCGTGGCAGGTGTCGTCGAGCAGTGTGGTGGTCGGGCGGGTCTTGCTGCGGCGCAACCGATCCAAGCAGGCGTTGACCACGATGCGATACAGCCAACTGCTGACGGCGGCGTCGTGGCGGAAGGCCGGAGCGGTGCGGTGCGCCGACAGCATCGCGTCCTGCAACGCGTCGGCGGCGTCGTCCGGGTTGCGGCTGGTCAGCTGGGCGAGCCGGTACAGCTGGCGGTGATGGCGGCGGAACAGTTCCTCGAACGCGTATTGCTCGCCCGCGACGTGCGCGGCGAGCAACTCTGCATCGGTGCGTTCCTGTTCGCCGAAGGTCCCCACAGCCGAACACTAAACGGCCCGTAGGGGCCCTTCCGACACATCTTTGCCGGGCTGGGGATAGCTCGGTTACCCCGCCGCCTTGAGGGTGATCTCCGCGATGTCCGAACGGTTCTCGCCGTCGACGGTGCCCAGGGTCGACACCCAGACCAACAGGTAGGACGTCGGCTCGGCGTTGTCGAGGTTGATGGTGTTCTGACCGGGCTGCAGCGAGGTGGCCGATTTGAGCACGGTCGTGTCGGCCAGCGAGGCGGGTGTCTGCGACTGCGCCGACCGAATCTCCACGGCCGTGCCCGTGCTGTTGAGGTCGATGTCGACCTCGCCGATCTTGGTGGGCTCGGGCAGTTGCAGGATGAGCCCTACACCGTTCTTGAAGTTCGGGAACGGCACCGGGTCGGTGTAGGTGTCGATCGGCCACACGGTCGTCGGGTTGCCGTCGATCGCGAGGCGGGCCTCGGCGGGTGCGTCCGCCTCGCCCTCGGGCGAAAAGACCGTTGCCGAAACGGGTTTCACGGTTTCCCCGGCACCACCGTCGCCGGCCTCCGACGTACCCGGCGCATTGAGCCCAAGTTCGTCACCGCCGAGTCCATCGCCGACGTCGCCAAAGATCCGGGTGAGCACGGTGCCCAGCACGACCAGCGCGACGATGATGATCGCGCCGCCGACGCTGAGCCCGATCAGCAGAGCCTTGCGGCGGCGGGCTTGCGCGTCGGGATCCTCGGGGTCTCGCTCGCGGAACCGTTGCGGCGCCGGCGCAGCGACCGGTTCGTCGACGGGCTCGATGAGCTCGGTGCGATCGGCGACCGCGGTGGCCTGCTGGAGCAGGTTCAGTAGCGTCGGCGCACTACGAATCCCGCCGCCCTCCTGCACCGCGCGGGCCGCCGCCGCTGAGATCTGGAATGGGATCTGACGGTCGACCGAGCGCGGTTCGACCGGCTGGCCCGCGGGATCGAGTTCGGCGGATGCCAAACCGCTGCGCACACCCGTCTCGGGCAAGGGCCATTTGTTGATCAACAGCGCGTACAGCGCCGCGCCGATACCGCGGATGTCATCTTCCGGGGTGGCATCGGGCAGCGTCGCTGGAAACGCCAGCGCGACGTCGCCTTCGATGCTCACCCGTACGCGGCTTGGGTGATCGATCGACATCGCCACACCCGCGCGGTGCGCCGCCTCAGCGGCGGCCGCCAGGGATTGAATCGCCCGCGCGCCACCAATCGGGGAAGGCGACGTCTCGGCCACCTCGGCCAGGGACCCGCCCCGGATCCATTCCGAAACCACCAGACCACCGGAGCCGGTGTTCGCCACGTCGAGCACCCGGGCGACACCGGGCATGTCCAAGCGGCTCAGTTTGAGGGTGGCGGCCAGGATCTTCTGCAGCTGGTCGTCGGGCAGCGTCGCGTCCGGGTCGACGAATGTCAGCGCCACCTGGCGATCGAGCGCGGTGTCCAGCGCCTGCCAGAACTGCAGCGTCGGGGGTCCGCCGTGGAAGACGAGCAGCCGGTACCGGCCGCCGCCGATGACCGCGCCGGGGATCAGATGGACATCCTCATCAGACGTCGCCGCCTCGATCGCCGGCTCGCGCGGCACGTCGAAGGGCAGCGATTCACGAGTCGGATCGCCGCCGTAGTCCGACGGCGGCCGGCCGGATGCCGGGATTGGCGCGGTGCCGTTGGGTTCCGCAGTTGAGAGGCGGGCCGTTGCGCCGAAGTCGACGGGCTCCTGCACGGTCGCCTTGAAATCGGCGGGCGACGGGGCGGCGGGGACATCAGGAGTCGGCACGTCGGGCTGGAAGTCGTCGGCGGACACCGGGGATTCGCGGTCGCTCGAGGGGGGCGGTACCGGAATCTTCGCCGTGGTGGTGTTGTCGGGCGCGGAGCCGCCTGCGGGTTCGTTGCTCACCGCTGGTCCTTTCCCCATTCCATCCCTGACAACCTCCCCCGAGGGTTCGCGCGTTACGGCCGGCGGTGCCGGGCGTCGTATTGACGCGGACGAATTCCTCTGACGAGCGTACGTGAGGGGAGTGCCCGGCGGAGGCTGGTCGGGCAGCATTCTCGGTGGTGAGGCCACCCTCCCTCCCCTGCCCTCCGGGCGTGGGCCCAGTGTCTCGGGCACGGGTCTGGGGCGGCCCAGGCGGCCCAGCACCGCACCGAGGGCCGCCTCTGCTTCGGGCACCTTCGCGGCGAGAAGCACCCCGGCGATCGTCGGCGTCATGATCAGGCCGAGCACCAGCAGCCGCAGCAACGACCCGGCGCCACCCCAGTTGGTGGTCAGCGACTCTAGCCCGAACAGTTGGTCGACGACGTGGGCGATCAGACCGGCGATCAGCGACGCGAAGATCGTGACGAGGATGGTGCGGACCACCTGCAGGCCGATGAGCCGTCCACCGGGTGGGTTGAGGTTCGCGCGCAGCAGGAAGTAGCCGACTATCGCGCCGACGAGGAACCCCAGCCCGTTGGCCAGGCCGAGATAGCCGGCGACCAGGTCCGGATCGTCGGTGAGGTGCGGTGCGGCCACCGACGCCGCGATCTTGACGACTGTGATCACGACGATCAGCACGATCGGCGTCCACGGCTGCTCCCGGGCGTAGAACACTCGAAGCTGAAGCAGTACCAGGGCATACGGGATCAACGTGAACGCCGACAGCGTGATCGCCATGCCGAGGTAGCCCGCGTCGACATCGCCGAAGTTCCCGTAGGCGAATAGCGCGCTGCCGATGGCCGGACCGCCGACCGTCATCATCGCCACGATCGGGATGAGCGTGATCATCGTCAACCGGGTGGCCAACGACAAGTCGGCCAGCACCGCCGGATTGTCGTTGGCCGCGGCGTTGCGGCTCAGCCGCGGCATCACCACCGTCAACACCGTCACCCCGATCATGCCGAACGGCAGCATCAGGACGAGCCAGGTGTAGTTGTAGATCGCCGGGCCGGAAGCCGCAGCGCCACTGGCGATTCGGTTGCCGACAATCAGGCCGATCTGACTGATCAGCACGTAGAGCACCATCGCCGACGCCATCGCCCCGAACTGCTTCAACCGGTCATCGATGCCCCACAACGGACGCAGGCTGACCCGCTCGCGCCGCAACGCGGCGAGCAGCACCATCACCTGCGTCACCGTCCCCAGCGTCATGCCGATGCCGAGGACAAGCAGTTTCGCGTTGCCCATCTGGACCGGATCTACCGAAAGCTCGCCGGGCACAACGAGATAGAGGCCAAGCGTGGCAATCGCGACGACGTTGTTGCACACCGGAGCCCAGGCGGGCGGCCCGAACACGTTGCGGGTGTTGAGGATCGCCATGAACACCGAGGAAAGCCCGTAGAACAGCACCTGCGGCAGCAGCAGATATGCGAACGCCTTGGTGAGGTCGCGGTTCACCAGAGGGTCGGCGCCGAGCATCAGCTCGACCAGCAGCGGCGCCGACACGATGGCCAGCGCGGTGGTGAGCAGCAGCAGCGTGGTCGCCAGGGTGACCAGCCGGCGCACGAACGCCGTACCGCCGTCGGGGTCGTCGCGTTCGGCGCGGGCGAGCACGGGCACGAAGATCGCGGTGAACGTCGCCTCCAGCACCAGCGCGGCGATGAGGTTCGGAAGTTGATAGGCCACCGAGAACGCACTGGACAGCGCGGCGCCGAGGATGGTGGCGATCAGCACGATGCGGGCGAACCCGGTGAGCCGACTGATCAGTGTCGCGAATGCCATGCCCCACGAGCGCGAAACGACCGCGGCGTCCGACAATTCGGGGTGTCCGGCGCGGCGCCTGGGTGCGGGGCCGCGGGGCAGCCGTGGCGGTGGGGCCGAACCCCTGCGTGGTGGCGGCGGTGGGGAACCGGGCACCGGCTTGCGGGCGCCGACCGGCCGCGGCGGCCCGGTTCGGGATGGTGGTGTCGGGGGAGAGCCGGGGACGGTACTCATTTCTCCCCGGTCTGAGCAACCGTGTCTTCGTCGAAGCGCATCGCGACCTCGAGGGGATCGGGTCTGTCGAGGTCGGCGCGGTCGGGCTGGCCGCGGAATCGGTGCCAGAGCCGTCTGCCGACCAGCAGCGCGAGGATCGCCCCGCCGGTCAGCGTGATGAAGAACAGCACCTTGCCGTACGCGTTGGAGTGCACTGAAAGTCGCACGGGTTCGCCGAGCGGTAGACCGTCGGCGGTGCGCAGTCCCACGTCGACGGCGACGCGCTGGGTGAAGTGCACCTCGATCGGAACCTTGAGCGGCAGGAAGCCGGGCGGCGCCACGATCTCGCCGATGTCGGTCACGGTCATGCCCGGCGGCGCCTCGACATCCAACCGCACCCGGATCGGCACGGGAAGGTTGTTGCGGACGGCAAGCGGGAGGGGGCTGCGTTCGGTCGCCAGCGTGTAGGAGCCGCCGGGGTTGACGATGGTGACAGCGTTGAACAGGTCTTCGACTGTGCGGCTCACCGTCGTAAGCCGTTGCTGCGCAAGGCCGTTACGCGCATCCGGCCGCACTGACTGGCTCAGCGCGCGCAGCGAGTCCTCGCGCAGCGGTGCCGTGTAGCCGTAGCCGGTGAGGCCCGTGCGTTCGTCGGTGGTCAGTGCGGTCGTCAGACCCCACAGCCGGGCCGTCACCGCTGCGATGCCGGACACCACGGCGTCGTCGAACCGCCCGCGCGGGTCCCCGAGGTTGGTTTCGGGAAGCGGCGCGATGCGCTGCGGGGGTACTGCATTGCCGTCGGTGATCACCTGGGTCAGCGGGCGCGGCCGCGCCATCCCGGCGTTGATCATGGTGGCCGCCGCGGTGAGGATCGCCTGCGCGTCCGCCGGCTGTGGGCTCCACGCCATCGGTGGCATCAGGATCTCGGTGCGCGGCTCGATGTCGGGCTGCAGTGCTCGCCACATCATCGCGCCGACGGCGTCTTGTCTGCGGGCCACTTCCGAGCCGTGGTGCAGGGGGACGTCCAGCGAAGGGTCGAGGTACGACGGTGCGACCGGTTCGGCGCCCGCCCCGGCCAGCGCGGCGCCCACCGCGGGGTCGAACGGCGCCGCGACTACGTTCGGCGCGTATCGCACCGGCCGCAGTTCGGCGGGTTCTGGCGCGGCGCCGTTCGCGCCGTCGGAATCCGATGCCGCGACCTCGGCGGCGCCGATCGCGACGGTCTGCTCTCCGCTGCCCTGCGGGCGTGGGCCCAACGCGGACAGCAGCTGCACCGCCGGCCTGGTGAGGGGTCCGTCGCCGATGAGGCTGGCGCCTCGGACCGACGCGATCCCGAGGATCTGATCGACGATGTCGCCCGCGGACTTCACCGCGATGGTGGACAGTCCGGGATCATCGACCCGGTGCAGCGCGTCGAGGTCGGCCTGCGCGTAGGTGGTCGATACGACGCACATGCGCTGCGCGATGCCGCGGAGCCGGTTGAGCCAGGCCACGGCGGCGTCCTGGCCGGCGCCGGGGCGCGTCGGGGTGCCCGGCCCGGCGTCGGGACCATCGTTGACGACGTAGCCTCCCGTCATGGCGTTGACGGTGACGAGCAGGTCGGGGTCGACGGCCAGACACGTCGCGAGGCGGACGTTCCCGTCGGGATCGACCTGCGGGCCGGTGGCGAACTCGACGGCCGACAGCAGGGTATCGAGCCGTCCACCGGGTGCCAGGGACGTCGCGAGGTCGTCGTCGATGAACCGGATCGGTGTGGTGCCACCGGGGGCGCCCGCAGCCAGCCGCGGCCGATCGGCGATGGGCCACAACAGGGTCAGGCCGACCGGTTTTGAGGTGTCCGGCGGGACCACTGCGGTCAGCGCGTCGGCGGTGTCGGTGGCCGGGTCGGGCGGGACGCCGAGTACCGGCAGCAGGAACCTGGCGTCGTCGAGGCGTGCGGGCGACCCGTAGTCGGGGGTCCCGTTGACGTTGACCATCACTGGGTAGACGCCGGGCTGCTCGATGCCGAGCGACGGTTGCTCCGCGGACCGCAGCGGGTAGGACAGAGTGAAAGGGACAGCGCCCCCACGCGCCAATTCTGGTGCGAGAGTGACGAATTGGGCCACGGGCTCGAACTGATCGACGTTGCCTGCGAGGTTGGTGCGCAGCCCCGCCGACGACGTGACGGCCGCGGCGTCCTCGAGGCGCACCATCACGTCGCGCACGGGACGGTCGCCGACGTTCTCCACGGTGCCGGCGACGGTCACGACGGGTTCGCTGGTCGTGGTGACGACCTCGGGGGTGACGCGGTCGATGCGCACCGTCAGGAACGGCGTCGAGCCGGGTTCACCGGCGGCGGCACGGGGGAGTGCGAACGGTACGAAGAACAACGCCAGCAGCCCGATCGCGACGAGCAGGCGCAGGGGTCCAGCGGGGGCGCTCACGGCCCTTGGCCGCAGCCGTTCGTCCGCCGAGTTGCCTTATCGTCGGGACGACGGTTGCGGGTGTGCGAGTGCGTCTGGGCCCGTCGCCGCGGCGAGGTCCGTGGCAGCGGCGGCAACGCGGCGGGCCCGTCCGCGTGCAATCTGTCGATGAGCTCGCCGGCGACCTCGGCGAGCCGGCGTTCGTCGGCGTACGCCAGCCGCGAGGGCAGCTCCTTCAATGGCACCCAGGCCACCTCGCTGACCTCGAGGTCCTCGTCGGACAGCTCTCCTTCGAGGAATCGCATCAGGTAATGGTGCACGGTTTTGTGTACTCGGCGCCCCTCGGTGACAAACCAGTAGTCGATGCTGCCCAGCGCGGCCAGCACGCTGCCCTGGATGCCGGTCTCCTCGGCGACCTCGCGAATGGCGGTCTGCTCGGCGGTCTCACCGAGTTCGATATGGCCTTTCGGCAGCGACCAGAGCATCCGGCCGCGCCGGTCGGTACGCCCGATGAGGGCGGCTACTTGGCCGTCTTTGGGACCGTCGATGCCGTCGATGACGAGCCCGCCCGCCGAGGTCTCGTGGACTGTGCGCAATCGGTCCGGTGGTCGGCGCGGACGTGACTTCTGCGGCTTGGGCTGGGCGTTCACCTGGTCTTTTGCGCCGTTGACCGACGAGTTGTTGTGGTGGTCGGCTGGCTGGGGACCGGACTCGGGAGGACCTGCCGCGCGGCGGCCGCGACGTCGCCCGCGGCGCCGTCGTGGTCTTGCATGTTCGCCGTCCGACACCCAAGCGATAGTAGCTGCCACGGAGTATCGCTCCCGCCACACTCACCGGTCGTGATGGACCCGTTGCTATTAGGGTGTCCGAACGTGGCCGGATCGGGTGCTGATGCTGAACTGCTTGCCGCGGCGCAAGTTGCGCTGAACCGGCATGGCAACGTCCTGCGCGAGCTGGGCGGGTTGTTCGCTGACGCCGGGCACGAACTCTTCCTCGTCGGCGGCAGTGTGCGCGATGCCTTGCTGGAGCGTCTGGGCAACGACCTCGACTTCACCACCGATGCGCGGCCGGAGCAGTTGCAGGCGATGCTGCGCGGGTGGGCCGACGCGATATGGGACACCGGCATCGAGTTCGGAACGATCGGCGTCGGCAAGGGCGACGACCGCCTGGAGATCACCACGTTCCGTGCCGACACTTACGACCAGGTGTCTCGCAACCCTGAGGTGCGCTTCGGCGACCGCCTCGAGGACGATCTGGTGCGCCGCGATTTCACGTCGAATACGATGGCCGTACGCATCACCGCCGACGGCCCCGGCGAGTTTCACGATCCCCTCGGCGGCTTGGCGTCGGTGCAGGCCAAGGTTCTGGATACCCCTGCAGCGCCGGAGATCTCGTTCGGTGACGACCCGCTGCGGATGCTGCGTGCGGCCCGGTTCGTGTCGCAGCTGGGGTTCACCGTGGCGCCGAGGGTGGTGGAGGCGCTCATCGAGATGGCTCCTCAATTGCAGCGCATCTCCGCCGAACGCGTGGCCGCCGAACTGGACAAGCTGCTGCTGGGCGCGGACCCGGTCGCCGGTATTGACCTGATGGTGCAGACCGGGCTCGGCGACGTCGTGCTGCCGGAGGTCGGCGGCATGCGGATGGCGATCGACGAACACCACCAACACAAAGACGTCTACTGGCATTCGTTGACGGTGCTGCGTCAGGCGATCGACCTGGAATCGGACGGGCCAGATCTGGTGCTGAGGTGGGCGGCGCTGCTGCACGACATCGGCAAGCCGTCCACGCGCAGGCACGAGGCAGACGGCGGGGTGAGCTTCCACCACCACGAGGTGGTGGGCGCCAAGATGGCGCGCAAGCGGATGCGCGCGTTGAAGTACTCCAAGCAGATGATCGAGGACGTCTCGCAGCTGGTGTACCTGCACCTGCGGTTCCACGGCTACGCGGATGGCAGTGGGACGGGCCGGTGGAGCGATTCGGCAGTGCGGCGCTACGTCACCGACGCCGGCCCGCTGTTGCCGAGGCTGCACAAGCTGGTTCGCGCCGACTGCACGACCCGCAACAAGCGGCGCGCGGCACGCCTGCAGGCGGCCTACGACGATCTCGAGGCGCGCATCGCCGAGCTGGCCGCAAAAGAGGATCTGGCGCGGGTACGGCCCGATCTGGACGGCAACGAGATCATGCGGCTACTCGACATCCCGGCTGGGCCACAGGTCGGCGAGGCGTGGCGGTATCTCAAGGAGCTCCGACTCGACCGCGGCCCGCTGTCGCATGACGAAGCAGTCGAGGAATTGACCAAGTGGTGGAACGCGCGAGGCGACCGCACCGTCTGATCGGTATGGAGTACTGCCTGGGCGACGGGGACGGGTCGGCCACCATCTGGACCGCTGCCCCCGATATCGACCTGAACAGTGACGGCGCACTCGACGCCGTTGGTCTGGACTTCGACGGGGACGGTCTGCTCGACGATGCGATGGCCGACGTGGATGCCGACGGCGTGGCCGATCAGCTGGTGCGTGATCACCCGTCCGACGCGGCGTACTTCACCGACGACGGCACCGGCACCTGGGCGGTGAGCCTGGACCGGGCCGGGTCGTTGAGGTGGTTCGGGCTCGACGGCATGGAGCACTCCGGGGGATCGGTGGTCGACGTCGACGCGGACGGCCGGGTCGACGATCGGTTGCTCGACGTCAACGGCGACGGGCTGGCCGACCGCGCGGTGAGCGCCGAGCAGGCCTTCGTCGATACCGACGGCGACGGCCGGTGGGATATCAGGCTGCGCGACGGCGATGCCGACGGCAAGGCCGATGGGGCCGACGAACTCTGATCACGCCCGCCCCGGTCCGGGTGGTCCGGCGAACGCCTGCGCGATGCCCAGCCACCGCTCGGCGTCCGCACCGGTGACCGTCAGATCGAGCTGCGACCGTGGCCGGCGCTGCGTGACCAGCATGCAGAAGTCCTGCGCCGAGCCGGTGACTCGTTGCGCCGCGTCGCTCGGCCCCCACGACCACGTCGACCCGTCCGGGGCGCACAGCTCGACGAGGAACGGATCTGCCGGTGGCGCAAGGCCATTGACGGCGAAGGCGAAATCGCGGGTCCGCACGCCGATGTGGGCGATCGACTTCAGGCGCGCGGTGGCGGGTCGGTCGACACCGAGCGCGTCGGCGACGTCGAGACCATGCGCCCACGTCTCCATCAGCCGAGCGGTAGCCATTGAAGGGGCGCTCATCGGCGGACCGAACCACGGCAGCTTGCGTCCGTCAGCCACTGTGAGCAGCTCGTCATGCAGACGGCTGCGGGTGCGGCGCCAATCGGCCAGCAGTTCGTCAGGCGGCGTCAACGCCAGCTCTTCGGCGCCCGCATCGACGAATCCCGACGGGTTCTTCGACGCGTCCTCCAACACGGCGGCGAATCCGGCTTCGTCCGTGACGGCGGTGAGTGCGACGCGATCGGTCCACAACAGGTGCGCGATCTGGTGAGCGATGGTCCACCCCGGCGACGGTGTGGACTCACTCCAGCGTGCGGCGGGAAGGTCGGCCACCAGCGCGTCGAGTTCATCGCTCTCGGCGCGCAGGTCAGCGACCATAGGCTCGGCACCCGCCATGCCGTCACCTTAGCGCTGGCGTCGGCTCCGCCCGAGCGTGGCGTGCGCGGCCAATCCGAGCAGATAGATGCCGGCACCCGCGAGGGCCAGCGCCGGTTGGTGACCGCCGGGAGGAATCACCGCGGCGCACGCCGTCACCGCGAGGATGAATGCGATCCAGAACAGCGCGTCCTGGACGGTGAACACGTGGCCGCGTAGCGCGTCGTCGACGTCCAGCTGCATCGCGCTGTCGGCGCAGAGCTTGACCACCTGGCCGGCCAGTCCGATGAGGAAGCCGCACACCATCATCACCGGCAGCTGTAGGCCGGAGCCCAGTACCTGAATCACCGCGGCGATCGCCAAGGCGCCGTTGGCTGTCGCGTACCGGCCCCACCGCGCGACGGCGACCGGCATGACCGCGGCGGCCAGGAACTGTCCGATGCCGACGGCCGCGAAGAACAACGCGGTCGTCCCCAGACCCGCGACGTCCGGGACATCGACGTCGGTGTGCCGGACGAGCACGAGCACCAGCAGGCTGTTGATGCCGAGCACCATGCGGTGCGCGGCCAGCCCCGCGAGCGTCGCGGCCACCGACGGCACCGCCGCGACGGTGCGGGCGCCATGTCCCCAACCGGTGGCCACCGCGTACACGATCGATCCGTGGACCGCGCGTTTGCTGTCGTCGGGACCGAGCAGATGCGGGGGGAAGCGCCACGACAGCCACAGCGCAAGCGCCACCGGCACCGCGACGATGAAGATGATCGTCGAGGCGCCGACGTCGTTTGCCCCGAAGAGCCAGCGCGGCAAGAGCATGAAGACGGCGCCGAGGAAGGCAGCGGCCCCGCCGGCCGCGGTGGCGACCGAGTTCATCGACACCACCTGCTCTCGCGGCACCACGTGCGGCAGCGCCGCCGACAGACCCGAGGAGACGAATCGGGTGAAGCCGTTGACGATCAGCGCGGCCACCAGGATCGCCAGATCGTGAGCGCCGGCCGCGAGCAGCGATGCGACGACCAACACCATGAGCAGGCGCCCGATGTTGGCGCCGATGAGCACCAGGCGCCGGTCCCAGCGGTCCAGCAGCGCGCCTGCGAACGGGCCGAGCAGCGAGTACGGCAGATAGAGCACCGCGAATGAACCGGCGATGGCCCACGGCGTCGCGGCCCGTTCGGTGCTGAACAGCAGCCCACCCGCCAGGCCGGCGGCGAACAGGCCGTCACCGAACTGACTGACGAGCCGAAGCTCGAGCAGGCGTCGAAACTCGGGAAGGGCGCGTACCGATTGCCACAGGGCGAGCGGCAAACGTGCCTCGACCACGACAATCCCGTCCCTGTTGCATCGCCGGGCGGCTTGCGGCGATCGATGTCTTCGGCCCCCCGACCCACAGTACAAATATCCCGCCGGACCGGCTTTGTTCGCCACGTTCGCTGGTTGCTGATGCGATGATGGGGTGATGGCGCACTCAGAGGACCCGGAGGACTTCATAGCGCCTGCGAAACACCGGGTCCGCGCGGGCACACTCCTGCTCGCCAACACCGACCTGCTCGAGCCGACGTTCCGGCGCAGTGTCATCTACATCGTCGAGCACAACGACGGCGGCACGCTCGGTGTGGTGCTGAACCGGCCCAGCGAGACCGCGGTCTACAACGTGCTGCCGCAGTGGGCGAAGCTGGCCACCAAACCGAAGACCATGTTCATCGGGGGCCCGGTCAAGCGCGACGCCGCACTGTGCCTGGCGACCCTGCGAGCCGGTATGGACCCGGCCGGCCTGCCCGGGTTGCGGCATGTGCAGGGCCGCATGGTGATGGTGGATCTCGACGCCGACCCCGATTCGATCGCACCGGTGGTCGAAGGGGTGCGGATTTTCGCCGGTTACTCGGGCTGGACCATCGGTCAGCTGGAGGGTGAGATCGAGCGCGACGACTGGATTGTGCTGTCCGCGTTGCCAACTGACGTGCTTTCCGAGCCCCGGATGGATTTGTGGGCGCGGGTCCTGCGCCGTCAGCCGCTGCCGCTGTCGCTACTCGCGACGCATCCGATCGATATCAGCCGCAACTGAAAAGCGCTGCGCGCCAACCGTTCAGCTGCAGGACAGCGTGCATGTCGCGCAGGCACCACCGCAACCGTCGGCACCGCCCGCAGCGGCCGCCTCTCGGCTTGCGATGACCTTAGCCGCCTGCCAGCAGCCCGCCGCGATGGTGCTCACGGCACCGACCACGCAGACGACGACCACGACGAGCGCGGTGTCGGGGTGGTTTGACAGCGCCACGGTGCCGGCGGCGGCCAGCATCGCCGCGGCTGCGAGCTGGGTCGGGGCCACCCCGCGCAGCACCGCTTGGATCGGATCCGCCGACCGTGGCCTGGCCAGCAGCCAAACACCGAGACCCGCGATCGCGACCGCGGCGCACAGGCACAACACCGCGACGATGAACATGCGCCACAGAATACGAGGCGGCCGTTACCGGGTTTTGGGCGTCCCCCCGGGCGCCAGGCTTCGCCCGGGGGAACAAGCCCTGTTATCCAGTGGGTCCAATGGCCGGAGCAGCCGTGGGGGCGGGCGCAGCCGGCTGGCCTTGGGGTGCGGGAGCGGGTGCGCCCGGGGGCGGAGTTGCGCCGGGGACGCTGACCTTGAAGCCCCGCACGATCGCGTCGGTGGCGTCGGCCGCCGCAACGACCTGGTCGAGGCTGGTGGTCACCGCCAGCGACACCAGGTACTTGTCCGGACCCGCGGTGGCGATGATGTGTCGGCGCGACGTGTCCAGCGTCATGGAGTTCTCGCGATAGGTGCCTTCGATGGTCGATGTCGGCAGCCCGGCGAGCTCGGCGATCGACCCGTTGGTGGACCGCCAGGCGGGAAGCTGCTGGCTGTCGACGAACCCGTGGCTGATCGCCTCGCGCGGGTCGAAGTCACCGACCAGCTTGTACACCACGACCTGGGCGTTCGAGGAGTACAAGCCATTGCCGCCCACGCGGTCGGCGATCACGGCGAACGCGTCGGGCACATTCGGATCGGGCACGTGTGCCCAGCCCCTCGGCATCGGCAACACGATGTTGAGGGCCTTGAAGTTCTGGCTGACCTGAGGCTCCATCGCCACGCCCTTGGACTGGAAGAAGTCCGACAGGGTGCCCGCGTTGGCGGGGGTGATCGGCACCGCCGCTGGGGCGGCGACCTGCGGCGGCGTGACTCCACCGGGCGCGGCCGCGGCGGCGCCCGGTGTCGCCGCCGGGGTCAGGGCGGGGTTGGCCATTGCCGGGGCGACCGCGGCATTCGGTGTCGACGGGACGGCCAGTGCGGCGTTGGGTGCGGCGGGGACGGTCAACACGGTGTTGGGAACGGCGGGGGTGAGGGCGGCGTTGGGCGTCGCCGCGGTCTGCGACACCACGGCGGGACCGGGCTGCGGCGCGACCGGCTGCAGTGGCTGGGCCGCCGCGGGGACGCCGGCGAAGAAGAGGACGCCGACGGTAGCCGCAGCCACACTGGTAGCCGGAGTCCTCCAGCGTCGGGCGTTGTCGTTCATCGCCGTCGGTCCTTTCACTGTCGGGCTCGTCAGCCATGTGGTCAGGCGCCGACTGTATCCACGGCGAAGCGACGGTCACCAGGGCCGGAACCGACCTGGGATCAAGCTCTGACCGACCGGTGACGTAACCGAGACCAACCTGTGGCCGGCGAGAGCACGATCGGCGGGCTTATACCCTGTTCACGTGACTGAATCGCCCGACGCCGGCACTGATGCCCCGCAGCACCGCTATACCGCGGAGCTGGCCGGGCAGATCGAGCGTGCCTGGCAGCAGCGCTGGGCGGACTCCGGGACGTTCAACGTGCCCAACCCGGTCGGCTCGCTGGCCGAGCCTGACCGCGGCCCTGTGCCCGCCGACAAGATGTTCGTGCAGGACATGTTTCCGTACCCGTCGGGAGAGGGCCTGCACGTCGGACATCCGCTCGGCTACATCGCCACCGACGTCTACGCGCGCTACTACCGGATGACCGGACGTAATGTGTTGCACGCGTTGGGTTTCGACGCGTTCGGCCTACCCGCCGAGCAGTACGCGATCCAGACCGGAACGCATCCGCGCACCCGAACCGAGGCCAACATCGTCAACTTCCGTCGCCAGCTGGGCAGGCTGGGGCTGGGGCACGATGCACGGCGAAGCTTCTCGACCACCGACGTCGACTTCTACAAGTGGACGCAGTGGATCTTCCTGCAGATCTACAACGCCTGGTTCGACCCGTCGGCGGACAAAGCGCGGCCAATCGCGGAGCTGATCGCCGAATTCGACTCGGGTAGCCGGACGTTGGGTGATGGCCGGGTTTGGTCGGAGTTGAGTGCCGGCGAACGTGCTGACGTCGTCGACTCGTACCGACTGGTGTACCGAGCGGACTCGGTGGTCAACTGGTGCCCGGGTCTGGGCACGGTGCTGGCCAACGAGGAGGTCACCTCCGACGGGCGCAGTGACCGCGGCAACTTCCCGGTGTTCCGGAAACGCTTGCGGCAGTGGATGATGCGCATCACCGCCTACTCTGACCGGCTGCTCGACGATCTCGACCTGCTGGACTGGCCGGACAAGGTCAAGACCATGCAGCGCAACTGGATCGGCCGGTCCACCGGCGCGGCGGTCCAGTTCGCGACCGACGCCGGCGACATCGAGGTGTTCACCACCAGGCCCGACACGTTGTTCGGCGCGACGTACCTTGTGCTGGCACCTGAACACGAGCTGGTCGACAAGATCGTGGCCGGCCGGTGGCCCGCCGACGCCGACCCGCGCTGGACCTTCGGTGCGGCGACCCCCGCGGAGGCGGTCGCGGCCTACCGCGCGACCGTCGCGGCCAAGTCGGATCTGGAGCGTCAGGAGAACAAGACCAAGACCGGCGTGTTCCTCGGCGCGTATGCGACGAATCCGGCGAACGGCCAACAGGTTCCGGTGTTCATCGCCGACTATGTGCTGCTGGGATACGGCACCGGGGCCATCATGGCGGTGCCCGGTCACGATCAGCGCGACTGGGAATTCGCCACGACGTTCGGCCTGCCGATCACCGAAGTGATTGCCGGCGGCGACATTTCGCTCCAGGCCTACTCCGGCGATGGTGAGCTGGTCAACTCGGACTATCTGAACGGCCTGTCCGTCGTATCGGCGAAGGAGGCCATCACCAATCGGCTGGTCGCCGGCGGGCGCGGGCAGGCCCGCGTGGAGTACAAGCTGCGCGACTGGTTGTTCGCGCGGCAACGGTACTGGGGCGAGCCCTTCCCGATCGTCTACGACGCCGACGGCCGGGCTCATCCGTTGCCCGAATCCGCGTTGCCCGTCGAGTTGCCCGACATTCCGGATTACGCCCCGGTGCAGTTCGATCCCGACGACGCCGACAGCGAGCCGTCGCCGCCGCTGGGCAAGGCGACCGAATGGGTGCACGTCGAGATGGATCTCGGCGACGGCATGCAGCCCTACACCCGGGACACCAACGTCATGCCGCAGTGGGCGGCCAGTTCCTGGTACGAGTTGCGCTATACCGACCCGCACAACAAAGAAGAGCTGTGCGCCAAGGAGAACGAGGCCTACTGGATGGGGCCGCGACCGGCCGAGCACGGCCCGGACGATCCTGGCGGCGTCGACCTGTACGTGGGTGGCGTCGAGCACGCGGTGCTGCATCTGCTCTACTGCCGCTTCTGGCACAAGGTGCTCTACGACCTCGGCCACGTGTCGTCGCGTGAACCTTACCGCCGGCTGGTCAACCAGGGTTACATCCAGGCGTTCGCCTACACGGACGCGCGCGGTTCGTACGTGCCCGCCGCAGAGGTCGTCGAACGCGACGGAACGTTCTACTGGGGGTCCGCGACCGGTGAGATCGAGGTCTTCCAGGAGTTCGGCAAGATCGGGAAGAGCCTGAAGAACTCGGTATCGCCCGACGAGATCTGCGACGACTACGGCGCAGACACGCTGCGGGTCTACGAGATGTCGATGGGCCCGTTGGAGGCGTCGCGACCGTGGGCGACAAAGGATGTCGTCGGCGCGTACCGCTTCCTGCAACGGGTGTGGCGGTTGGTGGTCGACGAACAGACCGGCGCCGAGCGGTCGGCTGCCCACGAGGCGTTGGACGACGACACCCTGCGGGTGTTGCACCGCACGATCGCCGGGGTGTCCGACGACTACACAAACCTGCGCAACAACACCGCCGCGGCCAAACTGATCGAGTACACCAACCACTTGACCAAGCAGGGGGTGACGGCGCGGGCGGCGTTGGAGCCGCTGGTGTTGATGGTCGCGCCGTTGGCGCCGCATCTCGCCGAAGAATTGTGGCGGCGGCTGGGCCACGACACCTCGCTGGCGCACGGCCCGTTCCCGGTGGCCGACCCGCAGTACCTCGTCGAGGACACCGTCGAACTGCCAGTACAGGTCAACGGCAAGGTCCGCGGACGCATCACCGTGCCCGCCGACGCCGATGCGGACGCGTTGGAGGCCGCGGCGCTCGCCGATGCGAAGGTGCAGGAGTTCCTCGCCGGCGCCACGCCGAAAAAGGTGATCGTGGTGGCGGGCCGGCTGGTCAACATCGTCGCCTAGCCAGCCGGCGATTTGGGTGCGCGAACAGTCGCTCAGCGGTCGTCAGCGCACCGAAATCACGATCGAGGGCGGACGATCACCTCGTGGACGTGCGCGTCGGGCGGCGCGTTGACCGCGTCGGCTATGACTTTGGCGACGGTCTCGGGGCTCAGGTAGTGCGACGGGTCGTACTCACGGCCCTCGTAGGCGACCAGACCTTCCTGCATCTCGGTCGCGATCCGGCCCGGGTGTACCGAGGTCACCCGCAGCGACGGCTCGTCGTTGCGCAGGGAGTCGGCGAACCCGCGTAGTGCGAATTTGCTCGCGGTGTAGGACGCCAGGCCGGGAGAGGCGTTGATGCCCGCACCGGAGTTCACGAAGACGACATGGCCTCTGGCGGCGCGCAGTGCGGGCAGCAGTGGAAGCGTAAGTGCCACCGGGCCAACGACGTTCACGATCATTGTGGACCGCCACTCGTCGACTGTCGACTCGGGAACGGTGCCCGGATACGCGACGCCGGCGTTGTGGATCAGGACGTCCAGCTCGACGATCGGTTCGACGGCGACCTCGATGGCGTCGAGATCGCCGAAATCGACCGGCCAGGTGGTGGCCCCGTACTCGGCGGCGACCGCGTCGAGTTCCGCCGACGGCCGCCCCGCGAGGAACAACGTGTGGGTGGGTGCGAGTGCACCGGCGATGGCCGCACCGAGCCCGCGCGAGGCCCCGGTGATCATCGCCGTCGGCATTCGAGCCGCGTCGGCGGCGACATTCGACACGAAGTCACCCTACCGACCTGCAACTCGCGCCCGGCCGTCGCATCATTGACACGATGGCCCACGATTCCGGCTTCGCGCCGACGCAACTGGCGGCCCGCGCCGCGTACCTTTTGCGTGGCAACGACCTGGGCACCATGACCACGGCGGCGCCGCTGTTGTATCCGCACATGTGGAGCTGGGACGCCGCTTTCGTGGCGATCGGGCTGGCTCCACTGAGTGTCGAACGCGCCGTCGTCGAGCTCGACACCCTGCTGTCGGCGCAGTGGGCCAACGGCATGATCCCGCACATCGTCTTCGCCAACGGCGTGGACGGATACTTCCCAGGACCGGCGCGGTGGGCCACGTCAGCGCTTGCCGTCAACGCCCCGCGCAACCGCCACACATCGGGCATCACGCAGCCGCCGGTGCACGCGATCGCGGTGCAGCGCATCCTTGATCACGCCCGCAGTCGTGGTCGGTCGACCCGTGCCGTCGCCGAGGCGTTCCTCGACCGCCGGTGGGACGACCTGGTCCGGTGGCACCGCTGGCTCGCCGAGGCCCGCGACCCCGGATCGCGGGGCCGGGTGACGATGTACCACGGCTGGGAGTCCGGCATGGACAATTCGCCGCGGTGGGACAGCGCGTACGCCAACGTCGTCCCCGGCCGGCTGCCCGAATACCAGCGTGCGGACAACGCGATCGTCACCGACGCCAGCCAGCGGCCGTCGGACGTCGAGTACGACCGCTACCTGTGGCTGCTCGAGGAGATGAAGTCGGCTCGTTACGACGACGAGCTGCTCCCCAAGGTGATGAGCTTCGCCGTCGAGGACGTGTTCGTGTCGGCGATCCTCGCCGTGGCGTGCGATGTGCTGGCCGAGATCGGCGAGGACTACAAGCGGCCACGCTCCGACGTGCGGGACCTGTACGCCTGGGCCGAGCGGTTCCGCAGGGGCGTCGCCGAAACCGCGGACGAACGTAACGGCGCGGCAAGGGATTACGACGTGCGGGCGGAGAAGTGGGTGGCCACCGAGACGGTCGCGCAGTTCGCGCCGCTGCTGTGTGGCGGGCTGCCGCACGACAAGGAGCGTGCCTTGCTGCGGCTGTTGGAAGGGCCGCGCTTCTGCGGGCACCCGGACCTGAAGTTCGCGCTGATTCCGACGACATCGCCGGTGTCGCGCGACTTCCGCCCGCGCGAGTACTGGCGTGGGCCGGTCTGGCCGGTGACGACCTGGCTGTTCTCGTGGTGCTTCGCGCGCCGCGGCTGGGCCGAACGGTCGTTGATCCTTCGGCGCGAAGGGCTGCGACAGGTCAGCGACGGCACCTTCGCCGAGTACTACGAACCGTTCACCGGCGAACCGTTGGGCAGCATGCAGCAGTCATGGACCGCTGCGGCGGTGCTGGATTGGTTGGGCTGAGAGGTTATTCGGCGATGCGCTCGAGCGGGACCAGGGCCTTGCTCAGCGTTTCGAGTTCCTCGGGGCCGAGCTTTTCGAGCAGCTTCGCCAGGAATGCCCGCCGGTTGGCCAGCGCCTCTTGATGCTGGGCCAGGCCCTCTGGCGTGATGTCGACGAGAACCGCCCGCAGGTCCGAGGGATCGCGGGACCGCTTGACCAGTCCGAGCTTCTCGAGCCGGCGGATCGCCACTGTCGTCGTCGGCGTGCGCACCCGTTCATGGGCGGCCAGCTCGGTCATTCGGATCGGTCCTTGCTCCAGCAATGTGAGCAGAATCGACAACTGGGCGAGCGTCAGATCGTTGGTGGCGGCGTCCCGGCTGGGGTCGCTTCGGCGGAGCACGGAGAACACCCGAGAGAGGACGCGCTGCAGCTCTCCGGCCAGCTCAGCGACCTGCGGTTCGGTCTCCACCATAATTTCGGCAGTCTAACCTGTCTGAGCCTGCCAAGTTGTGTGACGAGTACGTAAACCTCAGAGTACTTGCGAAAGGAAGCGCTTCAGGCGGTCGGTCTCGGCGGCTTCGAAGACCTGCGCGGGAGCACCGGACTCGACGACCTTCCCGTGGTCCATGAACACCACGGCGTCGGCCGCCGACCGGGCGAAGCCCATTTCGTGAGTGACGACGATCATCGTCATGCCGTCGGCGCCGAGCTCGGCGATGAGCGCCAGGACGCCCTTCACCAACTCGGGGTCCAGCGCGGAGGTGGCTTCGTCGAAGAACATCACCTCCGGCGACATCGCCAGCGCCCGCGCGATCGCCACCCGCTGTTGCTGCCCGCCGGACAGGGTCGACGGGCGGACCGCGGCCTTGTGCCTCAGTCCGACGCGGTCCAGTTGGGCCATCCCGAGTTCGCGCGCCTGCTCGGCGCCCAGCCGCTTGAGCTTGCGCGGCGCCAGCGTCACGTTGTCCAGCACGCTGCGGTGCGGGAAGAGGTTGAACTGTTGGAAGACCATTCCGATGCGCTGCCGCAGTTGGTCCGGATTGTCGGCCAGCACCGAGCGGCCGTCGAGCAGGATGTCGCCGCGATCGGGCTCGTACAACCGGTTCAGCGTCCGCAACAACGTCGACTTGCCCGACCCCGACGGCCCGATGACCGCCGTGGTAGTGCCCGCGGGTACGTCGATGTCCACACCGCGCAGCACCGCGTTCGGACCGAACGACAGGTGAATATCGTTGGCGCTCAACGAGACCGGCTCAGCAGGCCTGGTCATCAGATCATCTCCTGCGATCGCGACAGCTCGAGCGGGTCTTCCTCGGTGGGTTTGTTGCCGCGCCGCAATCGGGCGTCGATGTAGTTGACCAAGTGTGTCAGCGGGACCGTGAGCAGCAGGTAGAAGATTCCGGCGGCGACCAGTGGCGACAGGTTGCCGGTCTGCGCGTTGAGGTCGCGCCCGACCTGGAACAGCTCGCGCTGGGTGGCGATCAGCCCGAGGAAGTACACCAGTGACGACGCCTTCAGCAGCGAGATGAATTGGTTCATCAAGGCGGGCAGCACCCTTCGGATGCCCTGCGGGATCACCACCAGCCGCATCGACGACGGATACGAGAAGCCTAGCGCGCGTGATGCTTCCATCTGCCCGGACTCGACGCTCTGGATGCCTGACCGGAAGATCTCCCCGACGTACGCGGCGGCCATCAGCCCAAGGGCGGCGATGCCGAGCGGATACGGATTGTTTCCGGTGAGCCCGCCGACCACCGGGCCGAGCCCGAGTCCGATCAGCAGGATGATCACCACTTCGGGCAGTCCTCGGAAGATGTCGGTGTACACCCGAGCCGGCCACCGGAGCCAGCGATGCCGGGAGATGCCCGCCACCGCCAGTGCCATGCCGAGCGCCAAGCCGATCACCGCCGCGCTGACCGTCAGAATCAGGGTGTTCGGCAGGCCGGTCTTGAACAGATCGGGAATGGCCTGTCTGTACAACTCCCAATTGCCGAACGCCGCAGCCAATTGGGACAGGGTCGACTTGGGCGCGGCCGCAGCCGAAGGCGCCTCCTCGTTCTGGGCCGCGATCGCGTCGAAGTCGGGCAGCTCGGGTGCGGGCGCAGCCTTCGAGCCGGGTTTCCATCCGGGCGGCAGCGCGCGCGGCACCCAGTCGGTGTAGAGCCGCGACCAGGTGCCGTCGGCGATGATCGCGTCGAGCCCGGAGTTCAGCGCGTCGATGAGCGGGGGGTTGTCGTTCGCGACCGCCCACGCGACGAAATTATCCAAGCTGAAGGTGTTTTCGATGATCTCGGCGGGATCGCCCGGTTGCACTGTGCCCGACGCCTGCTGTGACGGCGCCACCCAGGCGTCGATCTGCCGGGTTTTCAGGCTGGCATAGACGGTGTTGTAGTCCGGGAATTTGACGGGATCCAGGCCGAGCGTGTCGATGACGTACGCCTCCTGGACGGTGCCCTGCACGACGCCGATGCGCTGTCCGGCGGCGAGCTTGTCGAATCCGGTGATCGGCGATCCTGTCGGCACGACGAGCGAGAAGTACCCGAAGTCGTAGCCGTTGGTGAAACCGACTGTGCGGCGGCGCGCGTCGGTGGTGGTGATCGATGACGACCCGACGTCGAAGCGCCGCGACGCCACCTGTGCCAGCAGGCCGGAGAACTCGGTGCCGACGAAATTGATTCTCAGACCTAGCTTTTCGGCGATAGCCCGCAGTAGCTCGTTGTCGAATCCAGTGAACTGGCCCGCCGAGTTGATGCAGATGCTCGGCGGTGCGTCCGACAATGTGCCGACGGTGAGCGTGCCCGGCTCGCTCAGTCCGAGCGTCGTGACGTCGATGACGTCCAGCGGCTGCACGGTCGCGGTGGTGTACCGGTCCTCGTCGGGTCCGGTGGCGGCGGTCGCGAGGTTGGTCGGCAGCGCGCTGGCGCTCTTGATGCCGGGCGGCGCGCACTGGTCGACCTGCGCCGCCGCGGGCGCAGCCATCCCGATGCTGCCGACCACCAGTGCGATGAGGGCCACGGCGAGTGTCCTACAGAAGCTCATCCCTGCAAGGTATCGACCTCCGGCGCGGACGCACCGCCTTCAGGTCGATCAGAACCCAACGCGCGCCACGCCCTGGGGCGGCAGAACACCGCGCCGCACCAGTTCGGTGAGCATGATCTGCGCCATGAACGCGGCCCGCCCGTGGTTGGCGGTACGCGCGGCCGGGCCGTCGCCGGCGCGTATGGCGTTGTAGTCCGCCTCGAGAAACCGCAGCAGATCTTGGTGATTGTCTTGGTAAGCCGGCCAGAATGCCCGCGGCATGAACGACTGCGACCCCCGGATGACGGCGAGTAGCCGTGGGCCCGAGTACTCCTCGTTGATCAGGACGCGGAATTGAAATGCCGCATCCTGGAAGGCGCGCGAATCGATGTTGGCGCGCATCGTATCCAGCAGTGTGTTGAGCTGGTGGAGGTGCGCCGGATTCCGGACGTCGGCTGCGCGTGCCGACGCGACTCCGCTGAGCATTCCGTAGATCTCGTGGTGTTCGCGGACGACGGATTCGTCGAACGTCTCCACGTAAGCGCCGCGGTGGTACTGCGTCGATAGGATGCCGTCGTGCTCGAGTTGTACGACGGCTTCCTGAATGGGCACCCGCGAAACCCCGAGTTCGTGCGCAATCTCGTTGCGGTCCACTCGATCTCCGGACCGGAGTTTGCCGGTCAGAATGAGGTTGACCACGTGCGCCACCACGAGGTCCTTCTCTTTGAATCCATACTTCTTGGGCATGGCGGTACAAGCCTCTCACGGCACATACCCGACCCGGAGCAGTTATGCAGCTTCAGTAATTAGCCGGTGCGACTCGCGCGCCAGCGGCACAAAGCCTCCGCCCGCGTCAGATCGTAGTCGGGGCCGTTGACGCCGACGGTCAGCAGGGTCACTCCGAGCCCCGCCAATGCGTCGGCCTCCTTGAGCAGCGCGTCCTCGTCGTCGCCCGCGACACCCGCTGACCTCTCGATTTCAGCGGGATCGCGCCCGACCTCGGCGCAATGGCCGTCGAGCACTTCGGCCTTACGCGGGTACTCGGCACTGTCGGCGAAGCTGTGCCAGATGTCGCCGTACTGGGCGACCAGGCGCAATGTCTTCTTTTCGCCACCACCACCGATGAGGATCGGAATGTCCCGCGTCGGTGCCGGATTGAGCTTGGCGAGCCGCGACGTGATCCGCGGCAGCGCACCCGCCAGGTCGTCGAGGCGGCTACCCGCAGTACCGAATGGGTAGCCGTATTCGTCGTAGTCCTTCTGCTTCCAGCCTGAACCGATACCCAGAATCAGCCGGCCGTCGCTGATGTTGTCGACGGTGCGCGCCATATCGGCGAGCAACTCGGGATTGCGGTACGAGTTGCAGGTGACCAGCGCACCGATTTCCAGCCGGGTCGTCTGCTCGGCCCATGCGCCGAGCATCGTCCAGCATTCGTAGTGCGCACCATCGGGGTCGCCGTACAACGGGAAGAAGTGATCCCAGTTGAACGCGACGTCGACACCGATGTCTTCACAGCGCCGCACCGCATCTCGGAGGTGGCTGTACTGCGGGGCATGTTGGGGTTGCAGTTGAACGCCGATACGCACTGGTCTCTGGGAAGGGAAGCTCACCCTTCAACCGTACGTTCGCCTACACCCCGATGTTCCCGTCGGTCCTCCATACCGCGACCACGGACGGCCGTGCCGTCCCGTTGCCGCCTTCGGGCCAGCGGGACACCGGGTTGTCGATGCTGTTGTCGTCGTACTCGCCGGGATGCTGCACACACACGGTCACCAGATCGTCGGTGACGATCGGGCCGCATGCCTCCGCACCGAGTGGCACGGTGAGGAACTGCTTGGTCTCGCCGCGGCCAGGACCTTCCAGCGCGACGGCGAACAGCCCGTCGTTGGAGTCGAGTGCGTTGCCGTCGGTCGATATCCACAGGTTGCCGTGGCTGTCGAACGCCAGGTTGTCCGGGCAGGAGATCGGACTGACCTTCGTCTTGTCGAATCCGCCGAAGTAGGTGTCGGCCGCGGCGGGATCGCCGCACACCAGCAGCAGATCCCAGGTGAAGTCGGTGCCCGCGTGGTTGTCGGTGATCTCGAGGACCTGGCCGCTCTTGTTGTCGTTGCGCGGGTTGGCCGCGTCGGGTGGGGCCTCCCCGGCGGCGCCGCGCTCGTTGTTGTTGGTCAGCGCGACGTAGACCTTGCCGGTCTTCGGGTTGGCCTCGAAGTCCTCGGGCCGGTCCATCTTGGTGGCGCCCGCTTTGTCGGCGGCCATTCGGGTGAAGACTGCGACCTCCTGCGGCGAGATGCCGTCGACCCGCGATTCGGCCTGCCCGTCGGGGCCGGAGCGCAGCAGCGGCAGCCAGGTGCCCGCGCCGCTGAACGAGCCCTTCGACGGCAGCTTGCCCGAGCCGTCGATCTCGTTGGCCGGGATGTCGCTGGAGAGCTTCGCGACGTAGAGCGTGCCCTCATCGAGCAGCGTCATGTTGTGCGCCATTGCCGCCGGGTCCGTGCCGGGCTGCATCTTCTTGCTGGAGACGAATTTGTACATGTAGTCGAAGCGTTCGTCGTCGCCGGTGTACGCGACCACGGTGCCGTCGTCGGTGATGTAGATGTTGGCGCCCTCGTGTTTGAGCCGGCCCATCGCCGAGTGCTTCACCGGCGCCGAGGCTGGATCCCACGGGTTGAGCTCGACGATGTAGCCGAAGCGGTTGGGCTCATTGGGCGTGGTCACCAGGTCGAAGCGTTGGTCGAACGTCTCCCAGAGCAGTTCCGACGGTCCGGCGGAGATGCCGTAGCGGTCGAGGCGGTCGGCGTCCACCGGGGCAGGCGCGGGCAATCCCTCGGCGGCACCGAAATAGTCCTGGAAGTTCTCCTCGCCGGAAAGCACTGTGCCCCACGGGGTTACGCCGCCCGCACAGTTGGCGAAGGTGCCTGCGACGGTGCGCCCGCCCGGGTCGGCGGCGGTCTTGACGAAGTCGGTACCCGCGGCGGGACCGGTGAGCGTCATCGGGGTGTCGGCGGTGATGCGCCGGTTGTAACGGCCCATCACGGGCTTGAGGCCCTGTGGCGTGCGTTCGACCTCGACGACGCCCATGCCGACTGCGGCGATTTCGACGTCGAACTGCTCACGGGTCGGCTTGTCCTTGTCGTAGCCCGGGAACATGAAGATCGGGTCGACGTACTCGAAGTTGGTCACCAGCAGGAAGCGGTTCTGCTGACCAGGGATCGGCAGCAGGCCGGCGAAGTCGTTGTTGAAACCGAATTGTGCCCGCTGGGCGGCACCGGTCTGCCTGGCGACGTCGAACTTCGGGGCACCGGGCAGCACGGGGTCGCCCCAGCTGATGACGACCGCCTGCTGGTAGCCGTCGGGGATGACGACGACGTCTTCGCTGTTGGGCGCGACCGAGCTGAACTTCATGCCCGGGGGCGGCTCGGCGGGAGCCGCGGACGACGAGGTCGGTGTGGCGGCCGGCTGTTCGTCGGTTCCGCAGGCGGCCAGTGCCGAACCGGCACCCACGGCCAGCACCGCGATGCCGCCGGCCCGCAGCATCGAGCGGCGCGACACCGCTTTGACGATGTCGCCGAAGTATTCGTTGTCGCTGGTGTTGGGGACGGGCTTGGAGCACGCGTCGCCGCACTTGTAGACGCAGGTGATGTGCTGACGCTTGGACTTGCCGTTGTGGGTGACGAGCAGATTGAGAGGCACGAGCGTCATGGCTGCGGTTCCTTCTGTTGGGCTGCCCGGCCAGGGCTGCGGCCAGACGCGCGAAAACCTACGACAACAGGTGTAGCAGTCGGCAAGCAACAGATGAACGGAAATCAAACGATCGAGCGCGCGGCGATAGACCGGGCCTAGTCGAGCAACCCGCGCAAGATCTCGACGAGCCGCACCGGCTGATCGCTCTGCACCGAGTGTCCGGAGTCCTCGACGATGTGCACCGTCTGGAATCCCGGTGCGATACGGGCGAATTCGGCGGCGTCGTCATCGTTGACGAAGAACGAGTTCGCGCCCCGCACCAACGTCGTCGGCGTCGCGAGTTTGGGGACGTCGTCCCACAAGCCCTGAAAACCTGAGTAGCCCTCACCACCCCGTATCGAGTCGTAGCGCCATGTCCAGGTGCCGTCGTCAAGCCGTTTGGCGTTGTGGAAAACTCCGCGCCGCAACGACTCCCGGTCCCGATGCGGTGCGGCCGCGACGGTGACCTCGAGCATCGCGTCGAAGCTCGGGAACGACTTCTCGCCTTGAACCAGCGCGACGGTGCCCTTCTGCTCGTCGGTCATCTCGGTGTGCCGCTCGGGCGCCGACGGCGTCACGTCTACGAGGACCAGCTTGCGCACGAGTTCGGGTGCGGTGACCGCCAGTCGCAGCGCCGTGAGCCCACCCAGCGACATTCCGACGACCAGGTCGGCGTTCGACGCGAACGCACGCACGACGGGTTCGACGGCGGTGGCATTCAGCTTGGGCCCGTAGTCGCCGTCCTCGCGCCATGCCGAGCGCCCGTGCCCCGGCAGATCGATCGACAGGGCCGGCTCGCCGAGGCCGATGATCACGGTGTCCCAGGTGTGCGCGTTCTGTCCGCCGCCATGCAGGAACACGACCCGTGGCGCGGCGTCGCCGAACTTCAGCGCGCTGATGGTCGCGAAATTTATCCGCTCGACAGTCGGTAGCGGACCCGTCGCTCTCGCCTGCTTCGCGTTCTCCCGCAGGAAGGTGAACTCGGAGAGGGAGGCGAGCTCGTCATCAGCGCTGATGTCGGTCATTAGGGCACCCTACATAAACGCCGAAACTGCATTCCAGCAGGCGTCTTCTCGAACTTTCGCTGCCGGAATGCAATTTCGCGCCGAATCAGCCCTCGATGAATTCCTCGAGCTGCGTGCGCGCGATGTCGTCGGGCAGCTGCTGCGGCGGGCTCTTCATCAGATACGCCGACGCAGCGACGACGGGTCCGCCGATGCCACGGTCCTTGGCGATCTTGGCCGCGCGCACCGCGTCGATGATGACGCCTGCCGAGTTCGGCGAGTCCCACACCTCGAGCTTGTACTCCAGGTTCAGCGGCACGTCACCGAACGCGCGACCCTCCAGCCGCACGTAGGCCCACTTGCGGTCGTCGAGCCAGCCGACGTGATCGGACGGGCCGATGTGCACGTCCTTGGTCTTGAACTCGCGCTGCAGGTTCGAGGTGACCGCCTGGGTCTTCGAGATCTTCTTCGACTCGAGGCGCTCGCGCTCCAGCATGTTGAGGAAGTCCATGTTGCCGCCGACGTTGAGCTGCATCGTGCGGTCCAGCTGCACGCCGCGGTCTTCGAACAGCTTGGCCATCACGCGGTGGGTGATCGTCGCGCCGACCTGGCTCTTGATGTCGTCGCCGACGATCGGCACGCCGGCGTCGGTGAACTTCTTGGCCCACACCGGGTCGGAGGCGATGAAGACGGGCAGCGCGTTGACGAACGCCACTCCGGCGTCGATGCAGCACTGCGCGTAGAACTTGTCGGCCTCTTCGGAGCCGACGGGCAGGTAGGAGACCAGCACGTCGACCTTGTTGTCCTTGAGCACCTTGACCACGTCGGCCGGCTCGGTGTCGGACAACTCGATGGTGTCGGCGTAGTACTTGCCGATGCCGTCGAGGGTCGGACCGCGCTGCACGACCACGTTGGTGGGCGGCACGTCGGCGATCTTGATGGTGTTGTTCTCCGACGCGAAGATGGCTTCGGAGAGGTCGAAGCCGACCTTCTTGGCGTCGACGTCGAACGCGGCGACAAACTTCACGTCGCGCACGTGATACGGGCCGAGCCGCACATGCATCAGGCCGGGAACCGTGGCGTTCTCGTCGGCGTCCTTGTAGTACTGCACGCCCTGTACCAGCGACGACGCGCAGTTGCCCACGCCGACGATCGCGACGCGCACGTCTGAATTAGAAGTCATGACGGCTTCTTCCCTTCTGTCCCTGTCCTACCAACCCGGTCGTACTTACGGCTGTTCAGCCCGTTGCTGCGCGGTCCGTTCCGCCGCAATCAGTTCGTTGAGCCATTTCACTTCGCGCTCGCTCGACTCCAACCCGAGCTGGTGAAGCTGGCGGGTGTAGCGGTCGATCGAGCTGCTGGCGCGCGCCACTGCTTCGCGCAGACCCTCGCGGCGTTCTTCCACCTGACGACGGCGGCCCTCCAGAATCCGCATCCGCGCTTCGGCGGGCGTGCGGTTGAAGAAGGCGAGGTGAACGCCGAATCCGTCGTCGGAAAAGTTCTGGGGGCCGGTGTCGGCAACCAGTTCGGTGAACCGTTGGACGCCTGCTTCGCTGAGCCGATAGACGCGTCGCGCGCGGCGCATCTTGGGGATGCCCTCCGGCGCGGCGTCCTCCACGATCAGTCCGTCGGCCTGCATGCGCCGCAGCGCGGGATACAGCGAGCCGTAGGAAAACGCGCGGAACGCGCCGAGCAGACCGGTCAGACGTTTACGCAGCTCGTAGCCGTGCATGGGCGATTCGAGCAGAAGGCCCAGGATGGCGAGCTCCAACATCAGATCGCCCCCTTTGCTTTCCGTTACGGCGGTCCAACACCTCCGCCAATAGTATCGCGCCGATATATTCGGCGCCAACGCAGGGTTACGCCGCGGTGCCTCGCCGCGGACCCCGGGGTCAGGTGACGGTGTCGATGCGCTTGACCGTGCCGTCGCCGGCGAAGGTGACCGAACCGCTGCCGAAGTCACTCGACACGTTCGCGCGCAGCGTCAGCTCGCCGGGCGTGGTCGAATCCCGGGTGGGGTCGATGGTCAGGTAGGTGCTGTCCTTTTTCACGTCGGCGGGGTTCAGGCCGACGGTCTCGGCGGTGCCGCGCAGGATGCCGACCGCGGTTTCCACGTCGAACGCACCCAGGTCCACCAGGATGTCATCCTCACTCTTGGCCGACGTGGTCGGATCGTCGAACCCGCCGCGATAGGTGTAGCTCAGCTTGCGGCGCTCATCGCTGGGATCGGGCCGGTACAGCACCGCGTACTCCGGATAGATCACCATGTCGTATCCCATGGTGTCGCCGAACCGCTGGCGCATCTGCTCCAGCAGCCCGTTGAGACCACCGAGGGACTGCAGCTGCTTCGGTGGGGTAAGGACCTTGCCCGGGATGCCGTCGGACTTCGCACCCGGGTCGGAGGTGAAGCTCAGCGGCGAGGTGGTGTTGCCGTACAGCCCCCAGCCGATGCCGATGCCGAGCGCGACCAGTACGCCGGCCATGGCCAGGCGGATTCCCCACCCAGCGCCGGACGGCATCTTGGATTGCCGCTTGAGGTCGGGCAACTGAACGGGTGCATTGCCGGTCTGTAGGTCGGAGATCAGCGACTGCAGGTCGCCGAGCGTCTGCGATTGCGTCGCCAGTGCGACGCGGGTGCGGTGCTCTTCCATCGACAGCTGCCCGTCGGCGAGCGCGCTGTCGAGGATCTGGCAGGTGTCGTTGCGGTCGCTGTCTTTGGCTCGCGTTCCTGCTGTCTGCCGGTTCGCCACGACGATGATCGTAAATGTCAGGCGTCCAGGTCACCGCCTACGGGGAGTAAGCCCCGGCGCCGTCGCGCCTCCGCCGCCGCGCGGCCGACGTACTCTGGTCTCCGTGCGATTGCAGCGACAGGTGGTGGACTACGCCCTTCGGCGACGGTCCCTGCTGGCGGAGGTCTATTCGGGACGCACCGGCGTCTCAGAGGTCTGCGACGCAAATCCCTATCTGCTGCGAGCCGCGAAGTTCCACGGGAAGCCCAGTGCGGTGATGTGTCCGATCTGCCGCAAGGAGCAGCTCACCCTGGTGTCCTGGGTGTTCGGCGACCATCTGGGCGCCGTGTCCGGCTCGGCGCGCACCGCCGAGGAGCTGGTCCTGCTGGCGACCCGTTTCGACGAATTCTCCGTACACGTGGTGGAGGTATGCCGCACCTGCAGCTGGAATCATTTGGTCAAGTCGTACGTACTCGGCGCCATCCCGCCACCGAAGGGATCGCGCACACCGAGGCGGACCCAGACGGCGCGCAGTCGTGCGCGCACGGCCAGTGAATAGCGAAGGGCGCCACGACCGGTCAGCCAACGACGCCCATGCAGGGCGGATGGCTGATGGCGTGAGCGACCCGGGACCGAAGCATTCGGAGGGCGCGGGACGCCACTCCGCGGACGCCGCGCGCCAACGTCCGCCGGGTGAGGCACCGGCGCCGCGGCCGGCACGCAGCCTTCCGCCAGACGACAGGCACACCGCGATCCTGCCCCCGGTGCGTGACGTTGCGCCGCCGCAGTGGCGGGATCCCATCGACGCGGTGAAGGCCGCGCTTGACGGCACACCGGCGCCCAAGCAGCCGCCTCCGCTACCGCCGCGCCGTCCACCCGGCGGCGGAGGGCCTCCGGAGGGTCCGGGGGGTGGGCCGTCGCGTCAGCGTCCGCAGATCAACTGGACGTGGGTCCGGCGCGGAGCCCTCGTCGCGGTGGTCGCGATGATCGTGTTGCCGATCATCACCTTCGCGATGGCGTACATGATCGTCCAGGTGCCCCAGCCGGGCGACATCCGGACCAATCAGGTGTCGACGATTTTGGCCAGCGACGGCAGCGAGCTCGCGAAAATCGTTCCGCCGGAAGGCAACCGCGTCGACGTCAACATCGACCAGATACCGGTGCAGGCGCGCAACGCGGTGATGGCCGCCGAGGATCGCGACTTCTACTCCAACCCGGGGTTCTCGTTCACCGGCTTCATCAGGGCGATGAAGAACAACCTGTTCGGTGGCGATCTGCAGGGTGGGTCGACGATCACCCAGCAGTACGTCAAGAACGCTCTGGTGGGCGATGAGCGCTCAGGTATCGGCGGCCTGATCCGCAAGGCCAAAGAGGTGGTCATCTCGACGAAGATGGCCGGCCAGTGGTCCAAAGACCAAGTGCTGCAGTCGTATCTGAACATCATCTATTTCGGCCGCGGCTCGTACGGCATCGCCGCCGCGTCGAGGGCCTACTTCGACAAACCCGTTGAACAGCTCAACGTCGCCGAGGGTGCTCTGCTGGCCGCGCTCATCCAGCAGCCGTCGGGGTTGGACCCCGCCGTCAATCCGGATGGCGCGCTGACCCGATGGAACTGGGTCCTCGACGGCATGGTGGAGATCGGCGCGCTGTCTCAGGAAGAGCGTGCCACGCAGGTTTTTCCGCCGACGGTGCCGCCCGACCTGGCGCGCTCGCAGAACCAGACGACGGGCCCCAACGGACTGATCGAACGCCAGGTGCAGCGCGAACTGCTCGAGTTGTTCGACATCGACGAGCAGACCCTGAACACCGAGGGCCTGCAGATCACCACGACGATCAACCCGCAGGCGCAGCGGGCGGCCGAGGAAGCCGCGGCCGAGTATCTCGAGGGTCAGGACCCCGACATGCGCACCGCCATCGTGTCGATCAA
Organism: Mycobacteriaceae bacterium; assembly: GCA_019749805.1. GTDB lineage: Bacteria > Actinomycetota > Actinomycetes > Mycobacteriales > Mycobacteriaceae > Mycobacterium. Next base: position 102,052 of record JAIEPH010000027.1, on the reverse strand, counting down.
TCCGAAGACCGGTGGGGTCGAGGCGTACTACGGCGGCACCGACGCCAATGGATTCGACTTCGCCCAGGCCGGTCTGCCGACGGGCTCGTCGTTCAAGGTGTTCGCGTTGATCGCCGCACTGCAGCAAGGTATGGGCCTCGGCACGCAGGTCGACAGTTCCCCGGTGTCGTTGAACGGCATCACGATCAACAACGTCGAAGGCGGCGGCTGCGGCACCTGCAACATCGCCGAAGCCCTGAAGCGCTCACTGAACACCAGCTACTACCGGCTGATGCTCAAGTTGGACAACGGGCCCGCCGACGTCGCGAAGGCCGCCCACGAGGCGGGCATCGCCGAGAGCTTCCCCGGCGTCGAACACACGCTGTCCGAGGACGGTCAGGGCGGACCGCCCAACAACGGCGTCGTGTTGGGCCAGTACCAGAGTCGCGTGATCGACATGGCATCGGCGTACGCGACGATCGCGGCCTCCGGTGTGTACCACAAACCGCACTTCGTGCAGAAGGTCGTCAACGCCGCGGGCGAGGTGTTGTTCGATGCCTCGCAGCAGGACAGCGAGGGCGAGCAGCGCATCGACGAGAAGGTCGCCGAAAACGTCATCTCGGCAATGCAGCCGATCGCCGCCTACTCCAACGGCCACGCGCTGGCAGGCGGACGTCCGTCGGCCGCGAAGACGGGCACGAACCAGCTGGGAGACACCGGCGCCAACCGTGACGCGTGGATGGTCGGCTTCACGCCGTCCTTGTCGACGGCGGTCTGGGTCGGCACCACCGAAGGCACCAAACCACTGGAGAACAGTTACGGCTCGCCGGTCTACGGTTCGGGTCTGCCGTCGGACATCTGGAAAGCGACGATGGACGGCGCGCTGGACGGAACGGACACCGAGACGTTCCCGAAGCCCGAGGAGATCGGCGGCTACGCCGGTGTGCCGCAGGCCCCGCCGCCGCCGACGTCGACGCCGCCGCCGGACGTCCCTCCCGTGCCGCAGACCACCGTGATCCAGCCGACGATCGAGCTGGCGCCCGGAGTCACGATCCCGTGGGGCCCACCCACGACAGTGCCCGTCGCCCCGCCGCCCGGACCCGGCGCCCCGTCGCCCGTACCCGGCGCCCCGTCGCCCGTACCCGTCGCACCCGGCGCGCCTCCGCCCCCTGGGCCGCCGGGGGTTCCGCCTCCGCCCCCGTGACCGACGTTGTGGATCGGGACGACGACGGCGAGTCGGCGATGGTGCCGCCGACGCCGTTGACCGAATCGCCGGCTCAGCCGGCTGGGATTGAATCGCCGGCTCGGCCGGCCGGATTTGAATCGCCGGCTCGGCCGGCAGAAGACCGGCGGAGCCTCGACAACCGGGACATGCCCAGCCGCACAGACACAATGGGCGCCGCCCTGTCCGGAATGATCGGCGGCCCGGTCGGCAGGCACGCGCTCATCGGCCGTCAACGGTTCTTCACGCCGCTGCGCGCCATGCTGCTCATCGCCTTGGTGTTGCTCGCGCTCGGGTACTCGACCAAGGCGGCCTGCTTGCAGACCACCGGCACCGGCCCGCCTGACCAGCGCGTTGCCAACTGGGACAACCAGCGGGCGTACTACGAGCTCTGCTACTCCGACACCGTTCCGCTCTACACCGCCGAACTGTTGAACCTCGGCAAGTTCCCGTACAAGTCCAGTTGGACCGAGAAGGACGGTGACGGTAAGCCGAAGATCAGGTACGACGGGGATGTCGCGGTGCGGTACATGGAGTATCCGGTGTTGACCGGGCTGTATCAATACGGGTCGATGGCGCTGGCGAAGTCGTACACCGCGTTGGCGAAGCTGGTGTCGTTGCCGATCCTGGCCGAGGTGGTGATGTTCTTCAACATCGCGGCCTTCGGGCTGGCGCTGGCGTGGCTGGGGACGGTGTGGGCGACGTCGCGACTATCCGGGCCGCGCAGGGTGTGGGATGCGGCCCTGGTGGCGGCCTCGCCGATCGTGATCTTTCAGATCTTCACCAACTTCGACGCGCTCGCAACGGCTTTCGCCGCCGGGGCGATGCTCGCGTGGGCGCGGCGTAAGCCAGTGCTCGCGGGCATGTTGATCGGCCTGGGTGTAGCGGCGAAGCTGTATCCGTTGCTGCTTCTCGCGCCGCTGCTGGTGTTGGCGGTCCGGACCGGCAAGGGACGTGACGTCGGCAAGACGGCACTCGCCGCCGCGGTCACCTGGGTGCTGGTGAACCTGCCGATCATGGTGCTGTTCCCGAGGGGATGGTCGGAGTTCTTCCGGCTCAACAGCCGTCGCGGTGACGACATGGATTCGATCTACAACGTGATCCGGTCGTTCACCGGCTGGGGTGGTTTCGATCCGGATCTGGGAGTGTGGGAGCCGCCGACGGTGCTGAACACCGTGTCGGCGCTGCTGTTCGTATCATGTTGCGTCGCAATCGCTTATATCGCGTTGACGGCCAAACAGCGGCCGCGGGTAGCGCAGATCGCGTTTCTGGTGGTCGCAGCGTTCCTGTTGACGAACAAGGTGTGGAGTCCGCAGTTCTCGCTGTGGCTGGTGCCGCTGGCTGTGCTCGCCGTGCCGCACCGGCGCGTCCTGCTCGCGTGGATGACGATAGACGCGCTGGTGTGGATTCCGCGGATGCTGTACCTCTACGGCGAGCAGAACAAGGGCCTGCCCGAGCAACCGTTCACCGTCGTGGTGGTACTGCGGGATCTCGCAGTGATCGGCTTGTGCGCGTTGGTGATTCATCAGATCTATCGACCCGACAGGGATCTGGTGCGCTTCGGCGGCGAGGTCGACGACCCGGCCGGGGGAGTCTTCGACCGCGCGCTCGACGCCCCGCCCCGATGGCTGCCCGACTGGCTACGGCCGGATCGGGACAGGGTGCGGGTGCGCGCGCCGCAGCCCGATCCTGATCCCGATCAGCTGGTGGGCAGTTCGTCGCGCTGAGCGCGCTCGTCGAGTTCGGTTACGGGCTCTCCGCGCGTGCTCAGTATGAGTGGTCGGAAGGGCGGCCTACTCACCGTGTTGGCGGTACCGAAATCGACTGCGGCGAGCGCGTCGATGCCGGTCGTGAGGGCGGCGCCGGCGGTCGCGCTCCAATCCGATCGGTAGGGCAGGTACGGCAGCGTCTTCGCGTTGGCGGCCAGTTCGGCGTAGGCGAAGTTGTTGGCGTACGGCCCTTGTTGGGGCACAGCGGATCTCGTCCAGCCGGACTCGACGTCATCGGAGTAGCGGCCCGCGCCGAGAGCCGTCGAGCGGAGCCGCGTCCACCGGTGTCTGGTCCACTGCGTGGCAGCTTCGTCTGTTTGGTTGACGGGATCGACGTGCTCCGGGACGGTGCCCCGCACCATCCATCCCAGGTTTTCCCCGGCTGCCCGCCCTCGCGGAGCCAGGCCCTCGATCGTCGTACTCGGCATGTCGAGGTTCATGCCGCCCTCTTTCGAGCTCAGCCGGATCGTGCAGACGCGATCACGTACGCCGAGCGATCTGGTGGCCGAGTAGTCCGACCAGTTCTGCATCGTGGTGAGTACCGCGCCCAGCAGCTGGGCGGTGGAACCGATGTCGGAAATGGGAGCTCCTGCACCGGATCCGGTCCGAATCGGGCGCCACACGTTGCGGTGCGCTCGGGCCATCACCGAATGGTCATCGCCGGGTTCCGCGTCGCTGTCTGTCGCACCGGAGCCGAGGTTGATCGCGTAGGTCGGGCGCGACGGCAGTGGGTGGTCAAACAAGTGCACGGGCATGTTGGAGCAGATGCCACCGTCGGACAGCCACACCTCGCGGTACTCGGTGACCCACTCGCCCCCGCGCCGAACCGGCGTCAATCGCCATAGCGGAATCGCCGAGATCACGACGGGGAACGACAAGCTGATCCGTGCGCCGAGGATCACCGGCAGCTCCGGTGCAGGCGGGAGCTGCAGCAGTCCCGCCTTTTCGAGTGCCGCGCGCTGGTCGGAGGTTTCGGTCGCCACCTGCCCCCGAGCTTCGAGATGGGAAGCGACCTGCTCGGGGAACAGCGTGCGGATGTCGGCGGGCCGGAACGCCCATGTCAGGTCCGAGAAGGGAAAGGTCTCGCTCGAGGTCTGCGAAAGGTTGGTCGTCAGCGTGACGAGGCCGATGTCGTGGCGCGCGAGGTCGCCGTAGGTCAGCGGTGATTGACGATCGCCGCCCGCCAGTCGCTCGATTCGTTCGTGAAGCCAATCGGTGAGTCCCATCTGGTCGCCGACCGACCGTCCGTTGACCAGGCCGTGCATGTTGGCGTCGACTGCGTGTTGCGCGTTACGGACCATGTTGATGACGCCCGCGACCACGCGAGCGACCAGGTAGATGACCACGCCGACGAGTACCGCCAGCACGGCGAACGCGATCGTCCCCGGTGAGCACGCGAGCAGCGCCCATCCGATCGCCGCCAGCGGAAGGCCGAAGGCAAAGAGATTGGCCAGCTTGAACTTTGGAAAAGTCGGACTGTGCCGGAGGAGGGTCGGAAGCACAGCCTTGGCGCGTGTGAAGAGCCCTCCTTCCAGCTGTTTCTGCTGCCAGAACAGGTCGAAGTACTCGCGGGTTTCGGGTTGCGCCACGAAAAGTCGCTGCAGCATCGTCTGGCGCGACGTCGCGTCCTCCTGCGCCAATTCGTCGGGAATCGCGTTCAGTTCGTCGAACCCGCCGCCGCCGGTCTGGCGCCCGTATTCGGCTGCCGCAGCGGCGACGGCGGCGATCGCTCCTGCCGACGCGCCGCCGATGTTGTAGAAGCGGTGGTCGCGGGCAAGTTCGACGATGGCGGTGGGATAGACGACACCGCTGGTGATCCCACCCTTCAAGACGAGGTCGCAGTCGAATGGCAGATCGGACATGGTCACATCTCCAATCAGGGTTGGCCGACGGAGAACAGGCCGAGTGTAAGCCGAGCGGGGCCGGCGCAAGGGCACTCGACGCTATTCTCGACGGGTGACCCGGCGGACGCGACGCCTGCTTGCGGTGGCCTGTATGGTCGCCGCGCTGGTCGGCTGTGGCAAGCCCGAGAGCCCGGCACCATCGTCGCCGACGGCGCAGCAGCCGGACGGTGGCACGACATCCGTCGTACCGAACGACGGCACCGTGCGTTATCTCGCGTTGGGCGATTCGCTGAGCCAGGGTGTCGGCGCGCCGGACGAGCAGACGGGTGCTTTCCCAGCGCTGCTGGCCGAGCGGTGGCGCGGAGAAAGCTGCCAGGTAGAGCTGCAGAATGCGGGCATCAGCGGCTACACGGCCGAGCAGGTGCTGACCGACGAGGTGCCCCAGATCGACTCTTTCGCACCGACGTTGGTCACTTTCCAGGCCGGCGCCAACGACATCGTCAACGGTGTGACGATTGAGGACTACCGGAAGAACGTGAAGTCGGTACTCGATGCGGCGACGGCCAGTGGTGCTCGCGTGATCGTGCTGGCGCAGAACGAATGGTTTCGGTCGCCCGAGGGGCAGACCTACGGCGACGATCTCGCGGCGCAGCGCGAGGCGTTCGACAGCGTGTTGATCGAAGAGGCCAACGCGGCGGGCGCCGAATTCGTTGACATGCGCGCGCTTTACACGCAACAGGCCGATGAGAACCAGTGGGTCGAGGACGGGATTCACCCGACCCCGGAAGCCTACGAGGCGTGGGCGACGGAATTGTCCAGCGCAGTGCCGGCGCCGTGTCAGTGAGCTAGGGAAAAGACAACGTCGCGCGACGCAGACGCCGTAGCCTTGGGCGATGAAGGTTGGTCTGTCACCCGCGGCCATGCGTCCCGGCGTCCGCGTCCTCTGTCGCTGGCTGTTTTCGCCGACCGCGTCGTGGTTGACGATTCGCAAGCGCATGACGCTCGCGCTCGCCTATCCGCCACCCCCGAAGGGGACGATGGTGACGCCAACGACCATCGGCGGTGTTCCGGCAGAGGACATCCGGCCGCCGGGGGTCACCGAATCGCGCGTGCTGCTCTACGCGCACGGCGGCGGCTACGTAGTCGGAAGCGCACGCTCGCATCGCGCGCTCGTCGCCGCGATCGGCACCGCAGCAGACGCGCGGGTGATCTCGCTCGACTACCGGATGGGGCCGGAACACCCGTACCCCGCCGCGGTCGACGACGGGCTCGCTGCTTACCGCGACCTCGTCGCGCAGGGCACCGATCCAAGCCGCATCGCGATCGTCGGTGACTCCGCCGGTGCCGGACTGTCGCTCGCCGTTGCGCTGCGTCTACGCGAAAACGGCGAGGCTCTGCCGGCCGTGCTCGGCCTCATCTGCCCTTGGCCCGACCTCACCCCGGGCGCCCATGCGCGACGTGGTCCGGCGCCGCGGGACGCTGCGCTGACCGCCGACCTCTTGATCCGGTTCGCGGACGCTTATCTGCCTTCGGGTCAGGATCCGGCCGAGCCGGCGATCTCGCCGATGTTCGCTGACCTCGCCGGGCTGCCGCCGATGGTCATGCACTCGGGCGGCGACGACATCCTCGCCTCGGACGCACGCGAACTCGAGAAGCGGGCACGCGCGGCAGGAGTCGACATCGAGCACCAGGTCTACGAAGGTCTTTGGCACGACTTCCATCTGTTCTCGCCGTTTCTCTTGGGGCCCAGCGGCGACGCTCCACAGAAGTTGGGTCGGGCGCTCGGCCGTAGGCTCGGATCCGGCTGAGTTCACGTACGCGTCACGTTGACGCGACGGCGAACAGCCGCCATTCGCCGGGTACGCCCTTGAGTTGGTGTGCGCCGCGGTCGTCGAATTCGAGCCCCGAGCCGATCACGAGGTCGCGCAGGGTGCTGGAGACGAGGACGTCGTTGGGTTCCGCGAGGGCGCTGATGCGCGCGCCGATGTGTACGGCAATGCCGCCGATGTCGTCGCCGCGGATCTCGACTTCGCCGGTGTGCAGTCCGGCGCGGACTTCGATGCCGAGGGAGCGCACGGCGTCGCGAATTGCCATGGCGCAGCGGATCGCTCGTTGTGGGCCGTCGAAGGTGGCGAGGAATCCGTCGCCGGAGGTGTTGACCTCGCGGCCGCGGAAACGGGTGAGTTGCGCGCGGACGATGGCGTCGTGTGCGTCGAGCAGGGCACGCCAGTCGCGGTCACCCAGTTCGGCGGCGCGCCGTGTCGAGTCCACGATGTCGGTGAACAGCACGGTGGCGAGCACACGGTCGTCTGCCACGTCGGGTGGGTGACCGGTGAGGAACTCGGCGATAGCCTGGAAGGAGTCTCGCCACGGTTCGACGAAGTGATGAAAGTTGCGACCAGGCAGCTCAACGTATTTCGCGCCCGGTATGTGATCGGCGACGTACTTGCCCCACTCGGACGGGATGAACCGGTTATTGGCGTGCTGGACCACAAGGGTCGGCACTCGAACGGTCGGCAGGATCGCCCGAATGTCGAGCTCGGAGACGAGAGGCATCACGAGCGCAACGGTTCCAGGGCTTGCGCCAAGACGCTCCATCCGAGCCCATGCCGCACGGATCTCTTCGTTCCACGGCATGTCCGGATTCAGAACATGCTGTGTTTCCCCTGTACCCCACATCGCGACGAATGCGGCATTCGTTTCGTCGCGATCGAGATCGGAGCGGTGAGCCATCGGATCCGCGTAGCCCTCGAGGACGACGAGCGCGGTGGTACGGGACCGATGTGTCGCAGCGAACAGCGCAGCTGTCGGCAGCGCGCCGGCGGGGGTGACGAGAACCGCTTCGGGAGAAGCAAGAGCATCCAGCACGGCGGTGATGCTGTCTGCCCATTGCTCCAACGTCGGCAACGCGCCCGTAATGATCGAATCGGAGGCTCCTGTGCCCGGTTGGTCTAAGAAAATCAGTCGACCAAGCGACGTCATGGCCTCGGCAAAGCCCCGAACTGACGGTAGCTCCGGGAGGAGCTCGCAGCATGTGAACCAGTTCGGTACGAAGACAATGTCGCGTTCACCCTTCGGCGACGCGCGGTACGCCACGCGCAGATCCCCGTTGAGCGCATACCGTGTCTCGGAGAACACAGCAGAAGCGTAAGCCCGTCAGCAGTGCGATTTCGCAGATCAGCGGGCATTCCTGTAGCCTGGGCCGGTTGCCGACGCAGGTAACCCTCCTGTCACGGAACGACCGTGGCCGAACAAGACCGTAGGAGGTGGTGTGGTTCTCATGCGTCCATACGAAATCATGGTCATCCTCGACCCCACTCTCGACGAGCGCACTGTTGCTCCGTCGCTGGAGACGTTCCTCAACGTCATCCGCAAGGACGGCGGCACCGTCGACAAGGTCGACATCTGGGGCAAGCGCCGGCTGGCATACGAGATCGCCAAGCACGCCGAGGGCATCTATGCCGTCGTCGATGTGAAGGCCGAGTCCGCAACGGTGTCCGAACTGGACCGCCAGCTCAACCTGAACGAGTCCGTCCTGCGGACCAAGGTCATGCGGACCGACAAGCACTAAAGGCTGCCGTACGTCGGAGCGGCTCCGTAGGCTCGCCTGCGACTGACTTCGCGCCGACAACCCAATCCAGGAGGAACTCGTGGCTGGTGACACCATCATCACGGTCATCGGAAACCTGACGGCAGATCCCGAGCTTCGGTTCACCCCGTCAGGCGCAGCCGTCGCCAACTTCACCGTGGCGTCGACTCCCCGCATTTTCGATCGTCAGACCAATGAGTGGAAGGACGGCGAAGCGCTGTTCCTCCGCTGCAACATTTGGCGGGAGGCGGCCGAGAACGTGGCCGAGAGCCTGACTCGTGGCTCACGCGTGATCGTCAGCGGACGGCTCAAGCAGCGTTCGTTCGAAACCCGTGAGGGTGAGAAGCGCACCGTGGTGGAGCTCGAGGTCGACGAGATCGGCCCGTCACTGAAGTACGCGACAGCCAAGGTGAACAAGGCCAGCCGCAGCGGTGGCGGTGGCGGCGGGTTCGGCAGCGGCGGCGGGGGATCCCGTAGCGCGGCTCCGGCCGGTGCATCCGAGGCCAAGCAGGACGACCCGTGGGGCAGCGCGCCCGCGTCGGGTTCTTTCAGCGGCAGCGACGACGAACCCCCCTTCTGACTCATCACTGATCAGCAATTCCAGAAAGAGATAGACACATGGCCAAGTCCTCGACCAAGAGGCGTCCGGCTCCCGAGAAGCCGGTCAAGACCCGCAAGTGCGTGTTCTGCTCGAAGAAGGGCAAGAACCAGGTCATCGATTACAAGGACACCGCACTGCTGCGGACCTACATCAGCGAGCGCGGCAAGATCCGTGCGCGCCGCGTGACAGGCAACTGTGTTCAGCACCAGCGCGATATCGCCATCGCGGTGAAGAACGCCCGCGAGGTGGCGCTGCTGCCGTTCAGCTCGTCGACGCGATAGGGCGGGAAGAAAAGATGAAACTCATTCTGACTACTGAGGTGGATCACCTGGGCACCTCGGGTGACATCGTCGAGGTCAAGGACGGCTACGGCCGCAACTTCCTGCTGCCCCGCGGCATGGCCGTCGTGGCATCGCGCGGCGCCGAGCGCCAGGCCGAGGAGATCCGCCGGGCCCGCGAGGCCAAGGCCGTGCAGGGGCTCGAGCATGCGCGCGAGTTGAAGACGGCGCTCGAGGGTCTGGGCGCGGTCGAGCTGTCGGTGAAGGCCGCCGGCGACAGCGGCAAGCTGTTCGGTTCGGTCACCGGCTCCGACGTGGTCGCTGCCATCAAGAAGGCCGGCGGCCCGAATCTGGACAAGCGGACGGTGCAGTTGCCCAAGGCGCACATCAAGTCCACCGGCACGCATCCGATCACGGTGCGGCTACATCCCGAGGTCGAGGCCTCGGTGTCGTTGAGCGTCGTCGCCGGACAATAACGTCAGCGTCAATACGGCCGGGTGGGGATCGAATAGATCTTCACCCGGCCGTTGCTGTGCGCGCAGGCTGGTGCTGGCGAACTCTACGAGGTATTTAGGTCATAGCGAAGCTAACCGGCTGTTAACCTGCATGGCCCCATTCGGAAACACAACACGCCCGAGACCGCAACCGATCGCGACACGCCGTGCGAATTCCCATCCACAGAATTCCATGCGGTTTATGGTGCGGCTATCTGCGCGGATGCTCTAAAAAAAGCAAGTTATACACAGGTTCTCCCCAACGACTCAACATGGCTGTCCAGACCTATGCACAGGCCATCCACAGGTCCATGAACAGGGGGCCCTTGCATCGCTCCCAGCAACGTCTAGCGTTGGCCGTCGCGAGTCCATTAGGGCGACCGAGTGGGGGCGGATGTCCGACGCTTGTCACCGTGCCGCGGTAGCGTTCTATCGAACGTCAGTTCGACCTAGTTCAGGGGAGGTGTAGCTCCGTGGCTGTCGTGGACGACCTTGGCCGTTCGGACATGGACACTCCTCCACCCAGTGAGGATTTCGGCCGTCAGCCTCCCCAGGACGCCGCTGCCGAGCAGGCCGTCCTGGGCGGCATGCTGCTGAGCAAGGACGCGATCGCCGACGTACTGGAGAAGCTGCGGCCGGGCGACTTCTATCGTCCCGCGCACCAGAACGTGTATGACGCGATCCTGGACCTGTACGGCCGTGGTGAGCCGGCCGACGCGGTGACGGTGGCGGCGGAGCTGGACCGCCGCGGGTTACTGCGCCGGATCGGTGGCGCACCGTATCTGCACACCCTGATCTCGACGGTGCCGACGGCCGCGAACGCGGGGTTCTACGCGGGCATCGTCGCGGAGAAGGCACTGCTGCGCCGCCTTGTGGAGGCGGGCACGCGCGTCGTGCAGTACGGCTATGCCGGCGCCGACGGTGCCGATGTGGCGGACATCGTGGACCGCGCACAGGCCGAGATCTACGACGTGACCGAGGGGCGCAATACCTCAGAGGACTTCGTGCCGCTGGAGCAGCTGCTGCAGCCGACGATGGATGAGATCGACGCGATCGCCTCGCAGGGCGGGATGTCGCGCGGGGTGCCGACGGGTTTCGTGGAACTCGACGATCTGACCAACGGTTTGCATCCCGGGCAGATGATCGTCATCGCGGCCCGTCCGGGTATGGGGAAATCGACTCTGGGCTTGGATTTTTTGCGGTCGTGCTCCATCAAGCACCACATGGCGAGCGTCATTTTCTCGCTGGAGATGAGCAAGTCCGAGATTGTGATGCGTCTGCTGTCGGCTGAGGCGAAGATCAAGCTGGCAGACATGCGCTTGGGTCGGATGAACGACGACGACTGGACTCGGCTCGCACGCCGGATGAGCGAGATCAGCGAGGCGCCACTGTATATCGACGACTCGCCGAACCTGACGATGATGGAGATCAGGGCCAAGGCGCGTCGACTCAAGCAGAAGGCGGACCTGAAGCTGATCGTTCTCGACTACCTGCAGCTGATGACGTCGGGCAAGAAGGTCGAGTCACGGCAGCAGGAAGTGTCCGAATTCTCGCGTCAGATCAAGCTTTTGGCCAAGGAGCTCGAAGTCCCCGTGGTGGCGATGAGCCAGCTGAACCGTGGTCCGGAACAGCGCACCGACAAGAAGCCAATGCTGGCCGATCTACGCGAGTCGGGAAGTATTGAGCAGGATAGCGACATGGTGATCCTGCTGCATCGTCCTGACGCGTTCGAGCGTGACGACCCACGAGGTGGGGAAGCGGACTTGATCATCGCCAAGCACCGCAGCGGTCCGACAAAGACCATTACCGTTGCGCACCAACTACATTTGTCCCGTTTCGCGAATATGGCGAAGGCTTAGTCCGCTGCTGGCATCGGGCCGCCCGTGCGCGGCGCGGTCAGCGTCGCAATTGGCGTGACGTTTGAGCGCCGATCGATGACAGAAGGCGTGCTCCAGAAACCGGGCCCCGCGCCGTCAATGGCCCGCTAGACGCGAGCGGGCAGGGCGACAGTGTCGCCTGCCACGTCGATCGCGACCTTGCCGTGAAGTGCGTACGACCGTCTGTTTTCCAAGAGCTCATGAGCCTCGCCCATTCGCGCGAGCGGCAGGGTCGCGCCGATGACCGGCTTCACGAGGCCGCGCTCGATCAGGTTGGTGAGTGCGTCCAGCTTGCCGCGATTCTGCCGAGTGAAGACGAAGTGATAGGCGGCGTTCTTGCCCCACGCCTCGATGAGGTTCTGCGGCTGCGCGATGTCGACGATGCTGACGACACGCCCGGAGTCTGCAAGCGTCAGTGGACTTCTCGTGAGCGCGTCGCCGCCGATCGTATCGAGGACGACATCGACTCCCTGGCCTCGCGTCAACTCGGAAACGGCCTCCACGTAGTCGGTCGTCGTGAAGTCGATCGCCGCATCCGCACCAAGCGAGCGCACGATGCCATGGTCGGCTGCTTTAGCGGTGGTGATCACCCGTGCGCCGATCGCCTTCGCGATCTGGATCGCGATCGAACCGACGCCCCCCGCGCCGCCGTGGATGAGGATGGTCTCACCCACAGTGAGCTGAGCTCGCGTCACGAGGGCCTCCCACACCGTCCCGCCGACGAGTGTCAGGCTTGCCGCCTCGAGGTGGCTGAGATTCTCCGGCTTCCGGCCGACCAGATCGACGTCGGCGACGTGCTGCTCGGCATACGAACCGGCGCCGCCAAAGATCTTGGGCGTGTAGTAGACCTCGTCGCCTGTGCGGAACTCGGTCACGTCGGATCCGACTTCCTCGATCACGCCGGAGATGTCGTGTCCGATGATCGCAGGGAGAGGGACGTAGTCTGCGTAGTCTCCGCGACGGATCTGAAAGTCGAGCGGGTTGACGGCGGTCGCATGGACGCGCACCCGCACCTGGCGGGGTTGGACCTTCGGAACGGGGACGGCGCGTAGTTCGAAAGCGTCGGCACCGCCGAAGCGGGCAAGGACGACGGCCTTCATGGTGTCGGCAATGATCGGAATTCCTCATCTGGAGTGTCGGCGCGACGGCGCCCGAACGGATGTCCATCTCAGTGTTCGGCATCAGCTGTGCACGCTCTAGTGGCAAGATTGCCAATATGCGCGAGGATAGTGACAGCGAGGCGATGCTGTGATGGACCGACCCCATCAGGTGGCGGTCCTCGTGCTCGACGGCGCGCTCCCCCTGGACGTGGGGATCCCGGCGGAGGTGTTCCATCCTGAGACGGGGTTCCCCTATGACGTCGCGCTCTGCGGGGTTGATGCTGGAACGGTGCCGGCTCATGGGGGCTTTGGATACGCCGTCTCCCGTGGGCTGGCGGCGCTGGCTGGAGCCGACACAGTCATCGTCCCGGGCTACGCACCGGCGGGTCGACACGTGCCGACAAAGGTGCACGAAGCACTCCGGGACGCGGCATCGCGCGGCGCGCGGATCGCGTCGATCTGCTACGGCGCCTTCGCCCTCGCCGATGCCGGCCTGCTCGACGGCCTTCGTGCGACGACGCACTGGGACGCCGCCGAACAGTTCGCGGAGCGATACCCGAAGATCAAGGTCCAGCCGAACGTGCTCTTCGTCGACGAAGGACCCATCCTCACCTCCGCGGGTGCCGCCGCCGGTCTCGACCTGTGCCTGCACATCGTGCGACGCGACCTCGGGGTCACCGCGGCGAACGAGATTGCCCGCGGCCTCGTGACGGCGCCCCACCGGAACGGAGGGCAAGCCCAGTATCTGCCGAAGAACAGCTCCGTGCCCCGCGGCGACATTCTGGCCGCGACCCGCGAATGGGTCATGGCGCGGCTCGACCAGCCGCTCACCATCGATGATCTCGCGGCGCACGCGCGAATGTCGCCGCGTACGTTCCTGCGCCGCTTCGCCGAAGAGACCGGCAGCACACCGTTGCAGTGGATCTTGCGCGCTCGGGTCGACGCCGCGCGAGAGCTCCTGGAGAGCACGAGGTTGTCCGTCGACCAGATCGCGGATCAGGTCGGCCTCGGAACCGGATCGAACCTGCGGCTGCACTTCCGCAGGATCGTGGATGTGTCCCCTTCCGAGTACCGGGCCACCTTCTCGGAAGGAGTCGTCAGGCGAGAGGCTTGACGCGGAACCTGTTGCGGGAGTAGTCCTCAGGCTGTGGCGTCGATCGCGCTGATAGTGAGCTCGAAGGGGCCCTGCTGTTTGTCGAGAATGTAGACCGACACCTGGCTGATGCTTGAGGGGTCCAGAGCCTGCGGCGCGTCGGGTGCGGGATCGAGTCGCATGCCCACCGGCTCGAAGCCCTCAATGGGCAGTTCGTAGATCCGCTGGACGGCGGCCTCGGTGCCGAATCGCTGGATGTAGGACCATGGTTGCCCTGCGGTGCCCACCTTCAACAGGTAGGTCTTACCGTCGCCCACAGCGTGCACGCGCAGCGACTTCGCGCCTGTTGCTCTTCGCCCGATGTCGGGGTCCTGCGGACTGCGGGCCGAGGCGAACCCGCCGTTGTTCTGCAGCGAGATGTCCCCGGAGAACACGAGGCCACCCTCGCCGAACGCGATTCTCGAGGTGGACATGCCGCCCATCACGGGGTCGTTGACCGTTGTCCAGGCGGCCACCTCGCTGGCGTCGTCGAGGTCGACGATACCGACGCCCGCCCCTGCTGGCCCGGGTGCTTGCGCGGATGAGTGAGGGGCCTCCGGCACGCTCGTTGCCTCGTCTGTGTTGACCGTTTGCCCGGTGCTTCCGCAAGAAACAGTCAGAAGCGCCGAGGATGCGACCACGATGCCGACGAGCCCACGTCGGTACCACCGCCGCGCTGACATCAACACCGACTCGGGTTGGCACTCATCTCGCGGGTTCGCATGGGCATGCCATCGATCAGGTCATAGATCGCTTGCAAATCCGGTACCTCGTCGACGCGCAGCTTTTCGCCGCCGTCTTTTCCGATCAGCAACACGCTGAAGGCGTTCTCGCCGATCGCATACCGGTCTCTAAGCCGTTGTGGCTCATCGGTGTTGATGACTTGACCGTCCAGCGTGCTGTTGCCCCCGGTCACCACAAGGCCAAGCACCATGTCACGGCTGACGAAGTCACAGCGGCTGGCCTCGATTCGGTTCAGCGTTTCAACGAGCCGTGGATCGCTGTCCGTCGCTGCGAACACCAGCAAAGGGCGATGTTCCCACCGATAGTTACCCAGTTCGTCGGCCGCGGCAGTTGCCGATCCCAGGGCAATGCTGGTCAAAAACACCATCAACATGAGCGACAATCGCCGAACACCGCGCTTCGCGACCATAATCATTTCGACCTTACCGACTCATGAACGGTGGTCGAGATCGCGGAAGCGACTAGTTCGCGTCACTCTGGCGTCGCGTTGAATTCGTGCTGAGTCGATGCGCTGCCCGAGAGGATCTGACACGTGAGCCCACTGCCCGAAGACCACACTGCCCCGATATCGCACTGGTCGCAGATTCACGGCTGGTTCGGCTGGCGTGACCTGCAGGAGGAGGCGGTGACCACCTTCGCGGACGGCAGCACGTTCGTCGAGGTCGGCTCCTACCTGGGCCGCAGTCTGTGCTCGCTGGCCGAGGTGGTGCGCGAGTCGAACCGAGACTTCACCGTGGTCGGCGTCGACTACTGCCGCGGCAGCGGGCGCGAGGGCACCGCGGCCAAAGACTCTCATGCCGCGGCCGTCGCCGATGGGGGCGGCACCCTGGCCGGGCAGTTGCACCGCAACGTCATCGCGTGTGGTTTCGCCGACCGGCTACACCTCTTGGTCGGCCCGTCACCGGCGGCTGCCGCGCTCTTCGCCGACGGGTCCCTGGCCTGGGTACACCTCGACGCCCGCCACGAGTACGACAGCGTGCTCGCCGACATTGACGGCTGGCTGCCGAAGGTGGCACCGGGCGGCTGGCTATCCGGCGACGACTACGACGAGCAGTGGTGGCCGGGTGTCGTTGCGGCAGTGCGGGATCGCGTTCCCGACGCCCAGGAATGCTCCACCCGACAGTGGCGCTGGGTGAATCCGCAGACCTCGTCTCGCTGACAGCCGGCTGAAATCGCCCGGTAACACGGCTGGTCGAGACCAAAGGCCACGCATTCCCATCGCCCTGCTCCTTGCGCCGTTTCGCAATCGACGAGGACCGACAATCGGCTAGCTTGAGTTCAGCCCTCAGCGGTAGCCAAGACGAGCACCTGAAAGGTGTGTGTTCTCAATGGAGAGAAACGTAGTCGATAAAACCGAAGACGCCTCTCTGCTGAAGGTCCTCGGCAATTGGGATGTACTAGCCCTCGGCTTTGGTGCCATGATCGGCTTCGGCTGGGTGGTGCTCACCGGGGACTGGATCGGCTCCGCGGGAACGCTCGGAGCCGTGCTGGCGATGACCGCAGGCGGTGTGATCATGGGCGTGGTCGGCCTGACGTACGCCGAGCTCACGGCAGCCATGCCCAAGGCCGGAGGAGAGCACAACTTCTTGCTGCGCGGCATGGGCCCGCGGTGGTCGTTCATCGGCTCCTGGGGCATCGTCGGCGGTTACGTGACCATCGTGGCGTTTGAGGCGGTGGCCCTTCCCAGAACCGCGCTGTACCTCTTTCCGGGCCTCAACCAGATATATCTGTGGGAGGTTGCGGGCAGCCCCGTCTATCTCACTTGGGCACTTGTTGGCGCGATCGCCGCGGTCGTCATCACCACCATCAACATCCTCGGGGTCAAGTTCGCGAGCGTGGCGCAGACGTTTGTCGTGGTGCTGCTGCTGGTCATCGGCCTGATGCTGGTCTTCGGCTCCTTCACCGGCGGCTCAACGGACAATATGCAACCGTTCTTCACCGGCGGTGCGGCAGGGTTCTTCGCCGTGCTCGTGGTGGTGCCGTTCTTGTTCGTCGGATTCGACGTCATCCCGCAGTCCGCGGAGGAAGTGAACGTGCCCGCCCGTCAGATCGGACGCTTGGTCGTCATCGCCGTGATCCTCGCGACCATCTGGTACGTCATGACCATCCTGACAACATCGTCGGCGATGAGTGCAGCCGATCTGACAGAGGCGGACATTGCCACCGCGGATGCGTTCGGTGTTCTGTTCAGCAGCGACCTCATGGCGAAGCTCCTGATCGCAGGAGGCATCGCCGGAATCCTCACCTCGTGGAACTCGTTGCTGCTCGGTGCATCGAGATTGATGTACTCGATGGCGCGCTCTGGCATGCTGCCCGCCTGGTTCGGCAAGCTGCACCCGAAGTTCCGCACTCCGGTCAACGCACTGCTGTTCATCGGCGGCCTTTCCTTCATTGCCCCGTTCTTGGGCGAGGCGATGCTCGGTTGGCTCGTAGACTCCGGCTCTCCGAGCATCGTCATCGCGTACCTGCTGGTGTCCGTCGTCTTCTTGGTCCTGCGTCGGCGGGAGCCGCAGATGGATCGGCCGCTACGGGTCGGCGGGAAGGGAAATGCTGGCCTGGCGATCGGGGGCGCCGCCGTCGTGCTGTGCGTCGGGCTGTTGAGTCTCTACCTGCCGGGCATGCCTGCGTTCCTCGACGTGCAGCCGTGGATTCTGTTCGGTGCCTGGTGGGTGCTCGGCGCGTTCTTCCTGCTTCGCATCCCAACGGGTATCAAGCCGGGCGACGACGCTGAACATCGGTTGCTGGACGCGCTCAAGGAGCGTCGAGCGCCGGCGACGGGCTCGAGTAGCCGGTAGAGCGCCCGCCGATCAGTCGTCGTCTTGGCCTCGGGATTCCCGTAGGGCGCGGCCACGTTCGACGTCCTGTTCTTCTTTGACCTGATTCTTGAGGGCGACCCGGCTGTCGCGAGGCGGCAATTGCAGATCGCGTTCGGCACGGATGCCTGCCTGCAGTTGGCGGCCGCGTTCGAGTTCGGCGTCCAGTTCAGCTCCGAAGAGCAGTGCCAAATTGGTGATCCACAACCAGAGTAGGAAGACGATGACTCCGGCCAGCGCACCGTAGGTCTTGTTGTAACTGCCGAAGTTGGCGACATAGAAGCCGAACCCGACCGACGCCAGAATCCAGACCAGTATCGCCACCCCGGCGCCGATGCTGATCCACCGGAACTTCGGTTGCTTGACATTGGGGGAGGAGTAATACAAGACAGCGACCGCCAAGATCACGAAGATCAGGACGATCGGCCAGCGCCCGATGTTCCAAGCCGTCAGCGCGACCTCGCCCGCTCCGATGGCGTCGCCGACCGCATGGGCGAGCGGTCCGCTGACCGCCAGCATGAACGCGACGACGGCCACGGCGACGAGCCCGACCAGAGTCACCGCCAACTGAATCGGCCGCAACTTCCAGACCGGTCGGCCTTCTTCCACTTCGTATATCCGGTTCATGGCCCGACCGAAGGCGCCGATATAAGCCGACGCCGACCACAACGCGCCGGCGATACCGACGATCAGCGCGAAACCAGCCGACGGGGACTCGACCAATTGCTGAATCGGGGCGCGCAGCGTGTCAACCGCGGAGGCCGGGCCGAGATCATCCACGATCTGCAAGACCGCCTCGGTGGTCCGCTGCCCCTGACCGAACACGCCGAGCAGCGAGACCACAACCACCAACGCGGGGAACAGCGAGAGCACGGCGTAATACGTCAGGGCTGCGGCCAGGTCGGTGCACTGATCGGTGCTGAACTCCCGCGCCGTTTTGCGGAGCACGAACAACACCGAACGCTTCTTGAGATCGGTGGGTGAATCTGGCTTGGAGGGGTCTTCTGGGTCAGGGGCATCCTGGGTGTCTTCATTGGCGTCGGGTTCGGGAAGATCACGGTCAGCTGCGGGGCGGGCGGGCGCGGCCGAGGTGGTCTCGACAGTCGTGGCGTCCCACGCAGTGACCGAGTCCGCGGGCGACCGATTCCACCATCGACTCACCACCAGGCCGGCCAGCAGCCCACCAATCGCCCCTATCCACCACTCATGACCAGACCTGCGGTCGGGTCCGATCACAGCCTCACGTCCTCACGCCTGGTCGGTCACCCAGCGCGCTGGGCCTCGCCACGCAGATGCCCGCAAGCAACGTCGACGAAACTGCCTTGCGCGTAAATTGGTCGGCCGGAGATCCCGATCGGCTTCGTCGCACTGGGTCGCCGGGTTCAGCCGGCGAGAATGAAGGACAGGAAGAATCCGCCCGCGGTGGCGAACGCGTTCAGCGGCCGGCCATGTTCGAACGCTTCGGGCATGAGCGTGTCGGCTAGCGACGCCAACACCGCGCCGCCGGCGAATGCGAGCGCCACCGCCAAAACGGGATCGCTCAATTGTCCGGCGGTAACCCTGCCTACGACCACCGCGGCCGCCAGCAGCACCGCGCACGCCACCCAGACACCGACCGCAGCTCGAGCGCCCATACCGGAGCGACGCATCGACATCGCACCGACCAGCGATTCGGGCAAGTTGGAGAAGAAGATCGCCACCAATAGCGAAACCGACGCTCCGCCCACCAACGAGACACCCAATGCCAGATTCTCGGGCACGCCGTCCAAAGTCACCGCGGCCAACAGCGCCAGCCCAACGCCTCGGCGAGCCCCGTCGGTGACCACTTCACGTTGCTCCGGGCCGGAATGGCCACTGACATAGCGATCGAGCAGACTATCCGCGATGACGAACGCGGCCGCTCCGGCAAGCAGGCCGAGACCAGAGTGCAGCGCTCCGCCCAGGTGGAAGGCATCTTCGAACAGCTCGAAGGCCAGCGCGGAGATGAGGGCGCCACTGGCAAAGGCCAGCAATACACCGGTCACCTTCTTGGGCAGATCCCACCGTGCGCCGACGGCCGCACCGATCACCAACGCGCTAGACGCCGCCAGTCCGAACAGCACAGCTGTGAGCATGAGCATCCCTTCTGCCGGCGCCTTTGAGTGACTGCATTCCCGCGGCGAGCCCGGAATAACTTGCCTTAGCCGCCACTCGACTTCTCCAGGGTGTTTGAATGGAGCCATCAATGGCTTCTGGCCTCTTCGAGGTCTCCCGCTGTCGCGGCTGCCGAAGGTGCCCGCGCTGGCACCGGTCGGCCGGATTCCGCAAGGGCGGGTCATCGATCTGCCCAACCGGGGCAGCACATATGTCTATGACTCGGGCCCCTCGGACGGCCCGGCGTACCTGCTGCTGCACTCGCTGGCCTGTACGGGGCTCATGACGTGGTACCCCGCTTTGGACGTGGTGCGCGAGTTCGGCCGCGTCGTGGTGTTCGACCAGCGCTGCCACGGGCAAGGTATCTCGGCGCCCCGCGTCCTGCTGGAGGACTGTGCTGACGATGTCGCGGCACTCGCCGATGCCTTGGGCATTCCCAGTTTCGTGCCGGTCGGCTATTCGATGGGGTCGCTCGTCGCGCAACTGGTGTGGAAACGACATCGTGAACGGGTCGACGGACTGGTGCTGTGCGCCGCTGCGGCAGCCGTTAGTCGCGCTCGCTACGAGAGGTTGGCCACCGGCGTGTTCGCCTCGCTGATCGAGGCGCTCGGCCCCACGCCCCGTCGCTGCGGGCCCTCGGCACCGGTGACAGGTGGATTGCTCCCCGATCACCAGTGGGTGTTGAGTCAGTTCCGCGCCACCTCGCCGGGGGGCGTCACCCGCGCGATCGCCGAGGTGGTCCGATTCGATTCGACGACCTGGGTCGGCGAGATCGACGTCCCCACATCGGTTCTGGTGACTGCCAAAGATCGAGCCTTCGGTGTCCGGCGGCAGAAGTGGCTGGCAAGTCAGATACCCGACGCCGAGACGGTGACGGTCGAGGCCGGCCACGCGGGTTGCACCCTGCAGCCGGCTGTCTTCGTCCCCGGACTCCGGCGGGCGATCGAATCGGTACACCGCCGGCTTCCATCGCCGCGCGTCGCCGAGCGCACCGCCAGGTAGTGGCACAAGGCCTCCGGGGCGAGGGGAGGAGCGGCGGTGAAGCGACTCAGCGGGTGGGACTTGCTGTTGTTGAGCAGCGAGACGCCGAACGTGCATCAGCACACCCTGAAGGTGGCCATCGTCGACACCACGGGCTTCGAAGGCGAGGCGACATTTGACGCGTTCTGCGATGTCTTCCGCACCAGCCTCGGCGTTCTGGAGCCGCTGCACTATCAGTTGGTGAAGACGCCGTGGCGTCTGCATCGCCCGATCTGGCGAGAGGACGCCGAACTCGACCTCGACTATCACCTGCAGCGAGTGCAGGTCCCAGCGCCCGGCGGCCGGCGCCAACTCGACGCCGTGATCGGCACCATCGCCGGGACACCCCTCGACCGCAGCCGTCCGCTGTGGCAGTTCTTCTACGCCGAAGGCTTGGCAGATCAGCGGGTCGCGGTCATCGGCAAGGTGCACCACGTCCTCGCCGACGGCGTCGCCTCCGCCAATCTCATGGCGCGGGCAGTGAAGGGATTCGACACCGGATCGGAGCAGAGCCGCACCAGCCCGGCCTCGGCTCCGCCGACGTCTGTCGAAGTCGTGCGCTTCGCGGTGCGGGACCACTTCGCGCGGCTGCGGGCGCTGCCCACGGCGGTGCGGGCAGGACTGATCGGCGCCTACCGGCTGCAGTCTCGCGCCAGGCAGCGTGACCGGCACCCGGAGCTGGCCGCCAAGTTCAAGCCGCCGCCCACCTTCTTCAATCAGAAGCTCTCGGCCACAAGGGTTTTCGCGAGCACCGCCGTCGCGCTGGACGAAGTGGTAGCCCTCCGCAAGAGGCTCGACGTGACGATCAACGACCTGGTGTTGACGACGACGGCCGGCGCATTGAGGCGCGTGTTACTCGACCACGGTGAACCCGCCGACCAACCGCTCATCGCGTCGGTTCCCACCGCCACGGACACGTCGCCGGACAGGATAAGTGGCAACGCGTTGGCCACGATGTTGGTCTCGCTTCCCGTTCAGGCCCACGACCCGATGGAGCGGCTGCGGCTCGTCCGTACTTCCACGTACATCGCCAAGGAGGATCACCAGCTGCTTGGCCCCACTCTGGTGGGTCAGTGGCTGGAGTTCGTGCCGCCGGCCATCACACGGGCGACGTTTGGCTGGATGTCACGGCGCGAGGCTCCCAATCAGCTGTTCAATCTGATCGTGTCCAACGTCCCCGGACCCCGGGAACGCGTCAGGGCCGCCGGCGCCGTGGTGACCGAGTTCTACTCCGTGGGACCGCTTGCTGCCGGCGCTGCGCTGAACATGACGGTGTGGAGCTATGCCGACCAGTTGAGCGTCGCGGTGTTGGCCGACCAGAACATCTTTCGTGACGCCCACGAACTCACCGAGGCGTTCGTCGGTGCGTTCACCGAACTGCTGAAAGCAGCCGGCCTGCAACGCTCAACCGACGGTTCGCTCGCCTAGTGTCCGACCATCCTTGGTCCCCTACGGTGGCATTGTGTTGTTCTTCATCTTCGGTTATGACACGAAGCAGAAATATCTTGGCGCCGGACGGGTTCGCGCCTGTCCGCGCTGTCATAACACCTCGCAGTGGACGCGGATGCGCGAGTTCAAACAGGTCTCGTTGTTCTTCGTTCCGGTCGCTCGTTGGAAGCGCCGACAGTTCGAGGTCTGCGGCGTCTGTGGCGATCACTTTGACGGATGAGTGGACATCGTGGGCGCCAGTTCATACCCTGTCCGAGACGTGTGTAGCTGGGGGGCTTGCAACGAAGGATCGTGACTGTCCGAATGAGCCGGGTGCGCCAGTCTCTTCGGCGAACGATCGGCGGTTTCGCGGCTGCGGTTTTGGTGCTTGCCATGTCGATAGCGGGCGACGTGCAGGCGGACCCGGAATCTGACGCGCTGGACAAGCTGAATGAGCTGTCGCGCGAGGCGGTGCAAAGTCGCGAAGGCGTCACCTCCGCTCAGCGCGATCTCGAAGACAAGTTGGCTGTTCAGAAGGCAGCCGAAGAGCGCCATCGCGCCGATCTGGCGGCCTTCGACGCCGCGAATTCCCAGCTGGCCACCCGTCAAGCGGCGGCCGACAACATCGCTGCCATGACGTATATGAGTGGACGGACTGGTCAAATGTCGGCGTTGCTGACAGCCGGGTCTCCGCAACAGCTGATCGACCAGCTGTCCCTGCAGCGCGGGATCGCCGCCGAGGCGGTTGCTCAATTGAAGGCTTTCCAAGCAGCACGTGAGAACGCCGCCGCCGCCGCCAAGGCCTCTGAGGCGTCGGCCGCCGAGGCCCGTGCCGCGGCCGAGCAGTCCGCCGCCGTGCGCGCCGACCTACAGACGAATTCGAGCGACCTGCAGCGTCGGATCGCGGCCGCCGAGGCGCAGTACGCGGCGCTGACACCCGCCCAGCAGGCGGTGATCGACAACGCGCCGCCGCCGCAGGCAGTGCCCCCGCCGGCAGACCCCATGCTCAACGTGATGGCTCCACCTCCTGCCGCCGCCCCCGTACCTCCTCCCGCCGCGGCTCTTCCCGCCGACATCATTCCGGAGGCGCTGCCGGTCGGCGTCGCGTACGAGGCCGGGCTGCAGGCCAACACCATCCTGGCTGCCCGCGCCGTCAGCCAAAGGTTCCCCCAGATCGCGGAGATCGGCGGTGTCCGGCCCGACTCGAAGCCGTGGCATCCGAGCGGCTTGGCGATCGACATCATGATTCCCAACGCCGAAAGCCCCGAGGGCATCGCGCTCGGGGACGAGATCATGGCGTTCGCGATGGCCAATGCCGCCCGGTTCGGACTCCAGGATGTGATCTGGCGCGGCACGTATTACACGCCGGCCGGGCCGGCGGGATCGGGCTACGGGCACTACGACCACGTGCACATCACCACGACACCACGCCGCTAGCCGACGCAGCTCGCCAGTCCCACGTCCATCTCCGACGGGCTCGTTTCGCAGCACGTAATGCTGAATTCTTGGGATCGGTAGCCAGGTGGCGCTGCTCTACTCGCAACAAGACAGGGACTACGAGGTCTCGGGGACCGACTGACTGGCCCTTGTCGAGGCGTTCGGCTTGGCATCACATCTGCACACCAGCGGCGATAGGAGTTCACAATGAATCGAGTAAGTGCAGTTCTGACAACAACTTTCGCAGCGCTCACGGCCCTGGGGCTGAGTGCGGCCCCCGCCCCTGCGGCCCCGCCGTCAGAACCACGCACGTGGTGCCCAGGCGACGACCCGGGCGGAGGACCGGGTGGTCCGTTCAATTCTCCCGGTCCGCCGAACTGGGACTGGAACATCTGCCACACCTTCTACATCGTCAACTGGGGCCAGGGCAACGTGGGCCCGACGATCTGGGACGGACCGAACCCACCGCCGGACAACCGCGGTCCGGTCGGGCCGTGCTCGCTCCTCGACACCAGGGGCTGCAACTAGCTCCGGTCATCCCTGCCGGTCGCGGGTGGTCCGGGTCTGTTCGCGCAGTCTCGTGTTCTCCGACCGCAGATGCCCATTGTCGTTTTCCAGCAACGAATTTCGGTGCTCCAGATGCAGGATCTGGGCGACGCCGGCGAGGTTGACGCCCGCTTCGACGAGCAGACTGATGCGCTCCAGTCGAACCACATCGTCGTCGCTGTACCGTCGCGTCCCGCCGTCGGTGCGTGAGGGCGTGAGTAGTCCGCGGCGCTCGTAGAGCCGCAGCGTCTGCGGGTCGATTCCGGTCAATTCCGCGGCCACCGAGATGCCGTACACGCCGCGCGCCGATCGGGCCGCCGAATCCTCGCGCATCGATCCTCCGTCCAGAAATCTCCTCAGACATCCTTGCATACCCCTACATCTGGTGTTATAAGAAATCTATGGCATGAGCCATAGATCTAGCGGCCGAGGAGGGTAGTCATGTTGATGCGCACCGATCCATTCCGCGACGTCGATCGCCTCGCCCAGCAGGTGCTGGGCACCGCCGCCCGCCCCACGGTGATGCCGATGGACGCGTGGCGCGAGGGTGACACGTTCATCGTCGAATTGGACCTGCCTGGTGTCGACCCGGATTCGCTGGATCTGGACGTCGAACGCAACGTGCTCACCGTGCACGCCAAGCGCCCCGCTCTCGACAGCGAGCGCGAAATGGTTGCGGCCGAACGCCCCCGAGGGGTCTTCAGCAGGCAGCTGTTTCTCGGCGAAACGCTCGACACCGAACGGATCGAGGCCGATTACAGCGGCGGCGTCCTCCGGCTGACCATCCCGGTGGCGGAGAAGGCGAAGCCGCGAAGGATTCAGATTTCCTCCCGCGACGAGACGAAGCCCGTCAACGCTTGACCTCGGGTGGTGAACGACGTGCCAACGAGCATTGCATGGACAGTCGAGTCACTCGCCGAAGCCGAATCGGTCGTCGAGGCTGAGTGGATACGCATTCTCGAGGAGCAGACCACGGGCCCGGCCCGCGCGACAACCGGGGATAGGCCCGCGCTTCGGCGAGTTTCCTTACCCACCGCGGTGGCCGAGGCCAGGGACCCGCGTCCGGGCGTCGGTCTCGCGTCGGGCGGGTTCGTGGTGACACCAAGACAGCGATGGCACACGGACGTGTGGCCGACCCAGAGATCGCCTCCGCACCCCGGTGCGACGGTGTCTTTTCGAGTTGTCAGGACAACAGGGAGGTGATGCTTTTCCGAAGTCGTCGAACAAGTTCAGCCAAGCCGCCCACGTCTCAGGAACGTCGAATCGCACCGACCGACAGAGGCCGGTCGCAGCGACCAGCCATCGACATGGCGTTGAGCACGCGCGGCGGCTACGGCACCAAACGCCCAATCTGAGCGGCGGGGCCGGGAAACCCCGGCCCCGCTTCAGGCGCCTTCTGATGCAGGAGCATGCGGTGAACAGCAGTGAAGATCCGTACGCCGTGCTGGGGGTGTCGCCCGGCGCGTCGCAGGCCGAAATCGTTCGTGCGTTTCGTGCCCGGGTGCTCGCGACTCACCCCGACACGCGCGACCCCATGTCGGCGCAGGGGGCCGACACCCGTTTGCAGCAGTTGCTGGCCGCCTACTCGACGCTGCGCACCCACGCCCCGCCCGCCGCATCGCAGCAATCCACGGTTACCCCCGGCCCAGTGAACATCACTGTCCGACACCATGATTCCGGTGCGGCCTCGACGCGGGACTCGACGCCGCCACTACGGGCCGGGCCGGTACGTCGGCACCGGTGACGCGAGAGCTCACCGGCCCGTCGATCAGCCGTCGGGGTCGTCTCGCAAGGACTCCGCAACGCTGCGCAGCGCCGCCGCGGCGTCGGAAAGCGAGCGGACGGTCGAGACGGCCTGCGGCGCCAGCCTGGTCAGCGGCCACAGCGCCGCTCCCGTGACCAAGCTGAAGACGCCTTGAATTGTCGACTCTGGGACGCTTGGGGGGTCCATGAGATCGTTCTCGGCGAAGGGACCGGCGTCGGCAGACGTCATGGTGCGGGTGAACTTGCGTAGCGACCGGCCAACGGTGCGCAACGAATCGACAGCGGCGAGAAGTGAGCCGCGGCTGGCGATTTCGGCACGGAGATCTTCGACGGAGATGCCGAGATGTTCTGCCAGCAGATCGTCTCTCGCGTAGGTGATCTCACTGGCGATCGCCTCGTGGCCGCCGACACCAGGCACCGCTTCCAGAGCCACGTCACATTCGCTGTCGAAGCCCAACGACCGGTTATTGAGATTCGACGATCCGATCCGCAGCAGCCGGTCATCGATCACCATCACCTTGGAGTGGACGTAGACCGGAACTCCGCCGGCGGCCACCGGCCAGTACACACCCAGGCGACCGTAAGCGTCCGCGTCCCACAGCAGCCGAAGCAGGCGCTGCCTCGCGCTGTCCATCGACTGCTGCTCCAGCCTGCTCTCAGAACTTCGCGGTAAGACGATGATGATCTCCGGCCCGTCGGGCTCCGCCAATTGCGCGGCGAGCGCTTGGGCCAATGCGCGTGCAGCCAGGTACTGGTTCTCCAGATAGATGACGTCCTTGGCGGCAGCGACAGCGGCCAGGTTGAGTGCCTCAACCTCTCTGACCTCCGCACGTTCCGGTAACGCGGGCAGCGTTCGCGCAATGCCGACGTCGACGTCACGCAACAGCCCCACGACAGCGGGCGGCCAGATTTTGCGCCGCGCCGCGATCGGCTCGAGTACTTCGCCGGTGGCGGCGCGCCAGCGGTCGCGCGCCTGCTCGGCGAGAGCGCGCGCCGCATCACCGTCACAGACTGTCGCAACTTCGTGTCGCGGTCCGTAGGGTTTCCCCGCTCCTTTCCTGCGCGGGTCGTCGCCCAGGTGCATCCGGGTATCCCAGCGTCCAAGGGTGAGGTCGATGCCGCCGCAGAATGCAATCGCATCGTCGGCGACCACGATCTTCTGATGGTGGACCGCCCCGGGCGGATGTGCACCGTCGACCGCAAAGTGCATGCGGGGTGGAGTGATGACATTGAGCAGGCCGACCGGTGCGATACCGAACCAGAATCCGTCGAAGGCGGGCAGCAACCGCAGATTCGACTTGAGCAGATAGACCCGCAGGTCGGGCCGCCGCCATACCAGCCAGTGCAGGAAGGTACCGAGGTGATTGGGGCCGGGCAGCGATTTCTTGTCGGCTTCGAAGGCAGTCCGGTAGTCGAAATCCCAGCCGATCAGCATGATGCGGCGCTTGGCGCGCAGCATTGCCGCCTTCACATCTGCGAGGTAGTCGGCACCGTCGACGATACGGCTGAAGCGATCCGCGTGGGCGGTGCGCCAGCAGGTTTCACCTGGCCTCAGAATGCGATCAGGTTGTTCAGACCGTTCGTCGCCCATGGCGCGTCCTCACGCTGCAGTTCATTCCTCGTTGGCGACCGACATCGTCAGACTTTAACCGCTGACTGCGGACCTGTCCGTCACCACGTTGAAGCACGATCGGTGGAACTAAGCCGGTGGCGGGAACTCATCGCCCAACCGGCGTTTGTCACCACCTCCGCGAATGTGAGTCGGGGTGCGTCGTTGACGAGGAGGTGGACATGGGAACGAAAACGGGGGGAGCCTTCATCGGATTGGCTTGAGTCTCGCGCGCGATAGCCTCGGTGATCGCGAAACCAAGGTTGTGCCGCGGCCACGCAGCGTGAACGCGAGCAGCGGCCCTTGGGCAGGGTGTGGGTGTGAGACCATACAGGCTCGCACCGGACGTGACGATGGAGACGGGGTTGCCAAGCAACTTTCCCGAGACCGCCACGCTGCAGCGTGTACTCGAACTCGCCGCGTGGGCCCCCTCGGCGCGCAATTCGCAGCCTTGGCGTTGGCAGGTCGACGACTCAGGATTACACCTGGACGCCGATTGGGACCGTGAGGGTGCCCGCACCGACGCCGACCGGCGCAACGTCCTGCTGGGATGTGGCTGCATCCTGAATCATTGTGCGGTGAGCTTCGCCGCCGCGGGATGGCAGGCGCGCATCCGCCGCTTTCCCGGCGACGGCCATGTGGCCTCGTTCGAGCTGATCGACCACGCCCCGACCGACGCTGTCTTCGAACTGGCGACCGCCATTTCGCACCGCAGATCGGACCGCCGCGATTACGCGGCGTCACCTCTACCGCCGTCAACGCTGGAGCTGCTGCTCATCCGGGCCGCCCGATACGGTGTGCAGATGAGTGTGGTGCCCAAACTGCACTGGATGCGGTTGCGGGAGGGTGCAATTCGCTTGCGATACGGAGGTGACGTCGATGACGGCCCACGGCCCGGCGTCGCCGACGGTACCCTGCTGGTCCTTGCCACGGAGACCGACGACGACACCATGCGGTTGCGTGCGGGAGAGGCGCTCAGCCATCTTCTGCTGTCAGCCACAGTGATGGGGCTGGCCTCGTGCGCGTTGACCGAACCCATCAGTGACATGCGTGACCGGTTGGCGCTCGCGTGCGAACTGTTCGACGCGGAAGCCTATCCACAGACGCTCATTCGGCTCGGCCCCATACCGGCAAGCACGGCCGAGTGTGCCGTCCCTTCGCGACGGTCGGTCGCGGAGACAACGGTGTGGACGGTCTGAAGGCCGGGCTGGCATGCTCCAGGCCACGAACTGGTCGACGTGCTGTACCTTCAGCCGCGCCAAGCTGTGGACCTAGATTTTCGGACCCTGCTCGGCTGCTGGATAACGATTTGAAACCTGTTGCGTTGCAACATGAGACATGACAGCAAACATTTCGATACGTGACATTATGGTCGTCTGGTGCACCGGCGAACGGCTCTCAAGCTCCCGTTGTACCTGGCAGCGGCCGCGGCGCTGACCAAGATTCCCGTCGCCTCCGCTGCGGCGAGTCGATGGTCGGCAGATCGCGCGAACGCCTGGTACGCCCAGCAAGGCTGGTTGCTTGGCGCGAACTATGTCACGTCGACCGCCGTGAACCAGCTGGAAATGTTCCAGGCGGGCACCTACGACGCGCGCCGCATTGCGGGCGAGCTGAGCGTGGCCCGGCGCATCGGGATGAACACCATGCGGGTGTTCCTGCACGACCAGTTGTGGGCGACCGACCGGGCCGGGTTCAGCAGCCGGCTTTCCGAATTCGTGGCCATCGCAGCGCGTCACCAGATCAAGCCGCTCTTCGTTTTGTTCGACTCGTGCTGGGATCCCTTACCGAAGGCGGGCCGTCAACGCGCACCCATCAAGGGGGTGCACAACTCCGGCTGGGTGCAGAGCCCGGGCGCCCATCGTCTTCGGGACCCGGCCTACACCCGCGTGCTGCAAAGCTATGTCACCGGCGTCGTGGGCATGTTCGCGAACGATCCTCGCGTGCTCGGCTGGGACGTCTGGAACGAGCCGGACAACCCGTCGAAGGACTACAGCGAGGTCGAGCACCAGGACAAGATGGAACTGGTCGCCGCCTTCCTCCCGCATGTCTTCCAATGGGTGCGCGCCGTCAACCCGATTCAGCCATTGACCAGTGGCGTTTGGCAGGGCCACTGGAAGGATCCGGGAAGCCGCAGCAAGATAGCCGGCCTGCAGCTCGAGCACTCCGACATCATCAGTTTTCACAGCTACGCCGAACCCGCTGAATTCGACGCCCGCATCGACGAACTCACCCCGCTGGGGCGCCCGATCATCTGCACCGAGTACCTGGCGCGGAACTTGGGGAGCACGGTCGAAGGAATTCTTCCGATCGCCAAGCGGCGCAACGTCGGTGCCTATAACTGGGGGTTCGTCGCCGGACGCACGCAGACGTATCTGCCGTGGGATTCGTGGCAGCAGCCGTACACCGAGCTCCCTGACACGTGGTTCAGCGATCTGATCCACCCCGATGGACGAGCCCACAACGACGACGAGATTCGCGTCATCCAGAAGCTCGCAGGGGTGGCCCGCCCCGCCTGAGGTCAGCCGGCGTCGGTGCCCTTCGATCCCAGGGTGTAGGCCGTCATCGACAGTGAGCCGTGGGAGTAGCCGTCGACGAGGATGTCGATTTCGTCGGTGGCGGCAGAGGCGAGTCCCGCCAGATACAGCCACGGGATGAAGTGGTCCGGCGTCGGCGCCGCGAGCCCGAAGTCGGAATGCCGGTCGAGCCCTGCCGCGTCGGAGGGCTTCGACAGGATCATCGTTCGGGCCGCGCCATCGAACCGGCGTGCCCAGTCGTAGCCGGTGTCCCCGAGATTCGGGTCCATCGCCCCCAGGTTGTGAACGACGTTGCCGCTGGCCAGGATCAGGATTCCCCGCTCCCGCAGCGGTGCCAGCTTCGCCCCGAGTTCCAAGTGGTAGTCCAGTGGCTTCTCGGCATTGATCGATAGCTGTACGACCGGCACCGACGCATCCGGAAACGCGTGAACCAACACCGACCATGTGCCGTGGTCGATGCCCCAGCTGTCGACATCGGCACCGACCCATGTGGGATGGACCACCTCGCTGACTTCGTCGGCGAGTTCGGGCAGTCCCGGAGCGGGATACTGCACGTCGAATAATTCGGGCGGAAATCCGTAGAAGTCGTGAATCGTCCGCGGACGCGACATGGCGGTCACGGCCGTGGCGTTGATGTACCAGTGCGCGCTGATCGCCAAGATCGCGCGCGGCCGGCCGACCTGCTGACCGAACGCCCGCCAGGCCGCGGTGTACCGGTTGGACTCGAGTGCGTTCATGGGACTCCCGTGCCCCACGAACGCCGCAGGCATCGCCACGGGGTTCATCTGACCACGTTAGCCGCGTGCGTTCACGTCGGAGGGGTGCACCGCCAGCGGCGTGACCTTGATGTCCATGTAGGGGAACAGTGGAAGCGCTGAAAGAATCTGATGCAGTTCGTCATTCGACTCGACGTCGAAGATCGAGTAGTTGGCGTATTCACCGACGATTCGCCAGATGTGCGGCCATTTGCCCCGGTGCTGTAACTCCTGCGAGTACGCCTTCTCCCTGGCGACCAGCTGTGAAGTCGTCTGCTGGTCCAGATGCGCCGGCAGGTTGACGTCCATGCGTACGTGGAACAGCACGTCAGCTCCGCTCGGGATCGAGCGCGAAGTCGTAGGTGACCTCCTGGGAGCCGTCCGGTTGCGGCACCGGGTCGAGGATCAGCTCGGGCTTGACGGCGCCGGCGATGTCGTCGTCGTTGTGCTCGTCACCCGGGAAGTAGAGCTGTGCGGTCAGCTGCTCGTGGCCCACCGCCGACACCTTCACGTGCAGGTGCGCGGGACGCCACGCGTGCCAGCCGGCCGCGGCGATGAGCTTTCCACACGATCCATCGGTCGGAATCATGTAGGGCGCAGGACGAATGGTGTGTATCTCGAAGACCCCGTCGGGGCCGGTGCTGAAGCTGCCCCGCAGATTCCACTGGGGAATGCCTGGTGCGAACTGCGAGTAGAAGCCGTCGGCGTCGGCGTGCCAGAGTTCGACCTTGCCGGACAGCGGCGCACCGTTGGTGTCGGTGATCCGGCCCCGCCACACCAGCGGTGTGCCGGCTTCGCCGTCGCGCATCGGCAGGGTGCCCCTGGCGCCGAGGTCTGGGGAATCGGGCACATAGTAGGGACCCTCGATGCTGCCCTTGTTGCCCGCGCGATGATCGGTCGCAACGTCTTCGATGACGTGCTCCACCCAGACGTCGAGAAACAACGGCCACTCACCGTCGGCGCCGACGCCGATCAGCCACGCCTTGAGGGCGTTGTACTCGTCGTAGCTCACTCGGTGGCGGCGGATCGTGGCGTGCACGGCGTCGAGAACCTCTCGGGCCAACAGGTTCACCCGTTCGGCCGGCGTGTCCGTGACGGCCGCATACGGCGATTTGTCGGTGTGGAACCGTTCGGTTGCCGATGCACCGGAGGCGGAGGCGGTCGCGACCTCGGTGGGCTGTTCGATGGTGGTCATATCGATCTCTCTTCTCTGGTGATTGTTGATGTCCGCGGGGCCCCCGCGGGTGGTTCAGTGCTCGTCGGTGCGATAGCGGGCGAGCTTGTCCGGATCGATGTCGACGCCGAGGCCGACGCCGGGCGGCACCCGCAACACGCCGTCTCGGATGCGCAACTGCTCGGTGAGCAGATCGTCGGACATGTCGAGGAAGTTGGAGAGCTCCCCCGCCCGTCGTGACGTCAGTTCGTAGGCGGCGCCGAAGGCGACTGAACAGGCGCTGCCGAGTTGGCCGTCGATCTGATTGCCCATCACGACCTCGAGCCCAAGGCCCTCCGCGAGGTGATGGACACGTCGGGAGGTAGTGAAACCCGTGCGTGCGGTCTTGATGCTGACGGCGGTGGCCGACTTTCCGAGAACCTCGCGCGTGACGTCGGCTGGTGTCGGTACGGACTCGTCGGCGATGAACGGTACGTCGAGCCGCTCGACCAGCCAGCGGCGTCCCAGCACATCATCGGCCGGGCACAGCTCTTCGGCGAAAAGCAGGTCCAGGTCTGACATTTCGCGCATGGCGCGCAGCGACTCCGCGGCTGTCCAGCCGCGGTTACCATCCACATACAGGTCGACCGCGTTGCCGAAACGCTCGCGCAGCGCTCGCACCACCGCTGTGTCCCGGGTCACCGGCCTGCGGCCCACCTTCACCTTGAACGTGGTGATGCCGTAGGTGTCACGCATCCTCTCAGCCTCCGCGACCATGGCGGCGGGCTCGTCGAAGCCGAGCATGTGGCTCACGCGCATGCGGTCGGTGTAGCCGCCGAGCATGCCGGTGACGGGAAGTTCGAGTGTGCGCCCCAGCGCGTCCCAGATCGCCATGTCGACAGCCGCTTTCGCGGTCGGGTTGCCGACGGTGCGGTTCATCCGGGAGGTCGCCACCTCGCGTTCGGTCAGCGTCAGTCCGACCAGAGCGGGTGCGAACAGTTGCTGGATCACCGCGACGATTCCGGTCTGCGTCTCGCCGTATGTGAACGGTCGTGGGGGAGCCTCCGCGATGCCGACCACACCGTCGTCGGTGTGCACGCGGACCACGACGTGGC
Organism: Mycobacteriaceae bacterium; assembly: GCA_019749805.1. Lineage (GTDB taxonomy): Bacteria > Actinomycetota > Actinomycetes > Mycobacteriales > Mycobacteriaceae > Mycobacterium. The sequence goes on along the minus strand of JAIEPH010000027.1, from coordinate 69,116 downwards.
TGGCGGTGTGGACCTCTCCGGAGGCGAACTGCAGCGGCTTGACGTAGGGGATGGCGAACGGAATCGCTTCAACGGCAGTGATTTTCACAGCAGCTCCTCGGATGCATCAAATGTCAAAGCCGGCGCGAATCCCGCGGACAGCACGTCAAAAGCGGCGTCTACGACGGGATTGTCCCCGCCGCGACGCCGGGCCAGCGCCAGCTCGATCGTTCCCCCGTCGGTCAGTTCACGAAAGACGATCCCCTGCAGAGGAAGAGCGCGTACTGACGCCGGCACCACCGACACGCCGAAACCGGCCGCGACAAGTGCCAGCAGCACGGCGGTCCCAGGTGCGGCATGTTCGCGATGCGGCACGAAGCCGGCGATCTTGCAGCTGCGCAGCACCGCGTCGTTGACCGCGGACTCGCGGCTGGCGTAGGCGACGAACGGCTCACTGCGCAGGTCGCTCAGCGACACGACGGGTTCGGCCGCCAGCCGGTGATCGGCCGCGACCGCGAGGACCAGGGATTCGACGTCGATGCGGCGCAGCTCGATATCGTCACCGACCGCAGGTGGCCGCAGCACGCCGATGTCCAGCGCGCCGGTCCGCAGCTGGTCGCACTGCAGCGGGGTCAGCATGTCGGCCCGCATCTCCATGGCTACCCCTGGCAGCTCCTGGCGCAGGATGCGGGCGATTCTGGGCAGATGCGAGAAGGCGGCCGTTCCGGTCAACCCGATGCGTAGGAGGCCGCTGCGGCCGGCGGCGATCCGTCGAACCCCGCGTTCGGCGTCGTCGACGCCGGCCAGGATGCGGGCGGCCTCGGCCTTGAGGAAGTCGCCTGCCGGGGTGAGAGTCACCTGCCGGGTGGTCCGGTTGAACAGGGTGACGTCGAGTTCCTGCTCGAGTTGCCGGATCGCGTAGGACAGGGCGGGCTGTGCGACGTGCAGCTGATCGGCCGCCCGCCCGAAGTGGCACGTGTCGGCCACTGCGGCGAAGTAGCGCAGGTGTCGCAGCTCCATAGGTCCCGTTCCCTGGTCGATGGGCGTCGGCATGTGATTGCCGACACGTTCGACGGTAAGGGCGACATCAATCGAGAACAAGGACCTATTTACGCCGCATTCATAATCAATGACGATCAATCAGATCCCAGTTCAGGACTAGCAATATGCCTAGTGTGACCGGCGCCACGCACTGCCAAAGTGCTGTCAAGGATCACATTGGAGGCACTCATGACCGTAGCGAGCACCGACGTCGCCGCCGTACTGGCCGACGCCGTCATCGACGACGCCGACGCCGGCATCTATCGCACCAACCGGCGAATCTTCACCGACGAGGACATCTTCGAACTCGAGATCAAGCACATCTTCGAGGGCAATTGGATCTACCTGGCCCACGAAAGCCAGGTTGCCAACCCCGGCGATTACTTCACCACCTGCATCGGCAGGCAGCCCGTGGTGATCACCAGGGACAAGTCCGGCGAACTGCACTGCCTCATCAACGCCTGCGCGCACCGCGGCGCGATGGTGTGCCGCCGGAAGACCGACAACCGGATGACGCTGACGTGCCCGTTCCACGGTTGGACATTTCGCAACGACGGCACCCTGCTGAAGGTCAAGGACCCCGACGGGGCCGGCTATCCGGACACCTTCAATTCCGGGGGCAGCCACAACATGGTCAAGGTCGCGCGGTTCGAGGGGTACCGCGGATTTCTGTTCGGCAGTCTCAACGCCGATGTCCTGCCACTGGCCGAACATCTGGGCGACGCAACGAAGGTGATCGACATGCTGGTCGATCAGTCGCCAGATGGATTGGAGGTGCTGCGCGGATCTTCGACCTACACGTTTGACGGCAACTGGAAGGTGCAAGCGGAGAACGGCGCCGACGGCTACCACGTCACCGCCACGCACTGGAACTATGCGGCGACAACCAGTCGGCGCAACACCGGCGAGTCGACCAACGACACCAAGGCGCTGGACGCGGGTAGCTGGGGTAAGTCCGGCGGCGGCTACTGGTCGTTTCCGCACGGCCACCTGTGCCTGTGGACCTGGGCCGCCAACCCGCAGGATCGCCCGCTGTGGGACAAGCTCGACGGACTGAAGCAGACCTACGGCGAGACCAAGGGCGACTTCATGGTCAAGGGCTCCCGAAACCTGTGCCTGTACCCGAATGTGTATGTGATGGACCAGTTCTCGACCCAAATCCGCCACTTCCGGCCTATCGCACCGAACAAGACCGAGGTGACCATCTACTGCATCGCGCCGAAGGGTGAGAGCGACACGGCGCGGGCCCACCGGATCCGCCAGTACGAGGACTTCTTCAATGCCTCCGGCATGGCCACCCCCGACGACCTCGAGGAGTTCAGGTCCTGTCAACTGACCTATCAGGCGCAGGCCGCACCGTGGAATGACATGAGTCGCGGCGCGCAGCATTGGCTGACCGGACCCGATGCCCTCGCCCGGTCGCTCGGCATGGACGGCGTCATATCCGCCGGAGTGAAGAACGAGGACGAGGGACTGTACCCCGTCCAGCACGGCTACTGGCTGACGACCATGCAAGAGGCACTCGCCCGAGAGGAGCGCTGACGTGACGACAGTCGAGAGCTCAACGACATTGATCACCCAGAACATGATCGAGCAGTTCCTCTACCGTGAGGCCCGCTACCTGGATGACCGAGAGTTCGAGAAGTGGCTGCAGTGCTACGCAGACGACGTCGTGTACTGGATGCCATCCTGGGGCGACGACGACAACCTTGTCGAAGACCCGCAGCGCGACATCTCGCTGATCTACTACCCGAACAAGGGCGGTCTGGAGGACCGGGTGTTCCGGATCCGCACCGAGCGCTCGTCGGCGACGTCGATCCCGGAGCCGCGTACCAGCCACAACATCAGCAACGTCGAGGTCATCGAACGGCGCGGCGACCTGGTGGACGTCCGGTTCAACTGGCACACCATGTACTTCCGCTATCAGACGATCGATCCGTACTACGGAACCTCCTTCTACACCATCGATTTCAGCGGCGAGCAGCCTTTGATCCGGCGCAAGACCGTCGTACTCAAGAACGATTACATCCACCATGTGGTGGACGTCTACCACTTCTGAGGACACCATGACCGTCACCACAGAAACCGCCACCCACCGAGTGGCCCTGTCCTTCGAGGACGGCGTCACCCGGTTCATCACCTGCCGCGACGACCAGACCGTCGCCGACGCCTCCTACCGTCAGCGGATCAACATCCCGCTGGACTGCCGCGATGGCGCCTGCGGTACCTGTAAGGCGTTGTGTGAGTCGGGCAGTTACGACGGCGGCACTTACCTCGACGATGCGCTGGAGCCGGACGAAGCTGCCGCCGGCTACGTGTTGCCGTGCAGCATGAAGCCACGCTCGGATCTGGTGCTGCAGATCGCGGCTACTTCCGAAACCGCCAAGACGCAGGCGGCCACCTACACCGGCACCGTCGCCCGACTGGACCGGCTGTCGGCCACCACGGTGGCGGTCGGTGTCGACATTCCCAACCGCGCCGAATTGAGTTTCCTGCCAGGGCAGTACGTCAATATCGCGGTGCCGGGAACCGATCAGACCCGGTCGTACTCGTTCGCCAACGCCCCGCACGACGAGCAGCTCTCGTTCCTCGTGAAGCTGACGCCAGGCGGCGCCATGTCGGAGTACTTGGCCGACCGCGCGCGTGTCGGCGACACGCTGTCCTTCACCGGGCCCAACGGGTCGTTCTTCCTCAGGGACACCGATCGCCCGGTGTTGCTGCTGGCCGGTGGGACCGGACTCGCGCCGGTGCTGTCGATGCTGCGCGCGATGCGTGACGCGGGCAGTCGGCGCGCAGCCCACTTGATCTACGGCGTCAGCACCGACGAGGATCTGGTCGCGGTCGACGAGATCGAGGACGTCGCCGCGGTGCTGCCCGGATTCACCTGGGACCACTGCGTGGCCGATGCCGCATCGGCTGCGGTGAACAAGGGCTATGTGACCAGCCTGATGACTCCGGCGCAGTTCTACGGCGGCGACGTCGCCGTATATTTGTGCGGGCCGCCGCCGATGGTGGAGGCCGTGCGCACCCATATGAAGCAGGGAGACATCGAACCGACGGGCTTCTACTACGAGAAGTTCGCGCTGGCTGCCGTTGCCGCGGTGGCGCCCGATCCAGTGACGCCACCGCACAACGTTGCCGAGCTGCTGGTGTCCGACGATGCCCGCGGCATCGCCGGTAGCACAGTGCTCCCGCAGGCCGACATCGCCGCGCACGGGTCTGTCATGGCCGCCCTCGACGACGCTGCGTCGGTCCGCTCGATCGCCGGACAGCTCATGGCCCCGGCTGTGGCGACCGGCGCCCCCGTCGCTCTGGACGTTGACGACGGCGCGCTGATATCCAGCGGCGCAAGGCAGCTCGCGGGACAAAACCTGTTCGGTCGGGACGAGGTGGCTCCCACAGAGCAGCCGGTCGTGGCGACGGACGGCTATCAGATCGGCGAGGAGCATCCCGCCGTGCATGCCTCCGACGCGCTGTTCGAGGCGCGGCAGGCGCTGGAACTCGGCGCACTTGAGCTCACCCTCGGGCGCTTGAACAGCCAACAGTTGGCCGGCTATCGACTGCTCGCCGAGGCCACGCTGCCCTATGTCGACGGCGATCGGTTCGTCGACGCGGTCCAATACACCGAGGCCAACGCAGCGTTTCACGACTACCTGTTCACGCTGACCGGCAACGACCATCTGCTGCAGGCCTATCAGGCACTCGACGTCAAGGGCCGGATGAGTGAGGTGCTGCGCAACGCCACCTGGTGTCATCCGCTGTGCGCGCAAGACCACGTGGGCATCGTCGCGGCCTTCGAATCCGGTGACCGCACCGCAGCACGCTCGCTGATCACGGCACACGCCGAATGCTCCAAGCAGACCATGCGGCGGGCGATGTCGGATGCCGCGCAAGCCGTGCGACCACAGTTCGTCACACCGGGCCGGTTCGCGGGCAAGGTGGTGGTGATCACGGGCGCGGCGCAGGGTATCGGCGCGCAGACGGCCCGCCGGATCCACGCCGAGGGCGGCACCGTCGTGCTGGTGGATCGTGCCGAGTTGGTGAAGGAACTCGCCGACGAACTCGAAGGCGGTGGTACCTGCGCGGTCGCCGTCACCGCCGATCTGGAGAGCTTTTCCGGCGCCGAATCGGCAATGCAGCAGGCGGTTTCGGCGTGCGGCCGCATCGACGTGCTGATCAACAACGTCGGCGGGGCGATCAATTTCAAGCCGTTCACCCAGTTCACCGACAGCGAGATCCGAGCCGAGATCGACCGCTCGCTCATGACGACGCTGTACGCCTGCCGGGCGGCGCTGCCGGGCATGGTCGAGCGCGGGCAGGGTGTGATCGTGAACGTGTCGTCGGCGGCGACTCGGGGCATCCACCGAATTCCCTACTCGGCGGCCAAGGGCGGCATCAACGCCATCACCGCGTCGTTGGCCATGGAGTATGCGCCCGACGGCATCCGCGTGGTGGCCACTGCGCCCGGCGGCACCGAGGCGCCACCCCGGCGGATCTCTCGGGGAACACCACCGCAGCGCAACGACATCGATCGTGAGTGGTTCGACGCGCACATCGAGCAGACGGTCGCTTCATCGTTGATGAAGCGCTACGGCAGCCTCGACGAGCAGGCGGCCGCGATCTGTTTCCTGGCCTCCGATGAAGCCACCTACATCACCGGGACGGTGTTGCCCGTGGCCGGCGGCGACCTCGGCTGATCGATTGCAGGTCAGCGATTGCAGGCCGGGGCGCACCGGACCCTCCTAGGATGGGACGGTGCCCAACGGCCCCGCCGGATGTGTCGGCCGTGACGTCGAACTGAGCGTTCTGGTAGAGCGACTGCGCAACACAGTCGACCACGGCGCCGCGGTGACGGCCCTCATCGGTCCCCCCGGCATCGGCAAGACCACGCTGTTGCGGACGTTGGTGGCCGACACCGAAACCGCGCTGCGGGCACGCGCCACCGCATGGGAGACTGACCTTCCCGGCGGCGTGCTCGCCCAACTGACGCAGGACGTTCCCGCCGACGATCCGGTCGAGGCGGCGGCCGAGCTCGTCGACCGACTGCGTGGTCGAGGACCCGTGTTGCTTGCCATCGATGACGCGGAACTAACGGATTCGCTTTCGCTGCAGGCAATCTCGACCATGATTAGACACCAGCGTGATCTGCCCGTGCTGGCGGTGCTCGCCCTGTCCGCGACGACGCCTTCGCTGACCGACCTCGCCACCGAGGAGCTTCGCCTCACCGGGTTGCCCGAGCCGACCGTCGCCGCGCTTGCGGCGTCGCGCGGTCACACGTTGCACCAGTCGATGGTCGGCGTGCTGACCAGACACACCGAGGGGAATCCGCGTGATGTTCTCGCTCTGCTCGACGAGGTGCCCGACACGGTGTGGTCCGAGCCTGACGCGGCGCTGCCCGCACCGAGCCATATTCGTGCGCACGTGGAGGCGGTGCTGACGGGTTGTGTGCCCGAGGGCCGCACGCTGGTCGAAGCGCTGGCGATTCTCGGCATCGAGGGATCCCTGGCCGAAGCCGCCGCGCTCGCAGGCGTGGCGGACATCTTGGCGGCTCTTGACTCGGCGATGACCACGGGCCTCGTCGTCTCGGCGACGGCGTTCGAACCGCGCCTGCGCAATCCCGCGACCCGGGTGGCGGTGCTCGACCTGATGGGCGTGCGCGCCGGGGCCGAGGCGCACCGGCGGGCCGCGGATATCGTGACGGATCCGGTGCGACGCCTCGGGCATCTGGTTTCCGCGACGCCGACCCCCGATCGTGAACTCGCCGAAGACGTCGCGCGATTGGCGCATGAGCGAGGCGCGCAAGGCGCATGGGCCCAGGCGGCGACCTTGTTCCGAGATGCCGCGCGGCTCACGGCCGATCCGCTGGTACGGGACGAACGGCTCACCCGCTCGGTCGACGCACTGATCGCGGCCGGGGACTGCGTGGCAGCGGCGGCGAAGGTGCCGGTGGTCGAGAGCCTGCGGGAGACGCCGTTTCGGAACGCCGTGCTGGCATACCTGGCGATCCTGCGCGGACGGGGCGCCGAAGCGGAGGTCCGGCTGAAACGGGCCTGGGACATCGTCAACGTCGATCGCGAGCCCGACGTCGCCGCGCTGGTGGCCCAGCGTCACGTGCTGCATTCACTGATCCGTTGTCGCGGAGAGGAACTGGTCACGTGGGCCGACCGTGCCCTCGAACTGGCCGACAGCGACTCGCCGGCCGGTATCGAGTCCGCGGCTATCCGCGGGCTCGGTGAGTTGGCGGCGGGGCATCCACGGCGCGCAACGTCGGCCTACGACCAACTCGCCGAACGTGTCCGCCACGGTGCGCAGGCGCAGCGCGTCACGATGGGCCGCGGTTGGGTGCAGTACATCCGCGACGACGTCGACGGGGCGCGGACCAACCTGGAAACCGCGGTCGCCGTCGCCGGTCTCGGCGGATCTCGACGAATCACCCTGTGGGCGTTGGCATGGCTGGCGCGGGTCTACTTCGCAGTAGGCGAATGGGACCGGGCCATCAGCACTGTAGACCGTGGCCGCTTGCTGGCGGCCGAAAGCGGGATCGTCGTGACCACGCCACTGCTGGAGTGGACCGCTGCTCAGATCGGCGCACTGCGCGGTGATTGGGGGTCAGCGGCAACCGCGGTCCGTGCCGCGACGGCCATCGGCGGCGACTACGAGATGGTGGCGATTCCGACGATACTGGCTCGAGCCCAAATCGCCGAGGCGGAAGCGGATTACGCCAAAGTTCGCAGGACCGTCACACCACTGATCCGCATGGCGAGCGGAACGTCACTGCAGGAACCCGGCTACTGGCCATGGCCAGACCTGTTCGCCAATGCACTGGTTCTGGACGGTCAGCTGGAGGCAGCGGACACCTTTCTCGGACCACACGAGCGACGAGCCGTGGCACGTGGTCATCAGTCGGCCCAGGCCCGGCTGGGCTACGCCCGCGGGCGCTGGCACGGCGCGCACGGCGACCTGCGTGCCGCTCGCCGATCGTTCGACGCATCGTTGGAACTGCTCGACGGTCTCGGGTTGCGTTACGACACAGCGCGAGTCAACTTCGCGTACGGCCAGACGCTGCGACGCGCGGGGAAGCGCCGCGAGGCCGACGCGGTCATGGGCACCGCCAGAGAGCTCTATCTGGCGCTGGGAGCGAACACCTATGTGGCACGTTGTGACCGGGAGCTGAAGGCGGGAGGGCTGCACCAGAGTCGTGGCTCACGTGACGATGTCAGCCTGACCGCTCAGGAAGAGGCCGTGACGACGCTTGTCGCCCAGGGCCTTTCGAACCGGGAAGTGGCGGCCGAGCTGTACGTGTCGACCAAGACCGTGCAGTATCACCTCACCCGCATCTACAACAAGCTCGGGGTGAGGACGCGGTCGGAGCTGGCCGCATTGCGACGCTGACATTCGACCGGGGCAGCGGTACGGTCGACCACCTCGTCCTCGGTCACGCCCGGGGCGAATTCGACTACGGCGAACCCGGTGCCGGTGACGTCGAAGACGCCCAGGTCGGTGATCACCCGGTTCACCGCAGCCCTACCGGTCAGCGGCAGGTCGCAGGACAGGACCAGTTTGGCTGCACCGGATTTCGAGACGTGGTCCATCAACACGATGATCCGCCGGGCACCGCTGACGAGGTCCATCGCACCCCCCATCCCCTTGACCATGGAACCGGGCACCATCCAGTTGGCGAGGTCGCCGTTGGCGGCGACCTGCATGCCACCGAGAACTGCGACGTCGACGTGGCCGCCGCGGATCATCGCGAAACTGGTGGCGGAGTCGAAATAGGACGCGCCGCCGACCACCGTCACAGTCTGCTTGCCCGCGTTCACCAGATCGGGGTCGACCTGGTCGTCGTAGGGAAACGGACCGACACCGAGGATGCCATTCTCGGCGTGCAGCGTGACGTTCGATCCGGCGGGCAGATGATCGGGGATCAACGTCGGCAGACCGATTCCGAGGTTCACGTAGTCGCCGTCGCGTAGCTCGGCCGCCGCCCTCGCGGCCATCTGATCGCGGGTCCAGCTCATGACAGGGCCTCCTGGGTTGTCTCCGGCCGGGGCCGGGTGGTGCGCTTCTCGATGCCCTTGCGGGCGGCCTGCTCGGGGGTCAGCGGGACGACACGCTGGACGAAGATGCCTGGCAGGTGGACGTCGTCGGGATGGAGGTCACCGGCCTGGACCACCTGCTCCGCCTCGACGACGGTGAACCGGCCCGCCATCGCCGCCGGGGGATTGAAGTTGCGTGCCGCGGCGTGGAAGACGCAGTTGCCCGCGGTGTCGGCGACCGCAGCGCGCACCAGCGCGTAGTCGGTCACGATCGATTCCTCCAGCAGCATCTGTCGGCCGCCGAAGGTGCGGACCTCCTTCGGGGGAGAGGCCAGCGCGACGCTGCCGTCTGGGTGATAGCGCCAGGGAAGGCCGCCGTCGGCAACGAGTGTCCCGATGCCGGTCGGGGTGAAGAACGCGCCGATGCCGCTCCCGCCGGCGCGCAGGCGTTCGGCAAGGGTGCCCTGCGGGGTCAGTTCCACGGTGAGTTCTCCGGCGAGGTACTGGCGGGCGAACTCCTTGTTCTCCCCGACGTAGGAGGCGATGACCCGGCTGATCCGGTGGGCCTCCAGCAGCAGACCCAAACCGCCGCCGTCGACGCCGCAGTTGTTGCTGACGATCGTCAGGTTCTCCGCGCCCTGGTCGAGCAGAGCGTCGATCAGAAACCAGGGGATGCCGGCCAACCCGAATCCGCCGACGGCCAGGCTTGCGCCGTCGGGAATGTCGGCGACGGCGTCCGCGGCTGAGGCTGCGAGCTTGTTCACGGTCATGGTCGCTCCAGGTGTTCGATGAGGGCGTCGGTGACGGCGCCGGGTTGTTCGGCATTGGCCAGATGGGCGGCTTGCGCGACGGTGAGCAGTCGCGCATCGGGAATCGTGGCGACGACCCGTTCGAGCATTTCGGGCGGGGTGGCCGAATCGTCTAGGCCTGCGATAGCAAGGGTCGGCGCGGCTATCGTCGAAAGTTGCTGTCTCAGATCGAGTTCGGCGATCGCCTCGCAGCAGCCGGCATACCCCTCGGCGGGAGTGACGGCGATCATGCGTTCGTACTCGGCGCGCGCCTGCGGGTGTGCGCCCAAGTACTCGGGTGTGAACCATCTCTCGACGACGGCGGCCGCGACGGACCGGGTGCCGTGTTCACGGACCTGTGCTGCGCGTTGCGACCAGGTTTCGGGTGGGGGCAGGTGCGGCCCGGTGCACAACAAGGCGATCCGTGCCGTCCGCTCCGGGTTGCGGGCCGCGACGCGCATGGCGGTCATCCCACCGAGAGACAGACCCACCACATGGGCCCGTTCGATATCCAGCCGATCCAGCAGTGCGACGAGATCGTCGGCCAGGTCGTCGATCGTGTAGGGGCCGTCGGGCACCGGTGAGTCACCGTGGCCGCGGGTGTCGTAACGAACGACCCGGAAACGGCTCTCGAGTTCGCCGATTTGCGCGTCCCACATCCGGTGCGTCGCACCGAGGGAATTGGACAGCACCACGACGGGCGCTTCGGGACGCCCGCCGACCACGGTGTGGACGTCCACCGCGCTCATCGGATCTCCCTGGTCATGCTCTCGACGGTAGCCCGCGGCAGCGATATTCTGAAATACTTGATTGAACCTATTTAAGAGGATTTAGATATGAATAGGGTGGAGCTTCGGCACCTGCGCTATTTCCGCGCGGTCGCCGAGGAACTGCACTTCGGCCGGGCAGCGCAACGGCTGCTCATCGCTCAGCCACCACTCTCACAACAGATCCGCCAGATGGAACGCGAACTCGGTGTCACATTGCTGATCCGGTCGACGCGCAACGTCGAGTTGACGCCGGCGGGACGGGCCTACCTGACGCGAGCCGTGAAAATCCTCGACGCGGTGGACGACGCCGGCGATCTGGCACGACGAGTCGCCGACGGAACGACCGGCAGGCTGGTCATCGGCTGTGTGGGTTCCGCGACGTATTCGGTTCTGCCGCAATTAGTCCGGGCTCTGGGCTCGGTGCTGCCCGACGTCGACGTCCGGGTACGGGGTGAGATGCTGGCACCGGCCCAGTTGGAGGCGTTGGCCACCGGGGACATCGATCTGGCGTTGCTGCGCCCGCCCGTTATTCACCCCGACCTGTCGACGAGCGTCGTGCGCAATGATCCGCTGCTGGTCGCGCTGCCGGCGGAACACCGGCTCACGACGCGAAAGTACCTCACGGTCGGCGATCTTCGGGACGAAGACCTCGTCGCTCATGCCGGCGGTGGCCGTTCGGTTATGGGCACACTTCTGGTGCGGCTGTGCGCCGAAGCGGGCTTCACGCCTCGGGTACGGCACGAAGTGGAGGAGACGTCCACCCTGGTCACGCTTGTGGCTGCCGGCCTCGGGGTAGCCGTCGTTCCCGCTCCCACGTCGGCGCTCGACGTCGCGGGTATCGCCTACCGTCCGTTGCGGCCGCGGGCGCTCGGCGTCGACCTCGTGGCGGCCTGGATTTCCTCGCCGCATAACCAGATGATCGCGCGGGCGCTGGAAGTGCTGAGGCAGGTCACGTCCTGAGTGCTCGGCCGACGTCACTGCTTGTCGCGCCACCGGAGCGGATCGACCTCGAGCGCGGCTCGGTCCCAATCGCCCAGATCAGCGGCCGCCCGATAGGTCGCATGCAGGAACTCCAGCAGGGTGCGGTCCGGGTCGGCGGCGGTTCGCACCGCCTCATAGGGCAACAGAAACTGCTTGTAGTCCGTGCTGTAGAAGGCCTGCTCGGGTTCCACGGGATAATCGGCGAAACCCTGAGGCTCGGGATATGCGTATGCGTAGAAAGCGCCTTCTTCACCGCCACCGGCCCAGAAGCCGCAGCTGCTCAGCTCGTGCGAATAGCCCTCGACCATCACCCAGTCGCCGCAGTTGGGAGCGCCGCCCGGATGCTCGGGCGCGGTGCGACCGGAGAACCGGGTGCACGCCAGATCCATGGCGCCCCAGAAGAAGTGCACGGGGCTGACTTTCCCGAGAAAGTGCGAGCGGAACTCGTGCAGCACGCGGTCCGCGGACACGAGTTGACGCCAGAACAGGTGCGCCGCCTGGGCGTCATAGGAGGCGTGCGTGTGGTCGTCGGCGAACGGGATCGCGGGATCGACTTCGTTGGGGCTCGCCCGAAGCTGCACCGCGATGCCGAGTTCGTCGAGCGCAGCCATCGTTTCGGCATAGAAGGCGGCCACCGACTTGGGTTCAAGCGGGATCTGACGGAGGCCGCCGTCACTGCAACGGATGTGCAGCCGGTGCTCGATGAAGTCGAACTCGATGTCGAAGACGCCGGCTTCGTACGGAATCGCCGAGGTGGTCAGGCCTCGGGGACTCACGTACAGGGTGACCTGCCACCAGTGGTTGACCAGCGGCGCCTGCGCGAGGCGAATCTTGCCGACGATCTGTGTCCACATGTGGAGCGTCTCACGCGTGGCAGTCCAGTCATCGACCCGCAACGACGGCCAGTTCTGCGATGCTGCAGCCATTTTCGTGGTGATATCAGTCATCTACGCACTCTAGCCGTCAGCGTCGTCAATCCGACGAACGGTTGCCCCGGTGTACGGGCGACTCCCAGGTGTAGGGCTCCTCCGGATGGCCGGATCCGCCGAGGATGAACGAGCGGTCGCTGCGGTTGGCGCGCGCAATCGTCGCCATCCACGTGGCGACCGTGCTGAAACGGTTGCGCACGCCGGTCAGAAACGCGATGTGGATGAAGCCCCAGCCGAGCCAACCCATCATGCCCGCAAGCTTGACCGGTCCCGCCTGCACCACCGCGTGGCCCCGGCTGATGTACGCCGCCGACCCGAGGTCGCGGTAGCGGAAATCCTTGCGCTTGCGTTGAGCGACATCGCGCCGAATGCAGGCCGCGGCATGCCAGCCACCCTGCATCGCGTTCTCCGCCACCCCCGGGAGCCCGTCGCGACCCGCCAGATCACCGATGACGAATACCTCATGGTGCCCGGGCACCGAGAGGTCGGCGTCAACTTTGATGCGGCCCGACCGATCGGTGGCGGCGCCCAGCATGTCGGCTGCGTGCCGCGCGAACGGGACCGCCTCCACCCCGGCCGTCCACAGCACCGTGCGGGTCGCATACTCCTGTTCGGGGCTACCGTCTTTCGGGCGGACGGTCACGCCGTCGCGGCGCACGTCGGAAACGTGGACACCGAAGTGCAACTCGACGCCCAAGTCCTCGAGTATGTGCGACGCCTGTTCAGACAGCGCCGGTGCGAAGCTCTTGAGCACCCGGTCGCCGCCGTCGAACAACAGCACCCTGGCATCCTCCGGCTCGATGCTGTGAAATTCGTTGGCCAGTGAACGCGTCGCGAGTTCCCTTATCTGCCCGGCTAATTCGACACCGGTGGGGCCGGCGCCGGCGACCGCGAACGTGAGCCACTGGTCGCGCTCGGGGCTCGGCGGCAAGGTCTCGGCGATCTCGAACGCCGCGAAGACTCGACGCCGGATGCTGAGCGCATCATAGAGCGTCTTCATGCCGGGCGCCCATGCGGCGAATTCCTCGTTGCCGAAGTACGACTGTCGCATGCCCGCCGCGATCACCAGGTAGTCGTACTCGACGTCGAACTTCGTTTCGTCGGGCCGACGGGCTGTGACTCGGCGGGCGTGAGGGTCGAGCTGGATCGCCTCGCCGAGTAGCGTCTTGACATTGCGGTGGCGCGAGAGTTCCTCACGCAGGGATCGGCTGATCTGGCCGATGCTCAACGTTCCCGTCGCGCACTGGTAGAGCAACGGCTGGAACACATGGCACGCCGCGCGGTCCAGCAGTGTGACGTCCACGTCGACCCGGCCGAGGCGACGGGCGCAGAACAACCCGCCGAACCCGCCGCCGATGATGAGAATTCGAGGTCGCCCGCTGCTCATGTACCAATCTCTACCCGTTTCGGCGGGCGTTACCCACCGGTGGCCGGGGCCTGGCCACCGCGATACCGGGAGCCAGTGATCAGCCTCGGTGCGGAACGAACTCCTGTGCCTTGGTTTTCAGACCCTGTGCCATCAGGTGCCATCGCGCCGGGTCGCCCTTGAGGATCGACTCGACGAGGTCCTTGGCCTGTTCGTAGGTGGCGTGGGGCGGAATGGGAGGCATCTCGGGATCGCAACGGATGTCGAGAACAGTCGGTTCGTCCGCTGCCAACGCTTCATCCCATGCTGGACCGATCGCGTCGTCGGTGTCGACCGCGATGGCCTTGATACCCATGCTGCGCGCCACATCCGCATAGGACAGATCAGGAAGTGACTGTGACTCTTCGAATTTCGGCGCACCGCCCATGGCCCGCAACTCCCACGTGACCTGGTTGAGGTCGTTGTTGTGGAAGACGCACACGATCAGCCGCTGATCCGACCACAGGTCGCGATATCGCCTGATCGTCAACAGTTCGGCCAGCCCGTTCATCTGCATCGCGCCGTCGCCGACCAACGCGATCACCGGTCGATCCGGATGGGCGAACTTGGCGCCTATCGCGTACGGCACGGCAGGGCCCATGGTGGCCAGCGTGCCGGACAGCGAACCGCGCATGCCGTCGCGGAATTTCAGGCAGCGCGCATACCAGTTCGTCGACGAACCCGAATCGGCGGTGACGATGGCGTTCGACGGCAGGCGCTCGGACAGCTCCCACGCGATGCGCATCGGATTCGTCGGTTTGGCAGACAGATTCGCCTGCCGCTGAATGGTTTCCCACCACCGCGACACGTTCTTCTCGATCGTCTCGCGCCACGAGCGGTCCTCTGTGCGGGCGAGCAACGGAACCAGCCTGTCCAGTGCGGTCGCGGCATCCGCGACGATATTCAACTCGGTGGGGTAGCGCATGCCGATCAAAGAGCCGTCGATGTCGATCTGCACCGCCCTGGCCTGCCCGTACTTCGGCAGGAACTGGCTATACGGGAAGTTGGAGCCGACGATGAGGAGGGTGTCGCAGTCCCGCATCATTTCATAGCTGGGACGGGTGCCCAGCAGGCCGATGGATCCGGTCACATACGGCAGGTCGTCGGGCAGAACATCCTTACCCAGAAGGGCTTTGGCGACACCGGCACCGGTGAGCTCGGCAACCTGGCGAACCTGCGCCGCGGCCGCACGGGCCCCCTGCCCGATGAGGATGGCAACCTTGTTGCCCGCGTTGATGATGTCGGCGGCCCGGCGAATCTGCTCGTCGGTCGGCGCCAATGCGGGATGGGCGTAGCCCGGATCGCTCGACGGGACTTGTTTGAACGCGTGTCCGGGAGCTTCGTACGGTTCCTCCTGGAGGTCGGAGGGGATGATCAGCGCCGTGGGTGCCCGACGGGTCAGTGCGGTGCGGATTGCTCGGTCCAGCGCGTTCGGCAGTTGGCTCGCGACGTTGACCTCGACCAGATAGTCACTGGCGACGTCTTTCAAGACCGCCTGCAGGTCGACCTCCTGCTGATAACTACCGCCCATGGCGCTGCGTGCGGTCTGGCCGACGATCGCCACCACCGGTACGTGGTCGAGTTTGGCGTCGTATAGGCCGTTCAGCAGGTGGATCGCTCCGGGACCGGAGGTCGCCATGCAAATCCCCACCCGCCCAGAGAATTTCGCGTATCCGGTCGCTGCGAACGCGGCCATCTCCTCGTGCCGGGCCTGAACGAAACGCGGGTTGTTGTCGGCCCGCCCGAAGGCGGCGACGAGGCCGTTGATCCCGTCCCCCGGATAGGCGAATACCTGCTCGACGCCCCATTCGCGCAGCCGCTTCAGTACGAAATCCGAAACTTCTTCAGCCATGTGCGGCGCTTACCCGGCGCGATCCGGGTGAAACGTCGCAAGACGCTGTGAACGCCGATCAGCGGAAGCGGACGTCCATCGTCGCCATACCGAAGATCTTCTTGCCGTCCGATTTCGCGGCAACGATCACCACACCGCTGCGCGTCGCCGGATCCAATGACTTGACCCGCCCGCTGAACTCGATGTCGGTACCTCCGGTGGCCGACACGACGGCCGGCGCAGACAGCCGAACCGTGTAGCGCGTCACCGCGCCGGGGTCTCCCGACCACGCGGAATGGAACCCGGCACCCAAACCCATGGTCAGCATTCCGTGGGCGATCACGTCGGGCAGCCCGGCCAGCTTCGCGATGGTCTCGTCCCAGTGGATCGGATTGGCGTCACCCGCCACGCCGGCATAGTTCACCAAGTCACCGCGAGACAGCCGGGTGTGGTGCACCGGCAGCGGGTCGCCGACCTTCACGTCGTCGAACGACGGGGTTCCCGGCGTGCGGGTCAAGCCTCCGTCGGCGATCCGGATCTCGCCCTCGGGACGGAGTTCTTTCTCGTACTCGCCATCCGCACTGGGGATGTCCAGGATGTTCATGTCGTGCATCATCGCGTTCTGCACAGCCGTCTTGACCCCCGCGTCGATGTCCTCGGCGGTGACCCCGACGACCGTGGTGTGCAGCGTGTGCACGCGCTCGCCTTCGGTGTCGGTGAACGTGTTGGTGACGGTGATGAAATCCCGGCCCGCCGTCCTGCGCACCGACGTCAGCTCGACGTCGATGGTCAATTCGTCACCTGCCACGATCGGGCGGTGTTGCTCGAAGACCTCCTCGGTCTGCAGGTACGTGTCGTATCCGACGACGATCGACTCGAACATGCGTCGGTTGCACTTCATACCGGGGGTCGACGTGAACGTCACCGGCGCGACGACATCCGAATAACCCAGCTCAGCGGCGGCGGCGACGTCCCAGTGCGCGGGGTGATAGTCCTGCACCGCGCGGGCGTATTCGCGGACCTTCTCGCGGCCCACCAGGTAGGTGCCGTCCATCTGGTAGTAGTGGCCGACCCGCGCTTCCATGGGCGACGTGTCTGCTGGTGCAGTCATGAATCAGCTCAACTCTTCCGTCGGCTGGTTCGGAGCCGACCAAAGCACACTAACGCGCGGGCACCCTGATCCCGGAATCCTGCGATGGCGCCCCGCGATCTGCCTAAACTGATCAGGCACATGACTGTCGACAGGCGAATCAGGGTCGACGGCGAGCCCGCATCCATCGCGCCCGCCGAATTCCTCGACGTCACACTGCCTCAGCTGTTCGCCGCAGCGACAGATCGGCTGGGTCCGTCGCTGCAGGAGATGCAGCCCCGGCCACTCACCGTCACCGTCGAGGAGCAATCCTGGACGCTGCGCGCCGACGATGCTCGCGTTGCCGTCACACGGGGTCCGGGCACCGGCTCCGCCATCCGGGTCGACGCCGAACAGTTCGACGCACTCGTCGCCGACAGAGCCACCCCGATGGGCTGGTTGGCCAGCGGCTCCCTCGATATGACGGGGCACCTCTCCGACATCCTGAATTGGTGGCTCCTGGTCCGGGCCACACTCGACGGCGCGACACCCCATCGCACCGGCGCGATCGAATTCGAGGATCGCGCCGGCGGACCGCTCGACCTCAGCCGTTCGTTCACTCCCGCCGATCCCGCCGACGACATGGCCTGGTTCCTCGAACAAGCCGGCTTCCTCCACATCAAGGGCCTGTATAGCGAAGACGAGATGGCCGCCGTGTCCGCCGAAATGGATGTCGCCGCAACGCGTTACGCCGATGGTGACGGCCGGTCATGGTGGGCCGGCCTCAAGGACGGATCTCGTGCGCTGGTGCGGATGCAGCGGTTCGACAAGGAATCTCCGCTCGCCGCCGAACTGGTCGCCGACGAACGCCTGACCCGCATCGCCGCGTTGACGGGCGACGGCCACGTCGCCAGCGGATGGGACGGCAACCGACTCGAAGCGCTCTACAAACCGATCGGCGTCGTCCAAGGGATTTCAGACATTCCGTGGCACAAGGACTGCTCGCTCGGCCGGCACAGCTACGACTGCTGCGGACTCACCGTCGGCATCTCGGTCACCGGCGCCGACGCTATGTCGGGTCAACTCCGCGTCGTCGCCGGCTCACATCGAGCCCTCGTCTGGCCCGCGCCCAGCCTCCAACCCGGCCTCGATCTTCCGGTCGTCGACCTGGCCACCGAGACCGGCGACGTCACGGTGCACTGCTCGTGCACGCTGCACATGGCAGCGCCGCCGGTGCAGCGCGAACGACGCGTGATGTACACCAGCTTCAGCCTGCCCTCACTCGGCGGCGCCGACGCCGACCGCAAGGAGCTGCGCAGGATGGCCGACGCGGCACCCTTGAACACCAGCCAGTAGCAATGGATTTCAGCGCGACAGTGCCGATTCGAAGAACGCCACCTCGAGGGTCATCGCGCGCCGGTAGGACTGCCTGATGGCGGCGCGGTCATCGGCGTGCTGGTCGAGGAGCCCTTCCAGCTGGGACGCCAAGCTCTCGAAGCCGGGATCGGAATAGGTCTGCACCCATTCCGCGTATGGTCCCGCCGCGTCCGCATCCAACGACGTCCCGAGCCAGGCGTAGAGGCGCATGCATGGCGTCATCGCCGAAAGCGTCACGCCCAGTCCACCCGTCGCGGCGGTGGCGAGCAGAAAGTCGGTGTACGCCAACGTCGCTGGCGACGGTTCGACGCCGGCCATGTCGATGCCCCAGCGCGCGGCGTACGAGTTGTGTAGGCCCAACTCGTCGGCTACTCCGGAGATCAAGCCGGCCAATGCGATCAGCGTGGGGGTATCGGTGCTGCGAGCCAGCGCCAAAGCGTAGGCGCGTGCAAAGGATTCGAGGAAGAACGCGTCCTGCGCGACGTAACCCGCGAAGACGTTTCGATCCAGCGAGCCGTCGCCCAGTCCGCGGACGAACGGATGCGCCAGCGCAGCGGCAGCCAGATCGCCGTTGGCGGACCACAGCTGATTCGACAGGCTCATGCCAGTGCCATATCCCAGAACGCCACCTCGCGCGTCAGCACCTCGGCGACCACACCGTCGTGAGCCTCGGGGGTTGCCAGTTCCCCGAGCGCGTCCACGTATGCGGCGAAGCCGGGCGCGGTCCAATGCTCCACGAACTCACGCAGGGGTGACGTGCTCGAGACCGCCGACGACCACGCGAGCAGGTACACCCGCTCGATGACCCAGAGCGCCGTCAGCGCCGCGTCGACAGGCATCGTGTCGAGCCGCAGCAGCAGTTCGCGGTAGGCGGCCGTCGCCGCAAGCGCGGGCTGCTTCAGTGCGACGCCCCGCTCGGTCGACTTCACCTCGAACCAATCCAGCTCGTCGACCAGGGCCACGCATCCCCCTGCGAGCACCCCCTGAGCCGGGCGCGGCGCCCGCGCGAGCAGCCGCGCCTGAAAGGTGAGCAGGTCGGCGACAAACAGTGCGTCCTGCGCCAGCCACCGGTCGAAGTCCGCGTCGCCGATGGTGCCGTCGCGCACCGCGTCGAGGAACGGATGCCGGGTCGCAGCGGTCCAGAGAGCATCGAGCACGCCCGAAAGACTAGTCATGTCACCGAGGATCGGTCGCGGATACCGGTTACCCGTCGGCCCGGCGGCGAGCCCGCAAATCCATCGGTAACGTCGTCGGTGATGACAGACAATCCCGCTGAGGTAGTCGAAACGATCGACGACCCGCCACGGCGGTCCCGCAAGCTCGGCCGGCTGACGGTGGTTTTGACGATCGTGTTGCTGCTGTTCGCCGTGCCGTGGTGGACGCTGCTGGGGCCGGGGACGGCGTGGCCTCCTGCCCTCTTCGTGGCGGGCACGCTGCTGCTTGTTACCGCCGCCGGCGCTCTGCCGACCCTGATGGTGCTCGGCCACGGCCGCCGGCATTCCGACCGGGCTGCCGTCGCAGGCGATGCGCTGCTGGGTGCGGCATGGGTGCTGTTCGTTTGGTCCGTGCTGGGCCAGGTGGCGGGGCTGCTGCTGCTCGCCGGGGGAGTCGGGGATCCGGCGCGGTCGAGGTGGGTCGCGGGCGGCGTTCTGGTCGCAACGGTGGTCCTGCTGGTGTGGGGCTACGCCGAGGCGATGCGAGTGCCTCGCGTGCGAGAACTCGACGTTGCCATCGCGCGGCTCGGCCGCGGCCTGGACGGACTGCGCGTCGCGCTGATCACCGACACCCACTACGGGCCGATCGACCGGGCACGCTGGTCGGCTGCCGTGGTCGCGCGGGTCAATGAACTCGGCGCCGACGTGGCGTGCCACGTCGGTGACATCGCCGACGGAACCGTCGACGTACGCGAAAACCAGGCGAGCCCGCTGGCGGGGGTCGGCGCCACGTCGGCGCGGGTCTATGTCACCGGCAACCACGAGTACTTCAGCGAGGCGCAGGGCTGGCTGGACTACATGGAGCGCATCGGGTGGGACGCGTTGCACAATCGGCACATCATCGTCGAACGCGGTGGTGATCGCCTGGTCGTCGCCGGGGTGGACGACGCCACCGCGAAAGCCTCCGGTGTGGACGGGCACGGGGCAAATCTGGATGCCGCGCTGGCGGGTGCCGACCCGACGCTGCCGGTCCTCCTTCTCGCCCATCAGCCCAAGCAGGTCGGGCGCGCCGTGCGTGCGGGTGTCGACCTGCAAGTGTCGGGACACACCCATGGCGGCCAGATCTGGCCGTTCAATTACCTTGTCCGACTGGATCAACCGGTGGTGCAGGGCCTGAGTCGGCACGGTGAACGGACGCAGCTGTACACCAGCCGCGGGACGGGCTTCTGGGGTCCGCCGTTTCGGGTATTCGCGCCCAGCGAAATCACTCTGCTGACGCTGCGCGCCACCTGACGGGGACCGTCGGCGCTCTGCGTAACCCGTGCACCTCAGGGCGGAAGCGGTACGAAGCGTTTGAGCTTGCCGCTGGCCTCGTCCTCGCAGATGTGCAGACCTTGCCCGACCGGCCCATTGCAGCTCCTATCTCCGGGAAGAGTGTGGCGCAGAACCGCTGGGTTTGAAGCCAGACGCTGTCGGCTATGCGAGCGACTATGGCTATGCCCATGCCGAGAACTGCCGCATGCGCATCGATACGAGACTGGTGATGGGACAGGGACGCGCGGAGAACACGACGGGGCGCCGACGGGGTTTTCGAATTCCATCGGTCGGGCGCCGTGATCCCGCTCCGCCGGCCGGACGGCGCAGTAGGTCCTCCCAGCACGTCGATGACGTGCACACCCGCAAGGTCCTCGACCTGACAGTTCGACTTGCCGAGGTGATGCTGTCATCCGGCTCGGGCACCGCCGACGTCGTCGTGACTGCGCAGGATGTGGCTGCGGCCTACCAGCTCCACGACTGTGTGATCGACGTCTTCGTCACCACGATCTTTGCTTCGGCGCTGACGACTGAGGCCAGCCCACCCGTCACCATTGTTCGCTCGGCGCATACCCGTTCGACCGACTACTCGCGGCTGGCGGAACTAGACCGGCTGGTCCGGCGCATCACCTCCGGTGGCGTCTCGGTGGACCAGGCCCACGAAGCGATGGACGAATTGACCGAGCGTCAGCACCCCTATCCGCGCTGGGTGGCGACCCTGGGATGGGCCGGCTTCGCTCTCGGTATCGCAATGCTTTTCGGAGGCACTTGGCTGACCTGCCTGCTGGCCGCTGGGACATCCGCGGTCATCGATCGGGTGGGTCGGGTGCTGTACCGCTACGGGACACCATTGTTCTTTCAGCAAGCGGCCGGAGCTTTCATAGCCACTCTCGTCGCGGTCGCGGCCTACCGGTACGCCGATCAAGGACCGACCGCGCTGGTGGCCACCGGGATCGTGATGTTGCTCGCCGGGCTGACGCTGGTCGGCTCGGTGCAAGATGCGCTCACCGGGTACATGCTGACCGCTGTTGCTCGACTCGGCGACGTGCTGTTCATGACCGCCGGCATCGTCGTCGGAATTCTCGCCGGGCTCCAGGTCGCTGCCCTTGCCGACATCACGATCAGGCTGCAGGTCAACGCCACCGAGACCTTCATCCTGCCCAGTGGGCCTGGGCCGATAGCGCTCGCTGTGTCGGGTGCGGCCCTGGCGGGTGCATGCCTAACCGTCGTCAGCTACGCCCGGCTGCGCTCTGTGGCGACCGCCGGAGTCGTGGCGGGGCTCGCCGAGCTGGTGCTGATCGGTCTCGCGGGCGGTGGGCTCGGCCAGGTGGTCGCCACCGGAACCGCCGCGGTCGGGGTCGGCTTGCTGGCGACATTGTCGTCGATTCGGCGGCAAGCACCGGCTCTGGTCACGGCGACCGCCGGAATCACGCCGATGCTCCCTGGCCTGGCTGTGTTCCGGGCGGTGTTCTATTTCGTCGTCGACAAGGACTACGGCCAAGGGATCGCTCAAGCGGCGGCCGCGGCCGCCACGGCGCTGGCGATCGGGGCCGGCGTGGTGATGGGCGAACTGCTCGGTTCACCGCTGCGTTATCGGGCGGGGCGGTTGGGCCACCTGTTGAGAGTGCGCGGGGCGCCTGGTGTACGGCGCGCGGTCGGGCAGGTGGTCCGGCTGCGGCCCAAAGTCCAGGCATCGGCCGCCGCGACCCCTGAGAGAGCATGGAGTGTCGCATTGGAACCGACGCCCGTCGACGCCGCGATGCCGACCGGTGAACGATGAGCCCGAAGAGCGGTAGTGCCCGCCGAATATGACAGGCGACGTTTACTCCGGCGATGACATGGATAGTCCAACACGGTTTGCGAAATCCGAAGCAGCCGACGAGGGGGAACGAGTGAGCTCCGACGAGGCCAACACGCCGACCGTCGAGAACGAGCCACCGCCCGAAGTCACCCGTAAGGCCATTGCAGCCTCCGCGATCGGTAACGCCACCGAGTGGTTCGACTACGGTATCTACGCCTACGGGGTCACCTATGTCTCGGCCGCGATCTTCCCCGGCGAAACGGCGCAAGCCACCCTGCTGGCCTTGATGACCTTCGCCGTCTCGTTCCTGGTGCGACCGCTCGGTGGATTCGTCTGGGGCCCGCTAGGAGATCGACTCGGCCGCAAGCAGGTTCTGGCCATCACGATCATGCTGATGGCCGGTGCGACCTTCTGCGTCGGCCTGGTTCCGACCTACGCCGCCATCGGTCTGTGGGCCCCGTTCCTACTGGTATTCCTGCGAATGATTCAGGGCTTCTCCACCGGCGGTGAGTATGGCGGTGCCGCGACTTTCATGGCCGAGTACGCACCGAGTCGTCGCCGCGGAATGTTGGGCAGTTTCCTGGAATTCGGCACCCTGGCCGGCTTCTCATTCGGCGCCCTGCTGATGCTGGGATGCTCGCTTGCCCTCGGCGACGACCAGATGCACGCGTGGGGTTGGCGATTGCCATTCCTGGTGGCGGCTCCGCTGGGCTTGATAGGTGTCTACCTCCGATCGCGGCTGGAGGACACGCCGGTCTTCCGCGAACTCGAGCAAGAGGGCAAGACGGAAGAACAAACCACCACACAATTTCGTGATCTGCTCGCCGGATACTGGCGGCCCATTCTGCAGTTGGGCGGCATGGTCGTCGCTCTCAATGTGGTGAACTACACGCTGCTCACCTACATGCCGACCTATCTGGAGACACAAATTGGGCTGACGCCCGACCAATCGCTACTCGTGCCCATCATCGGGATGCTTTCGATGATGGTCTTCGTCCCGTTCGTCGGATTGCTGTCCGACCGAGTTGGAAGAAAGCCGGTGTGGTGGGTTTCGCTGATCGGGCTCTTCGTGGCCGGCATTCCGATGTTTCTTCTCATGGGTACGAATCTTGCGGGCGCCATCATCGGATTTGCAGTACTAGGTCTGCTCTACGTGCCGCAGTTGGCCACGATCTCGGCGACATTCCCGGCGATGTTCCCCACCCATGTGCGCTATGCCGGTTTCGCGATCGCCTACAACGTGTCGACGTCTCTCTTCGGTGGAACCGCCCCAGCGGTGAACGATTGGCTGACCAACGCCACCGGCGACGCGCTGTTCCCCGCCTACTACATGATGGCCGCGTGTGTGATCGGCGCTCTTGCGCTGGTCAAGGTTCCAGAGACGACGCGTTGTCCGCTCAACGGCACCGTCACCCCCGGCACCGAGAATGCGCCTCCCCCCGTCGCGTTCGAGAAAACGCCTGCCTGAATTAGCGGCCCCGCCACTGGGGCGCGCGCTTCTGCTGCCACGCCTGGATTCCCTCGGCGACGTCCTCGGTCGCCACGGCCACCTTGCGCATCGTCTCGCCGAAGCGCACCGACTCGATCCACCCCATGTTCGCGGTGCGCCATGCCACTTCTTTGGTCGCACGCTGGGCAAGCGGCGCGGCCTTCGTCAGGGTCTGCGCCCAGGCCCGCGCCTGTGCCTGCAACTCTTCGGGCTCGACCAGCTTCCACACCAGGCCAACCTCTTTGGCCCGTTCGGCCGACATCGGGGCTCCGGTCAGCAACAGTTCCATGGCGTCGGCCCAGCGCAGCCGTTCGGGCAGACGGATCGCGCCGACAATCGTCGGCGTCCCTAGTGTCACCTCTGGAAACGAGAAGGTGGCCGCGGTGGAGGCAATGACGAAGTCGCAGAACAGAATTCCGGTGACCCCGTAACCGACGCAGGGACCGTTGACGGCCGCGATCGTCGGTTTGAACAATTCCATACCACTTTCGAACGAGTTGATCGTCGGCTTCTCCCAGAACGTGCCGCCGAAGGTGCCGACCGATCCCTCGCCGTCCTTGAGGTCGCCGCCCGCGCAGAAAACGCTGCCGTTGGCGGTGAGAATGCCCACCCAGGCGTCCTCGTCATCGCGGAACCGTTCCCAGGCGGCATTCAGTTCTTGGCGCAGCGCGCCGTTGATGGCGTTGCGTGCCTCCGGGCGGTTGAGCGTGATCGTGGCGATGTGATCGTCCAACTCGTAGGTCACGAGGCTCATGTCTGCACGATAACCACGCGACATACGGTCAGAGGATGAACTTCGAGGAGTACCGGAGGTATGACGCCACCGGGCTGGCGAAACTGGTCGCCGAGAAGCAGGTGTCCGCGGCCGAACTGCTGACGCTGGCGCGGGAGCGGGCCGCCGCGGTGAACCCGCGGATCAACGCGATCGTGCGTGACGTGCCCGCTGCGCCGACCGCGGATCTCACCGGACCGTTCGCCGGCGTCCCGTTTCTGATCAAGGACCTCGCGCAGGACTATGCCGGTCTGCCGACCTCGGCCGGTTCACGCGCGCTGATGTCGCTGCCCGCCGCCGAGCACGCCACCGTCGTCCAACGCTGGATCGACGCGGGCTTGGTCATCTTCGGTAAGACCAACACCCCCGAATTCGGCGCGAAGGGGATCACCGAACCGATCGCGTGGGGGCCCACCAACAATCCGTGGGATCTGCAGCGCTCGCCGGGTGGCTCGTCGGGCGGGGCGGCGGCCGCGGTGGCGGCGGGCATCGTGCCGTGCGCCGGTGCCAGCGACGGCGGCGGATCAATCCGGATCCCGGCCGCATGCTGCGGGCTCGTCGGATTGAAGCCAGGCCGAGGTCTGACGCCGTCGGGTCCGGCGAAGGGCGAGGCCATGCACGGCGCGGCGGTGCAGGGCGTCGTCTCGCGCACCGTGCGCGACACCGCCGCGATGCTCGACGTGATCGTCGGCGGGGAACCGGGCGGACCTTTCGTGCCCGGATTGCCTGATTCGCCCCTCGCGTCGAACGTCGGCGCGGAGCCTCCGAAGCTGCGCATCGGTGTGCGCGTGCCCTGCGCCATCACGCCCTCGCCGCATCCCGAGGCCTACGCGGCCGTCGAGGCCACCGCCGCCGCCCTGACCGGGCTGGGCCACCACGTCGAGGAGCTGCCT
Source organism: Mycobacteriaceae bacterium (assembly GCA_019749805.1). GTDB lineage: Bacteria > Actinomycetota > Actinomycetes > Mycobacteriales > Mycobacteriaceae > Mycobacterium. The sequence continues at coordinate 43,487 of JAIEPH010000027.1, read as the reverse complement.
GAGATGCCCTTCGACGATGCCGCGCTCGCCCGGGAGTTCCTGCTCGCGTGGTTCGTCAACACCGCGTGGGAACTCGCCGAGGCCAAAAGCGTGTCAGGCGCGAGCGACGAAGCGTTCGAGCGTGACACCCTGGTCCTGGCGGCCATCGGCCGCGCGACCAGCAGCGTCGACTATGTCGATGCGGTCCAGAAGCGCCACGAACACACCCGCCGGCTGACGACCTTCTTCGAGTCGTACGACCTTTTGATGACGCCCTCGCTGGCGACCCCGCCCCCGAAGACCGGCGAATTCGACCTCTCGGCCGCGCTGCAGAAGGGCGCGGACCTGCTCCTCAAGACCCGCACCGCCAGCATGTTGCGGTTCACCAAGATCGTCGACGACATGGTCGACAAGAATCTCGGCTGGGTGCCGTACACGCAGCTGGCGAATGTCACCGGGCGACCCGCGATCTCGCTGCCGCTGCACTGGACCGCGACCGGTCTGCCGCTTGGTGTTCAGTTCGTCGCCCCGCTGGCGGGTGAGGCGCTGCTCATCCGGTTGGCGAGCCAGCTCGAGCAGGCGCTGCCGTGGGCGCAGCGCATCGCGCCGGTTTAGTGGCCTGCGCCACGCCGGGTTTCAGCGACGTCGCAGGTGGAAACGGAATCACCATGCATCCGCTTCCGCTTGTACTGGTCAGCGCTGCGGCGTTGACGGCGTGCTCGGCATTCGCCAACCAGGCGGCCACTGAGTCCTCGACGGCCGGCGAGACGCCGAGCACGGTGGCCGCACCGAGAACCGACGCGACCGGTACACCGACCCCGATCCCGTCGACGGATCGGATACCGCCGATCGGCGACGTGTCGCTGGAAATAGACGATCGAGGCGACCTCGGCCAGATCATCGTCGACGGCTCGGGCCGCACCGTCTATACCTTCACCGCTGACCGACCGAACGACCCGAACTGCTACGACGTGTGTGCCGACACGTGGCTGCCCATCTTGGCCAAAGGCACCCCGGCGGGCGGCATCGGCATCGACGTGGCAGCCGCGTCGACCACCCCGCGTCGCGACGGAACCAACCAGGTGACCTACAAGGGCCACCCGCTGTACCGCTACGCGGGAGACAAGGGTGACCGGGAGGCCGGCGGGCAGGGTCTGGACCTGTTCGGCGGCGAGTGGCACGTGCTGACCAAGGACGGGCAGCCGCTGGCCTGACGGGTCAGTACCGGTAGCGGCTGACCCGCTCCGGATGGATGACGAACCGAACCTGATCCTCGGCCAGGATCTCGGCAAGGTCCTTCGCCCGCATCGGGTCGTCGAGATCCCAGTAGCGCTCGGCCAGCCGGGCGGCCAGGTCGCGTCCTCCGTCGGTTTCCACGGTGGCGCGGCCGGCGACAGACACCCATCGCTCGCGTTCCCCAACGGGGGCGGCTACGACGAGCGAGGCGCGTGGGTCGTCGCGCACCCGCCGTACTTTCAAAGTGTCTGGCCCGGTGAACAATTGGATCGTCCCCTCGGCGGTGACCTCGAACCACACCGGTCGGGGCTGCGGTGGAACCGGGCCCTTGGCAACGGATAGAAAGCCATGCAGCGGACGCCGTAGAAACTCGAGGTCCTCGGCGGTCAGCGACGCGTCAGAACTCATTCGTGCGTGGACTCGTCGTCCTCGTCAGGCTCCGTCGGCAACGCCGCCGCTCCCGGGGTGGCGGGCGTGGTGAGGACTTCGTCGGTTTCGTTCGCAGGCTCCGGAGATGTCATGACGGACCCTTACCCGCGATCCGACCGGCGAAAACGGCTACGGCATGATGCGCAGGTGACATACCGACCGCCGACCCTGGCCGACGTTGTCGCCACGCTTGAAGTCGAACGGGTCGACGAACACCACTTCCTCGCGACGCAGCTCGACAATCCGGCTCACCACATCGTCGGGGGACACATAGCGGGTCAGGCGCTCATGGCCGCGAGCCTCACCGCTCCCGGCCGAACCCCGCACAGCGTGCACGTCTACTACATCCGGGCCGGCGACGCGCGTGCGCCCGTCGACATCCACGTCGACGTGGCGCGTGACGGCGGCGCGCTGTCGACCCGCCAGATCACGGCGCGCCAGAACGGACAGATCCTGCTGGAAGCGCTCGCGTCGTTCAGCGAGCCCATCGAGTCACTCGACTATCAGCAGCCGATGCCCGACATCGCCACCCCCGAATCGCTGCCACCAATCCAGGAGCAGCTGGCGGACTACGCCGACGAGCTGGGCGGCCATTGGGTTCGGCCGCAACCGTTCGATCTGCGCTACGTCGACGCCCCACCACGGCTGGCGATCGAGTTGCCCGAGCTGCCACCGCGTATGCGAATGTGGTGGCGGCCCAACGGTTCTGTGTCCGCCGATCCGGTGTTGGGCAGCTGTCTGTTGACGTATCTGTCGGGTACCACGATGGTCGAGGTGGCGCTTACCCAGCGGCGCCAGACGCCACTGAGTGCCTTCAACGCGCTGATCGACCATGCGCTGTGGTTTCACCGGCCGGTCGACCTGTCGGATTGGGTGCTGTCCGACCAGTTTTCGCCGAGCGGTGTCGCGGGCCGGGGACTATCGACGTCGACGATGTACAACCGCTCAGGGCAACTGGTCTGCATCGCGACCCAGGAGCTGTACTTCGGCAGGAAATGACCGGCGATCAGCAAGCACGTAGGCTGATCCGGTGTCTGACCCGATCGAAACCCTGATGCTGGCCAACCTGCTCGCGGTGTTCAACGAACGCGACGAGAAAACGCGGCGGCCCGCGATCGAGCGCACCTACGCACCCGACGTCCGATGGACCGATGCCGAGGGCGTGTCCACCGGACATGATGCGTTGGAAGCGAAATGCGTTGCGCTGCAGAACCAATTGGGAGACCAACAGTTCGCGGCGGCCGGCCCGGTGCACATGCTGCCCGACTTCGGATACCTGGCCTGGAACCTCGTCGACCCGACCACCGGACAAACCGGCATGTCCGGCTTCGATGCCGCCGTGATCGAGGACGGCAGGATCGCCGAGCTCTACACCGTGCTGATTCCGCCGTCCTAGCAAGCATGAGATGGCGGTGGCTGGGTACCCCTAGCGGGACTTGTTGCGTTACGGAAGGTACCTATGACCGCGCCACCACCGCGGCTTGACCAGCGCGATCTCGCCGACGCCGAACACGTCGTCGCGGCGGTGTCCTCGGCCTTCTCGGCCAAGGTGGTCGGCCAGCACGACCTGCGGGAGTCGTTGCTGATCACCCTGCTGGCCGGCGGGCATCTGCTGATCGAGAGCGTGCCCGGCCTGGCCAAGACCACCGCCGCCCGCGTCATCGCCGAGTCGATCCAGGGCGGGTTCCGGCGTATCCAGTGCACGCCCGACCTGCTGCCCAGCGACATCATCGGCACCCAGATCTACGAGGCGGCCACCAACTCCTTCGCCACCCAACTGGGACCCGTGCACGCCAACATCGTCCTGCTCGACGAGATCAACCGATCAAGCGCGAAGACCCAGAGCGCGATGCTCGAGGCGATGGAAGAACGCCAGACCACCATCGCCGGTGTGGAATACCCGATCCCCGAACCCTTTCTGGTGATCGCCACCCAGAACCCGGTCGAACAGGAAGGCACCTACCCACTCTCGGAGGCGCAGACCGATCGATTCATGTTGAAGGAACTCGTCCGGTACCCCTCCGTCGACGACGAGGTCGAGGTCGTGTTGCGGATGGACGCCGGCCTGTACGAGAAGAACTATCGAACGCCCCCGGTCGTCGGGATCGACGACATCCGGCGTGTGCAGGCCCTCGTCCGCACCGTGTACATGGACCGCGACCTGATCGCCTACGCCGGCCGGCTCGTGAACGTGACGCGGGAGCCGGAGCAGTATTTGCCGGCGAACATCGCCCGGTTGATCGAATACGGAGCGAGCCCTAGAGCGACGATCGCGTTCTGCCGTACCGCGCGCGCCCTCGCCGTGGTCCGCGGCCGCACCCACATCGTGCCCGATGACGTCGCCGCGGTGGCGCACCGCGTTCTACGCCACCGCCTGATCCTCGGCTTCGAGGCGGCCAGCCTGCAGATCACACCCGACGTAGTGGTCGACGCGGTGCTGGCAGCGGTGCGGGTGCCGTGAGGCATGGGCAAGCATCTCGACCGTGCCAAGCAGTTCTTCGGGCGCGATACGACCGGACTCTTGGACGGCGGGCGGTACGCACTGGTACACACCCGCAGCCTCGAATTCGACGACCTGCGGCCCTATGTGCCGGGCGACGACGTCCGCGATATCGACTGGAAGGCCACCGCACGGTCGGGCCATGTTCTGATCAAACGCTTCGTCTCCGAGAAGCACCACAAGATTCTCGTGGTCGCCGACGCCGGCCGGAACAGCGTCGCCCAGGCGCCATCGGGCGAGCGTAAGCGCGACATCGCAGCCCATGTCATCGGTGCCATCGGGCTGATCACGCTGCGCCGATCCGACGAGATCGGCATGGTGTTCGGCGACGTTCGTGGATGCGTCGACATCCGACTGCGACGCGGCGAGACACACATCGAGAGCATGCTGCACCGGTTTCATCACCACACCAGGACCGGACCAGCGCCCAGCAACGTTGTGACACAGCTGAATTGGGTGGCAAAGCACTATCGGCACCCGTTGTTGATCTTCGTCGTATCCGACGAGCCGGAGATCAGCGACGGTCTCGGCGAGACACTGACCCGACTGACGGCGCGACATGACGTGCTGTGGGCCATGGTCGCCGACATGGCGGCGGTCGGGGCCGTCGACGACGAGGACGACGGTTACGACGTTGCCGCCGGTCGGGTCGTCATGGGCGGCGCGGCGCTCGGACCGGAAGTCGTCGAGGCCTACCGCAAAGCCGAATTCACACGACGGGAGCACCTTTCGGCCTTCCTGACGATGCACGGCGTATCGCACGCGAGATTTACCGGCAGTACGCGCATCAGGGCCGGACTGACGGCGATGACCGGAGCGTTCGCCCGTGTCAGATGAGCTGGTCCGGTTCGTCATCGGACCCACGCCGTATTCGTCGTGGTGGTTGTGGCTGGCGGTCCTTTTGGCGTTGGTCTTGATCGGCTGGTACGCCGCGGTGTTCGTGTTCACGATGCCGGGGCGTCGGTTGCGCGGCCTGCCCGTCATCGGAACGGCGCGCAGCGAGCTGGTCAAACGGCGGTCCGCCCAAGCCGTGCGCGCCATCGGTGAGCGCTATCGCGGGGGGGAACTCGGGTCGGCTCCCGCCGCTGCGGCGGTCAGCCGCGAGCTGCGGGCGTTTCTGCACGCGGCCACCGGTGTGCGTGCCGAATACTTGCAAGTCGACGCCATCGCTGCTGGCGAGTTGGCCATGGCAGCACCGGTTTTGGCGGAACTGATCGACGCTCAGTTCAACGCCGATTCGAGCGTCGACGTCGCATTCGTGAGTGACTCCGCCGAGGAGTTGATCCGCACATGGAGCTGACGTGGTGGGTCGTGGCGATCGCCGGATGCCTCGGATTGGCGTGCTGCATCGCGGCGGTGCTGTTGAAGCCGATGCGTACCGTGCGGCGACGGCTACGTCTGCTGGCGAACGTCGACCGGCTGACCCGCCTGCCGGAGTACCGACGCGCAGCGCGGCTGCGCACGCTGTCGGCCGTCGTCGCCATCGCTTTGCTGACGGTGATCTTCGGAGCGGCTGTGGTGGCTGCCGCCCGCCCGATTGGATTGCCCTCGGCTGCAAGGCAATCCCAGGAAGCCCAGCCCGAGGACATCATGCTGTGCATGGGCGGTCCGCCAAGCGATCCCGAGGTCCGGGCCACGCTGCGACACTTCGCGACCGAAGTCGGGAACTTCAGCACTCAGCGTATCGGGTTGACCACCGCCGACCGGCGAATCGTGCCGATGACGCGCGACTATCAATACGCAGCAGGCCGATTCAATACCTACGCCGGTGGGTCGGGCGATGCCGGTACGTGGGCTCCCGCCCTGGACTACGTGAACTACGCCGGCGGTGTCGAAGATGTGTTGGCGATGTGCCTGACGGGCTTTCCCCCGGCTGACCAGTCGACTGCACCGCGGCGTTCGCTCATCTACGTCGGACCCGGGTCGCTACGCACCCCCGGTGACTCCCGCCCTGCGCTGTTCACTCCCGACGGGGTCCGCGACCTGGCGCAGGAAGCCGACGTGCAGGTCAATCTTCTGTTCACCGAGACGGACAACGGAGCGCTGGACGCACTGGCCCGCGAGAGCGGGGGCCGCTCGTTCCCGGTGAACTCCGATGCGAACGCCGACCTGGCCGAGATCAGAGATCACCCTCCGCCGTCGACTGAGTCCCAGAATGCGGCCGTCAGCGTAGTCGAAACGCCCGATATACCACTGGTGTTGGCGCTGACGGCGCTCACCGCATTGGTGATGTGGCCGCTGGTGGTGCGACCATGACGCTGCATCCGGTCCTGCCGACACTGCTGTTGGTCGCCATGGCGGTGCTGCTGATCGTCGCGCAGATCCTCACGTTGCGGCGGTGGCGAGCCTCCGGGCGCAACCGGACGGCGCTATGGCGATGGCTCCTCATCAGCGCCGCGGCGCTGCTTCTCGTCTTGGCGGCGAGTCGTGTGGTGATCCTCGCCGACGACGAGAGCACGACGCGCAGCGCGGGCGACCTGGAACCGAACGTATTCCTCGTCGTCGACCGATCACCGGACATGGCGGTTCGCGACCTCGACGGCCGGACCCGGATGGACGTCGCGCGCGACGACCTCGAGGTACTGGTCGACCGCTATCCGCGCGCACGCTTCGCGGTCATCGGGTTCGCGTCGGCTCCGTCGCTGGACTGGCCGCTGTCGGCTGACACCTGGAGCCTGCGGCCGGTCCTGGACACCTTGGTCCCGTATGCGTCCGGGCCCGACACCGCCACCCAGACCAACGCCGGCGCGGCGGGCACTGTGTTGCGGTACCAGTTGATCAGCGCGGTTCAGCAATATCCGCGGGCCACGACGTTGGTCTTCTATCTGGGCGCAGGCGCGCCTGAGTCAGAGCTCCCGCCAAGGGAATTCGCGCCGCCTGCGGGATCGGTCGACGGTGGCGCTGTGCTCGGCTACGGCACTTCCGCCGACGAGGCCACACTGCGGGGCGTCGCCGATCAACTCGGTGTCCCCTACGTCGGGCGACCCGACGCCGCGCCTCTGTCCGTCGAGCTGCCGGACGGCGCAACGGATGAGCCGACCACCGCCGTCGCCTCAGTCGAAACAGGCACCGAGACGTACTGGTTGCCGGCCGTCGGCGCCGCGATCCTCATCCTGATCGAGCTCTACCTCGTGCTGCGCGACCTCCGGCGCAACCGAGTCGTCAGCGCGGAGGTGGCCACGTGAGCTGGTGGCGAAGCGGCTCCGCGCGGCTGCGGCTGCGGCGGCGCCTGCTGGTGTTCTCCGCACCGATCGCGCTGCTTCTCGTCGTGGTGATCGCCAAGTCGATCTCGGTGGTGATCGCGGGGGAGTCGGCCGTCTCGGCCTTCACCGAGCGGGACAACGCAGGGCTAGACCGGGCGGTCGACTCGCTGACCGTGCTCAATGTCATCGAACCGGCCAAAGCGTATTTCGCCGCAGGCAGTCTCGCGGTGCTCGACAACAGGCTGGAGGAGGCGGACCGCCAATTCGGCGAAAGTCTGTCGCGCACGGAGATCGGTGAATCCTGTTCGGTGCGGGTCAATCTCGAACTCGTCCGCGAGACGTTGGGCGACCGGGCGGCTGCCGTGCTCGACGGCCGAACCGCGGCCGCGTACTTCATCGGTGCGCGAACCGTGGTTCAGGAAGCTCCGCAGGGGTGCTTTGCGGGCAACAGCGATCCGGATCCGCAGCGGCAGGCGTTACGCAACGAGGCACTGCCCCGGCTGAATCAGAAGATCGGCGCCGCGCAGGTCGCACCACCACCGCCCCCGCCGCCGACCCCCCCTGTCACACCGCCGCCGCCAATGGCGTCTGGCGGCGCCCAGGCGGAGGACGGTTCACAGTTGCGTCTCGAGCCCGGAACCCCGTTGGAGCGCTTGCAGCAGATACTTCGCGACGCCGCGGAGCGCGACGGCAACTGATGCCCTTGCGGATCTTGAAACCTGTTGGCCGATCTTGAATCTCACGCGAACGACACCGATCCGGTGGTTTGCGTGCCGGTGCCACGGGTAAGCGGGTCTCACCTCGGCCCACAGCCCAGCGGACCAAGGACCCCAAACCACTTTTCAGTCGGGAGGCGTCGTGTTCACGCATAACAAAGATCTTCAATTCGAGGTACGGGTATCCGAGCCGGACCCACGTTTCGCCAGCCTTCTCATGGAGCAATTCGGCGGCGCCAACGGCGAGCTCACCGCGGCGCTGCAGTACTTCATCCAGGCGTTCGTGCTGAGGGAAAAGAATCCAAAGATGTACGACCTGTTCATGGACATCGCCACCGAGGAACTCAGCCACCTCGAAATCGTCGGATCGACCATCACCATGTTGCTCGACGGCCTCAACGACGATCTGAAGATCGCCAATCAGCGGTGCGATTGGATGCCCGCCGTCGCCAGCAAGGACGGTCGCGAGCACGCAATCCACCAGGTCGCGGTGAATCCCATGTTCCTGGTGCTCAGTGGCGGCGGCCCGGACGTGAAGGACTCCGCAGGCAACAATTGGACCGGTGCGTTCATCGACGCCAACGGTGACCCCACCGTGGACCTGCGGAACAATCTGGCAGCCGAGTCTCGGGCCAAGGTCGTCTACGAGTACCTGAAGCAGTTCACCGACGATCCTGGCGTCCAGGACACCCTGACGTTCTTGATGACTCGGGAGATCGCGCACTATCAACAGTTCACGGCAGCGCTCAACGAGCTCCCCGTGAACTTCCCGCCCGGTCAGCTGCCCGGTGACCCGCGGTTCCAGAACGTCGCGTTCAACATGAGCAACGGCAACGGTCAATCGGTGCGGGGGCCGTGGAACGAGGGCCAGGGTCCCTGGCCCGAGGGTGTTGAGTGGGACTACGTCGAGAAGCCTGAAGAGCAGTGGCTGGGCACGTCTTTGCGCGAGAACACCGGTGCCGAGGCCAATCCCGAGGGTGAGCCGGCCATCGAAGCCGAGAAGGTCTTCACGCACGAGCAGCATGTCGCCACAACGTGATTGACGCATCAGCCGAAAGGATTCGAATATGGATGCGTTGACGTTCCTGCGCCAGGATCACAAAAGTGTTCTGGGCATGTTGGAGGTGCTCGAGGACGCGCCCAGTGGTGACGCTGCCGCCAGCAGCGGTCTGAGCACGATGGTCACGAATCTCGTGATCGCCGAGTCGCAGCACGAAGCGATCGAGGAACAGATCTTCTGGCCGGCGGTGCGTGAGTTACTCGAGGATGGAGATGCCCTGGCCGATAAGGCTATCGGGCAAGAGCAGGAAGGAAAGAAGCTCCTGCAACGCCTCGAGGACGGTGTGCCCGGCGAAGCCGACTATCAACAGGCACTCAAGGAATTCGTCCAAGCCGCGCGCGAACACATCGCGTTCGAACAGGACGTGGTGTGGCCGGCTTTCGAAGCGGCGATCCCCCGAGAGGATCTGGTGAAGATGGGTGAGAAGCTGGAGGCGGCGAAGAAGATCGCCCCAACTCGACCGCACCCCGACACCCCGCCGAGTCCGGGGGTGTTGAAGACGATGGGGATGGTCAGCGCCACAGTCGATCACGTCCGTGATGCCGCAACAGGTAGAGCAGCGAAGAATCCGCCCGATCCGCAAATCCACTGAGGAGCATTACAGATGACGACACCTGAACCGGATGACCAACAATCCGCCGAGTCCCAAGGCGAGGAGGTGCCGCCGGCTAGCCCGGCGTATTCCACCCCTCCGCCGGAGGGCCCGCCCGACGCGGACCACACGTAACCACTTGAGCCGGGCGCGAAGACGATCGTCGAGCGCCCGGCCAAGTTTTGCGAGCAGCACTGCCGTCGCCCGTTTCAGCCGTTGTGGGTGAGCTCGCTCTTCACACTCGTCTCGGTGCAACTCCGCAACAAGGCGGCATTGAGCCCCTTATGTTCTAGCCGCCGCCGGTGACGATGTTCGACGACAGCGTGAGCATCTGGCCGTTCTTGCACACGCCCCAGCGGCCGCCCCAGCCGGATGTCCACACCACGGGCTCCCCGAGCCAGACCTGGGTCGGCTTCGGCGGGGCGTGGGGTGGCGGTATCTCGCCCTGAGGAATGGAACACGGAGGCGGCTGGGCAATCGCGAGCCCGGCACCGAAGCCGAGGCTCGCCGCAGCGAGCCCGCCTGCGAAGGAAATCGCGGCGACAGCGGTCTTGATTGAAGGCATTTGCATCACTCCAGCATCGCGACTCATCCGGCTAATTAGTAGGCGTAACCACCTTACGTGATGGCTAAACGCGTCGCGTGACGCTATGACACCCGACCGTGGAAATGTAACGCCGTCGCGCGGTATACGGTTCGGAACATGACTCGAGTCTCGGTGATCACAGGCGGTGCAGGGGGCATGGGGCTGGCCACGGCCAAGATCGTCGGGCGCGACCACACCGTCGTGCTCTGCGACGTCAGGCAGGAGCGCCTCGACGCGGCGGCGGATGCGCTGAAGGATCTCGGCGTCACGACCACCGCCGTCAACGGCGACGTCACCGACCGCGCGGCGGTGGCCGAGCTGTTCGAAACGGCAACCAGCCTCGGGACGCTCGCATCCGTCATACACACGGCGGGAGTCAGCCCGAGCATGGGCGACGCCGACTACGTCATGCGGACCAATGCCCTGGGCACGGTCAACGTCAACGAAGTGTTCTGGGGGGCGGCGGCCGAGGGCGCGGCGATCGTCAACGTCGCGTCGATGGCGGCCCACATGCTGCCCGACGAGTTGATTCCGGCCGCGCAGTTTCCGACGGCCATGTCCGATCAGGCCGCCTTCATGACCGCGATGCTGGCGGCCTGCGACATCGCCGGGGAGGAGGCGCGATCCGGCATCGCCTACGCCATCAGCAAGAGCTTCGTCCGGTGGTACAGCACGGCGCAGTGCGAGCGGTTCAACGGCAAGGGACTGCGCATCGTGTCGGTGTCGCCGGGGTCCATCGACACCGAGATGGGCAGGCTTGAAGAACAGGCCGGCGCAGGGGCGATGGTCGCCGACGCCGCGGTCCCGCGCTGGGGCAAGCCGGAGGAGATGGGCGCGCTGCTCGCGTTCTGCGCGAGCGCCGCCGCCGGCTATCTCACGGGCACCGACATCCTCAACGACGGCGGAGTGATCGCCTCGATGCAGGAGCGCGCCAGGGTCGCCGCCCAAAACGGTTGAGCCGCCGGACCTCAGCTGCGGTACTGCGCGACCTTCTCGGCGAACTCGTCGAGAATCCGCAGTGACTCTTCACGCGGTTTGGTGGGCAGCAACAGTCCGACCTGGCCGAAGCCGAGCTCTTCCACCGCGCGCCAGTAGTCGGGATCGGCGGGTGTACCGAACTGGGACAACGGCACCTCGTGGCCTGCGCCGTCGCGTAGTTGTCCGACACGCTTGGCCAGGTGCTCCACCGGCAGCGGGTTGGAGATCCAGCCCGCTCCATGCCGGATCACGCGTTTGACCGTGGCATCGGAATCGCCACCGATGTAGATCGGCGGATGCGGCTTCCGGACCGGCTTGGGGCGCAGGTAGGACGAATCGAAGTCGACGTACTTGCCGTGATACTCGGCGGGCTCGGTGGTCCACAGCGTCGTGATGGCCTCGATCCGTTCGTCGAGCAGCGCGCCGCGGGTCTTCGGGTCCGTGCCGTGGTGGCGCAGCTCCTCGATGTTCCAGCCGGCGCCGACACCGAACACGAACCGGCCGCCGGAGATCAGGTCGATGCTCGCGGCTTCCTTCGCGGTGATGATCGGATCGCGCTGAATGAGCAGAGCAATCCCGGTGACCAGCTCGATCCTGGAGGTCACGGCCGCGGCGGCGGCCAGCGTGACGAACGGGTCAAGTGTCCGGTAGTAGATCGACGGCAGTTCGCCGCCCATCGGATACGCCGACTCCCGGCTCGCCGGAATATGCGTGTGCTCGGCGATCACGAGCGAGTCGAAACCGCGCTCCTCGATCGCCTGCGCGAGCGATACGGGGTCGATGCCGTCGTCGGTCACGAATGTGGCGATCCCGAATTTCATGAAGCACTCCCGTCGTCTTAGTGCTCAAGGCCGCAACTACGCCGAGTATTCCCTCCCCGGCAGCCGGACAAGCGTTTTGTTCAAGACCGGGCAGTGGGCGGCCGTCGACACTGTGCGCATGAGCGAACAGACCTTCACACCGGCCGCGGGGCGCTTCGCCCCGACGCGGTTCTACGACCCCGTCGTTGCACTGACACGTGAACGACTGTGGCGGTCGCTGGTCGCGATGTACGTCGCACCACGCCACGGCGATGTCATCGCCGACGTAGGTTGCGGCACTGGGTCCTTGGCCGTGCTCCTCGGTCGGGTGGAACCGCGCGCACAGATCATCGGGCTGGACCCCGACCGCAAAGTGCTTGCCCTGGCATGCGACAAGGCCGAAGCGGCCGGGGTCACGGTGGACTGGTGCGTGAGCATGGGCGATGCGCTCGTGGACTCATTGAGTGCGAATTCGGTGGACTCCGTAATGTCCAGCCTGGTGCTCCACCAATGCCCACTGCCGATGAAGCGAGCGATTCTGGCCTCGGTCTACGAGGTGCTGAAGCCCGGCGGGAAAGTGGTGATCGCCGACTTCGGGCTACAGCGCACGGCGTTGATGCGGCTGGCGTTCCGCATCGTGCAGCTGGCCGACGGAAAAGAGGACACTCAGCCGAACGCCGACGGCGTACTGCCGAAGCTGTTGTCCGAGTGCGGATTCAACGAGGTGCGTGAGGCTGAGGTGGTGCCGACGGTGAGCGGTTCGATCTCCGTTTACGTCGCGCGCAAGGACTGACTGCGCACGATCGGCAGCAGTGCTGCGGGCGTGAGCCCCATCATCTCGCGCATCTGGCGGGTGAGGTGCGCCTGGTCGGCGAAGCCTGCCACCGCCGCCGCGTCCGCCAATGACCGACCCTGTTGCAGCGCCTCGGCGGCACGTCGCAGCCGCGTCCACACCCGCCACCGGGCCAACGGCATGCCCAACTGCTGTCGTGCGAGCGCGCGTAGACGCTGGGGTGAGAGGCCGATCCGGGTGGCCAGATCGGGTAGCGCAATGTCGCTGCCCGCCAAGCCATTCAGTGCGCGGACCAGCCGCGGATCCAGGTCGGCGGATCGACGATTACCCGCCGGACGGACGTCGTCCTCGCCTAGGTTTCGCAATTCGGGAGCCGCGCAGATGCCGCTGCCATAGCGGTCACGCAGCCGGTCGGCGAACGCGCAGTGCGGTTCGACGAAGTAGGTGAGAACGTCGGCTGTCGCCAGCAGGCAGTGTCGCTGCATGGGCGATACCACGAGCGCGGCGCCACGGTGGGTGACGTCGGCTCCGTCCACGACGCCGACGTCGTCGCGCATCCCGATCATGATCTGGAATGCGGCGTGACGATGCAGCGTTCCCGCGGTCGTCGGTCCTCGATAGATTGCGTAACCCTCGCCGATAGCGAAGCGAGGAATCACGCTGACGCCCAGTGCCTTTCCGGGTGGCCTACCAGACGCGAACCCAGTCGACGAGCATCTCCGCGGGGTAGGTGCCGCCGCTGGGATCCCCGCCGCCGGACCCGGCGACGGCGAGACCCAAGATCGGGAACAGCGTGTATCCGGGCGTGTTGAACTGGTAATTGGGCAAGCTGTCGGGCGTGACGGTGAAGTACGGTGCCGCACCGGGGGTGTGGTCCAGCCAGAAGCTGATGCCTGATTCCGTCCATTGTGCCCGCCATCGGTGCCATGCGCTGTCCGGTGCGATGGTGTGGCTGACGTGCTCACCGCCGTTGAGGTTGGCGTGGACGGTGGTTCCAGGAGCCCAGCTGCCGTTGCCGTACCACTCGATGATGTCGACCTCGCCGCCGTTCTGCGGACTGTTGTTGGCCAGGTACCAGGCCGGCCAGCATCCCGGGGTCAGGCAGTCGAACTTGACGCGGGCCTCCCAGGTGGTGTTGATGGGCCCGCGGTACCTGCCGAACAGTTTGCCGCTGTAGTAGGTGTCGCCGTCCTTGGCAGCACGGAGCACGAGGTTGGAGTTGCCGTCGACGAAGAGGTTGCGCCGGTCGTCGCGGTACTGGCCGACGTTCTCGGGCAACTCCCAGAAGGTGGGGTCCTCCATGGTCTCGCGTTCGTACGCGGGTTCCCATTTCGAGAAGTCGGGGGCCGAACCGGCCTCTCCGTCGAAGTTGTCCTCGAAGAGGTACCTGGCGGCTGGCGGGTCAGCGTGTGCGGCGGGCACCGACACGGTGGCCGCAAGCGCGCCGATGCCGGCGATCTGCATGACGCGGCGACGATTCAGTTCAGGAACCACACGAATAGGTAAGCGCTTATGCCGCCGAAGCGCAAACCCCTCCGATCTTGACGGCCGTCGGGCTAGCGTCCCCGGCATGAGTACGGCGGCCACCCCAACCGGCCCGACACGGGCCCCCACCAGCACTCGAAGGGCAGTTCTCAACACCAGCAAGGGCTCGGCGGGCAACCTCGTCGAGTGGTATGACGTTTACGTCTACACGGTCTTCTTCGGGCTGAAGAACAGGAGCGAGACGGTGCTGGATCGCGAGCAGGGCAGTGCGTGGGCCGTGCCGTCAGCGGTGACTCACAAGTGACGACGCCCGAGATTCTCCACAACTCAGCCCTGGCTGAGGAGATCCTCGAGTCGCATCGCCATTTCGCGCACGGTGATGACGCCGGTTACGACAGCTACAAGGCGCATGTGTACCGCGTGATCAACTTCGCGCGTGCGCTCACGCCGGACGAAGGCAACCGTGACGACAAGCTGGCCATCGCGTCCGCATTCCACGATCTGGCGGCATTCGACACGATCGACTATCTCGTGCCATCCATCGAGGCGCAGGACGCGTGGCTGAAGGAGGCCGGTCGCGAAAGTTGGTCAGATGAGTTGGCGCTCATCGTCGCCGAACATCATCGGCTGTTCGGCTATGGATCCAACCGTCCCCACGCGGCACTGGTGGAGGCGGTCCGTCGGGCCGACCTCGTCGACGTCAGCCAGGGCCGGATCAGGTTCGGCCTCCCGCGTTCCTACGTCGACGACGTGCGGGCGGCGTTCGACGCCGACGAGTTCTTCAACCGAGTAGTGCCCTCTGGCGCTGTGCGTGCAATCCGTAAGCTGCAGCAGCCCGGGTTCCTACGTCCCCGCAATGCATTGATCCGCTCGGGCCACAAAGGTATCGATCGCTGAGCCGCGCCGGCCCCATTCGTTCAATCTGACGAGCGACATTGTCGCTAATGTGTTGGGGCTCAGTACTTGTCGGAGCCTTCTGTTTTGATGGGGTTATGTCCTCGATCGCAGCACCTGATGCGGCGGTCGTGCGTCCTAAAGATCGTCTGGAGGGGTTGTTCGCCGAGTTGGGTGAGCTGATGGGTCAGCGCAATGCCATCGACGGGCGCCTCGTGGAGATCGTCGCCGAGATGGATCACGACAACCTGGTCGGCATGACCGGTTGTCGCTCGATCTCCGCCTTGGTGGCCTGGAAAACCGGGAGCTCGGCCAGAAATGCCGAGAAGATCGCCGCGATTGCCCACCGGGCCAAACAGTTTCCGCTGTGCATGGCGGGCCTGCGCGAAGGCCGGTTGTCGCTAGACCAAGTCGGCATCATCGCCGAGAAGGCCGGCGAGGGATCTGATGAGCACTACGCGGCCCTGGCCCAGGCCGCCACCGTCAACCAACTCAACACCGCCCTCAAACTCGAACCACCCCTGCCATCTGAACCCGACCCCTGGCGCGACACCGAACCCGAACGCGAACCCCAACCAGAACCCGAACGCCCGCCCTCGATCACTAAAACCCACAGCGACGAGCACTACACCTACTGGAAAATCGCCCTCTCCCCCCTCGATGCCGCCACGTTCGACGCCGGTCTGCAATCCCATCTGGACGCGGCGATCGCGCAGTGGAAACGCGACCACGACACCGACACCCTGCCCGCCGCGGTGGCGCCGCCGTTTCCGACCGCGGGTGAGGCGTTCATGCGTCTGGTCGAATCGGGCTGGGACGCCGACGCCGCCCAAAGACCGCACGGGCAACACACCACCGTCGTGGTGCACCTCGACATCAAAGAGCAGATCGCACACCTACATCTGGGTCCGCTGCTGTCCGACGCCGACCGCCAATATTTGACCTGTGACGCCACCTGTGAAGTGTGGTTCCAACGCGACGGGCAGGTCATCGGCGCGGGCCGTGCCACCCGCACCGTCAACCGCCGGCTACGCCGCGCCCTGGAATACCGCCACCCCACCTGCGCGGTCCCGGGTTGTTCGAGCACTCGAGGTTTGCATGCCCACCACATCCAGCATTGGGAAGACGGCGGCCCCACCGAACTGGACAACCTCGTACTGCTATGCCCCTATCATCATCGGGCCCACCACCGCGGCGCCATCACCATCACCGGACCCGCCGACAGCCTCACCGTCACCACCAGCGACGGAAACACCCTGAGCCCGGGATCACTGGCCCGCCCACCCACTCGACCCCCACCCGACGTCCCGCCCTACCGCGGACCCACCGGCGAACGCGCCCAATGGTGGTGGTACACCCCCTTCCAACCCAAACCACCAACCACCAACTAGTCGTGACGCGCCCAGCGGACCGCTAGTCCATCCGCCCCGCGTCGATCACGCGAAGAACGGCCGCCCCCTCCTCGTCGGACGCCTCCAGGTCGACCTCCGCTGAAAAGCCCCAGTCATGGTCGCCTGCAGGGTCGTCGAGGATCTGACGCGCCCGCCACACGCCGGGCTCACGATCGATGATCAACAGCGTGGGACCGCGCGCGTCAGCTCCCGTCAAGACCTCGTCGTGCTCGGTGAAGTACTCATCACCCACGTCCTGCCAACGTTCCGACGTCCATCCCGAGCCGGAGTCCAACTCGCCGAGCTCATCCCACCGCCGCCGCGCGAACAACTCGACCCGGCGGAACAGCGCATTGCGCACCATCGCGGTGAACGCCCGCTCGTTCCCCGTCAACGGGCGCGGCCGGGCGGGCACCGCGACCGGCGCCTCCAGCGGCTGGTCGGGGTTGGTGAGCTCCTCCCATTCGTCCAGCAGACTCGAATCGACTTGGCGTACAAGCTCGCCGAGCCACTCGACGATGTCGGTGAGCTCCTCGGTCCGCGCGGAAGCAGGCACACCCGACCGCAGCGCCTTGAACGCATCCGACAGGTAGCGCAGCACCGCGCCCTCCGCACGGGTAAGTCCGTATACGCTGACGTACTCACGGAACGTGAAGGCCCGCTCCCACATCTCGCGCACGACGGACTTCGGCGCCAGCTGACCATCGGCGGCCCACGGATTGGTCCGCAGATACACCTCGAAGGTGTACCCGAGCAGTTCCTCCAGCGGGCGCGGGTAGGTGACGTCGTCCAGCAGTTCCATCCGCTCGTCGTACTCGATGCCCTCGGCCTTCATCGCCGTGATGGCCTCACCCCGTGCCTTCTTCAACTGGGCGGCCATGATCTGACGCGGATCCTCCAGCGTCGCCTCGATGACCGAAACCACATCCAGTGCATATGTTTCCGACTTCGCATCGAGCACCTCGACCGCCGCCAGCGCGAACGTCGACAGCGGCTGGTTCAACGCGAAGTCCGGGGGCAGATCCACGGTCAGCCGGTAACGGCGCCCATCGGGCTCGGGTTCAGAAAGCCGCTCCACAACACCCGCCTGCAGCAGCGACCGGGCGATACCCACCGCCTCGCGGATGTGCCGCAGCTGACGCTTGCGTGGCTCGTGGTTCTCGGTCAACAGCCTGCGCATCGCGGCGAACGGGTCACCCGGGCGGTCGACGACATCGAGGATCATCGCCGTCGACACCCGCATGTTGCTGGTAAGCGGCTCGGGGGCGGCGTCCACCAATTTCGTAATCGTCTTCTCGCTCCACGGCACCATGCCCTCGGGCACCTTGCGGCGCACCAGCTTTCGCCGCTTCTTCGGATCGTCCGCCACCTTCGCGAACTGTTTGAGGTTCTCAACCTCGTGGTCGGGTGCCTGGACGACGACGGTGCCCGCGGTGTCATAGCCGGCCCGTCCGGCCCGGCCCGCGATCTGATGAAACTCGCGGGCGTTGAGCAGCCGGGTGCGGGTGCCGTCGTACTTCGACAACGCGGAGAACACGACGGTCCGGATCGGGACGTTGATGCCGACACCGAGAGTGTCTGTGCCGCAGATGACTTTGAGCAAGCCGGCCTGTGCCAGCTGCTCGACAAGGCGTCGGTACTTGGGCAGCATCCCGGCGTGGTGCACGCCGATTCCGTGCCGAACCAACCGCGACAACGTCGTCCCGAACGCGGACGAGAACCGAAAGCCGCCGATCAATTCGGCGATCGCCTTCTTCTCCTCCTTGGTGCACACGTTGACGCTCATCAGCGCCTGCGCGCGCTCCAGCGCCGACGCCTGGGTGAAATGCACCACGTAAACAGGCGCCTGTTTCGTCTGCAGTAGGTCGCCGATCGTCTCGTGCATCGGCGTGGTGGCGTAGTAGTGGTGCAGCGGCACCGGCCGGACCGCGTTGGCCACCAGCGCCGTCGGCCTCCCGGTGCGCCGGGTCAGATCCTCGCGCAGGGACGTGACGTCACCGAGTGTGGCTGACATCAGCAGGAATTGGGCCTTCGGCAACTCCAGCAGCGGAACCTGCCAGGCCCAACCCCGGTCGGGATCGCCGTAGAAGTGGAACTCGTCCATCACCACCAACCCGATGTCGGCAGACGCGCCTTCGCGCAAGGAGATGTTGGCCAACACTTCCGCGGTGCAGGTGATGATCGGTGCGCCCGCGTTGACGGCGGCATCGCCGGTGAGCATGCCGACGTTCTCCGCACCGAACACGTCGCACAGCGCGAAGAACTTCTCACTCACCAACGCCTTGATCGGCGCGGTGTAGTAGCTGCGCCGCGTCGCCGCCAGCGCGGCGTACAGCGCGCCCGTCGCCACCAATGACTTGCCCGAACCGGTCGGCGTCGCCAGCACCACATTCGCGCCGCTGACCAATTCGATCAGCGCTTCCTCCTGTGCGGGGTAGAGCACGGTGCCCTGCGCCTCGGCCCACGCCGCGAACGTGGTGAACAGCTCGTCGGGGTCGTCGAGGCTAGGGGCAGTCAGGATCATCTCGCGGACCAGCCTGCCCTACGGCTGTCGGTTCAGCCGAATTCGAGCAGCGTGTAGGCGCCGCGGTGTTGTTTGGTCGGCTTCCACTGCCAGAAGGCCGGGAACAACTTCTCGAACACGAATCCTCGCCCCTTGGGCATCGGCAGGTCGTGGACGGCTCGGATACCGGGCACTGTGTTGGCCAGATCGGCCAGCTGACCGGGGGACAGGCTGAACGGCATCGGTGGGACACGATAGCGCCGTGACGAGCGCATACCCTTCGGCGCCAAGCGCTTCACCATCACCGGCGGGAGATCGAAGATCATCTGAGCGCCGGGAAAGCGCCGGGCACACTCGGTGATCAGGGACATCGCCTCGGCCGGTTGCAGATACATCAGCAGGCCCTCTGCGGTGATGAAGACACCGTTGCTCGAGTCGACGGTGTCCATCCAGGTGTAATCCAGCGCGGACTGCGCGAGGGTGGTGATGCGCTCAGACGCCGGCAGCAGCCGCCGACGGAGGTCGATGATCGGTTGGAAATCGACCGTGATCCAACGGAATCCGTAGTCGGGTAACGCACTGCTGAGGCGCCAGAAACTGGTCTGCAGGCCTTCGGCGAGGGCGACCACGGTGGCGTTCGGATGCCGAGAGAGGTAGCGCGTCGCGGCTCGGTCGAACGCGAGCGACCGCAGGGCCATCTCCTGACCCTTGCGTCGACCGAACTTGTCGAAGTCGAAGTCGATCGCATCGACGAGCCGGATGGCCATCGGGTCATGGATGATGGCGTCCGGGTGGCGGGCTTGAAATGCCCTGCCGTTCAGCGTCAGCAGTGCCGTCTCCGAGACTCCGGTGAGCATGCCGGCGTCGGCGCGGTCGCCGGATGTGTGTTCCACGCGGCATCAAACCCGGGCCGGCAGTGGTCCGGTGATGTTCGACGGTCGGCACCACAGCGCAACCAGCAGACACAGCACGGCGGCGACCGCGAACCCCGCGTGCACGCTGAACGCGTCGGCGGTTCCGCCGAGCAGCGCGGCGGCGAGCGGTCGCGATCCGAGGAAGCCCACGAGCCAGAGCGCCATGATCCGGCCCCGCAACCCCTCGGGGGCGCGCTCCTGCACCACGGTGCTCAGCCCGGTCATCGCCCAGCCGAAGCCCAGTCCCGCCAGCGCGAACCCGCCGATCGCGAGCGCAGGCTCCGTCGCGGCCACGAGCACCGCGCAGCCCGCACCCAGTCCCACCAATCCGATCGCGGACACGTTCGCCGACGCCATCCGGCCGCCCATGATCGCCAGCGCCGCCATCCCCAGTGCCGCGCCGACGCCGAAACTCGCCGACAGCACCCCGATCAGCTGTGCGTCGCCGCCCAGTTCATCGGCCATCGATGGGGCCAACGTGATCGACGAGTCCGATGCGAAGCCGACCGCACCCACCGCGATCAACGCCAGCAGCAGCGGGCGGTCGCGCCACACGTATTTGAGGGCGGCCCGGACGCGGTAGTCCGTACCGTCCACCCGTACTGGCGGCGCCGGAAACCGCACGACGAGAAGGAAGACTGCAAACACCAGGTGTAGAGCGGCGCTGACGCCGAAGCCGGCCGCCGCCCCCAGATGTGCAGCGAGATAGGCACCGGACGCGGGACCGAGGATACGTCCGATCGTCATGGGAATGCTGTTGAGCGCCATGGCCGTTGAGAGCTCACCGTCGCGAATCAGATCCGGCACGATCGACTGCATCGCAGGACCACCGACGACGAACCCGAAGCCTACGAGCAGGGTCCCGAGGAGAACGGGCGCGGCCGCGGACATGCCCTGCTGCGAGGGCTCGACGAAGAGCCATGCTGCGGTGAAACCGGAACCAGCCACACACAGCACCCGGCCGAGCAGGATCTGTCGAGCGGGGTTCCCGGTGTCGGCCCATTTGCCGCTGGTCGGGCTGAGGATCAGTTGCGGCGCGAACTGGACGACGCCGACGAGACCCACCATGAGTGCGGATC
Source organism: Mycobacteriaceae bacterium (assembly GCA_019749805.1). Lineage (GTDB taxonomy): Bacteria > Actinomycetota > Actinomycetes > Mycobacteriales > Mycobacteriaceae > Mycobacterium. The sequence continues at coordinate 22,349 of JAIEPH010000027.1, read as the reverse complement.
GCGTCGCGTCGTACATCACGATCGCCGCGACGATGCCGTGCGTCCACACGGCGACGACCGAGATCATCTTGCCCCAGAACAGCGCGCCGAAGACCGGGTCGAACATCAGCCGCAGCGCGCTGCGGGCCCCGGTCGGGGCGGTGGTGGTTTCCGCGGTCATCGGCCCGCCGAGCTTTCGAAGCGGTCGGTCAGCCGCTCCAACAGGACGACGAGGGTGTCGACGTCGGCGTCGGGCCAGTCCGCAATGGTCTCGGCGACCAGCTCACGTCGCCGCTCGGTCACCGTCGCGAGCGCGTTGCGGCCGAGTTCGGTGAGCACCAGCACGCAACGGCGTTGGTCGTCGGCGGCGAACGCCTTTGTCAGCAGTCCGGCGGCGACGACGGCGCCGACCGTGCGGCTGGCGGTCGAATGCTCGACGGCCATGTACTCGGCGACGTCGCTGACCGAGGCCCCATCGCCGGAGTTCTCGACGGCCCGCAGCACGCGCAGCGTCGACACGTTCGCGACCGGGTCTCCGTCGAGGAGCCGCCGACGCCAGCTCGGCCGCTGACGTGCGACATGAAGGCGCGTCAGCAGCTCGTCGAGATGGTCGTATCGCGAATGCGGCACGCATATATGCATAGCACATACATGTTTACTATGGTCGAGCGGTGACCGTGATCTACGACGACGCACTCCACAAACAGGTGCGGGCCCGACTCGCCGGCCATGAGCGCCGCGCCCTGACCGATCCGACCAAGCGGCACGCCGCCGTCGCGGTGGTCCTTGTCGACTCCGAGCTCGGCGAGGACCGGGTGGATCCGGCGCCCGTCGGCGAGTGGATCGGGGGCCGGCCGATGCCGGAAGGAGAGGGCCTCGACGGCCGCATGGTCGACGTCTCCGGCGGCGCCGCGTTTCTGCTCTGCCGAAGGACGTCGCGGCTGACGTCGCACCCCGCCCAGTGGGCTTTGCCCGGTGGCCGCCTGGACCCGGGCGAGGATGCCGTCGACGCGGCGTTACGCGAGCTGGACGAGGAGGTCGGTGTCACGCTGCCGCACTCGTCGGTGCTGGGTCTGCTCGACGACTACCCGACGCGGTCCGGTTACGTGATCACCCCGGTGGTCATCTGGGGCGGCGGCCGGCTGGACCTGCGTCCCGCACCCGACGAGGTGGTGGCCGTCTACCGCGTCGGTCTGCATCAGTTGCAGCGCGACGACTCGCCGCGGTTCATCACCATCCCCGAGAGCCCGCGCCCCGTCGTGCAGATTCCGTTGGGCAACGACCTGATCCACGCACCCACCGGCGCGGTCCTGCTGCAGCTGCGCTGGCTCTGCCTCGAGGGCCGCACCGATCCGGTCGACGAGCTCGAACAACCCGTGTTCGCCTGGAAATAGCGTCAGGCGAGTCCGCTCAGCGCCATCGGCAGCGGCGCGCGGTGCAGCACACCGAGCCGCTGGGTGGCTCGGGTCAGCGCGACATACAGCTCGGCCGCGCCGCGCGGTCCCGCGGCCATGATCCGATCCGGGTCGACCACCAGCACGGCGTCGAACTCCAGGCCCTTGGTTTCCGACGGCGGTACCGCACCGGGCACATCCAATGGCCCGATCACGACACTGGTGCCCTCGCGCTGCGCCTCCATCTCGACGAATTCATCGATAGCCGAGGCCAATTCGTCATCGGTGACCCGCCGTGACCACGGCATCACCCCGCACGCGCGCACCGAGTCCGGTGGTCGGATGTCGGGTGCGAACTCCGCCAGCAGCGCGGCGGCGACGGCCATGATCTCCGCGGGTGTGCGGTAGTTCACCGAAAGGGACCGGTAGACCCACCGGCCTGGCACATACGGCTCGAGCGTGGTGTCCCATGCCGTCGCGCCGGCCGCCGACCGTCGCTGGGCCAGATCTCCGACCACGGTGAACGACCGGTTCGGACAGCGCCGCATCAGCACCCGCCAGTCCATCGCGGACAGTTCCTGCGCCTCGTCGACCACGACATGCCCGTAGGTCCAATCGCGGTCTGCGGCAGCGCGTTCGGTGAGTTCCCGGGTATCGCGCTCGATGAAGCGTTCGGCCAGATCCTCGGCGTAGAGCAGGTCCTGGGCGATCAGATGGTCCTCGTCGTCCATCAGATCCTCGCGGCTGACGAGCAGGTCGAGCACGCCGGCGGCGTACGCGGCTTCGGCGTTGCGTTCCCGCGCGGCGGTGTCGTCGGCCGTCTTGTCGCGGCCAAGCAGGTCGACGAGTTCGTCGAGCAGCGGCACATCGGAGATGGTCCAGGCGTCGCCGTCGGCGCGGTACAGCACCTCGTCCGCCTTCGCGGCGCGTAGGCGTTCGCGCGACGAGTACAGCTCCGACAGCAGAGTCTGCGGCGTGAGCTTCGGCCAGAGTTCGTCAAGCGCGGCGGTGAACGCGGCGTTGTCGGCGAGCTCGTCGATCAGGTTGGTGCGCAACTGCTCCCACGCATCGCGGTCGTCGCGGGTCAGCCAGCCCTTGCCGATGCGCGCGATCGCGCGTTCGGTTAGGACGTAGGTGATGATCTCGGTGAACACCTCGCGAGCGTCGTTGTGCGGCCGGTCGCTCGTCCGCGCCTCCTCGCGGGCCCACTCCGCGGTTTCGGCGTCGATGCGCACCGTGACGTCCGACAGCTCGATCGGTAGCGGATCCTTCGGCAGCCGTTGTCGATCCGCGACGGCGGCGGCAAGCACGTCGAGCATCTTCAGCGATCCCTTGATCCGCGCGGCTTCGTCGGCGTCCTCGGCAGTGACGTGCAGGCCGGGCACGAGGTCACCGACTGTCATGAACACGACGTCGGACTCGCCCAGCGACGGGAGAACCCGGCCGATGTGGTCGAGGAACGCCGGGTTGGGACCGATGACGAGGACACCGTGGCGTTCCATCCGCTTGCGCTGGGTGTAGAGCAGGTAGGCCACGCGGTGCAGCGCCACCACGGTCTTGCCGGTGCCTGGTCCGCCCTCGATCACCAGAACACCGGGGTGATCGCTGCGGATGATCTCGTCCTGCTCGGCCTGGATCGTCGCGACGATGTCGCGCATGCCTTCCCCGCGGGGTGCGTTGATCGCGGCGAGCAGTGCCGCGTCGCCGCGTTCGTCGCCGGTGGGTCGGCCGAGAACCTCGTCGGTGAAGTCGACGATCCGCCGTCCGCGGGTGTGGAACTGGCGACGCAGACGCATGTTCTCCGGGGTGGCCGCGGTCGCGATGTAGAAAGCGCGAGCCGCGGGCGCCCGCCAGTCGAGCAGCAGCGGCTCCTTGTCTTCGTCGAGAATCCCGATGCGGCCGATGTACGACCGCTCGCCGGTGACGCTGTCGAGCCGGCCGAAGCACAGACCGCTGTCGGCCACCTCGAGGCGAGCGGCCTGTTTGGCCAGCGCCCGCACCTCGACATCGCGTGCCACGAGCGTGCCGCCGTCCATGCGGTCCACCGGGGCCCCGAGCGCGTCGCTGTACTTGCCCTTCACCCGCGCGCGTTCGGCGTCCAGCCGTGCGTACAACCCGTCGACGTAGGTCTGCTCGCAGCGCAGCTCGTCGTCATAGTCCTGCTTAGACACATGCCCCCAAATCGTCAGCTGACCCACGGCCCAGGTCAGGGCACGATTGTGCGGGACGGCGGGGGCCTTGCCGCAAGCCCCTATGTGCGTTATATGTTGTGGGTGGAAGGGCGTCGGCCCTTCCATTTTTGCCTTTGACGGATCCTGTCTGAACCAGGCGCAATGCAGCTTATGCATAAGCTGGCGGCCAATGTTCATCGTGGTGCTCAGCGCGGTCCTGGCGCTGATGAACGTCTACGTGTGGAAGCGGTTCGTCAGGGACACCACGTGGCCGGGACGCACCCGACGGACCCTGACGGCGGTGCTCATCGGGCTGGCGGTGCTGCTGGTCGCCGCGCTCGTCGTGCCACGATTCACCGACGTCTCCAAGTCCGGCTGGTACGCATGGCCGGCGTACCTGTGGTTCGGGGTGCTCGTCTACCTGTTCCTGACATTGCTCGTCCTCGAGCCGGTGCGGCTGGCGTGGCGCGGCTGGGCCAAGCGACACCGGCAAGCACCAACCGCTCCCGAAGAGCCTGCCGAGCCTGATCGCCATGCGCTGAATCGCCGGATGTTCCTCGCGCGAGCGAGTGCGGTCGCCGCCGGGGCGGCGTCGGTCGGCCTGGTCGGCGTCGGCACGGCCACCGCGCTGGGACCGCCTGACCTGCTGCGGGTTCCGGTGCGACTGCGGCGGTTGGATCCCGCGTTCGGCGGGTTCCGCATCGCGTTGGTGTCCGATATCCATCTCGGGCCGCTGGTGGGGCGGGCGCACACCGAGCGCATCGTCGACATCATCAACGCCGCGGACGTCGACCTGGTCGCGATCGTCGGGGATCTGGTGGACGGCACCGTCGCCGAACTCGGGCCCGCGGCCGCACCGTTTCAGGATCTGGCCGCGCCGGAGGGCACGTTCTTCGTCACGGGCAACCACGAGTACTTCGTCGAGGACACCGCCGAATGGCTGAACGAGCTGGAGCGGTTCGGGGTCCAGTCGCTGCGCAACGAGAACACCGCGATCCGCCGTGGCGGCGCCGCCTTCGACCTCGCCGGCATCAACGACTTCGCGGGCGAGCAACGCGACGACCCGCCCGACTTCGACCGCGCCCTGGCCGGCGTCGACGACTCACGACCGACGATCCTGCTCGCGCACCAACCGGTCATGGTGTCCGAGGCCGCCGCCCGCGGAGTCGACCTGCAGCTGTCCGGGCACACCCACGGCGGGCAGATGTGGCCTTTCCACTACGTGGTCGAAATGGTGCAGCCGTCACTGGCAGGCCTGTCAACCGTTGACGACACCCAGTTGTACGTCACCCGCGGGGCGGGGTTCTGGGGGCCGCCCGTCCGGATCGGCGCACCGCCCGACATCACGGTGCTGACGCTGGAAGGCGAGTCCTAACGGCAGCATTGACATGTTGACACAAATAGCTAGTCTTTGTGTCAACCGATACATCGGAGGGTGCCATGACCGCAGCTGCCGAGACTTCCGCCACGTACGACGCCAGAACGGTACGGCCGAAAGTTCTGGTCGAGTTCCGTAAGCACAGCGGGAGCACCCTCGGGGGCTTCTTCGGCGCTGCCGCATTCGACGAGGTTGCCCTGGTGCCGGTGGCGGCGGCGGTCGACAAGACCGGTCGTTTTGCCGCCAACTTCGCTGATCGCGGTGTGCGCAGCGGGTTTTCGGCCCTACTGGCCATTTGGGGCGACGCCACCGACAAGGTCGCCGAGGCCGACCGGCTCAAGACGATGCACCGTGAGGTGCGAGGTAAAGGCACCGGGGATTTCGCCGACGTGCGCTACAGCGCCCTCGACCCCAAACTGTGGAACTGGATCGCGGTCAGCGGAATGTTCGTGGTGCTCAACTCCTTCACGCCGTGTACCGGAATCGTGCTGTCCGACGCCGAACGTGAACTTGCCTACGCCCAACTGCTCGACGCGTTCTCGGCGCTCGAGTTGCCGGGGAAGAACTCGAAGTTGCCAGCGACCTATGCCGAGGCCGAGGACTACTACGAGTCGATGGTGCGGGATGAACTGCAGGCCAACGCATTCCTGCAACGGGTCACTCTCGATCTGACCCGGCTGCCCCTGCCGACCCTGGTGCTCCCCGCACCGCTACGCCGGCTGCTGACGCCGCCGTGGTTGGTGCTGCGACCGGTCGCGGGTCACGTGCTCAAGGTGTGTTCCTTCGGAATCCTGCATCCGGGGATCCGCGAGCTGACCGGCTTCCGGTGGGAGTCGCGCCACGACCTCGAGTTCGCGTTGTACACCCGTGTGCTGCAGCTGGCGTGGCGGGTACTCCCCGAGAAGCTACTGCTGATCCCATTGGCGCGCAATCGAATCGAGTACGAGAAACTGGTCCATGTGCATCGGTCGGTTGCGCTGGATTCGTTCGCGCCGCCGGCCGGCTGTCCCGTTCGCTGATCAGGCTGACTGGATGCGCCGCACCAACGCCAGCCCCACCGAACAGGAGGCTGCGATTCTGAAGGCCGCTGCCGAGGAGGTGGCGCTCGTCGGCGTCGGCCGGTTGAACATGGAAGTCATCGCGCGGCAAGCGGGTGTCAGCCGCAGCACGCTGTACCGGCGCTTCCCCAGCCGGGAGGCATTGGTCACCGAACTGGGCAGGCAGACCTTCGATTTCGCGATGGCGCGGCTGCAGACCGTGGCGATCGACAGCGGACCCGCCGAAGCCGCGGTCGCGGCATTCCGTGAAGGGGTCCGGCTGCTCACCGGTGAACCGGTGATGCGCCGGTTCCTGCAGTTGGACGGCGACTTCACCGCGGTGACGGGAATGTTCGACGAAGCGAGAGCCTTCCTGAGCAGTGCGGCCACCTCGATGGCCAAGGCGCTGCGCACGGCGGGCGCGACGATGCCGGACGATGACCTGCTCGCCGTTTCCGAACTGCACATCCGGTTGGCCGTCTCGCTGGTTCAGGTCAGCACCGGAGTGCTCGACGTGACCGACGACGATGCGGTCGCCGGCTACGCCAGAACCCATCTGGCGCCGCTCGTGCGCTGAGCCAGGCTGTCACAGAATCCACACCTGGCCGGTCATACCTGGTGACAGGAACGACCCAACAGGAAGGCGCATCATGAGAATCGTCGTCATCGGAGGCACCGGATTCGTGGGTTCCAAGCTGGTGCACACGCTGGAGGAGCACGGTCACGACGCCGTGGCCGCCGCCCCCTCGACCGGTGTGAACACGCTCACGGGTGAGGGTTTGGCAGCGGTCCTCACAGGCGCCGACGTCGTCGTCGACGTATCGAACTCTCCGACGCTCGATGACGCGGCCCTGGAGTTCTTCCGCACGGCGACCACCAACCTGCTGACCGCAGAGAAGGCCGCCGGGGTGCGGCATCACGTCGCGCTGTCGGTGGTCGGCACCGATCGGCTGGCCCCGGAGAGCGGCTACTTCCAGGCAAAGCTGTTGCAGGAGAAGCTCATCAGCGAGGGGCCCACCCCGTTCTCCATCGTCCGCGCGACGCAGTTCTTCGAATTCATCAAGACGCTCGCCGACTCCGCAACCGAAGGTGACGTGGTGCGGGTGCCGCCCGCCCTGTTCCAGCCGATGGCCGGCGTCGATGTCGCCGAGGGTGTTGCGATCACCGCGGTCAACGAGCCGGTGAACGGCATCGTCGAAATCGGTGGGCCGGAGGCATTCACGCTTTCCGACGCCATCAGCACCTCGCTGACCGCACGCGGCGACAGCCGCACGGTCATCGCCGACCCCGAGGCGCGCTATTGGGGCATCGCCCTCGAAGAACGCACCCTGGTGCCCGCTGACGGGGCCACGCTGTTCGACACGCGGTTGCAGGAGTGGATTCTCGAAGCGGCCGCAAAGGCCTAGCGATGGATGTCTACGAGGCGGTCATGACTCGGCGGGCGGTGCGCGGCTTCACCGACCAGCCCGTGGAGCGCGAGGTGATCGAACGCGTGCTGTCGGCGGCGGCACGGTCGCCGTCCGGATCGAACATCCAGCCGTGGAACATCTACGTGGTGACCGGAGAGCCGCTGGCGCAGCTCAAGAAGGTCGCCACCGAGCGGGTGGCCGCCGGCGACCCGTGGGACGAGCGCGAGTACGTGATGTATCCGGCCCAATTGAAGTCGCCGTACGGGGATCGTCGGGCGGCGTTCGGCAGGGACCGCTACAGCGCACTCGGCGTCGCGCGCGATGACTGGGAGGCGCGGACGCGGGCCGCGATCGGGAACTGGGATTGCTTCGGCGCTCCGGTGGCGCTGTTCTGCTACATCGACCGCGATCTCGGAATGCCGCAATGGTCCGACGTCGGCATGTATCTGCAGACCGTGATGCTGCTGCTGCGCGCCGAAGGGCTGCACAGCTGCCCTCAGATGGCGTGGTCGCAGGTGCGCAAGTCGGTCGACGCGGTGACCCAACCGCCGCCGGAACTCATGCTGTTCTGCGGTATGTCGATCGGGTACGAGGACCCGTCGGTCGGTTTCGTCGACAACGGGCGGGCGTCGCTGGACGAGACGGTGACGTTCATCGAGGGATAGGCGCAAGGGCTTCGTAAAGCGGGGCTAGCCGAAAACTACGGATTTTCCAGGGTCCGCTGCGCCTGCGCCGGTGCCAGGCTGGATGTCATGAGTCAACGAATCAATTACGCAGAAGTTGCTCCTCGTGGCGTGAAAGTGCTTGCCGGCACAAATGCCTACGTCAGTCAGTCGGGTCTTGCCCCGAAGCTGCTGGCCGCGGTGAACCTGAGGGTGTCGCTGATCAACGGCTGTGCCTACTGCATCGACATGCACTCCCGGGAGTTGCGCGAACTCGGGGTCTCCAACGAGAAAATCGCGCTGGTGCCGGTGTGGCACGAGGCGGGACAGCTGTTCGACGAACGCGAAAAGGCGGCCCTGGCATGGGCAGAGACCGTGACCCGCGTGTCGACCACGGGTGTCCCCGACAGCGACTACGAAGCCGTATCGGCGCACTTCGGCGACAAGGAACTGGTGGACTTGACGATCGCGATCAGTCTGATGAACGCCTACAACCGACTGGCGATCAGCTTCCGCAACGCGCCGGCCGCCGCGGCGGGGTAGGGCGGCACTACGGACTACGGATTCGTGGACTACGGGTTTGCAAGGGTCCGCTGCGGAGTCCCAGGCGCAAGGGTCATTACCAGAGTCCAAGCCGAGCACCCGGAGGGTCATCATGAAGGTCGTCACCAGTACGCCCGAGTCCGACACCGATCTCGCCGCACGCTTCACCAGCGAAATCCACCCGCTGCACGACATGCTGTCCCGGGGCGCGCGCCGGCTGACCCGCTGCGACGCCGATGCGGAGGATCTGCTGCAGGACACCCTGATTCACGCGTACGCGGGGTTCGACACCTACGCGGGGGGAACCAACTTTAAGGCCTGGCTGTTCCGGATCCTGTACAACCGCTGGGTCAGCGGGTACCGGCACAAGCAGCGTCGGCCCTGTGAGATCTGCATCGACGACGTGACCGAGGGTCAGGTGTGGGACGGGGTCCGGCGGGTGGCCGAAACTCCGCGATCTGCCGAGGCGGAGTTCCTGGATGCGTTGCCGGACAACGACATCAAGGCAGCCCTGGCGACGCTGCCCGAGGGATCCCGCACGGCGATCTACTACGCCGACGTCCTGGACTACACCTACGCCCAGACAGCGGTGCTGATGAAAGTGCCGATCGGAACGGTCATGTCCAGGGTGTCGCGCGCCAGGAAGCGGCTGCGCTTCGCGCTCGCCCATCGGGCCGTCGACGGCGGCGACGTCGCAGCGCTGGAACCCGACATCGCATAGGTCACGTCCCGCAGAAGGTTCGGTACTTACCGAAGTCCTCGGGTGCGGGTTCGGCGTAGCGCTCCAGGCCGGCACGTTCGTCGTACGGTGCGCTCACCGCCTCCAGGAGCCGCTCCATCGGAGTCAGGTCGCCGTCGGTCGCCGCAGCCAGCGCCTCCTCGACGAGGTGGTTGCGCGGAATGTAAATCGGGTTGACCCGATCCATCAGCTCGGCGTCCGGGTTCAATGCCCGCCACCGCGTGAGCCATTCGTCGAACCCGGCGAGGTTCATGAACATGCCGCGCGCCGGCTCGGTGTCGCCGCGGGCCGCTTGGCCGAGGTTGCGGAAGAACGAGGTGAAGTCGACGTGGCTTTCCGCGAGCAGCGCGAGTACGTCGTTCATCAACGGCGTCGCGACCTCTTCATCCGAGCCGTCGTTCAGCCCGAGCTTGGCGCGCATCCCTTTCGCCAGCGCCGCCTGGAGTTGCGCCCCGAAACCGGTGAGGCTCTCCTGGGCGAGTTCCACCGCCCGGTCCTGATCGCCGTCGATCAGCGGCAGCAGCGTCTCGGCGAACCGGGCAAGGTTCCATCCCGCGATCGACGGCTGATTGCCGTAGGCGTAGCGACCCCAGGAGTCGATCGAGCTGAACACCGCCTCTGGGTCGTAGGCCTCCATGAACGCGCACGGCCCGTAGTCGATGGTCTCGCCGGAGATCGTCATGTTGTCGGTGTTCATCACCCCGTGCACGAACCCGACGAGCATCCACTGCGCGATCAGCGCCGCCTGCGCGGAACCCACGGCGTCGAACAGCGCGAGATAGCGATTGTCGGCATCGGCCGCATCCGGGTAATGCCGGGCGATGGCGTAATCGGCCAGCCGCCGCAGCACGTCGACATCGCCGCCGGCCGCCACGTACTGGAAGGTGCCGACCCGCAGGTGGCTGCTCGCGATACGGGCCAGCACGGCGCCGGGCAGCGGGGTCTCGCGTTGCACCGAGCGACCCGTCGCGACCACCGCCAGCGAACGGGTGGTCGGGATGCCGAGGGCGTGCATCCCCTCGCTGATGACGTATTCGCGCAGCATCGGTCCGACCGCCGCGAGACCGTCTCCGCCCCGGGCGAACGGCGTTCTGCCCGAACCCTTGAGATGGAGGTCGCGGTGGCCGCCGTCGACGGCGGAGAGTTCGCCCAGCAACAGTGCCCGGCCGTCGCCGAGGCGGGGAACATAGCCGCCGAACTGGTGTCCGGAGTAGGCCTGGGCCACCGGCACGGCGCCGTCGGGGACCAGGTTGCCGGTGAGAAACCGTACTCCGTCGGGGCCCCGCAGCCAGTGGGCGTCGAGGCCGAGCTGGGTGGCCAGCGGCTCGTTGAGAACGAGTAGACGAGGCTCGGGGGCGGCTTCGGCCTGCCAGCGGACGGCCAGTTCGGGCAGCTCGCGCGCGAAGCGGTCGGCCAGGGCGATCGGCGTATCGGAGCCCGTGTCGGGTGCAACGCTCACGCCACCCAGCCTACGGACGGTGACAGGCCCGGTCTGTAAGGTGAGGTCCCCGGCGAATACGTGCGGTCATCGGGGACCCGCCGCGCCGAGGGACGTCGGAGATTCGATCAGGGAGCAGTTCGGTGACGCTGAATACCATCGCGCTCGAGCTCGTCCCGCCGAACGTCGAAAACGGGCATGAGCGGGCGCTAGAGGAAGCGCAGAAGGTGCTGCGATGCGCTGCGGAGACCGGCCTGCAGGGCCGGATCCGGCACGTGATGATTCCCGGAATGATCGAAGAGGACGACGACCGGCCGATCGAGATGAAGCCGAAGATGGACGTCCTCGACTTCTGGAACGAGATCAGGCCCGAGCTGAGCGCGATGAACGGCCTGTGCACCCAGGTGACCGCGTTCCTGGACAAAGCGGCGCTGCGTCAGCGGCTGACCAAGCTGAGTTCCGCGGGATTCGACGGCATCGCCTTCGTCGGTGTGCCGCGCACCATGAACGACGGCGAAGGGTCCGGCGTCGCGCCGACGGACGCCCTGTCGATCTACGACGACCTCGTGCCCAACCGCGGCGTCATCCTGATCCCGACCCGCGAGGGCGAACACGGTCGCTTCAACTTCAAGTGCGACCAGGGCGCGACGTACGGCATGACCCAGCTGCTGTACTCCGACGCGATCGTCGGGTTCCTGCGCAACTTCGCGAAGGAGACCGACCATCGGCCCGAGATCCTGCTGTCGTTCGGCTTCGTGCCGAAGGTGGAGACCAACGTCGGCCTCATCAACTGGTTGATCCAGGACCAGGGCAACGCCGCCGTCGCCGCCGAGCAGGAGTTCGTCAAGCAGTTGGCGGCCACCGAGCCGTCGGAGAAGCGGCTGCTGATGGTCGATTTGTACAAGCGGGTGGTTGACGGGGTCGGCGAGCTGGGGTTCCCGATCAGCATCCATCTCGAGGCGACGTACGGCGTGTCCGTACCGGCGTTCCAGACGTTCGCCGAGATGCTTGCCTACTGGTCACCCGACACCTGACCCATGTCCGAGCCGTTAGCCGCTGAGCTCCGCCAGCGCCTCGACGGCCTGACGATCCGCGACGCGGCACGCCTTGGCCGGCGTCTCAAGAACCTTCGCGGCGCCGGGCCCGACAAACTGCGGCAGATCGCCGACCAGATCGCCGTCGGCGAAGGCCTGATCGCGACCCGGCTGGCCGCGGTGCCGGCGATCACCTATCCCGACCTTCCGGTCAGCGAGCGCCGCGACGAGATCGCCAAGGCGATCACCGACCACCAGGTCGTCATCGTCGCCGGGGAGACGGGCTCGGGGAAGACGACGCAGCTGCCGAAGATCTGCCTCGAACTCGGCCGCGGTATCCGTGGCACGATCGGCCACACGCAACCGCGCCGCCTCGCCGCGCGCACGGTCGGACAACGCATCGCCGACGAGTTGGGCACACCGCTGGGTGAGGTCGTCGGCTACACCGTGCGGTTCACCGATCAGGCCAGTGACCGCACCCTGGTGAAGCTGATGACCGACGGCATCCTGCTTGCCGAGATCCAGCGCGACCGCCGACTGCTGCGTTACGACACGCTCATCCTCGACGAGGCGCACGAGCGCAGCCTCAACATCGACTTTCTGCTCGGCTATCTGCGTGAGCTGCTGCCGCGCCGGCCCGACCTCAAGGTGATCGTCACCTCCGCGACGATCGAGCCGGAGCGCTTCGCCGCGCACTTCGGCGGAGCCGAACATGGGCCCAGGGCCGGTGCGCCCATTGTCGAGGTGTCGGGGCGGACGTATCCGGTGGAAATCCGCTACCGGCCACTCGAAGTCGCCGTAGCGGTCGACGATTCTGACGACCCTGACGATCCCGACCACGAGGTGGTGCGCACCGAATTGCGCGACCAGACCGAGGCGATCGTCGACGCCGTGCAGGAGCTGGAGGCCGAACCGCCCGGTGACGTCCTCGTCTTCCTGTCAGGTGAACGCGAGATCCGCGACACCAGTGAAAGGCTCCGCGGCTTTGTCGATGAACACACCGAGGTGCTGCCGCTGTACGCGCGGCTGCCCACCGCCGAACAGCAGCGGGTCTTTCAGCCCAGCCAGAGTGCACGCCGAATCGTGTTGGCCACCAACGTCGCCGAGACGTCGCTGACGGTGCCGGGCATCCGCTACGTCGTCGACCCCGGCACCGCGCGCATCTCGCGGTACAGCCGCAGGACCAAGGTGCAGCGCCTGCCGATCGAGCCGATCTCGCAGGCGTCGGCCGCCCAACGCGCGGGCCGGTCGGGCCGCACCGCGCCCGGTGTGTGCATCCGTCTGTACGCCGAAGAGGACTTCGGCTCGCGGCCGCGGTACACGGATCCGGAGATCCTGCGGACCAACCTGGCGGCGGTCATTCTCCAGATGGCAGCGCTGAATCTCGGTGAGATAGCGACGTTTCCGTTCCTGGACCCGCCTGACCGGCGCAGCATCCGCGACGGCATCGCCCTGCTGCAGGAGCTCGGCGCCTTTGACGCCAACGGCGCCATCACCGACATCGGCCGTCGGCTGGCACAGCTGCCCGTCGACCCGCGCCTGGGGCGGATGATCCTGCAGGCCGACGAGGAAGGCTGCGTGCGCGAGATTCTCGTGCTCGCCGCGGCGCTCTCGATCCCCGATCCGCGTGAGCGGCCGGCCGACCGCGAAGAGGCGGCACGTCAGAAGCACAGCAGGTTCGCCGATGAGAACTCCGATTTCATCTCCTATCTGAACCTGTGGCGCTATCTCGGGGAGCAACGAAAGGAACGTTCGGGCAACGCGTTTCGCCGGATGTGCCGCGAAGAGTTCCTGCACTATCTGCGCATCCGCGAATGGCAGGACCTGAGGGGGCAGCTGCGCAGCATTGCCCGAGACCTCGGCATCAGAGAGTCCGACGATCCCGAACCTGCTGATCCGGCGCGGGTGCACGCGGCGCTGCTGGCCGGTCTGCTGTCGCACATCGGATTGCGCGAGGGCGAGTCTCGCGATTTTCAGGGTGCACGCAACGTCAAGTTCGTCCTCGCTCCCGGTTCGGTGCTGACGAAGCGTCCGCCACGGTGGATCGTTGTCGCCGACCTCGTCGAGACCAGCCGGCTGTACGGCCGCATCGCCGCACGGATCCAGCCGGAGACCATAGAAAAGGTCGGTACGAATCTCCTTATACGCACCTACAGTGAGCCGCACTGGGACGCTCAGCGCGGCGCCGTGATGGCCTTCGAACGCGTGACGCTGTTCGGTCTGCCGCTGGTGCCTCGCCGCAGGGTCGGCTACGCGACGGTGGAGCCCGAGGTCGCCCGTGAACTGTTCGTCCGCCATGCCCTCGTCGAGGGCGACTGGCAGACGCGCCACCACTTCTTCCGCGACAACGCTCGGCTGCGCGAGGAACTGGAGGAACTCGAGGAGAAGGCGCGCAGGCGCGACCTGCTGGTCGGCGACGACGAGGTCTATGCGTTCTACGACGCGCGGGTGCCCGCAGACGCCGTGTCGGCCAAGCACTTCGACGCATGGTGGAAGAAGCAGCGGCACAAGACACCTGACCTGCTCACGCTGACCCGCGACGATCTGCTGCGCAAGGACGACCCGGCCGCCGAGGGGCCGGACACCTGGCAGGCCGACGAACTGTCGCTGCCGCTGACGTATCGATTCGAACCGGGAGCCGAGGACGACGGGGTGACCGTGCACGTCCCGGTCGAGGTGCTGGCTCGCCTCGGCGGTGACGAATTCGGCTGGCAGGTACCGGCCTTGCGCGAGGAGCTCATCACCGCACTGATCAAGTCATTGCCAAAGGACCTGCGCCGCAACTTTGTTCCCGCACCGGACACCGCGCGGGCCGTGCTCGCCTCGATGGCGCCGGACGGCGAACCGATTCTGCAGGCCCTGCAGCGGGAACTGCACCGGCTGACCCGAGTGCTCGTGCCGATCGACGCGTTCGACCTCGACAAGCTGCCGCCGCACCTTCGGGTCACCTTCGCCGTTGAGTCCGACGGCAAGGAGGTCGCGCGCGGCAAGGACCTCGAGGCTCTGCAGACCCAGTTGGCCGCGCCGATTCGTCGTGCCGTCGCCGAAGCGGTTGCAGGAGAGCTGGAACGGACCGGACTGCGCACGTGGCCCGACGATCTCGACGAGCTACCCCGCACCGTCGAACGCGCCAGCGGCGCGCACGCCGTGCGTGGCTTCCCCGCACTGGTCGACGCGGGCGCCGCGGTCGACATCCGCGTGTTTCCGACCGAAGCCGAGCAGGCGGCCGCGATGGTGCCGGGTATCCGAAGGTTGCTGCGACTGGCCGCACCCTCGCCGGTGAAGAGCCTCGAGCGCCAACTGGATCTGCGCGCCCGGCTGGTATTGGGCGCGAACCCCGACGGGTCGCTCGCGGCGCTGCTCGACGACTGCGCGGACGCGGCGACCGACCGGCTTGCGCCGGTACCGGTGTGGACCCGCGCCGAGTTCACTGCGCTGCGCGACCGTGTCGCCGAACAACTGGTACCCACCACGCAGGCGGTCCTCGGCCAGGTCGAGAAGGTGCTCGCCGCGGCCCACGACGTCGACCTCGCGCTGCCCGCCGCGCCGCCGCCGGCGCAGGCCGACGCGATCGCCGACATTCGCGACCAGCTCGCCAGGCTCATGCCGAAAGGCTTCGTCACGGCCACCGGGGCCGCGCGGCTCATCGACCTCACCCGCTATCTGACCGCCATCAACCGGCGACTCGAGCGGCTGCCGCACGCCGTCGGCGCGGACCGCGAACGGATGCAGCGTGTGCACGATGTCCAGGACGCGCTCGACGACCTGATCGGTGCGCTGTCGCCGACCCGCGCGGGCGCCGACGACATTCGCGACATCGCCCGGCAGATCGAGGAGCTGCGGGTCAGCCTGTGGGCACAGCAACTCGGCACCCCACGGCCGGTCAGCGAGAAGCGGATCTACCGGGCGATCGACGCCGTCACACCGTGAGGACGGGTATCCATGGGTATGCGCAACAGCATCATCTGGGCAGCCGCGGTGAGCGTGCTGGTCGCCGGCTGCGGAGGCGGAGCGACACCCAGCGAGACCACCACGGCGAAGGGTCCGGTGCCGACGATCAAGCCCGAGGTGCTCGGCGAGATGCCACACGATACGACAGCCTGGACTCAGGGCTTGGAGTTCGATGGTCCCAGGCTCTACGAGGGCACGGGTGTCGCGGGCGCCTCGCAGGTGCGCGAACTCGACCCGGAAACGGGCGCGGTCCTGCGCGCCGCCGCGGCGCCCAACAACTACTACGGCGAGGGCATCACCGTCGTCGGCGACCGGATCTGGGAACTCACCTGGCAGAACAAGGTGGCCGTCGAGTGGGACAAGAACACCATGACCCCGCTGCGCGAGGTACCGGTCAACGGCGAGGGCTGGGGGCTGTGCGCAGACGGGGATCGGCTGGTCCGCAGCGACGGGTCCGACCGGCTGTTCTTCCACGATCCGGAGACGTTCGCCGAGACGGGTTCGGTTGCGGTCACGCGCGACGGCGACCCGCTGACAAACCTCAATGAGCTGGAATGCGTCGACGGCGAGGTGTGGGCCAACGTCTGGACGTCCGACACGATCGTGCGGATCGACCCTGGGACCGGCGAGGTGAACACCGTCGTGGATGCCAGTGAGCTGGCAGCAAACGCAGGCCGCGACCGTCAGAAGGTGTTGAACGGCATTGCCCACATCGTCGGCGACGAATACCTGATCACCGGCAAGTACTGGCCGAAGATGTACCGGGTCCGCATCGACGCCCCATCGGAATAGTCGCCGCGTCGCACGGAAATACCTAGCCCGGCTATGGTGACCGGATGCGACGCGTGGTCATCGCCGGGCTCGGCGACAGTGGGGTGCTGACCGCGATCAAACTTGCCAAGCACGCCGAGGTCGTCGGCATCTCGTCCAAGCCGGGCCTGGTCAGCGGGCAGGAGTTGGGCTGGCGGCTGTCCCGGCCCGCAGAGTGGGCACGGCATAACTGGATCCCGTTCGACAGGTTCCGCGGTCTCGACCGGGTGCGCACCGTTCAGGGGACGCTCACCGGCGTCGACCTCGAAGCGGGCAAGGTCTTTCTGAACCGTCCCGACGGCATCGCCGCCGTCGAATCGTATGACGCGCTGGTGATCTCGACGGGAGTCACGAACGGCTTCTGGCGTAGGCCCGATCTGCAGACAGCCGATGAGATCGCCGGCGGGCTGCGCTCCGCACACGCCCGGATGTCCGCTGCCGAATCGGTGAGCGTCATCGGCGGTGGTGCGGCCGCGGTGAGCAGCGCGTACAACGTGGCCAGAACGTGGCCGGGAAAGTCGGTCGCGCTGTACTTT
This sequence comes from Mycobacteriaceae bacterium, assembly GCA_019749805.1. GTDB lineage: Bacteria > Actinomycetota > Actinomycetes > Mycobacteriales > Mycobacteriaceae > Mycobacterium. Next base: position 5,268 of record JAIEPH010000027.1, on the reverse strand, counting down.
CCCGGCGAGCGGGCGCTGGAACACCACCACGACCGGGCTTGGGAGCAGGTACGCAAAAGGCTGGTCGAGGCCGGGGTGCAGTTGCATTCCGGCCACCGCGCGGTCATTCCCGAGAGCTTCGAGTTCGACGACATCACAAGTGCACCAGTCGAATTCAGCACCGGACAACCGGCCGCATCCGCGGACGCCGTGCTGTGGGCGATCGGCCGGGTTCGGCCCAACACGGACTGGCTGCCCGCGGAGTTGCTCGACGAGCACGGGTTCGTCCGCGTCACCCCTGAGCTCCGGGTGCCCGGCCACCGCGGCGTGTTCGCCATCGGCGACGTCGCCGCCACTGATCCGCTGCGGAGTTCGGCGCGCAACCGCGCCGACGGTCTGCTCGCGCGAAACATCATGGCCGAGTTCGCCGATCAGCCACTGCGCTCCTTCCGACCTGCGAGCAGGCGGTGGGGTTCGATCCTCGGTATCCAGTCCGACGGCCTCGAGGTGTTTGCGCCGAACGGAAGGCCGTTCCGTTTTCCCGCATGGTCGTTCGAGCGGATCCTGATGTCGTTGATCGTGCGGCGCGGGATCTACCGCGGGGTGCGGGACAACCAGCCCACCGTCTGATCAGCCCCGCGGAATTTCGGCGGCGATGAGGTCCATCAGCGCCGGGTATCGGTTGGCCTCCCGATGCGCACCGGGCTTGCCGCTGCTGATGAGACCAGCTGCCAGCCGGCGCTCGGGATCGGCCCACACCGCGATATTGCTCAGGCCGAGGTTGCCGAAGGCGGCGGGCGCGTTGCGGCCGAACGGACCGAACCTGTTGGAGCCCAACAGGTATCCGGTTCCCCAACGTGCCGGCACCAGACCGGTGGCGACATCCGGACGTAGCCGCCTGCACTCTGTTGTCGCGGCTTTCAGGGTCTCCGGCCGCAGCACCCGCACTCCATCGAGTTCGCCGCCGCGGCGCAGGATCTCGGCGAACCGCGATAGTTCGTTGGCCGTCGACACGGTATTGGACGACGGCAGCACGCTGGTGAGATACCGCTCCGAGTTGGAGAACGGGATGATCTTGTGCATCGATCCGCCGACGGCAAGCTTGAACACCTTCTCCATTGGTGCGGGCATCGGCTTCCCGGTGGCGTGGCTGGGTGCCACCAACGGAACATCCTGGGGCGCAACGCCGTAATTGGTCCAGCGGAACCCGAGCGGGTCGAGGATTTCGGTGGCGAGGATCTCGCGGATGTTCCTGCCGGTGGCAGCCGAGACGATCTCGCGCACCAGCGGACCCCACGTGAGCCCGTGGTAGATGTGCACGAGCCCGGGCCGGTGCAGCGGTTTCAGCGCGCCGAGCTGTTCGCGGGTGTACTCGCTGTCGTCTATGCGCTTGAGGTCCACGCGTGGGCCGCGGTAGATCGGAACACCCGCGCTGTGCGTCATCACGTGCCGGATGGTGGTGCGGTCCTTGCCATGGCTGGTGTAGGTCGGCAGGTAGTCGCAGACGCGGTCGTCGAGCGCGAACTCGCCGCGCTCCACCAACATGTGCACGACAGTCGTCGTCATGGCCTTCGCCGCCGAGTACGCGCAGAACGGTGTATCCGTTGTGACGGGAACCTGTTCGGCGTCGGGCGGGTCGCACGGCCCGTTTCCCCAGCCGTGGCCGATGGCGCGGTTCAGGACGACTTTGCCGTTGTGCCGCAGACACAGCTGGATCGCCGGGTGCATGCCCGCCTGATACCAGTACCGTGCGGCCGCCCAGATCCGTTCGATCGATGCCGGGTCGACGTCCGAGTGGTCTTCGTTGCCGATCGCGGTGACGGCGTCGAGGTCCGCCGGTACGCGGATTCGGCCGTCGGCGCTCACCCCGGTCCGGGCGCTGCGCCCGTCGCGGGAATGTGCTCGGTCGGAGTCTCTGTTACGGGTGCCTCCGCAGCCGGTGCCTCTGCGGCCGGCGCCGACCTTGCCGGTGCGGACCCCGCCGCGGGCGGACCCGACGCGCCACCGTTCAAGATGCCGCTGCCGATGAGCGGGGCGAGTTGACTCAGTAAATCGCCAGGGCCGGCCTGCCGCGGCAGTGGGGCGTTGGGGGTCAGTGCCCAGGTCTGGCAGTCGTTGGTCGTGAACGTCGAGTCGTTCGCGAGGATCTGCACCACCGCCGGTTTCTTGGTGAGCGCGTTGTCGAGTAGTTCGTCGCCGGCGGCCCGCTTCCAGTAGCACGCCGTGCCGCTGGGAATGGGGCCCGCGGACGAGTAGACGCCCGGGACGATGTCCTTGCCGACCGCGTAGGTGCCGTCGGCGTCGATTGTGGTCTTCGGGCCGGGCGGGGCCGCCTCCGCGGAAGGCTGCCCGTCGGGTGCGGGCGTTTCGGACGGGGCGGGCGCCGGAGACGGCTCCGTGCTGGGTTGCGCATTGGCGTAAGCAGCGGAAACGCCGGCGGCGACCAGCAGCGCCGCCGCGAGCGCTGAAGTTCTCGTCGGCCTCATAACAATTGAGTCTAAGCGTCGGTCAAAAGCGTTACTTCCGGCGCGAAAAACCCGCCGCCGCAGCAGGGCTGTGACGACGGGCTTCCGCTAGGGGATCGGTAACTCTCAGCCGGCCATGAACTGGCTGTAGGCCGACGCGAGATCCGGTGGTAGCACCGCGACGTTGCACTGGCTCTGCTTGTCGCCGATCGGTGACAGGATTCCGCGCAGGTCCTGGTACTCACCCGGGTTGGCGGTGAAATAGGCGCGCAGAGTAGATGCGGCCTGGTCGCGCGGCTGGCTGAACGCCGTTGTCACCGCGGCGTTGGCACCCGGATGGCTGGCGAGGTACGCCTGAGCCGAACCGGTCGCCGAGCTGACGGTGCCCGACAGCTCGCTGGCGCTGCAGCCGGCAGGAGTTGCCATGGCTGACGGTGCGGCGATGGTCGCCACCGCCAGGCCCCCGAGCAGCGAGCCCGCTGCACATGCGCCGACGATTCGAGCGTTGATATCAGATAACTTCATACGGCTTTCTTCCTTCGAATTGCGAGTGGTCTCGATGCTTCCCCGTTCCCGAGATCCACGGTAGCGAAACAAATGACGCGTCATCTGATGGCTCTCTAGCACCTCTGCCTGGGCCGACGGCGTTACACATCGACGACGTGATTTATGCCGCAATTTCGGCGAAATTCGATGAGTCCGCGACCAGATGGCCGCACAGATTTTGAAATTCCTCATGTTCGGGCAGGCATTCTTATTTGATCGTGATTTCGATAGAGACCGAATCGTTACGCGGTTGGGCAGTAGGTTCGTGCTCAGTGTCAGGGTGAGGTGCCGCTGAGGTCCATCATTGGGACCGGCCCTCCAGCAGACCTGCTGGGGAGAACACCTCTCGAGAAGCGAGGCGCACGTGAAACTGGATCTGCTCTCCCCGGGTATCGAGGTCGGTCTGGTGACGACGAATCTCGAGGCGATGGTCGCCTTCTATGAGGGTTTCCTCGAGCTCGAATTCCAGGGTGAGATCGAGTTTCCAGGCGGTTCGCAGCGCCGCTACTCGCTGGGTGGCAGCGTCTTGAAGCTGGTGACATTCACGACGCCGCCACCGTTACCCGTCACGCTCGGTGGTGGGCGCGCGGCAGCCGGGGTCCGTTACTTCACGATCGGGGTCAAGGATTTGACCGGGTTGTCGAAGACGTTCGCCGAGTCGCCGTATGAGGTGGTGGATCCGCTTACAGAGTTCGAGCCGGTCCCGGGCATGGGCTGGATGTTCGTCGCCGATCCCGATGGCAACTGGATCGAACTGTTCGGCACGCTGTAGGCATGACCACCCCGCCGCAGGCGCCGACCTGCTATCGGCATCCTGACCGCGCGACGTATGTGCGGTGCACCCGCTGCAACCGCTACATCTGTCCCGAGTGCATGCGCGACGCAGCCGTCGGGCACCAGTGCGCCGAATGTGTCGGCGAGGGCGTCAGAAGCGTTCGGCAGGCCCGCACCCAGTTCGGCGGTGTGCCGGTGAGCAGCCCTCTGGTCACCTATGTGCTGATCGGTATCAACGTCGTGATGTTTGCGCTGCAGATGCTGGTGCCAGGCCTGCAGCGTGAACTCGTCCTGAACTCGCCCGCGGTGGCCGACGGCGAGTCGTACCGATTACTGACGTCGGCCTTCTTGCATTACGGCCCTATGCACATCGTGTTCAACATGTGGGCGCTATATGTGATCGGACCTCCGCTGGAGGCGGCACTTGGACGGCTGCGGTTCGCCGCGTTGTATTTCATGAGCGCGCTCGGCGGGTCCGTTGTGGTGTACCTGTTGTCGTCCCTCGGTGCGCAGACCGCGGGTGCGTCGGGTGCGGTGTTCGGTCTGTTCGGCGCGACGTTCGTAGTCGGTAAAAGACTGAACATGGACACTCGGTGGGTGATCGGCCTCATCGCGATCAACCTCGTGATCACCTTTGTGGTGCCGAACATCAGCTGGCAGGGCCATCTCGGTGGGCTCGTCACCGGCGCGGTGATCGCCGCCGCGTATGCCTACGCACCGCGCAAGAACCGCACCGCAGTCCAGATATCCGCCACCGTCGGCCTGCTGCTGTTGTTTTCGTTGCTGATCTGGTGGCGCACAGCGAATCTCCTTTCGACGTTCGGCATGGCCTGACACGACTTCGGGAATTCGCCCGATGCTCAACCGCTGGACACTCGTGCATGTCAGCGTGGACATGTGACGGTAGAGTCGTCGACTCCTGCCAGGGCGGGATCGGTCGAACGGTTCCACCGGTTTTGTGACAGGGTGGTCGCCCTCCTGCCGTTCGGGCTGAGTTCCCTTGTCGCGCCGACGTTTCTCGGGTTCTGTCTGATCAACAGCTTCACGTTCGGTGTCGATCTGGTGCTGCTGTACCTGCTGCACGGGGTGTTGGCGCTGCCGGTGCCGATTGCGGTGACAGTCGCGTACACGTGCGCGTTCGCGTTGAGTTACGTTCTCAATCGGATCTTCAACTTCTCCTCGCACGCGCCCGTCGGGCCGCAGTTCGCCATCTATGTCGTCGTGGTGGTGGTGAACTACCTTGCGTTCATCCTCGGAGTGTCCAGCCTGCTTGTGTATTTGGGTGTGGACTATCGCATTGCCCGGTTAGGGGCAGGCGCGTGCGAGGCGGTGTACATGTACACCATGATGCGCTGGGTCGTCTTCCGGAAATAGATGCGGCGGCGGTTGCGCTCAGAATGGTGCTGGGTCGTGGTCGCTTGGGGGTGGTGGCCGGGTGGGGAAGTGCTTGAGGGCTTCGGCGTGGATGAGGTTTTGGTTGTGTCGGCGTTCGTCGGTGATGGCT